>NZ_WJFC01000306.1 GCF_009725235.1 Scytonema sp. UIC 10036
CATAATTCATAATTCATAATTCATAATTCATAATTCATAATTCATAATTCATAATTCATAATTCATAATTCATAATTTCTTGTACTAATTTTGTTTCTGTTCCAAATTCTTTCCGCCAGTCTTCTAGGGATTCTTGGGCAGCATTGGGTTCTGCTTTGTCAAGGGAAGGTTCTGTAAAATACTCATAAACTCCTTCATAGGGATTTTCTAGACTATATAAACCGGGATTGACTTCTCTTACCTTTAATTTATGGTTTGGTAACGGTTGAATTCCACTTGGATCTATCATCTTGTCTCCTACTTTAAGGTTCCTGAGAGTATACTCGCTCCTACCATCATAGTTCGATATATCTGAGTTAGCATATCTTGTGAATTGAGCACTTCTTCAATTTCAGTAGCGGTATCAAGGGTGAGAATCCCAATTAATTCGTAATTGTCAATTATCTTTTGAAAATTTGTGGTTTCTAATTGAATCATTTTTTCCAAGTCTTCTTCTGTTATTTCTGTAATGGTTTTCCAATTGAATATCGGTACAGTTACTATAGTTTTTCGATCTTTCGGAATTTTGTTGACTTGGGGTTTTGTCATGTTAAATACAGACGGTTCTTGTTTTAAGTTCTTAACATTTAGTAAAAAAAACTTTCGCTCTCTCCACGATTCTCCCCAAGCACCTTTGTTATTTCTATCTATTTGCCAATCTACATCTGGATCTTCATCCATCTTGTATTGATATGCGATCGCAAACCGATTTTCCTCTTTTGGTAGCATGATATAGGAACGGCAATTTCTGAGATTTGTGCTTTCTTCTATTTCTCTAACAATTGTTTTAAGAGTCGGTTTCACCAAATAAGGCGGAGCGTGTAAAGCTTGCAGTTGCTCGATAGTATTTGTGGCTTTTTTCCACTGGGGTAAATTTAATGCTAGAAAGCTAGCCGTTGCACTATATCCCCGATAAAAAAGATTTTCTCTTAATTCTACATCGATAGAAAAATCTAGAGTTTTAACGCTAGCTGGTATGGGAACACGCACGTGGTAAACTTTGTCTGTTACAGACCTAAGTAGATCGTCACTGGAATCTATTATAGTCGATAACATATCAGCGCAAAACTGACCAAATTCATATTTATGTTTTGTGTGAGAAGATTTTGGATTGTCTTGACTGTATAAATCAAAGGCGATAACGGGTTTGGAGTTTTTCCTTTGCTCTTCTTTAAAGAGAAAGACTGGCAAATTACTACTTAAACCCCCATCTACCAAAACGCGATCGCCCTCTATGACGGGAGTAAACACAAAGGGATAGCTTATAGATGCTCTAACGGCTTTAATGACAGAATAATTTAATGCTTCTTCCCCTTCTCCTTGAGGATAGACAACAGCTTTGTGACTTGTAACATCTGAAGCTACAATTTTGAGAGGAAAACATCCTATATCTTTGAGATTTTGAAAAGTAATATCTGTTGCATTTTTCAGTTGTTCTTTTAAAGAAGATTCACTGTTTTCCACTTTCTGACTGTTTTGGATCTTCTTTAAAAGAAAATGAGTGAGTTTGTTACCATTACAAAAACCAAAATTTTGTCTGAGTTCATTAATTAAATCTAAATTTTTTAATAAAACTAAATCTTTGGAAATACTTTTAGCCAGATTTTGTGGTAGTTGTTTGAAACGTTGTAATTTTCTTTCTGCATCATCTAAAAAGTCATGAAAATTAATTTCCTCTACCATAATCTTTCTAATTTCTTCTGGGGAGTAGCCCACATTTGCCAGTAAAGCTACGATACTCCCTGCTGATGTTCCGCCGTAACCTATGAATTTTATACCCTGTTCTGCTGCTGCTTTTAAACACCCGACTAATGCAGCACCCTTGACTCCACCACCATCTAAAATAGCGTAAGCTTCCACTGACATGGAAAAGTATCCTCTACATCGCTTTTCTCTCTATCTATTTTGACGTGTCGTCGCTGCTGATACTTTTCTTGTTTTGTAGTATAATTGTAGTATAAAAGATTATTTCAAGATATTATTAAGATGCAACAACAAATCCTCGCCGCTTATGATAAGGAAGGTATTTTTGTTTATCAAGCGTTTAAACCCTCTATTGCTGATGAAGCTGTACTGAAAGGTACTTTTGGCAAAGGCTTTAATTTAGAAAGGATGACTTGGATCAAGCCATCTTTCGGTTGGATGTTGTATCGCTCTGGTTATGCAAGCAAGCACAGACAAGAACGTATTTTGAAAATAAAACTCAGCCATGAAGGTTTTCAGACAATTCTAGCTCAAGGAATCCCTACAACTTGCGAGCGCAACATTTTTGCTTCTGAACAAGAGTGGAGACGAGCATTAGACAACTCAGAAGTACGATATCAATGGGACCCCGACCGAAATTTATCACTCCATCGACTCGAACGCCGTGCTCTACAGATAGGAATTCGTGGCGGTATGGTGCAACAATACGTCAATACTTGGATTTTATCCATAGAAGATGTGACCCAATTAGCTCATGATATCAAAGTCGCTGTAGAAACAAAGCAGGAACAAATGCCAGAAGTTCCTCAAGAACGTGTCTATGAGGTGAATTCAGAAATTCAAAAAATTTTAGGTATATCAGCCCTGTCAAGGTGACTCACAAAATTGTGATTCAGGTGGCAATTCCTCATTTTTTTCCTCTGCGCTCTGGTGCGCCATCTGCGGTTAAATAAATTACTTTAAAACCGCAGAGGCGCAGAGTACACAGAGGTAAGAGGTGAGAAGACGATTGATTTCCTGAAATTTTAATCCACCTTGACAGGGCTAGCAGTGCCTACCTTACATAGTAGGTATTCTAGCTAACTGAGAACTGCTATATTTCATTTCTAACAGTCCTTCTTGTCGTGAAATTATTGGTGTGTAACCCAGTTCGCGCCGAGCTTTGGTATCATCTACCGTGACTTCAGATCCTATTAGAGACAAGGCTGTTCGGGTGATAGGAGGTAAACCCTCAAGTTTTAACAACGTCCATGCTTTCTCTAAAATCCATGCCCATGCCCAAACTAACCAACGTGGTAAACTGCGTGTTCCTGGTTCAACTCCTTGAGTATGTAATAAGTTTGTAATAAAGCGGCGGAATTCTACAGGCTCACCATCAGTGATGAAATAGATTTCACCTCCCTTTCCTCTTTCTGACGCCAGAATCAAACCTTCACACAAATTTTTGACATGACAGGTAGAAGTCAAATACCGACCTCCGGAAATCCAGGCAAACTCTTGATTGTGGATTGCTTTAATAAAACGCGCTAACAATGTGGTGTCTCCTTTTCCCCAAACAAAACGCGGACGCACCACGACTGTTGTGAGTTCATCTGAGTTTGCTGCGATCGCTTTTGTTTCTGCGATCGCTTTAGTCAGTGCGTAAAAACCCAATGGCTTTTCTGGAAGGCGTTGGGTTTCATCTGCATTAACGATCGCTTTTCCTTCTATCAATACCGCATCCGTACTCACGTATACAAGGCGCGATACACCTGTTTCTTTTGCAACGGCGATAATTTGTTCTGTTCCACGAATATTAACTTCTTGGAAGTCCTCGAAAACTCCCCAGTCATCTACCTTTGCTGCTAGGTGAAATACAACCGTACACCCTGTCATCCCAGACTTTAAAACTTGCGGATCGTTGATATCCCCAAAGATTGGAATAGCTCCATAAGACTCGATCAGTTCAATTTCAGCCTCCCATTTGACAAGCGATCGCACTTCAACACCTCGTTGTACAAGAGCCGTTATCAAATTGCGACCAACAAACCCCGATCCACCTGTAACAAAAGCACGCATCTGTTTATCTCCTTAATTTGAGTGCCTTAACTATCTCACTTAAAAAAGACACAATTTAATCGGACGGAAGCGAAACGTGCTTTTTAATTGTTAAAAACACGCAGAAGTTGCTAAATTTTTCACTAAGCTTTAAGGAAATTTGCGATGATACTTAAAGCACTATATGGAGGGAAAAAACTTCACTTCTTGGTCTTCTTCATACTCTAAAGTTTGAGGAGTACACTATTTCTCAAAAGCACGGCATAGCCCCAATTTAATTGAAAGAATTCCCATAATTTATAGTATAGATAATTTAAGAAAAATTGACATCAGACTTTAGTCATAATAGCAGTTAAGACAAAAGTACCCCACCCTAACCCTCCCCGATGGATTGGGGAGGGAACCCGTTTTTCTATTTCCCCCTTTCCAAGGGGGGATTAAGGGGGGTAATAATACCATAAAAATCACAGCTTACAACTTTTCAAATATCCTCTTAGGAACATTATAAATATATTGTTTAGTTAATAGAAAACAATTTGAAATTAAGTAGGTAGGGCTAAAGCCCACTATATTATATTGATGGTATGCTTTAGCCCTACCTACATTTAAGATTTTCTATACTGCTCTCAATCTTCTGCCTTCATCATAAAGGAATAGTAAAAAAGAAGGTGCTGCCCACATCTATTTGACTTTCAACCCAAATTTTTCCATCATGTTGTTGTATAATACTGCGACAAATTGCTAAACCTAAACCAGTTCCACCATGCTTGCGAGAATCTGTTGCATCGACTTGATGGAAACGTTCAAAAATAGTTTCTATGTTGTTTGTCGGTATACCTCTGCCTTGGTCTTGAACTTTAAATAAAACCACAGGAGAACCATCATTTTTTTCGGTTATTTTTTCTGCTATCATTGTAATTGTAGAATTTTTAGGGGAAAATTTGATAGCATTACTTAACAAATTTGTCAAAACTTGGATAATGCGATCGCTATCTACGACCACTTCAAGAGATTGAGTTATAATTGATATTTTAATATCAAAATTATTAGCTGTCAGCTGCATTATCTCTGCTGCTTTAGTTAACAATTTATTAGTTTCATATTTTTGTTTATATAAAATCATTTTTCCAGACTGCAATCTTTCTAAATCTAAAATATCGTTCACCAATCTCACCAGACGTTCCGCGTTTTCGGAAGTAATTTGAATCAAACGCTTACCCTTTTCTGACTCAGGAGATACTAAACCAGTTGCCAACAAGTTTAAACCTCCATGTATTGAAGTCAGAGGAGTACGAAGTTCGTGGCTGACAATAGAGATAAACTCATCTTTGATTTTGTCCAATGCGTAACGTTGGGTAATGTCCTCCCCAATGCTCATAATACCTACAATTCTGCCTTTTGAATCTCGCAGTACAGTATGGTTCCAAGCAATCAGTCGTTCTTCTCCAGATTTGGTAAGAATATAGTTGTGATAATGAAGGTGTAATTCGTGCTGTAACATTTCCGCAAAAAAATCTTTTACACCCTGTTGTTGATGCTGGGGAATACAATTTTCAATCCAATCTTTTCCTAAAATTTCATCTTGTGTATAACCAGTTAATCTTAAAAAGAAAGGATTGAGGTATTCAACTTTACCCGTACTGTCAAGCCCTGCAACCAGCAACTGCACGTTTTCTAACAAGTTGCGCCAGCGACGTTCGGCTTCTCGAAGTTGAGCATCTATGTCTTGCTGGCGTTTGATGACATCTTCCAAAATACCGATGGATCTGTGCAGATGTAAATTTGTTTTAGTTAATTCCGATGTTCGCTCAGCCACTTTCATTTCTAATTCGGCTTTTGCTTTTTGCAGTGCGACTTCCGCTTCATTACGTGCCAATTGTTCGCATAATATGAGATTGACTAATTGTTCTGCATTTTGTAATATCAAAACTTTTTGAGCTTGAGCATCGGATATATCTAAAGGAGCGTTCTCACCCATGGTAATAGCTCTTAAAGTTTCTTTTAAAATTTGGATTTGATGGCGCAGGGTTGCATTCTCAAGTTCAATATCTTGATTTTTTGTCACTACAATCACCTAATTTCTTATACCAATTTTTTATGAAGCCACACATTATTTTTACCCCTCCTAACCTCCCCTTATAAAGGGGAGGGACTTAAATTTCCTTAATCCCCCCTTTATAAGGGGGGATTAAGGGGGGTAAGGAAAGATAAAGGCAGGCGGTAAGGTTCTTTCTATGCATCTTCATCTGAAAACGGTATTAAATATTTTGAGCAGATAATTGCGGTATCCTCCAAACCGCTTAAAAGGAATGTAATATATAATACTTTTTGTCATCATTTTTTGGCTGCAATATGCTTTAATTCCATAACATAAATTATCATTTGCTTCTGACACACTGGAGTGACAGCTGCAACTATTTCAGTTGAAGCTAAGATTTAAGCAACTAACCTTTCATTTTGATGTATTATTTTTATCTATTGTAGTATTACATTTTTTTAAATTTTGGCAAAATTCACAAATTATTCACAATCTAAAGTTAACGTCTTATTTAACAATTGATTGTGAACTGCAAACTCCGAAAAAGATTGGGGATAAATTTTATAGTCTCTATTTTTAAGCGTAAATAGGCACAGATAGGAAATAAAGGAAAAATATGACCAAACGAGTCTTAGTGATTGATGATGAAGATGGGGTCAGAAGTATTATTCAAATTTCTTTGGAGGTTGTCGCTGGATGGGATGTGCTCAGTGCTACTTCAGGCAAGGAGGGAATCACAATTGCAGAAGTTGAACAGCCTGATGCTATTCTGTTGGACGTAATGATGCCGATTATGGATGGTCCAACAACTTTCAAGGAGCTACAAGCAAATACGGCGACTTGTCATATTCCTACCATTTTGCTCACAGCTAAGGCGCAGTTAAGCGAACAGAGGCAGCTCCTTAATTTAGGTGTCGCTGGAATCATTACCAAGCCATTTAATCCTCAAGATTTGGTTAGTAATATTTGTAACCTTCTTAACTGGGTTGAGTGATAGTTGACTGGGAATGCAGTGTGCGAAGCGAGGCAGAGCTTTGGAGGTAGAGCACAGGAGGCTCCGCCTCCCTCAAGGCATTCCCACCCTGAGGCTGGGAACGAGGTAAATATCTTTATGATTCCCTAACCTCTAGTTCCAAGAGATTCTGGCAATGTTAAAGGCAGTTGAATCGTGAAGATTGTCCAGCTTTGATTGGTGGTTACTTCTATCGAGCCTTGGAGAAATTTCACCAGCTTTTTCACCAACGCCAAGCCCAATCCCGTACAGCTATTTGACTGATGTTTGGTAGGTGGAGTTTGATTGGACAAGTCAAAAAGGTCAATTGGTTCTATTGTCTGACTTTGAGCAATCCGATAAAACGGCTCGAAAATGCGATCGCGTTCTGGTTCCGGAATTTCTACTCCTGAATTGCTAATAATAATTTGCAAGTCCGGATTTTGAGTGTTAGTATTATCAGCTAGTCGAGCCGTGACTGCTATTTTCTCTCCATTAGGAGTGTATTTGCAAGCATTGTTAATTAATTCGGATACAATTCGAGTTAAGCTTGGTAAATCGGTAATCAGAGATGGTAAATCTGTGGGAACTTCAACTGTTAAAGTTTTGTGTTGATATTGAGCCAATTGTTGAAAACTTTCAACACAATGAGGTAACCAGTATTGGAGATAAACTGAAGTTAATTCATAGCGATAAATATTAGCATCAAGGAGTCGAATTGTTAACAAATCATCCACCAAATCTAACTCTCGTTCGGACTCGTAACGCAGAACACTTAAACAACGCTTTATAGAGGCTGCTTCCGATTGCAAGATACCTTGCCGATCTAATAGATTTTCTAGTAATGAGATTGCCGTTATTATATTTGATAAGGGAGTTCGCATTTCATAAGAGGTAACCGTCAAAAATTCCTCTTTTAACTTATTTAAGCGTTGGAGTTCTGCCATTTGGATTTGTAGTTGTTGGGCGCGTTCCGCCGCTAGGTTTCGTTCTTCAATTAACCTGCGTTGGGTGTCATCCCGAAAAACCATGACGGCTCCAGTCACTGCACCGTTATTATCTTTAATTGAAGTAGCACTATCAGATATGGGAATTTTTGTGCCATCTTTAGAAATCAGTAAAGTAGGCTCGCTTAAATAAATAGTCCGTTCTTGTTGTAAAGCTAGGATAATTGGGTTAGTTGCTTTGAGTTGAGTTTGTTCGTTGACAATTTGGAAGACTTCATCTAACATTTGCTCTTTGGCTGTATCAAATTGCCAGCCCGTGAGCGCTTCTGCTATCTGATTCATGTACTTAACACGCAACTGCGTATTGGCTACTATTATGCCATCTCCCATTCCCCGCAGTATAGAACTCAAAAATTGCTCGCGTTCATAACGATTCAGTGCTGTTTGAATAGCTACATATAGTTCTTGTTCTCTAACAGGTTTGAGGATGTAACCAAAGGGAAATGTTAGCGTTGCTCGTTCTACAGTACTTTTGTCAGAGTGTCCCGTTAAGTAAATGATAGGAATTTGTAAATGATTCCAGATTTGCTCTGCCGCTTGAATGCCGTCCATTTCTCCCCGCAGGCGAATATCCATTAGAATTAAGTTTGGACGCAACTCAGTTGCTTTCTCAATTGCTTCTTCCCCTGAATCTGCGGTATCTACAACTGTATAACCCAAAGTCTCCAAACTTTCTTGTAAATTAAGTGCTAAAATATACTCATCTTCTACAATCAAAATTTGAATATTATTAGTTTTATCGGTATCTGAGGATATGGTCACCATGGTTTAGCCTAACCTTTTTTCAAATTGATTTTGAATTGTGTTCCTTGCTGAGAGTTAATCTCAATGCTTCCCCTTAATTGTTTCACCAAACCCTCAATAAGATTTATACCCAGTGTTTTTCTCCTTTTGCTCTCAAAATCTAAAGGTAAACCTACTCCATTATCTTGAACAATCAGTGTCAATTGATGCTCGTGTTCATATAACTTCACTAGGATTTCGCCTGCTTGGTTGTTGGTAAAAGCGTATTTTAAAGCATTAGAAACGAGTTCATTGACAATCAAACCACAAGGAATGGCGCTTTCTATATCCAAACCCACATCCTCAATTTGAAGATACAGTTTGACAAGACTGGAACTCGTATTATAAGAATCAAATAAGTGAGTCACCAGATCGGGAATATACTGGGCAAAATTGATGTTTGCCAAATCTTCAGAGCGGTAGAGTTTTTCATGTATTAAAGCAATGGAGGCAATGCGGTTTTGACTATCTAGCAAAATTGATGTTACTTGTGGCTCTTGAGTACGCCTGCACTGCATCTGCAACAAACTGCTGACAATCCCTAAATTGTTCTTAACGCGATGGTGTATTTCTTTGAGTAATACCTCTTTTTCTTTCAGAGATTTTTGAAGTTTGTCCTCAGCTTGCTTGTGCTCCGTTATGTCTTGTTGAACAGCAACAAGGACTTTTCCATACTCGGGATGTTCAAAAACCGATGTGGTCGCACGGCACCAGAACGGTGTACCATCTTTCTTAACATTGTGAACTTCATACGTTGCTTCCCCATGTCGCAGGACAGCAGCACGAATTGCTTGGTTAACGTCTTCAGCTGTGGTGTGCTCATCTTCGTAATTAACAATTGATACGTGCCGATCTGTGAGTTCACCAATATCATAGCCAAACATCGTCTCAAATTTGGGGTTGGCGTAGACAATAATTCCATCAGTAGCTCGAACCAAGCAAATTCCCTCCGCCATGTTTCGGGTAATCACAGCTTGTAGTTCCAACATGTGTTTGGCATGGTTGCGAGCGTTGATATCTACTAGAGATAAATTTTCAATCTCAGAATGCACTCCCATTGAGTATAATACTCGCAATACATTGCTTCGGGTGATAACGCCAATGAGTTCGTTGTTATCCATCACTGGTAAATGGCAAAGATCGTGCTGGTGAAATTTTTGCATAACAATAGAAATCTGCTCTGCATCTGCCTTACTGATAGTGATGACAGGTTGGGTCATAGCTTCAGCTACTGTGATATTCTCAAACAAAGTTCGATTGCCGATCGCCCTCACCACATCTGTTTCTGTCAAAATGCCAACTAATTCCTGCTCGTGAAAAACAAGTACATAGCTGGTTTGAGCTTGGCTCATTTGAGATATTACATCAACGACTAGCATATTTTCTGTAACTGTCACTAACGATCGTTGATAATTTTCATCAAACAAACGCAGTTGAGAAATATCCATCTCAGTGATTCCTTTTGCAACGGCAGAACCTTAAGTCAGAGTTTCACACAAAGGCACAAAAAAAGATACAAATTTTTTGAGTACTAATATAAGTGCAATTGAGATACTCGTACTTAGAGCGTGCGTAAATTTTAGAATGACCTTTAACAAATGACAAATGACAAATGACCAATGACAAATAACCAATAGTCTTCTACTTACCTCTTGTTAAAGTAATTTTGAATTCTGTTCCTTGCTCGGAGTTAATTTCAATGCTTCCCCTTAATTGCTTCACCAAACCCTGAATAAGTTTGATCCCCAATGTTTTTGTCTTTTTCTTATCAAAGTCTACAGGCAAACCTACTCCATTATCTCGAACAATCAGTGTCAATTGATGCTCGTGTTCATATAACTTCATTATGATTTCACCGGCTTGGTTGTTGGGAAAAGCGTATTTTAAAGCATTAGAAACGAGTTCATTGACAATTAAACCGCAAGGAATGGCAGTTTCTATATCCAAACTGGTATCTTCAACTTGAAAATGGAGTTTAATATGACTCGATTTCATATTATATGAATCAAATAAGTGAGTCACCAAATCGGGAATGTATTGAGCAAAATTGATGTTTGCCAAATCTTGAGAACGGTAAAGCTTCTCGTGTACCAAGGCAATAGAAGCAATGCGGTTTTGACTATCGAGTAGAATAGCAGTAGCTTGCGAGTCTTGGGTACGTCTACACTGCATTTGCAACAAACTACTGACAATCCCTAAATTGTTCTTGACGCGATGGTGTATTTCTTTGAGTAAGACTTCCTTTTCTCGAAGTGAGGCTTCAATATGTTCGGAAAACCTGCGGAGGGTTAATTCACTTTGTTGTAGATCGGCATTGAGCTGGCTTAACTCGGCTGTCCGTTCGGCAACTCGGATTTCTAGCTCTTGTTTGGATTGTTTCAGTTTTGCTTCGGCAAGTTTGCGATCGCTAATATTGCGATAGAAAATCCCCAGCCCTTCTGTTGATGGATAGGCATGAACTTCCAGCCACACATCATAAATGGGAGGAGAGTAATAACGCTCCTCAAAGTGAACGGGTACTTGATGTGCCATTGCATATTGGTACTGAAGTTCGAAATTGCTATTCACAGAAGCAGGCCATTCTTCCCAAAGGGTTTTTCCCAGCACTTGGCTGCGGGGCTTGTTATTGTTGATTTGTTCTGCGGCAGCATTTTGATAGGTAATTCGCCAATCTCGATCCAGAGCAACAAAAGCATCACTCATACTTTCTAAAATATGGGATAGTCGTTGGGCAGTTGCCTCTGCTTCTTTTTGTGCTGTTTCGGCTGTAAGACGAAGTGCTTGTTCCCGTAAGGCAGCTTCTTTGCGGATCTGCGCCATCTTTAAACTTGCTTCTATCCGTGCTAGCAATTCGCGAGTAGAGAAAGGCTTAGTTAGGTAATCATCGGCTCCTGCTTGCAGCCCTTCAATGCGCGACTCCTCACCAGCACGGGCAGATAGGAGGATGATTGGCAGTTCTCGCGTTTGGGGATTTGTCCGCAGTTCTTGCAGCAACCCAAAGCCATCTAGGCGGGGCATCATCACGTCTGTCAAAACCAAGTCGGGAAGATATTGCTGAATTGCACTCAGTGCTGCTATGCCATCTTCTACAGCTTCTACGTCATAGCTTTGTTTCAGCAACCGCTTCATGTATTCCCGCATATCGGCATTATCATCCACTACAAGAATGCGAGCTGAAGAGGAGTGGGGGCTAGGGTTCCCCTCTGG
>NZ_WJFC01000307.1 GCF_009725235.1 Scytonema sp. UIC 10036
TATTCGTACGCAGCGTCAGATGTTTATAAGAGACATAATATTGATAATTTATCCCAAATCCCAAATCCCAAATCCCAAATCCCAAATCCCAAATCCCAAATCCCAAATCCTTACCCCCTACTCCCTATTCTCAAAAACTTGTGTTATATTGGTTGGAGTGAATAAACCAGAGGCTTAATCCTCTGTACTTGAGAAGAAGACCGTTTAGGCAACAAGGAGGTGATGCCCATGATAGAAAGTAGTAAATGCATGGGTCATCAGGTTGCTGAATGTCGGCTGTGTGCCGGGGCTGTTCTCTAAGAGCTAGCCTTAGATTTTTAGCTCTGCTAAAAACTAAGCAGCTAGACTAGTTGGAGTTCCTTCCGGCAGTCTGGTTGCAACCTGAAGACCCGCTAGACCGCTCTAAATTAGATTCCTTAATCTAATTTAGAGCGGATAGTTTTATATTTGGTTAGGGGTTAGTAGCGGCGACAACGCTTTGCTCCCATGTATGCTGAGTGGTTGATAGAGCTAGGATTTCCTTTTTTTGATTGGGGAACGTCTTAAGACAGATAACGTCGTAATATCCCATAAACTAGAATTAGACCGATATCTCAATCAAGATAACCAGTGCATCTTGATAAGAAAAAATCATACCAGGGAACCATGTCTAAAGGATAAGGTGTGAAGTATCCAGGATAAACAGAGGCGGTTCAGGTTTAACCTATAGCTTGTACCCACAGAAAAAAGAGTGTATTTCTTTTATCCTCTATACTTAAATCCTTTTTGAGCGTATTCCGTAGTAGGGGAGGCACAAGTACGTGAGTAAAATAACAAGACATTTTCAGTACAAAGTGTTACAAAGGATCTAGTCGGAGTCGTTGGGATGATTTGATATGGCGCAGCTACTCTCTGAGACTGAAATTAAAGAACAGGCAACCCATTTGACAGGTTGGAAGGTGTCGGGGTCACAATTGGAGTGTACCCGCAAGTTTCAAGGCTTTGTTGAAGCGATTGAGTTCGTCAACAAGCTTGTTGAACCTGCTGAAACAGCAGGACACCATCCAGACATAGAAATTTCTTACAACCGAGTCAAAATTTTTCTAACAACCCATGATGCGGGTGGGTTAACACAAAAAGATTTTGATTTGGCAAAAGTCATTTCTCAAATCTAACAAGTGCTCATAGCGCTATAGGTAATTTGCCTAAAAGTTACTTGTTTTGTTAGGCGTTGTCTATTTTTAGATAATGTTTTGAGAGGGTATTTGTGCAAATTGTCATTGAGTTGTATCTGCGTAAGTGAATGCAAGTTATGTGACAGTTCAGAAGGCGAACGCTGATATCTTGCCATCCACTAACAGTGAACTATAATTACAAACTATGCAGCCATGTTTTTGCATAAGTTAATTACATTAATTCTTTACCTAAAATTAACTAATTGTTAGCTTGGCAAAAACTAAAATAGTGTGTAGAGGGCGTATATGCCTAATCCACAAGTATCAACAAGAACTGGCGAATCCGGAAGAGTTGTAAGGAACAAAGTTATCTACATAAGGTGTGAGGAGAAGAGGAAAAATGGCTAATATCTTGTGGAAATCTTTGGTGGTAAGTCCAGCAGTTTTAGGGGCAACATTGTTGATGTCCGCAACTGCTATGGCAGCTCAAAACCCCACAGAGAGTGAATCAGTGACAGCAGGAGTTTCACAAGTAGGGACTCAAGAAGCTTTCACATCAACATCAACAAATTCTGGTGTTGCGGAAGTTGCTAAAAAGCCAGAAGTATTGGCTCAAGCACAGCCTACAACACAGGTCAATACCTTAGACCAAGTGAATCAGTACTCCAACGAGGGCAGAAATCAAACCCAAGCTCAGGTGACATCTGTTTCTCAGTTTTCTGATGTACAACCAACAGATTGGGCATTCCAAGCATTGCAATCCTTGGTTGAACGTTATGGTTGTATTGCTGGTTATCCTAACGGAACCTATCGCGGTAACAGGGCATTAACCCGTTATGAATTTGCGGCTGGTTTAAACGCTTGTTTGGATAGAGTCAATGAATTAATTGCAACAGCAACAGCTGACTTGGTTAGAAAAGAAGATTTGGCTACCTTACAGAGGTTGCAAGAAGAATTTGCAGCGGAGCTTGCAACTCTACGCGGTCGTGTTGATGCATTAGAAGCACGGGCGGCAGAATTGGAAGCTAACCAGTTCTCAACCACAACCAAACTCGTTGGTGAAGCAATCTTCGCTCTCACTGATGCTTTTGGAGACAGCACGGGTGACAGCAACAACACTGTTTTCCAAAACAGAGTTCGTTTGGACTTACAAACCAGCTTCACAGGTAAAGACGTTTTGCATACCCGTCTTGCTGCCGGTAATGGCAACAGGTTTAACATTGGTGGCGTTAACAATGACACGAGTGCTGAAGGCTTGCAAACCTTCAACCTCAACAACAATGGTAATGATATCAATCTAGATTGGTTGGCTTACTACGTTCCCGTTGGACCCGCTCAACTCTACGTTGCAGCAACTGGTGGTATTCACAGCGACTACGCTGCTACCAACAACCCCTACTTTGAAGACTACGACGGAGGTAATGGCGCACTGTCTACCTTCGCTTCCGAGAGCCCCATCTACCGGATTGGTGGCGGTGCAGGTGCAGCGCTAAATATTAACTTTGGTAAAGGTGGCGGTATCCTCAGACCAAGTTCTTTAACTGTAGGTTACTTGGCTTCAGAACCCAATAACCCTGGCTTGGGTTCTGGTGTCTTCAACGGTAACTATGCTGCTTTAGGACAATTGAACTTTAACCTCGGTCAAAGATTTGCATTAGCTGCAACCTACGTTCACGGTTATCACGGTTCTGGTAGCACTCTGTTTGATGCTGGTGGATTGGCAGGTCAAAGCGGTACTGGTAGAAACCTGCCTGTGGTAGGAACTGCACAAGCTAACACATTGAGTGCCATAGAAGCATCTTCAAGTAACTCCTACGGTCTATCTGCAGCTATCAGACCAAGCGATAAGTTCTCCATCAGTGGCTTTATTTCTTATCATGACGTAACTGGTTTCGGTTCTAATGATGACTTTGAGGCTTGGGGTTATGGAGTCGGCGTCGCTCTACCTGACTTTGGTAAGAAGGGTAACGTTTTGGGTATTTTTGCTGGTGCAGAACCTTATTCTCGTAACCGTCCTGGTTTCACTGGTAACGATACACCTTACCACGTTGAAGGTTTCTACAAGTATCAAGTCAATGAAAACGTCTCCATCACCCCTGGTGTTATCTGGCTATCCGCACCCGGTCAGAACAGCAACAATGATGACGCTTTAATTGGTACTTTGAGAACAACATTTACTTTCTAGAGCTTGTTAGTGGTTAGTGGTTAGTGGTTAGTTGTTGCTAGTATTTGCTACTAACCACTAACCACCAACTACTAACTACTAACTACTAACTACCAACCTTTAACCACTTAGCAAAAACCCTACCTCGTTGTGGGGTTTTTTATTGGAAATTTACTTTCAAAGAGAACAAACCCTAGTGGAGAACCGGAGTATAATAGAAAAAGGATGAAGGATAAAGGATAAAGAATAAAAAATCTTTATCCTTCATCCTTATATCCTTCCTATCTTATTTGTCGCCTGTGGAACTATCGTGTAAGTCAGAATACGCAATTCTTGCTTTACTGGAGCTCGCAATTCACTACCAAAGCGGGGAACCGCTACAAATTCGACAGATTGCAGCACAGCAAAATATACCGGATCGTTATTTAGAACAACTACTAGCAACTTTAAGACGTGGCGGTTTAGTCAAAAGCCAACGCGGATCGAAAGGCGGCTACTTGTTGGCGCGAGACCCCTGGAAAATAAATCTATTCGAGATTTTAGGTTGTTTGGAAGGGTTGGACGTGCGGACTGCTGAGGAGGACGTTAACCCTAAAACTGTAGATAACGCTGTTGTAGAAGATGTCTGGCTTGAAGCAATGGAAGCAGCAAATGCAGTTTTGCAAAAGTATACACTTGCTGATTTGTGTGAAAAGCGAGATTCTCGTCGGCAGTTGGACATAATGTACTACATTTAATTAATTGTTAGCGGTTAGTGATTAGTGGTTAGTAGTTAGTGGTCAACTGCTAACTACTAACTACTAACCACTAACTACTAACTAAGGACAAAAATATGCGAATAGCACGTGATATTACAGAACTTGTTGGACGAACTCCTCTAGTACAACTTAACCGCATTCCTCAAGCGGAAGGTTGTGTTGCTCGAATTGTGGTGAAGTTGGAAAGCATGAACCCAGCTGCTTCAGTTAAAGACCGTATCGGCGTGAGCATGATTAATAATGCTGAGGAGGAAGGTTTAATTTCTCCGGGGAAGACGGTACTGGTGGAACCGACTTCTGGAAACACGGGAATTGCTTTGGCAATGGTGGCGGCGGCAAAGGGTTACCGCTTAGTTTTAACTATGCCTGAAACCATGAGCTCTGAAAGAAGAGCTATGCTGCGGGCTTTTGGCGCTGAACTTGAACTCACACCGGGAATTGAAGGTATGAGTGGGGCAATTCGGCGAGCACAGGAAATTGTTGAAACAACACCGAATGCTTATATGTTGCAGCAGTTCCGCAACCCGGCTAACTCTAAAATACACCGGGAAACTACAGCTGAAGAAATTTGGGAAGATACGGAAGGACAAGTTGATATCATTGTAGCTGGGGTGGGTACTGGTGGTACTATTACGGGTGTGGCAGAGGTGATTAAAGCACGCAAGCCTAGTTTTCGAGCGATCGCAGTTGAACCAGCCAACAGCCAAGTTTTAGCTGGAGGGAGACCTGGTCCTCACAAAATTCAAGGAATTGGGGCGGGATTCGTTCCTCAAGTTCTGAATGTCAACGTTATAGATGAAGTAATTTCTGTGACGGATGATGAAGCTATTGCCTACGGTCGTCGTTTGGCAAGAGAAGAAGGGCTTCTTTCGGGAATTTCTAGTGGTGCTGCTTTGTATGCGGCAATTCAGGTTGCCAAACGCAAAGAAAACGAAGGGCACTTGATTGTCATGGTTCAGCCCAGCTTTGGCGAAAGGTATCTCAGCACACCATTGTTCCAAGACTTGGAACCCAAAATAGCCGCTAGCATCAGTTAGGACTGGGGACTGGGAATAAGGGAGACAAGGCAGACAAGGAGAACAAGGGAGACAAGGAAGAAGTACCAATGCCCTTTTGCCCAATGCCCTTTTACCCAATCCCCAATCCCCAATGACCAATGACCAATGACCAATAACCAATGACCAATAACCAATGACCAATGACCAATGACCAATGACCAATAATCAAAGCAATCATTACGAAACACTTAAAGTTCGCCCTGACGCCAGCCAAGCCGAGATTAAGCAAGCTTACCGTCGCTTGGTAAAAGTGTTTCATCCAGATAGCAAACAGGAAAACTCGGACTCAGACGCTATCATACGCATTAACGCGGCTTATGAAGTTTTGGGGGATGCTCAAAATCGCCAAAAGTACGACCAAAAACTGCGCCAGCGTTCCGAGGAAGCAAGTCGAAGCCGCCAAAAGCACACAGCCTCGGCGCAAAAGCAATACCAAACTACCCGACAAACAGGAAAAGAAGTAGATGAGCAAATCGAAGAGTGGTTGCACCTTGTTTATCAGCCTGTGAATCGTTTGGTTTACCGCATTCTTTATTCTTTAAAAGAGCAAATAGAGAAACTCTCTGCCGATCCCTTTGATGATGTTCTTTTAGATGAATTTCAAGATTACTTGGACGCCTGTCGTGACGATCTCAAGCAAGCGCAAACCAAATTTCGTTCCTTACCCAATCCTCCAAGCTTGGCAAGAGCCGCTGCCCATTTCTACTATTGCCTCAATCAAATTGGCGATGGACTAGATGAGCTAAAGTACTACCCTCTGAACTACGACGAGAATTATCTGCATACGGGACAAGAAATGTTCCGCATTGCGAATCGGTTGTATCGTGAAGCACATGAGTCTATGGGGGCATACGTTTAGCAGAAAGTAAAAATTAGTTTATGCTGGAAGCAGAAAAGTTTAAGAAATATTAAGTTTTGCTTCCACACACTCATGCAATGCATTGTAAATCGCCGCGCTCAATTTTCGGCAAGCCATCGCTACTGGTTACCAGAACTGAGCGATGCTGAAAATATTAAGAAATTCGGTGCTTGCTCTCAATTTCCCGGACACGGACATAACTATGTTTTATTTGTCTCCCTTATTGGGGAACTAGACAAATATGGCATGGTACTAAACTTGTCTGACGTGAAACAAGTTATCAAGCGCGAAGTCACCAGCCAATTGGATTTTTCCTATCTTAACGATGTGTGGTCAGAATTTCAACAAACTCTGCCTACTACAGAAAACATTGCACGGGTTATTTGGTACAAACTGGCACCCTATTTGCCTGTTGCTCGCGTGCAGCTTTTTGAACATCCCGAACTTTGGGCTGATTATTTAGGAAACGCAATGGAAGCTTACCTCACTCTTAGCACTCACTTTAGCGCCGCTCATCGGCTTGCTCATCCCGACATCAGCAACGAAGCTAACTTCGAGATTTATGGAAAATGCGCTCGCCCTAACGGGCACGGGCATAACTACCACCTCGAAGTGACTGTAGTCGGGGAAATTAATCCCCGCACTGGTATGATTGTTGATTTAGTCCGTCTCAATCAAGCCATTGAGGATTACGTGATTGAACCATTTGACCATACCTTCCTCAATAAAGACATACCTTATTTTGCTGAAGTGGTTCCTACTGCTGAGAATATTGCACTTCACATCAGTCATTTATTGCGATCGCCTATTCAAGAGTTAGGTGCAAAGCTCTACAAAGTTAAATTAATCGAAAGCCCCAACAATTCTTGTGAAATCTATTGTACTGATTCTGAGTTGAATGCCAACACCGTACAAAACTCCTCTGTTTTAGTACGAGTTTAGCGTTCTTACAAAGAACAACAAAAGAATTATCAAGCCTATCCAAAGATTTTTCATTGCGATAGGCTTTTGTAATTTTATAAGCTTTTGGCAATCATCTAAATTTCTTCTCTTAAATCTAATATTAATTGACAATATACCAATTACCCCTCCTAACCTCCCCTTTATAAGGGGAGGAAACTAAATTTCCTGTTTCCCCCCTTTATAAGGGGGACTAAGGAGGGTGAAGTTCTTGCAATTTGTCTACTATTATATGCCTTTATTTCTTGCATCTCTAAATTGCTGTTAAGATGTTATACCTATAGAGTTATGCCTTGAATAGCAGTAATACAGCAAATGGAAGATATTTCTTGATTGCAAAATATAAATAATAGAATTTTCTAACTAAATTCAGTCATTTAATTGTTAACCTAAATTTAAGATAGAGGTAAAAAACTTCTTCCTCAAGGCAGATATTCTAAAAATTTAGTCATTTATAATAAGTTCATATTTATACTTGATAAGCAGTAGTAGTGTTTTGTAAAATACTGAGTTATTTTTTCATAATGAAAATAGGTGTGGCAGGAAAATGGCAAAAATACAAATAGTTACTTTAGG
Source organism: Scytonema sp. UIC 10036 (assembly GCF_009725235.1). Next base: position 7,530 of record NZ_WJFC01000307.1, read on the forward strand.
GGGTAACACAATAGGAAATAAAAAATTTATTTCATCAATACCTGGGAATAAAGGAGTTGAGGTCGTAAAAAATTTATAAATTTATCTGATAACCTAATTTATTGTTTCGTAATTAAATGACAAAGAGCAAGATAACAAAACTACAAAATTTAATGAGAGGGATATGTTAAGGGGGTGAATGCTATTATTGAAAACGAGGTTTGTTGATGCTTCATTTTTCTTAAACTTCTGATTCCAAGAAAAAAAGTTACATTTGCTAGCCAAAGCTGAGCTAACCGAAAGGAGTAAAGATGCTACAAGCACAGAACCCATCACGAGAACCACTAGTTACGGTGGTTATTCCTACTTACAATCGCCCTAAATATCTTAAAGAAGCCATAGAAAGTGCTGTCAATCAAACCTATAAAAATTTAGAGATTATTGTGTCAGATGACGGTAGTGTAGAGAACCCACAAGATATTGTGGATTCTTTTCAAGACTCGCGAATTCGGTTCCGACGCAATACGAAAAATTTAGGCATAGCTTTGAACGTGATAAATGCATTCAAAGAAGCACGAGGAAAATATGTTGCGAGTTTGAACGATGATGATGTTTGGAATCAGGACTTTTTGGAGAAGTTAATTCCACCTCTTGAGGCTGATACGAATTTGGCGATCGCATTCAGCGACCACTACATAATAGACTCAAAAGGCAAGATTGATTCTGCTGCTACAGAGGAAAATACTCTACGTTGGAAGCGAGATCGATTACAGGAAGGAGTTTACCAGCCTTTTTACGAAATTGGACTAGTTCATCAAGCTGTTCCTAGTGCGGTGGCTACTGTAATTCGCAAAGATGCCATTGACTGGGATGATTTTCCATCCCAAATGGGTTCTTATTGGGATTTGTATTTAACTTACCTTGCATGTCGTACTGGACGAGGAGCATATTACTCTCCTCAAAGACTCAGTAAATATCGCGTACACACTCAATCAGAAACTTTTGTGAACGGGGCTTCAAGTATTCAGTCAAAAATTCGTGCAGGGAAAGCAGGGATTTACTGCTACCGAAAATTTATGGAAGATGAGCGATTGCAAGAGTTCAAGGATTACTTCCAAGAAAAATGGTTGCAAGCACACACCACCTTGGCTATAGGATTACTGAAAGCCGAACAAGCCCAAGAAGCAAGACCTTATCTTTTGTATGCACTCAGGTGGCAAAAGTTTAACTTCAGAACAGTCGCCGCATTTGCTCTGTCGATAATTCCTCGCCCTTTAGCACGTAAATTTCTAACTATCTAGATTGGGTTTAATAATATCGGCGACGGCTAGTTAAGCGACGCAAGTAGCGGTAAATAACCCATGCGGAAAGCCCAAGAATCAAGCCGAGAGATAAGCGACTCAGCACAGACAGTGCAACGTTAGTATCCAAAAGTTGCAATCGATTGAGGAAACTCAAATCTCTGGTTAAGGTAAACAGCACGAAGATGGCGTTTCCACCAAGCATCAGGGTTAATAGCATCAAAAACTCTCTCCACAGTTGTTGCTTGAGTGGAGAACCAGAGATGAGAGTCCTTGGAACTTGACCTTGCACTTTTTGTAAGTATTGTTCCAGTCGCCAAAACATCCATAACAAAAATGGAAACAATCCGTAACTGAGCAAGTTCCAGGGAAAAGAGTAGCGACCGCTAATAGATAAAACATTGACTAAAGCATGGCAAATGACAGAATTTAGCCATGCTTGAGAAACTTGACCGTTACGTCGGTTTGAGTAAATACTAGTGTTCACAAGCATCCCCAAAGCATATCCCCAAGGAGCAGAAAACATGGCGTGTACGGGCGTGCTAATCAAGCGTTCTACAATTGATGCTATACCCTGAAAGCCGTGAAAAAGATATACCCAGTTTTCCTCAGCCGTGAAACCCAGTGACACGGCTAGACAAAAAAGGAAAACTGTGCTCGGACGTAACCGATACCGCCGTTGAAAATAGTTAGTTAAAGCAATGACTGTGACTAACTTACAACCTTCTTCAATTGGACCAACTTCAATCAATTGTCGCAGGGCAACACCAAATAGCGATCGTTGAATGACGCGCCAATTGACAACCCATTGAGCAACTGTTTCAAAAACCAGTTCCAAGTGAAGGGCAATAAACCCAGATATTGCCCCAAGAGCAAAGAATGAAAGCAGCCGCATTAAAGAGATAGTTGTTGGAATGCGGCTGTAGTAGTACACCAAAAGCAGCAATGGTGGTAGCACTGCTAACAAGACTAGCAGGACATCAACCACGCACTTGAGCGATCGCCGTGCGATGGCGCGGACTATTGGGAGTGATGGTGGGAGTATTGAAGCCAGCATCCACTAACGCTTGCTCAATATCAAAGGAGAAATACTCATCCATAAGTGGTTCAGTACTTTTGAGCAAAGTCATAACATAGGCAGGCATCTTTTGATATACCTCAGATTTAGGATTCATATCCATGATTCCTATGCAACCGCCCGGACGCAGCAGACGCTTGGCTTCCGCGAAAATTTGTCTGGTTGCGACTTGGGGTAACTCGTGACAAATCAAGAACATGGAGACAAAATCAAACGAGCCGCTTGGCAGCCCTGTTGATTCAGCAGCTGCATGAACCCAGTTGATATTGGCACTGCGCTGCTGGCTGCGGTATTGAGCAACGGCAAGAAAGTAAGGAGACAAGTCTAAGCCAGTAATTTTTGCATGAGGATAAACTTTTTGTAGTGCAAAAGTACTCATACCCACACTACATCCAATATCTAAGATAGCTTGTGGCGGTTTGGGGAGTTGCTTTGCCAGAATATTATGATAACTTTGGCGTAGCTGAGCATCTCCTTGGGCTGTGGCATTACCCCAAAGAGTTGCATGAACAGTTTGAGCAGCAACCTCTACCTCTAGAGCTGCTTCCCAACAGAGATCTCCTTTGTCGTAAGCGTGGAAAGACTGCAAATAGTAATCTGGGTACGTGACTTGTGGGTTTTGTACTTTATCAAAATCCTTTGTCCAATCTCGTGCTTGTAGCGTCCGTACTTCTTGTGTCCAATTGACACCGATTTTCTCAGCACGTTTCATCATCATTTGCCTAGCTTGGTGCTTGGCTAGGTTGGCGAGAGGCTTGATGGCGAGGACTCCATTTATGAAGCGTGAAGCTAATCCCGGAGTGTTTTTGACAGCCGTGTTCATTAATGTCGATCTACCTTTGGAATGAGCTTGTCTATCAAATATGATAAAGCTCAAAGCGATCCAATCTTCACTCCCGAATCAACTTCTTCACAGTAACCACCAGCCAGTTCTCTCGTTCCCAGGCGGAGCCTGGGAATGCATGGATCGAGGCTCCGCCTCGACTCTTTCAAAAGAAGCAGTCCTAATGAAAAAATTTTCCCGCCAATCATCAAAAGCCCTCACCCCCAACCCCCTCTCCCACGCGGAGAGGGGGCTTTTTATGTTTTTAGGAATAACACGGTCAATTTCATGAGGAAAGAATAAAACATTTTGAGGTAGCAAACAATACTCGCATCTGTATTTTGCTCGTTCTTCAACTAAGCGACGCATTGCAGCCGAAATATATATATAGCGATTCCCACTCAGGTGAGGTACAAAAAGAAATAATTAACCGCAGCCTGTAGCAGATGGACGCGGATAAATTTGTACCTCAGCAGACTAGGAAACGCTATAAGTAAGACTCTTAAGATCTTGGTCTAAATTGGCTAAGTTACCAGCTTTCAGCATGACTACCCAATGTTCAATTGCGTTCGTACTCATCCCATTTTCTTGCATAAATATTTTTTGTCTTCCGCACTTTCGCAAAGTCACAAGAGAAAAGTACACAAAAATTGGCTTTTGTAAGAACTCTAATCTTCTGGCGGGAAAGGATTAGTACCTATCCTTATAATTTAGTTTGAAAAAGAAGAACTTCGTTATACGTTATATAGGTTACAAAAGAATAGGTTTTGAAAATGTAATTATCGCAATAATTTTGCTCATTTTTATAAAGCATTCATAAAATATTTTTTACCAATATAAATAATTGATAAAGTTTCCGGAAGAATTTAATGTTTTAGTGCTTAAGAA
>NZ_WJFC01000308.1 GCF_009725235.1 Scytonema sp. UIC 10036
CCCCCTCCCCCCTTCCTCTTTACGTCCTCTTCCAGATGCCCAACTACAAGGGTTGTTGAAAACTCTCCGTCCTGGAAAACTAACTGACACTCAAGCCGAGCAAGCACTGTCTATAGTTGCAGATTCGTTACTCGTGCAACAGATGAATAACGCGAGTGTAGCTTGGTTTTTGGCTAATAGTGCCGAAGAAGGAGAAGCTAAATCGCTCGTACAGCGACTGGTGAATGGACTTGCTGGACATTTGCTTGCTGCAATTGCAGAAAATGCTCCCCCATTTGCTCAACTCCAAAAATTCTTTCGCTTGGGTAGTTCGTTACTCCCAAATTCTACGTCTACTGTTTCAGCAACAGGTGACAAAATCGACTTGTACCGAGAACTCTACCGAGCCAGTTTAATTCAAAGTTACTCAGAACCACTATTTATAGAATCTTTTGCTCTCAAAGATATTTATGTTCCTCCCAAGGGTGTGCCAGTAGAGAAGAATAGTGAGCAGCAAATGGCAAAAACTTCTCAGTCGGTGGATTTAATGACGTGGGCACAGCAACAACTCTCCGATCTAGAAACTGTTGCTCTAATTGAATCAGAAGCAGGTTATGGAAAAAGTAGCTTTTGTCAGATTTGGGCAGGAGTACTGGCTCAGGAAGTCTATCCTAACTGGATGCCTGTACTGATTAATCTTTCCGAGGTAACACTGGGCGAAACTTTAGAAGAAACATTAAATTCTGGTTTTAGAGGAAACTTTCACGTCAATCTTTCAGAATGGCTGGAACTATCCCATCCCAGATGCATTTTGCTTTTGGATGGTTTGGATGAGCTACCACCTTCTCATCTTGGTAAGAGGGCAAAAGCAATTTTTGTTCAGCAATTGCTTGATTTTCAATCCAAGAGCCAACACAAAATTTTCTTGACCAGTGGGTCAGTGTTATTGCAAGAAATCACTCAAGAACTGCGAGCGCAATTCAACCGAATTACTATACAGCGTTGGGAACAGGATGAACTGAGGCAGTGGTTTCAACAATGGACAAAAGTACAATCTTTACCAATTGCTCAAAATTTCTTTACCTTTTTAAAACAGGCGGGTATTTTCTCTACTAAAGCAGAATTACAACAACTTTCAGCTTTGGTTCGGCAACCTTTGATGCTTTATTTGCTGGGCATTTTACATCGTGATAAATTGCTTGATGATGAAATGTTGCAGCTAGCAGCTAAAGCTCAGCATAGAGGAAATGCTTCTTTATTATGGGAAATTTATTACCGTCTGAGTAAATGGCTGTTAGGTTACCCTCAGGCTGAAGGTATTAGAACAGTACAAATGCGCTGGGGCTCAAGCCATATTCACCGCAGTCAAGAAGCAATTGCGAATCTATTACAAGGTTATCATCCTGAAGAATTACTTGAAATTATGCAAGATACAGCGCTGCGTATTTTGCATTCAGGTTGGAGTCAAATAAGTTTGGCTGATGAATTAGATGTATTACCAGCGTTTTATTTTCGTCTTAGAGATATTGAAATCTCACGCAAAGGCGCAAAGGCGCAAAGAGTTTTAGTAAGGTTTGCTCACTCTAAGTTAGGTGATTATTTTTGTGCTAAAGCTATAATTAGAGGGTTAGAACGGTTAGTTGAACGTATTTCAAGTACGTATGGTGAACCTACTTTTGTATTGGAGTCGAAAAGTGAAATTGCTCTCCATCTTTACAAGTTACTTGGTTATGGTGCTCTCAGTCAGGAAATAGAAGCACTTGTGATTGAGGGGTTGCGACGCTTGAACAAACGGATGTTTTCTTTTGAAGTGTTGTGTCAGCGCCTGTTACCTTTCTGGTATGCCTATTGCCAAGGGTATTGGTTAAATGAGGGTATAGGGCATAAAGCTTTGACATACTTTCAGGTGTTGCAAAATCCTGTTAATATCGAGCAGGTGAATGCAGCAGTAGGATTAAACGTTTTTTTATTGCTTTTTAGCAGCTATCAGGAAGCAAAAAAGGAGTTTTTGCCCTGTGGGAATCCTGCTTCTTTAAGAGAATTTAATTCAGAAGCACTGATATGGCTGATAGGTAGGACATCGATTTTGGGCAAAAATATTCTTATATCTCGTATTGGCTCTAAATCTTTTCGCTTTATCAATTTGTCAGGAGTTTATTTGGAAGAAGTGACGCTAGCAGGGGCTAATTTTGGACAAGTGAATTTATCAAATGCTGAGTTGGTTGGGGCAAATTTAGCAGCAGCAAATTTCCAAGATGCAAATCTTGCAGGTGCAAATCTCTCGAATACAAATTTAGAGAATGCTAACCTCATGGGAGCCGATCTCACAGGTGCAAATCTTACTGGCGTGAATCTTGAGTCTGTGAATCTGACTAATGCCTGTTTATTTCAAGCTGTTTTAACTGAGGCTAGCAAAGATATTGCTTTAAGCAAGGGTGCTATATTCTCATTAGAACAGTTTCAAATTGTCAAAAATTTACTGTCCCAACCATCCCAATTTAATGTTACTAACAGTGCGGACAATACAGCTATCTGGACTAACAACAATATGTTGGAGAGGGGAATTATTGAAAGTGTAGAAGGGGAACTGATTATTTCAGAAGAGCCATACGATGATTATGGAGAAGACGCAACAGTAATCAGCGATCGGTAACTACTGTAGGGGTGCAATGCCTTGCGCCCCTACTAACCACTAACCACTAACCACTAACCACTAACCACTAACCACTAACCACTAAGCACTAACAACTAACCACTAACCACCCTTCTGTTCTTTGTGATTGCGGTAGCCGTAAAAGTTAATACTGTAATCGGTAATTTTTACGCCTGTTTGTTCTTCCACCTGGCGAATGAAATCTTCTGGGAGTTCTATATGAACATCAAGAATTTGGTTGGTGTCTAAACAGTTAACGTGACTATGAGAATCACTAATATTGCCATACAAACGCCCATCACAGCGTTCGATACACTCAATGATTCCTTGGCTGGATAAGGCTTCTAAATTTTGATAAACAGAGGTATGCCCGATTCCTTTACCTTGCAAGTTTAGGCGATCGTAAATTTCTCTGGCAGAAAGATGCTCTTGTGCATCCCATAACAGCTCTAGAATAAAGCGACGCTGGCGACTCACACGCATACCAAGTTGCTGACAGCGATCGAGAGCATCTTCTAGAGAACGTATTGGTTGTGTAGATAACGCTTGTTTTTGCATATTTACTTGAAGTTTTTTAAATTAATGGGTTTCCGATCCCTGTTAAATGTTTATTTGTTATTTATATGTATCTTGCGCTTTTGCTCCTCTAAGTCCACATCTCCCCAAGCGCTAGTTTGAAGCACTGGGCAAACGGCAGGTTGAAGTGACGTATCTTTTTTCTTTTCAAGCCTAAATTGTTCACACTCTAATTTAAAACAAACTCATTACAACTTTAACTTAAAATGGCTGTAACCGTCTACTCCACCGTTGCTATATTGTCAATAGTTAATAATTATTTGCTATATGACTGCAATTTCGCTAAAAGAGCTCCTAGTCGTTAGAAATTATCATCTCGGAATTTGCGATAAAGAGAAGTTGCTGAGAGGGGGTGCTTCTGGGCAAAGTTTGGGGTGTGCTTGCCCGCCCTTGTATGGGCAGCGCTACAATTCCACCCCACAAGAGAAAGTCAACATTGTAAAATAAAAATTCAGAAGTCACCTATTTTGCTCGTCTTGGGAGATTTATACTTCTCTGGGACGGCATTCGCTAGACTTGTAAAGTTTGCACTCTACTATATTCTCTTAGTAAAAAATTACATACGGTTTGAAACCGTGTGCCACCGAACAGGGCTGTATCCCGTAGTAATTGTTACAAATTTAACCGAACCTATCGTTCCCTAAATCGAAAATTGAAAATCATGATGATGCAATTGATTGTGCCAATTGGATTTCTTTTGATTGGCTTACTTAGTGGAATTATTGGCGAACAAGTTATTTTTATAAAACTTAAAAAGATTGCATTTGGCAGAAAATTCCCAATTGGTGAAATACTCATTCAATCCTTAAATCGTATGCCGTTTATTTGGTGTACGTTAGCTGGATTTTATGCTGCAGTTATTAGTTATCGTGCAGATCCGGAAATTACAGAAGTTATAAAAAAATTTATTACCATTGCTTTTTTATACTCTGTCACTTTAGTTCTTGCTAGACTCACTGCAGGAATTATTAATCTTTATTTACGGAGAACAGAACGACTTTCAGCATCTTTGATTTCTAATGTGGCTAAAACTACTGTTTTAGTTCTAGGTATACTAATCTTACTACAAACGCTAGGAGTTGAAATTACACCAGTTATTACCACTTTAGGTATTACAGGTATTGCAGTTGGTTTGGCGCTTCAAGACACACTAGCAAACTTATTTTCTGGGTTTTACCTCATTATCTCCAAACAAGTCAGAACCGGAGATTATGTGAAACTAGATTCTGGCAATCATGAGGGTTACGTTACAGATATAACTTGGCGAAATACAACTATTAAGGAGCTTTCTAACAATGTCATTATCGTACCTAACTCTAAGCTAGCTACTGCAATTTTTACAAACTACCATCTTCCAGTTAAAGAAATTACCCTGGTAATGACTGTGGGGGTTTCCTACGACAGTGACTTAGAACAAGTTGAAAGAGTCACTGTAGAAGTTGCTAAAGAAGTCATGCAAGAAGTGGCTCCTGAATTAATGAGCAATGAGCCTTATTTAAGATTTGAAGAATTTGCTGATTTTAGTATTAATTTTACGCTTTATATGCGGGTGAGCGAATTTTTCGATCAACGTATTGCCAGACATTTGTTTGTTAAGAAATTGCACAAACGCTATCAAAAAGAAGGAATCAAAATTCCCTTTCCTGTTCGTGATGTTTACGTGCAAAAAAATGTTAAGAGCGACTAGTGACCAGTAACCAGTAACTTTGGAAAGAAATTATCAAATCTTCATATTAAATGTGAAAAGAGTAACAAAAACAGGTTAAATTTGAGAATTTAGTAAAATTACGTAAGCTTTTTTAATCCTTTATCCTTTAACCTTTATACTTTTAAGTGCTTTTTTACGGGAGAGCTTCTGTAGAGAAGGATTTGTGAAATTGTGTGTAGAACTGATATGGATAGCGATCGCAAGGTAAACTGATGATTTTATCAAAACGTCAATTATTTGTAATTTTAAGTGTTTCATCCGCCGTACTGTCGGTTGTAGTAGAACCGTTAAAAGCTTTTGGGACCTTGGCTGCAGGTTCTAATGGAGTACAGCAAATGAATATCTTCCAAGCCCTTGTATTGGGTTTTGTACAAGGAGCTACAGAATTTCTACCTATTAGTAGCACGGCACATTTAAAAGTAGTGCCAGTGGTACTTGGGTGGGGCGATCCGGGAGTCGCTTTTACTGCCGTCATTCAGCTAGGAAGTATTGCTGCCGTACTATGGTATTTCTGGGGAGATTTGACACAACTTGTCGTAGGAGCAACAAAAGCAATTAGCCGTTCGGATTACCAAGACAAAGACTTCCGTGTGACTTTGGGAATTCTCATAGGAACACTGCCAATTGTTGTTTGTGGACTTTTAATTAAAAAATTGATTCCGGATTTTGATAATTCCCCCATACGGAGTCTTGGAGCAATCGCAGTCGCCTCAATTTTCATGTCCATACTATTGGGTGTTGCAGAAAAACTGGGCAAGCGCAAGCGGGAATTCAGCCAATTAGAAATGTCAGATGGCATATTTATGGGGTTAGCTCAGGCTATGGCACTCATTCCCGGTGTTTCTCGTTCTGGTTCTACCCTCACAGCAGGGCTATTTATTGGTTTGGAAAGAGCAACCGCCGCCAGATTTTCCTTTTTGTTAGGTCTCCCCGCTATTACCTTAGCTGGTTTAGTGGAGTTAAAAGGTTTGTTGGAAGTGGGCGTCGGGGATAATATGATTTCCTTGATAGTCGGGACTATTTCATCAGCAGTCTTTTCTTATTTGGCGATCGCTGGTTTGCTACGTTTTCTCAAAACCCGAAGCACTTGGGTATTTATCTGGTATCGTTTGGTCTTTGGTGTCATTATTTTAGCATCAATTGGAGCAGGAATTTTAGCAAATCAGTAACCAGTGACCAGCAACCAGCGACCAGATCTCGTTCCCAGGCTCCGCCTGGGAATGCCTTACTAAAGGCTCTGCCTTCCGTCTCAATCCAGAGCCACTTTTAATTGCTGACAAGCTTTTGCGATCGCATCAATACTACCAGGATTGACAAGCCCGTAGTAATCAAACTCGTAGACTCGATTATTTCTTGTTGCTTTTAATTGGTTCCAAAAAGATTCTGACTTGAAAGATTTTAAAAGCCCTGGTTGTGGGCTAACAACAATAATAACTTCTGGATTTGCTTCCAAAATTTTCTCCGCAGAAAGATTTATATAACCAGGTATGGGGGCTTTGCCTTGTAAATCGGCTGCTACATTTTTTGCCTGAAATTTATCTAGTAAATCGCCAGCCCAGCTTTTTTTATTTGGTGCTAAAATCGGTTGGCGGCTAACAAGCACTAAAGTAGATTCGTTCTGAATTGGTTTATCGGGCAAAAAAGTTTGATATTGCTTTAAAAGTGGTGTTGGATCTGCATTTACTATTTGTGCCAATGTTTTAGTTAAATCTTGTAATCCTTCCCAACTATCAACTTTAGTTAGCAGAGTTTGAATACCCAACTCTTTAAGTTTATTAGTTGTCTGATTGGAAAAACCCTCTGCACCGATCGCTAAATCTGGTTTCAAAGCTAAAATTTTCTCTAGATTTGGAGGCGCTTGACCTTCGCTTACACGAGGAATATCCTTAAAACGTGGGTCATCTTTAAATAAGATACTACCAGACATACCCACAATTTTTTTACTGTCTAATCTAGAAATAATATCTGTGGAAAGAGACGTCAGCGTCACAACTTTTTCCACTGGCTGAGAAATCTGCTGTGTCACCGCAGTAGCAGTTGTCCCTGATGAAGTTTTTGCCTGCTCATTGGCTGTGTTTGAGCAAGCAAAAATACCGAAACTTATCCCTATCAATAGCGAACTTAATACTAAATAATATCCAGTCGAAAAAAGAAGGCGACAGATAGTAGTGTAAAATCTAATCCTGACTAAGCTTTCCCAATCCAAAATCCAAAATCTAAAACCCAAAATAGTATGACGCTTCATAGTACACCTCCCTAATCCCCAATCGCCATTAAAGAACAAATTTGTAAACCTACTGGTGTTTCAAGTACAGCAATTTCTACACCTAAAACATGAGCTAAATTTTCTGGTGTTAATACTATCTTGGGTTCTCCTACAGCCCAAACTTTGCCTTGGAAAATTAGAGCAATACGAGAGCTATACCTCGCGGCTAAATTGACATCATGTAACACTGTGATAATTGATATATTTTGTTCCTGGTTAAGTTGTTTGAGCAATTCTAATAACTGTAATTGGTAGCGTACATCTAAATAAGTTGTTGGCTCATCCAAGAGCAAAACTTGTGGATCTTGGGCTAATGCCAGTGCTAAAAATGCTCTTTGTCTCTCACCACCTGACAATTGTTCTACAGGGCGATCGCGAAACGTTTGCATCTGTGTTAGCTGTAAAGCTTGTTCTACTTTCTCTCTATCTTCTGCGTCTAATTCCCATTGCCACCAAGGCTGGTAGGGTGTGCGCCCCAGAGAGACTAACTGCTTCACTGTTAACCCTGGAGGTATTGTTTGCTGTTGCGGCAGTAAAGCCAACTTTTTGGCAACATCTATTGCTTTTTGAGTATGAATGGCTTGCCCGTCAAGGAGTACAGAACCTGTTTGCGGTTTTAACAAGCGACTCATCAGTTTTAGTAGGGTGGATTTTCCCGAACCATTAGCCCCAACTAAACTTAACCATTCTCCCGCTTGAAGGGTGAGGGAGATATCTTGAATAACGGGTTTGCCTGCGTATCCACCCGTAAGAGCGTGAGTTGTTAAGATCGTCATTTGCGGTTGTATAGTAACCAGATAAATACAGGCGAACCTAGCAGTGCGGTGACTGCACCTACTGGTAATTCTACAGCGCCCAAGCGAGAAAGCAGATCGGCTCCTGTTAAAACTAAAGCGCCACCTACAGCACTTAAAGGCAAAACAAATCGGTAATCTGTGCCGACAAACAAGCGGATACCATGGGGAACAATTAAGCCAACAAAGCCAATCAACCCGGCTACGCTCACAGCACCAGCAGCAAGTAGTGTAGCAACAGCACCGATTATAATACGCGATCGCGCTAAAGAAACTCCCAACCCAACGGCTAAATCATCTCCCAAATTTAACAAATTGAGACTGCGACCCAGTAGAGATCCTAGCAATAAAGCGATACAAATATATGGTCCTGCGATCGCAACCAGATTCCATCCCTTACCGTTGAGACTCCCAATTAACCAACTTAACGCCGCTTGGATCTGTCCATCTTCTGTTAAGAGCAACAAAACAGATTGAATTGCTCCAAATAACGAACTCACAGCAACTCCACCCAAAATTAACCTTTCAATAGAAATACCATCACCACTGCGAGCGAGAAGATAAACAAACAAGGTAGTCAATAAGCTACCAACCCATGCAGCAAAAGGAATCCAGCTTTGCAATATTCCCAGAGCAAATATGGGGACAGCCACCAAACCCGCCCCAGCCGAAATACCGAGCAAGAACGGATCTGCCAGTCCATTCCGAAGCATTCCTTGAAGCAGTGCGCCAGACATTCCCAAAGCGGAACCCACCAGCATTGCTGCTAAGATTCGAGGTAACCGTAAATCCCAGATAATAGTTTGAGCCAGTGTGTCGCCTTTACGAAGGACTGCCTGCCATAATTGGGATGGAGTTAAGGCAACTGCCCCAAAAGACAAGGAAATTCCTATTAGGAACACTAATGCTACACTGAGCAGTAAAGTTGCCACTACAACACGGTTATCTGAGATAATTTTTTTCACTGATGTTAGTTGTTAGTTGTTAGTTGTTAGTTGTTAGTTGTTAGTTGTTAGTTGTTAGTTGTTAGTTGTTAGTTGTTAGTTGTTAGTTGTTAGTTGTTAGTTGTTAGTTGTTAGTTCTTATTGGCAACTTCCTAATAAAAAACATTAATATAATTGTTGTTTACAACACAACTATACTAGAAACTTCGTTAGCTTTTGTCAACTTCGGATAAATAATTCCTCATTCGTGAGAAGCTCTTAACCACAACCACCAACCACTAACCACCAACCACCAACCACTAACCACTAACCACTAACCACTAACACTAACCACTAACCACTAACCACAACCCTATTTAAAATGGCTATTATTCATCCTGCCCGAATTACTAAAGTACTATCCGAATCTATCGCAGCAGAAATTGGATTTGAACCGGGAGACGCAATTGTCAGCATTAACGGTACAAAGCCCAGAGATTTAATAGATTATCAATTTTTATGTGCTGATGAAGTGCTGGAATTGGAAGTTTTAGATGCTGCTGGTAAAACACATTATATAGAAATTGAAAAAGACTACGATGATGACTTGGGATTAGAGTTTGAAACAGCACTCTTTGATGGTTTAATTCAGTGCAATAATCGCTGTCCCTTCTGTTTTATCGATCAGCAACCTCCAGGCAAGCGTTCTAGTTTATATCTTAAGGATGATGACTATCGGCTCAGTTTTTTATATAGCTCCTACTTAACTCTGACAAATTTACCAGAACGAGAATGGCAACGTATTGAAAATATGCGGTTGTCACCCCTTTATGTTTCGGTTCATACAACAGAACCAGAACTCAGAATCAGATTGCTAAAAAATCCCCGTGCAGGTCAAATTTTGCAGCAGATTCAGTGGTTCCAAGAAAGAAGACTTCAAATTCACGCACAAGTTGTAGTATGTCCGGGTATCAATGATGGCATTCATCTGGAACAAACACTCAGAGATTTAGCGTCTTTTCATACAGATGAAGTCCCTGCTGTTGCGTCTGTAGCAGTAGTGCCAGTGGGTTTAACCAAGTTTCGCCCGCAAGAAGACGAACTGATACCCGTAAGTACAGAAAAGGCAAGGGAAGTGATAAATCAAGTGCGATCGCTGCAACAAGAGTTTCGGCAAAAATACGGTCAAAACTGTATTTGGTTAGCTGATGAGTGGTTTCTGATAGCTAGAGAGGAATTGCCAGAAGAATTTGAGTATGCCGATTATCCGCAAATAGATAACGGTGTTGGTTCGATTCGTTTATTTCTCCGACAATTTTCAGAAACAGCCGACCGATTGTTACCACCGAAGGTTGAACCGAGAAAATTTACTTGGGTTGTGGGTAACGCAGTAGAGCAAGCATTTGAGCCAATTATCAAGCGATTAAACTCAGTCGAGGGATTAGAGGTGAAAATGCAGGCTTTGTCAAGTGATTATTGGGGACAGAACATTACTGTAACGGGCTTGCTTACAGGTCACGATTTACTACTGAAGTTAAAGGGGCTAGACTTGGGAAATGGAATTTTATTGCCAAATGTCATGCTCAAACATGGCGAATTGGTATTTTTAGATGATATAAGTGTTGAGGATGTGTCTCAAGCACTGAGTACAAAAGTATTTCCAGTGTCAGGAGTTGAAGAATTGATTTTAACTTGTATTCAATAGTTAGTGGTTAGTTGTTAGTTGTTAATTGTTGGTTGTTTTTGCCCACTAACCACTAACCACTAACCACTAACCATTAACTAAATTATGCTGTGGGGGTTTGTAGTGACAAATCGGAGACAAAAAATTCAAAAAGCAGGATTTTTAATTTTAAATTTTAAATTATTACTATTTAATTTACTAATATCGCCTGCTACGGCAACAACTACAGAACCAATCATCAGTATTGTTCAAAGTACGGAAAATACAAATCAGTGGACGGGCATTACAAACCGTTTGCAAACTGCAGGAGTAAAGTATTGTGTAATTCCCCTGTGGAATGTGAGGAGTGCGGCAGATTGGGGCGATCGCAATATCTTGTTTATGCCTAATGTTGAGTCCTTAACTCCAGCACAAGCTATTGCTTTGGAAGAATGGATGAGCAAAGGAGGGCGCTTAATTGCTAGTGGTCCGGTGGGAAGTGTATCAGCACCAGGAGTTAGACAGCTTTTGCGTACACTGTTGGGAGGTTATTGGGGATTTAGCCTTGAAAAGGCACAGCAGTTACAACTGCCACCAAAACGAAAAATTCAGGTTTGGGCAGATAAAAAGGAACTTTTTGGCACGATACGTGGTGGTGTGGTTGTTCCCGATGAATTAGCCACAACTCAAACGCCTGCTGTTTGGGCTTCCAAAGATAGCCCAGTGGCAGTGGTAGCTACCGATCGCTCTACATTTTTTGGTTGGCGTTGGGGAGTTGATGCTGTTGCACCACCAGAGTTAGATACAGCTTGGTTGCAAACAAGTGTCAACCGTTTTCTTAAAAAACCTACAGGTGTTCCAACTCGAATTACAGGGGGTTCTGACACCTGTAGTACTAATTTAGCAGCAGTTCCCTCTACTTCTGCAAAAAGAGAGACAAGGGAAACAAGGGAGACAGGGGATACAAGGGAGACAGGGGAGACAAGGGAGACAGGGGAGACAAGGCAACAAGCAACCCCCTCATCTAC
>NZ_WJFC01000309.1 GCF_009725235.1 Scytonema sp. UIC 10036
CCCTTAGCACTACCTCCCCAATTTAAAAAACTTAGGTTTATAGATGCGGACATAGATAAAGCTTGGGAAAAATCTTCTTTTGATTGAAGTATTTTAAATTGAAATTCAGTTGTTTGAGCATTTCCTTCCGATAAATACATATTTTCGTCTGATAATTGTTGATATTCGAAAGGAGAGTGACGTAGCTGATTTGTTATGGAGTCATAACCTAGTCCTAATTTCATTCCATTACAGTACTCAATGTGCATTAAAGATTAGCTCCCTTTTTTAATTTTAGTAGATATAGGATTAGTATTTGATTTTTGAAAAACCAAATGAGCTAAAAGCTGACCTTACAAAGGTTTAGTTTTCAGTATACGTGGCAAGAATCAAGTGCGATTACTATAGTCCGGAAAATTTATAACTATGTCATTATGAATGGGGCAAGACGGAGTGAAATATAGCAAGAATCTGGGGCGATTTACTTTTTGTTATATAGTTAGGTTTATTCGTGCCTGCCTACTTGATAGTACTTTTACTAAATTGAGTTTTGTGAACTGAAATATTTTTCATACAATCTTAACATATAGTTTATAATTAGTGGTTTTTTTTGATTTTAATATTTTTTTGAGAATCTTGATTTTTGATAATCTCGTTTACTATACAGTGATATTTTCTTGTATTTTATCTTCAATATCTTTGCTTAATTTTTCCATTTTTTCTTTTTTAAATTTAAATTTATTTTCTAAGATTTCAATTTCTGTATTAAGAGTTATTTGCTCTAGCTTAAAATTGGCTTTCTTTTTGCTCTCCTTACTGGCTATAGCTACATCGTAATTATCAGTTTTTTTAGAAATTTTCGTCAGTACTGGAAGAATATCTATAAATATAAACACAAATCTTATTAACCAAGGTAGAAATTTATCATCCAATTTATCTATCGTTTTGTACAGTCTCATTAAACCGGGATTAGGAGTCCAGCAACTAATTCGAGTACTATTGCACATTTCATATTCAATTTGAGCTTCTTTAAGGGCTAACTCTGCTTTATTCTTTTCACTCTCTCGATCTAATAACGTAATTCTATATTGTTGACTATCTTTAGGTATATTTGATATTTTAGCTCCTGATGTGTTATAGTTATGATAAGCTTTATCAGCTATTTTGTATTTTTCTTCTGCTTCTTTTATTCTTGATATTATATTTTGAAGTACTGTCTTTGATGAGCTTTTATCTTCTGTCACTTTCACATTTTTATCTTCTTCCACAATAGCTGCAAGAATTTCTTGCTTGAAAGCTAGAATCTCAACTGGTATAGATATTATGTACCCAACAAATGCAGCAAGGATCAAGCGACCTGCTATTACGAGTTTGTCCGCTGGTATAGATGTTTTGTTCCCAGACTTTACCAGATCGGGAGAATCAATTTTTTTTCTAGTTGTGCCGATAATGAATCCATCAATTAAAAAAATTAATATGCCCCATAGTAAACCAATTACACATGAGATAATTAAATTTAATACAAACTTATCGTTTGCTGAGATTTTTCTTATTGAACTTGCTTGATTCGTTGGTTCATTAAAGTATTGTTCCAGTTTTTCTTTTTCTTTTGTTAGCTTATTAATAGTCTGATTGTTTTTTTTTGTTTTTCTATTTGTATTTCTATCTCTTTGTTTTGTATTTTTAAACTGGAAATTTCATCTTTAATACTCAAGATTTTTTGTTCTCTTTCGGGTTCAAGGGAAATCTCTTTAATTGAACCTGCTTCTAATACTGTAAAGACAGCATAACCAGATGACACTGCTGCAAACGTACTAATAATAAGAATAATGCCACCTAAACGCATATAAATTCCTTTATAAACATGGCATTGAGAATCATTGTTATTTAAAATGTCTAGTGAAACTCCGGAGCAGGCTAGTAATATTCGTTCTGGTATTTTAATTATTTTTCCTACTATGACTTCCACTAGATTTATTAAGTTTGTCATTAATGTATTCATAATTTGTATTGGTGCTTCGAGGAAAAACTAAACTTTTAATAAAGGACTACTGTGAGTAATAGATAATTTATTCCAAGGTTCATAGTACCTTGAACGATTTTCCTCATAAGGAATTTGAGTTTCAAAGGATAAATTTTCTGCTTAATGAAACTATGAGAGGTTTCTATATTATCTTGCATAATTATAATTCTAGCTCTTTGTACAGCGTAGAATTATTCTTAATAAACTAACGGAATCCAGCTATAACACTCTTAGCGTTATAGGCAGTAAAGGATTCAAAAAGAGCTTGACGCAATGTTCTATTGTTTTCAAAAATTAGTCAATTATTCAAGTGCGATCGCCCGGTTAAGATGTTCCCCTTTTTTAAGTCATATTTTTCAAGATTTTTAGAGGTTCAAACGAACACCTAGTAATAGATTTAAGAGCTTTGGAAAAATGACTTGACAAATTGTCACGAGTCAATCTTTTCTTGTAATATCAGTATGCAGTGTTTTTCCTACCTGCACCAGAAAACTTAAGTCAGTTAAGCCTTAACTCTTAACTTGCGTGTTTGATTCAACGCGAGTGTCGGTAAGGAGAACTCAAAGGAATCGCGATCGCTGTCGTTAACCCAATCTGAGTAATGTGATGGCACGTACTAAACAGCTTCATTATTTGACTGGAATTTAGTAAAAATAGTTATCTCCTGCACTTGAACTTTGGGTAAGTCTATGCATAGCCAATAACAGCAAGAGCACCAGTGTTAACCTGAGCTTGTCTCATGACCTGCTCTTAAGGCAAACACATCTGAAGTCTCACCCGGTATATGCTCTAACTTTATAAAACTAGCTCAACCTTGTCTCTAGCCCAGGGTTGAATTTTAAACTGTGCGTTCGCTTATTTTGAGATCCGAAGGGGAATTAAAGCCTTAATCTAAAAGGAAAACGGGGATTTTTACGTAAAGCGTTATTTTTCAGTAAAATTTGTGACCATCACAGAAGGCTGACAGAGGCGATTCTTTAAGGCGCAGGCATATGATAAATCATAAAATGACCAAAAGCGAGAGTGCGAATAAAAATGCCTTCATCCATTGTATCGCTTGGATTACAAGCCCTGTAAGGCTTAATTAAATCTTGCCGTTAAAAATGTATGGGCTTCAACTTTCTCCTACGCAGCTTGCGATGCTGTAAGGCTTAATTAAATCTTGCCGTTAAAAATGAGCGAACGTACAGTTTAAACTTATAAAAGTGTGAATTCGACAAGATGCCATTGAGGTCAAAACTAAAACCTAACAATACCCCAATTCACTGCAGGGAACGTCCCCGCACGGGGCTAGCCTACCTGACTACGCACGTATAACGGTGACGGAACGTTTGTTTTTTGTGCTTGTTATTTGTGTTGATAGCCGTTCTTCGATTGGTAGCGCTTTTGAACGGCGGTCAAAAATAAACAACCACCCTGAATCTAATCCTAATCGTGCTAGATAAGAATCCAATTGTTCAAGACCATCGGATTGTGGGTCTCCTTTTTTATCCCGCCAAACTTTTAATTCGATTCCTAGTGTGACATTTCCATATTTTAAACATAAGTCCATCCGATCGCTCCCAATAGCATATTCGCGTTCTAAGGTTCCACCGCCATTAACGACGCGATGTAAGAATGCCATTAATACGAGATGGGGTGCAATTTCATGGTATACAGTACTACCTAATAGTGGTTCACCATGCTGACACCAAAATTTTAAAAATGCCTGCAATAAAGCGTTATTATCTAACTCACCTTCTGGAGTTAACCAAGTCGGTGCGATTTTAGGCAAGGAAGCCATTGGTGTAACTGTTAATACGTACACTAGCCATAATATAACTTTAAGGTGATATTGTCGTTAAAATATGGTAGACAGTAAAGATGACTTGGGAGGTAGAATTCACGAATGAATTTGAAGCGTGGTGGGTGGAGTTAGACGGCAGCACCCAGGTTGCAATCGATGCAGTAGTGCGACTGCTTGAGGTACGAGGACCAGAACTTCCGTTTCCCTACAGTTCAAAAATTAACAGTTCGCGTCATTCCCATATGAGAGAGTTAAGAGTGCAACACAAGGGAGAACCGTACCGAGTACTCTACGCATTCGAACCAAGGAGAACTGCCATTCTTCTTTTAGGAGGAAACAAGGGAGGAGAGGATTCCTGGTACGAGGAAAATGTTCCAAAAGCGGATAAGTTGTATGACGAACACTTAGAGGAATTAAAAACAGAAGGATTTTTATGAAGACGAAGCCATTTAATCAACTTCGCAAAAAAATGACTCCTGAACAACAGGTAGAAAGTGAGATCCAAGCAAACCTAGCACTGCTCCAATTGACACTTTCGGAGCTTCGAGAGTCCCTTGGACACACTCAAAGCGATGTGGCGAAGAATATGGGAGTGGTACAATCAGCACTTTCAAAAATAGAGCATCAGGAAGATATCCAAATATCAACGCTCTCGCGATACATTAAATCTCTTGGAGGAAGTCTGAAAATCATTGCTCGTTTTCCCGATAAAGAGGTTGTGATTTCTCAGTTTGATTGAGACGCTCGCTCTACTAAGCTGCTTCTTTGACTTGCGATCGCTTGTAGTCAACAAGCAGATGCGATCGCGAAATTTCAGATAGAAACGACAAATTTCTATGCTTTTTCCTCTGCCAGTACCTGGGCTAAAACAACAGCAGCTTCAAACGAATCATATGAGCCTTGGTTAGCGATTTTGCCCTGCTCGTCCAATGGAACTAAACCTGATTCTTTCAACAATTCGGCTATCAGGAAATGTAGTAGCAAGAGTTTGTCAGAATCAGATAACTCTTTAAGGATAGGTACAAGTTGCGTGGGAGTCATAGATTCAACTTTTTATAATAAATGCAGGTTGCATCCTATCCCACAAGAATCATCCCAAGCAACTGCATGGTTGATTACTCCCTTTGCGCTTTGAAGAAGGCAGAAGGCAGAGGGCAGAGGGCAGAAGGAACAATTGGATGGGGATTCAGACCCCAACCAATTGTAAGCACCGTATAGACGGTGGGGTTTTATACCCTTGTTCCTTCCCGGTACGGGGCAGAGGGAGGAGGCAGTATTCCCTTCAGCATAGCTGCCTCCTGCCCTCTGCCTTTCTTGATAAAATTCCCGAACATATGTTCCTCTTACTCCCTTGCTCTTTGCGCCTTTGCGGTTTATTTAGATAAGTCATCTTTGGGCGGAAAGGGAGTAAGTGCTAGATACGGCTTTGGGAAATTATTACACAGCGTTCCAAGGGTTAATCAACTTAACACCAGCCTGTTGAAAATCTGCTTCATTGCGTGTTACCAAAGTAAAATCCTTATTTAATGCGATCGGCTTCTGACAATTGCCGAAATCGCGCCTCGCTTTCTATCAGTGCTACCTCTGCTTGCTTGCGATCGACAATTTCCTGTTGTAGTTCCATGGTACGTTTGGCAATTTGCTGCTCCAACTGACTTTCACTTTGCAACAAAGCTTTGTTTAAAGCCTGCATTTCTAAAAATGTTGCTTGAAGTTGATGCGCCATAGTTTGAAATGTCTTAGCAAGTTTTCCCAACTCATCACAACGCTTTGTTTCCTTTATTTCTAACGTCTTTTCCCATTCACCTTGAGTGAGTGCGATCGCTGATTCGTTTAAAGCCAGAACTGGTTGAGTTATCCATCGCACAATCAGAATACCGAAGACGAGAGCCAGCACCAAGGCTGCAATACACAGCACAATGGTAATCGAGGTATTAGTATTAATTTCCTGCATGAAATCACTTTCTGGAATGACTACTATAATTAACCAGTCAATTCCCCGATTATCTTGAAAAGGTAATACTTGAATAAACTGTCGCTCACCATGAACTTTGAAATCTAATTGTTGTTCGTTTTTAATTAAGTCAAAATTTCCAAATTTTTCTTCTAAATATTTAGCTGTTGCTTGCGTTTTCAAATCACTACTCTCTTTAGCTAAGAGCCGTGTCACATTATTTTCTGGTAGTGTAACTGTCTTACGCGTAAACCCGAATGGCTTTTCCTGAGTTGAAGTTGCTACTAACATTCCCGAACGCTCGATAATAAAACTTTCTCCAGTTTTACCAATTTTTAGGCTTTGCAAAAAATTGCCTAACTGCAACAGATTTAAATTCGAAAGTAAGACTCCCTCTAAGTTGCCTTTTTTATCGTAAACAGGTTGAGAAGCGCCAAGATACAAAGTCTCACCAGTAATATGAGGATAAATCTCACTCCAACTTTGTTGACCCGTTCTTATAGGTATTTGATACCAGGAACGCTTGTGGGGATCGTAGTCTTTGCCAACGTTGATAATTTTCTGGCGATCGCCTTCACTGTTAGTTGTATAAGTCCGCAATTCATAACCAGTTTGTTTCCCTGATACTCTGATTGTCAGCGAACCATCAGGGAATCTTTCTGCTGAGAATAATTCTTTTTTATTATTAGCAAACCCAATTAAATTGACACCATTAAATATTTTTAGTTGATAAAAAAAATGACGTTCCAGTTTTGCCAAATCCTGCAAATTTAATTCACCCATAGCCAGAGCTACTGCGTTACTCTGATTAACTTGATGGGGAGTTTCAAGGTAAGTTTGTAAGTTCTGTTCAACTCGTTTACTAATTTCAGTCCTAAGTTGTGCGGCGACGACATTGACTGCTTTTTGCCCGTTTTTAAAGGAGAGATAACCCGTTAAAGTCACCACAGCAAAAATTTGCAGAATAAAGGGGACTATAAGAACAGTTCGCAGAGACAGCTTGGTAGGAAGCTCGGTCAAAGGTTTAAGAGTGAACAACAAGATTGTAATAAATTTTTATAAATATAATTTTCATCTTAGTATACAATTTTTTCCTATGCGATCTCAAAAAACTTAAGTCAATTAAACTCTCTTAGCTCTGCGTCCTCTGCGGTTTCAACGTAATTTATTTAACCGTAACAGACGCAGAGTACGCAGAGGAGAAAAAGGAAGTCACACAAATTGGAGACATCCTTATACACGCTGGCAAACTAACGGTTTCTGGTAAAAATGCTTCGGATGCTAAACCCTATCAAGAAAAAGATGTAGAGCAAGCTATAAACGAAGTAGAGGAGAGGCAATAGCAGAGAAGCAAGGAGATGAGTAAACTTAAATATCAAATGTTGATTCAATGGTCAGAAGAAGATAGTTCCTTTTTGGTGGGATTTCCTGATTTTTCTGGGCAATGTTGGCGGACTCATGGGGATAGCTATGAGGAAGCAGTGGCAAATGGTATTGAAGCCCTAGAATCTTTAATTATGGCTTATGAAGCAACAGGTGAACCATTGCCAGAACCAAAGGTTAACAAAGCGGTTTGAATCAGGTAGGTTAGGATTCTGATGCGATTGTTCTTGGATCGATGGCAGTGATTTCAGAAAACCGCTTAAAGTCGTCTGTGTTAAAGGTCAGTAGATAGACCAGGTTATGGTTAATCATAGCGGCAACCAACCTTGTATCGTGCGCTTGTTTGCCCATGACTTGATATTTTGTGACCAAATTTTCCCATGTATAGAAAATTGTTGGCGTATCGGGACATAACACAAAGATCCGTTTGAGTTTTCTAGTTGCTCTTTGAGCTTCATCTACTGTCAAGCCCAAACCATTGCTTGCTAGAGGGCGCGTAGCAACTGCCCAAAACTCAATCAAGTTCTGTGGGATGATGCAAAGCTTTTCACTTTGTTTTCGCAGTATGATGAACGCTCTACGGACATCAGTATGCATCGGACTACTCTTTTGCACTAGACGTACAAGTACGTTTGTATCAACAAGATAACTCATAATTGGCTATCTTCTCGTTCTCGATAAATACTCTCGCGGCTTATAGCTTCATCCGAAAGAGGTAGGGCTTTGCTGAAAAAGTCACTATTTGCCAAATCTATGAGTGCTGCTTCCCATTCCTCATCTGTTGCGGTTTCATAAAATGGCTTCTCCATAAGAGACATATTTCCATTCGAGCGTTCTTCTGAATTTACCTCAATGGTCACAAGTCTACCCGTTGCTAATTGCGATTCTAGGGCTGCTTGTGCGTTGGCGATCGCTTCTTCTTCTGTCCTACCCTCAACCGTTAAATTCGGTATTCCAACAACAGATGCAACGAAGCAGCTTTCAGATTGACTCCTAACAAATACCTGATATTGCATCGTTCCAACCTCCAACTTCTTTGTAACCAACTATATTCTTTAAATCTAAACTTTGACTCACCTTTCAATTTTCCTTAAACAAGGTTAGTAATGTTGGCACAAAGAACCAAAAATGATGTTACTTAGTAAAACTAGCACAAATGCTTACATAATTATCGTTGACCTTTCAACACTAACTTCACACCCGTACCAGGAGCTAAAGTCACCCCCCGCCGTTTGGGAATCTCTGGTTTCTGGCTTGCTAGACTCATTTGATAGCGGGATATCATTGTGGCGAGAACTAACTTCATCTCGAACAATGCTAAAGCTTCGCCAATGCAACGGCGTATTCCACCTCCAAAGGGGTAAAACTCATAGGGAGTAAACTGCCTTTCTAAAAACCGCTCTGGCTTAAATTGTTCTGGTTCTGGATATAAATCTTCACGACGGTGGGTTAAGTAAATACATCCATAGAGCCTTGTACCTGGTTGTAACTGGTAGCCCATCAGTTCCACAGGTTCTTTCACGGCTCTAGGTACTGTTAGCATTGCAATTGGGTAAATCCGTAAAGCTTCGTTACAAACTGCTGTAAGATAGGGCAAACGAACAATTTCCATTGGCTCTGGATTTGTCCCTAGAGCTTCTAGCTCATGAAGTAATTTGTCGTGGACGTTTGGTGCTCGATGTACCCAATACAGTGCCCAAGCAACTGCCGTAGCTGTGGTTTCATGACCTGCTATTAACAGCGTCATTAACTCGTCCCGCAATTGTTCATCTGTCATTGCCTCGCCATCCTCATCTTGTGCTTGTAACAGCAATGTGAGAACGTCTGTACGTGAAGGATCGTGCTGTTGACGGCGCTCTTTGATTTCAGCAAACAAGAGCTTATTGATTTGCTGTTGTTTTCTAAGGAAGGAACCCCAAGGACTCCAAGCCCCTAAATCTTTTTGGAGAGATGGAAAAAAGAGCGAACCTGATGTGAAAGGAGACCGAAATTCATTTAATAAAGCAACGATGGATTCTTTAAGCTGACAAAAGCGTTCCCCTTCGTAAACCCCGAAAACGACATTGAGGATAACTTCTAGGGAAATTTCTTGCATGAGAGTACGTGCAATAAAGATTTGACCGGGAAGCAACTGGTTCATTGCTTTCTCAGTGAGTTCACAAATGCGTTTTCCATAGGAGAACATCCGATCTCCATGAAAAGGTGGCATCAAAAGTTTGCGTTCCTTCCGATGGCGATCGCCTTCAAGCACAAATATAGAGCGATCTCCTGCTACAGGTTGCAAAAGCCTGTTCGGAGGAGCGATAAATTTATTGTTCTGACCCGAAAAAATCTGCTGAAGTGCTTGGGGGTCGCTCACCAACAACAAACAGGAGTCGTTCCCAATCACTGGTGCATTGAAAATATCACCATAGCGTTCCTTAGCAGCATCCATATAACCCAGGGGGTTGGTAATCCACTGAATTTTCTGCAGCCACTGAGGGGCTTGAGATCCATGGGGGAGTTTTCCTTTCGCTTGGGTCATTTTACTCTGTAAAGTTGGCTATTTAAAACAATACCAATTAGATTATCATTATCTTTAAAAAACAGCCATCAAGCTGATTTGAAGAAACGGATAATCTCGCGCACATGGTCTAAAAATTGCCCATCAGTCGAAAGCTGTGCTATAGCTTGTCGTGCCTCTCTTGCCAAACGTTCGTGTTCTGTCTGATTGGTAGCACGTAACTCTTCAATGTTAGCAGCAAGACGGGCTAGTTCTTTACGAGTTTCTTCTGTGTAAACTTGCTGATTCGCAGCTAAGGAGTAGGGCTGTTCTGGATTCAGTTGTTCTTCTAAGCGCTTCACAGTATCTTCAAGAGTAGTGAAGCGAGAACGGAGTTCCACTATATCTTGACGCGGATATGTCCATTCTTGGCGAATCATTGTCAACCTTGCATAGAGATACTCGTAAGCGCTTACAGCAGGACGCAATCCAGTCAATAACAATGCAGCACCAGAACCGATGTAACCGACGGCACTAATACCAGCCGCAGCAAGAACATAAAGAGCGATCGCTGACAGTAAGTGTAAAGCAATAGCAACCAACAGCGATCGCTTAGCCAAAACCTTGACATACTCCAACTGTTTTTCATCCACTGGAATACCTTTTTCAGTGGATTGCGTAGCCTCCGCCAAAACTTCTTTTGCTTGAAAATGCACGTTCCAAGGTACAGTTACAATCGCGAGCAGCCACCAAAAACTTGCACCACCAATAACCCAATCCAGGAAATTCCCAGTTGGTACATGAAACCATTGCAGTAAGCTAAAAACC
The DNA here is from genome assembly GCF_009725235.1 of Scytonema sp. UIC 10036. The sequence continues at coordinate 10,436 of NZ_WJFC01000309.1, forward strand.
AGCAGTACGAAAACCAAAACGCCAAGACTGGAACCGATAAAAAAGGTAAAATACATTCTGTAATCTCTCCAATTACGCTATTCTCTACATCATTGCTGCGAATTGGAAGTCAAACAGAAATGCTTGTGATAGTTTTTCAACTGAATCCTGCAATCAATAGCGTGTCACAATTAGAGTGACCCAGTCAAATTTGTCATTTTTTGTTTATCTAACTACTAACCACTGTACCGGCGCAAGGCATTGCGCCTCTACTAACCACCAACAACTAACCACTAACGAATTAAATAACTCCGCCAAGAACCTTTAACCCCACTTTCAGGAAACAGTAAACGCCAAGTTTTACCTTCTCTTTGAAGTTGTAGGTAAAGCTCAAAAGGTTTTTGAGATTGTTTTATTTGCCGTTTTGGCAACTTGAACGCAAGATCGTAGGTTCCTCGAACGCGATAAGTGAGTAAGTTTTGAATCGTTAGGGATTGTTCTTCAGTAATTGACAGCCGATTAATTTCATATCCTTGAAAATTTAGATCGAGTTGTTCGCTGAGTCGTTGCTGAGTCTGTTCTACCTCAAGGGTAAGTGCTTTTTGAACGAGTTGGGATGTTGGTGCAAGTACACTCGTCGTACATGCACTTAGAAATCCCAACAGGATTAGGCTGACAATGAACCTCATTTTTATTCAGACTCCTCTATGTTCTTGTTAATCTGACAAGTTTTAATTGTTGCTTCCTGACTTACTTAGACAGCATAGGACAAAAAAGGCTTTCTCTGTGTAAAAATCACGCACTGATATATCAAGGTATTAACTTTGCATCTAACCAAAGACAAGAAAGGTAATTCCGTGTTGCTCCTATGTAATTTTATTGACTTAGGTAACGCTTCTTTAAGAAAAAAATATCCGGAAGACAAGACTTGAAGCCCGAATATTTGAATACAGTAGGACATTGCTGCTGAATCACCCGTTTTGTAAAGTTAATAGAAATTTTGATAAAAATATCACAATTTGAGAAAAAACCTGCGTAAAAACATTTAATAACCACGTTATTATT
>NZ_WJFC01000310.1 GCF_009725235.1 Scytonema sp. UIC 10036
TGTAATAAAATTATAATTATTGGCGGATGAACAAGCAGAAATAAACAGGAAAACATTATAAATAAATTGTCGTTTTTTCATAATTTTTAAGTCCCCATTCTCTCTACTCACTTTTTTCCAAAGATAAATATTTACGTTCGTTCATCAACTTAATGAATAAAATCACCTTCTCCTATTGCTTTATAAACTTCACGAATCATATCGTAATCAGTATCAACAGCCATCGTCATTGTTGAACCTTGAAACTGCTCGTTACCTGGGGCTAATAACATAGCTTGAAGTAACTTATCTTGATGTTTGAGCATCAAATTTCCTATGTGTTCTATGAAAGCTGTATCGAGGTTGTTACTAGCCGCAAACACATCACTAGGCAAAAGCGGTCCACTTGCTATCACTGGAAATTCTGTTTCCGATAAACCTGCGTCTCTCAAAGCTTTTTCATATCCTGACAAAGAGCGTGCTAAAGCATCAACATCTCCTTTTTTTAAGGCTTCTATTCCCTTGTCTCCTAGAAAGAGAATTTTGACATCAGATTTTGGATCTAATCCAGCATCAAGAAGAAGCTTTGTAGGATAAATATGTCCAGCAGTTCCTCCTTTTGAACGCATAGCAATTTTTTTTCCTTTTAATTGAGATATTGACTCAATCCGACTTTCAGCACGAACAGCAATGACTGCATGATACTTTGGTCTTTTGATGGCAACTATAGGAACTGCTTTTGCCCTAGCATTTAAAATGACATATTCTGATGGACCCGCAAGAACTATATCCACTTGCTCAAACTGTAAGGCTGGTGCTGCTGCTACAAAACTTTCTACAGGAAAAAATTCAATTTTTATGTTTAATATATCCTCTAATACAGTCCGAAAAGCTTCATAATCTTGCTGTAACTCTTTAAAACCTTTCACATCTGTTACTGTAAATCTTAATTTTTTAGGAAAATTGCTAGCTGATTTCTTAGAAATATCATTTAGTGGATTGGCAATCGTACAACCACTACTAAAAAGAAGAGAATACCAAATAAAGTTACGTCTTTGCATATATAAAAAAATAGATAAATCATAGAAAATGTTATTAGTTTAATCAGTATCAACAAGAAAAAGTACAGTAGTATTACTGATATTAGTACGGTGTAGCTCGCGCTGCCAGCTTGAAAAAATGCTACTTGCATCACCTGTTATGGTATTCCTTAATTATTGATAATCAATATTAAGTAGTGTAGGAAGAGCTAACTATCTACGTAGAGGGTTGTATAGGATGAACAATGAATTTCTGGAGATGTTGAGTGAACACAGATGTACACCAGTTTGTTATTTTTGTAAAATAACTTGTTAATAAGGATTCGCAAAACAATAAATGGACTGGATTACCCTACTGCGATCGCTGCAGGCAGATTTTATCAAAAGATTCACATCTGGTCGTTTGCTGCATTGTGAAATAGAAGGGCAACATAGCGAATTAACAGTTATTTCTGGTGAGAGATTAAAGGCACTTCGGGAATTTTGCTGGCAGATGGCTGAGAAATACAAACGTACTTCTCCCGTTCGTGATGTGTTTATTAGCAATCTCAAAGGAAAGTTAGGTGAAGAAGTTGTTAAAGAACGTTTGGCAGATTTTATTACAGAAGTGGATTACGACAAACGCTTCGGTGGCGATGGTAAGGTTGATTTTACACTGACTTTTGACTCCTCTGTTGGCATTGCCGTAAAATCTCGTCACGGCAGTATTGATAAAGCTAGATGGTCTATCGGTATAGAAGAAGTGCAAAAAAATGCAGTTGTTGTTTGCATTTTAATTCAAGAAGAGGTGAATGAAGCACAACCAGAATATCATCTCTTTTTAGCTGGCTTTCTTCCAACCCAAATGATTAAGCTTAGGACAGGTAAAGTCACATTTGGTATGGAACAATTAATGTATGGCGGAGGATTGCGTTGCTATTTAGAACAGTTACAAACTTTTACAGATGATAACTTTCCCCGACAACAAGCTCCTATTTACAGGTATCCTACCAAACGAGAAATTCCAGAGGTGCAACCCAAACCTCAGTTGATGAAGCCCAATTTCTACCGTGAAGAAACTAGTTATTCTCCGTCACGAAATGAAGAATTAAGCCAGCTTTATATAAAACTGGGTGATGAATACTTTGAGAAAGGAAAGTATGATGGCGCAATCGGAGCTTACAATGAAGTTTTGCAACTCAATCCTAAAGATGTCATTATTTACTACAAACGCGGTTTAGCCCGGTATCATTTGGGAGATTATGAAGGTGCGATCGCTGATTACTCCCAAGCCATTAGAATAAATCCTTATTATGGCAAAGTCTATACTAGAAGCGGTTTAGCCCGGTATCATTTGGGAGATTATGAAGGTGCGATCGCTGATTACTCCCAAGCCATTAGAATAAATCCCAACGACGCCTTTGCTTACAAAAACCGTGCTGATGTGCGTTCTCATATAGGCGATCGTCAAGGCGCATTAGAAGATTATACTCAGGCAATGAAAATGAATCCGAACTTGCTAAAAGATAAGCAAGGATTCTCTCAAGTTGTTGAAGTTCATCCCACTGACGCAGACAGTTATAAAAAACGCGGTCACTCCCGTCATGATATTGGGGATTACAAAGGAGCGATTGAGGATTTCACTCAAGCAATTAAGAAAAACCCTAAAGATATTAATATTTTTTACCACCGCGCCAATGCTCGTTACGAGCTAGGAGATTACGAAGAAGCTATTAAGGATTACACTCAAGTTATTCAAGTCAATTCTCATGACGCTGATGCTTATTTCAACCGAGGACATACTTACTTAAATTTAGGAAATAAGCAAGAAGCTCTAGAAGATTTTCAGAGAGCGGCAGATTTTTACCGCAAAGAAGGTAAACTAGAAGAACACAAAAATGCACGGGAAAGAGTTCTCGATTTAGAAATAGAAGACTCATTAGATATTTTAAATTTTTAGCCAAATCGGTCACATCCCCCAGCTCGTTCCCAGCTTTTAGCTGGGAACGAAAGACCAAAAAGTGAGACCAATACTGCAAGGGTTGAGGAAATTGTAAGTTGGGTAGATCGGAAGCTTTACCCAACAAATGCCGAGCGATGTTGGGTTTCGTTGCTCAACCCAACCTACGTTAAATCTGTGTTTTTTGCTCTAAGATTGCAAGCGATTTTTTGCCCACGCCTCAACAAGCTCTCTAACCCAAGCACCACAAGGTTGTGTAGGGTCTTTCTCTTGCTGAATTTGTTCAATGACCCAATCATCTAAAACCACGGACAGGGTAGTTTTGTTTTTCCTATAATTTTTGTTATATTGTTTCACCTTTTCTTTATGTGCTTTTTGCCATAATTTTGCTGATTCACTTTTTGCCATATTAATATTTAGGATTTTTTTTACTTCACTGTTATTATAGTAAATTATACCATTGGTCATTGGTCATTTGTTATTTGTCATTGGTCATTTGTGGGGTTTCAGGCATATTTACATTTGGTAACTTAGTTCTTTCTAGTTTCCCGTTTCTCGTTCTCAGATTCTAATTATAGTCTAAACGCCAGTTGATAAAAACAGTAGGCAATGGAGTGGTAGTTGTTTCACGAACCGCAGAACTTGCTCAAGCTGAAATTGGCAGTGTAATTACAAACTTTGTCCCCTCACGAGGAATTGACAGACAGTCAATTTGTCCATTGTGATTATCACAAATAATTTGTTTTGCGATCGCTAATCCCAACCCCGTACCTTGGTTGACTCCTTTGGTAGTAAATAAGTGGTCGAATATGTGTTGTTTTACTTCCTCGCTCATCCCAACACCATTATCGTCAATAATTATTTTTACCTGTCGCTCGGCGGCGAGTGTTGTAATTGTAATGCGGTTGGGATTAGCTGTAATTTCAGCAAAAATACGCTCTGTGTTAGAAGCATCTAAGGCATCAATAGCATTTGCCAGAATATTCATAAACACTTGATTTATTTGACCGGGAAAGCACTCAACTTGAGGTAGGTCACCGTACTTTTTAAACACTGTAATTGCGGGACGTTTGTCATTAGCTTTGAGACGGTGTTTGAGAATTAAAATTGTGATATCGATCCCTTCATGTAAATTAAATGGCTGTTTGTAGTCTCGATCGCTCCGAGAAAAAGTCCTGAGACTATTGCTAATACTTATAATGCGATCGCAAGCCACTATCATTGAATCCAGCATCTTGAAGAAGTCTTCTATACAATAAGATAAATCAATTTCATTGGTATGATTAATAATTTTTTGGTTGGGTGTAAAGCTTTCTTGATAAAGTTTTAAATGTTCAATAATATCTATAAAACTTGGTTTTGCTTGTTTGAGGCTAGCCGAGATAAAACCAACGGGATTATTCATTTCGTGTGCTATCCCCGCTACTAAATTACCCAAAGCTGACATTTTCTCGCTTTGAATCATTTGTAGCTGAGTTTGTTGTAACTCTTGTAAAGATTGGGTTAGTTCTGCTGTATGTTTTTGCACCCGTTGTTCTAAAGTACGGGTAAGATGGGAAATTTTTAGATGTAGTTTTAATCTAGTAATGACTAGCAATATCCCACTGAAACCTACAGTTGCCCAAAGAATTTTGCCACCGGGAAGAAACCATCGACTACCCGCACTGGCTAACCACAAACTTCCTCCAGAACCAAGGATAGACCACAAAACAATCCAGAGAGACGAAAAAATACCAGAAATTCCTTGAAGATTAGTTTTTAGTGTTTTTGCCCCTCGCACCAATTGAAGTTTATGCGATCGCCTTGAGTGTGATACTGTTGCACTGCTGTTTGCCAAACCTTCACAGCTTCTGCAAAACGTCCGAAAGTGAAAAGTTTCCGTCCTTCCTCAAGCTAGTAATGTTGGTTGCACCCGAGCGGGAACTAATGACAGCAGAACCATGTTGCAATTCAATTTGTTTCCCTCGTAAATAAGCAGAACCTGTAGCAATTCCACTGACATCTACAAGGGCTGACGATCGCAGTTGAATATTCCCTAAATTTGTTGAAGGTGAAGTAACAAGCTCTGCGGCTGAATTATTTTGTCCAATTCTCCATTCCGCATTCCTAAAAGCTGCTAGTTCGATATTGCCAGAATCAGCAATCAGCAATCCACCATCAAGCGTTAAATTACCACCCACTAAGGTAATGTTATGACTTGGCTGAACTTGTAATCCAGCGCGATCGCTTCCTCTTTGCAGAAGCGATAAGCCTACTAGCGATACGTTGTGTGCTACCTTTAAGCCTCACATCTCTAACAAGATTGTGAGACTACAACATTCTGGGTTAAGGACTCAATAGACAGTTGTGTTCCCTTAACCAGGAAGGCGGTAGCCTGCAAAGCAGCCAACATAATGTTAACCGCGCCTACCCAATCTCTGGGAGCCGTAAACTTACATTTGGGACAAGCAAACACTTTGTTGCCGCCTAGTTTCCGATGAATTTCTCCACAGTGTGGGCAAGTTTTTGAGGTGTAAGATTCATTAATCCTAACTACGATCACACCGCTTCTTAATGCTGCTTGTTCTAAGTGTTTGGCAAATCTTCCGGTTGCCCAAGACAACATATTTCTAACTGACTTTCTGTTAATCTTTCGGGCAGTTTTCAAAACCATTTGACTGGTTTCATAAGTGGGCAGAAATATAAGCTTGTACGCACTAGTGAGCAAGCTGGATGCTTTGTGGTGTAAATCATTAACTAAGTTACGAATCCTTTCTCTCAAACGTTCTATAGCTAAAGATAGCTGATATCTTTTCCGTTTGTTTTGCTGACCCTTAGCTAAAACTTTTTGACTGATAAGTCGGTCAAGGTGCAGACACAATCTAGTGATTCGTCCGATATCTCCCTGACCAATCTCTAAGATGTTTTCTCCGTCAAACCCAGTCAAAAAACAGCGATTACCGGGGTCAAGACTAATCACTCTATCACTTTCAGTTGCTACTACCTCTCGCACTTCAGGGAAACACGCAAACCATTGCCCTTTTTGATAAACTAACTCTGTTCCATAAGCACAATTTTGCGGCACTTCGTACCCAATTGCGGAACAAAATAACAATCCTTTTACCTTACTAGGAAACCACGTACCATTCTTGTAAGCATCATTCTTGAATTGGATAACCTGTGATTTATCCCGACAAGAACGAAATCGCATTTCAAATTTACCCCGCTCGGTTTTTGGCTGAGATTTCCACGCCTTTAAAGCTTGCCGCTTTGCGCTTTCTGCTTCACACACAGCCTCTTGCCTAGTTTTACCTAAACATTGCGTCCATTCATGTTCTGGTTTCTTTTGTAGGGGGTAATATCTCCTGGATTTTGCCGCATCTGCAATCCAACCTACATCAATTCTCTCTCATCGATTTGTTGGGTTTCGTTCCTCAACCCAACCTACATCAATTCTCTCTCATTGATTTGTTGGGTTTCGTTCCTCAACCCAACCTACATCAATTCTCTCTCATCAATGAAAAAGGCAACACGAAACGGGTCGTTTCTTCCCGTTCCCTGTTGCTCTCGATCGCTTAATATCCGCCTTCTTCTTCGTACTCTGGCTGTTTCTCCTTAATCTTCTTGGGAATATTTACGGGTTTTGGTGGTTCGTCATCAGCCCAAGCATCGCGATCTAAATCGTCGTCATAATCGTCATAGTCATTGCTGTATGGCTTGGGGTTTTTGGGTTTTGATTCGTACTTGGGTTGTGCCTTGTACCTATCTTGACCTGTTGCTTCACTCCAATTGTCTTCTTCCTCTTCTTCGTACTGTACGGATTCGTACTGCCGTGCTTCCATCACCCGACGCGTAGGACGTTCTTCTTCATAATAATCCTCGTGCCATTCCTCCTCCATTACGGGTTCGGGTGCGCGGGTAATTTTTGGCTTGGGTTGCTCTAATGGGACACCGGGTGGTAATTGATTGCTTGGTGCTATGGTGCGGGAAGCATAACCTCCACCATATTCTTCTGCGTCTTCACGTTCCCAAGGTGCTCTACCAATACCCAAGCGCTCTAACACACCAACTGTCAGTTGGGTCACTCTCTCTTCTGCGCCTTCAAATACAATCAGTCGATTTGGTCCCGTGCTGACTATTTCGTCTACCGAAATCTCATAAGTGCTGAGAAATTGGTCGGGAATTTGCGGTAGCCCTAATGATGCAATTGTAATGGCGTAAATCTTTCCTGTTTCCCCATTAAACTTGAAGCCCCGTACTTTCCCCAACACGTCTCCTGTTTCTGTGATGACTTCCCAGCTGACTATGTTGCTGTAAGATTCGACTTCAATATCTTCTATGACATCTTCATTGTCAACCAAAATGACATCGCCAATTTGGTTGATGCTATTGAGATACATATAACGTGGCACACCAGAAATGGAGATCAGGCTGTCTCGCAAGCTAAGAGCCACAACCTCTCGCTGATCGACATCAACCCAAACTTGGCTGATGATGCCAAGCCGTTTGCCGTTATCGCGGGTGATTACCTGGGTGTTTAAAATATCGGAACGTCTAATAATTTGTTCGGAGGTCATTATGTACCGAGTCCTGATCTCGAATCCGGTTGTCTATATACACTATTATTATCAAAAACTCAAGCATTCGTATGGTTGGATTATAACTTAATACCCAAAACTTGGGTGTACGCTCCTCTCGCTTGAGTCACGCCAATTGTGCGTTCGGCTGATTCTATCATCGGTCGGCGCAAACTGACAACAATAAATTGCGCTTGTTGCGCCTGTTGCTTAATCATTTTAGCTAATCGTTCTACGTTTGCCCCATCTAAAAACATATCAACTTCATCAAAAGCATAAAATGGCGAGGGTCGGTAGCGTTGGAGTGCGAAAATAAAACTTAACGCTGTTAGGGATTTTTCTCCTCCAGACATAGAAGCGAGTCGCTGCACTGGTTTGCCTTTGGGGTGTGCCACTAGGTTTAATCCACTGTTGAATGGATCTTCTGGATTGTCGAGTTGCAAGTAACCGTCGCCTTCGGAGAGGGTAGCGAAGATGGATTGAAAATTTTCATTCACTGCATCGAAGGCTTCTTTGAAGGCGCGTTGGCGTAAGGTGGTAAAGTTCTCAATTCGTAACAAAAGTTCGGTGCGTTCTCCTTCTAAAGTCTGCAGTTTTTCGCTGAGTCCTTCCAAACGTTTTTGAGTACGTTCGTACTGTTCCAACGCTAGCATATTGACGGGTTCCATTGCTTGGAGTCGTTTGGCTAGCGATCGCAATTCTTTTTGCAGGTCTTCTAAATCTACTTTATCTGGAACCTCTGGCAATGGGCTGGGTAATTCTGCGCCTACTGTACGCAATTGTTCTTGCAATGTGGCAAACTCAGTTCGCCTTGTTTGCTGGGTTTCTTGCAGCTTTTGCTGTTCCCATTCCAACTGTTGCTCTCTGGTGACGTGCGATCGCAATTCTTGTTCTGTGCGATCGCGTTGTTGTTTTTCTTCTCCTAAATTCTTTTCCATTTCACTCAAATTTGCCCGAATTTCTGCAATTTGAGTGTTGAGTTCGGCAATTTGTGTCGATACCCCCTGTAGAGCTTCTGTTGATGATGTTTGTTGCTCTTGATATTCTTGGATGCGGCTTGAGCATTCTTGAATTTTCTCTTGCAAGCGCTGCTGCTGGTTTTCTAAATTTTTCAGTTTTTGCTCGGCTTCTCGCAATGCTGCTTCTCTTTGTTGTAATTGTTGCTCTTGAATTTTGATAGTCCCTTGAATTTGTTGCCATTCTTGCGGAGTTTGGGACTGTTCCAACTCCGTCAACGCCTGTCTTAATTGTTGCAATTGTTGCTCTTGACCTGGTAATTCCCGCTCCAACACTTCCAAACGAGATTGGGCTGTTGCTAACTTTTCCTGGTTTTGAGTTAATTGCGATCGCGTTCCTTCTAACTGTGCGCTCAAACTCTTAATCTCTTTCTGTAGTTGTTCGGTGTGCAACTGCTGTTCTCGCCGCCCTTGTCTTGCTTCAGTCAGTTCTTGTGTCAGTTGTTTTGTTCTGACTGACAGAGAACTGATTGCTTCACCACAACGCTCTAAAACCTTTTCAATATCTGCCAATCGACGCTTTAAACTAGCAACTTCCTCAGATTCAGCTGCTTCCACCGTCCCAAACCGCAACGCCGAACGCTGAGTTGTGCTACCCCCAGTCATGGCTCCACTGGTTTCTAACAATTCTCCATCTAACGTTACAATTCTATACAATCCCAACTGCTGGCGTGCTTGTTGTAAATTTTCAAACACCACCGTATTCCCGAAAACGTAAGCAAACACATCTTTGTAACGGCGATCGCACTCTATCAAATTAACAGCATAATCCACAAAGCCATTAGCGTAGCGCAGTGTAAAATCTTGAGTCAATTTTGGAGCTTGAATTTTATTTAAAGGAAGAAAAGTTGCCCTACCAGCACGTTTTTGTTTGAGCAATTCAATTCCGGCTGAGGCTATGCTGTCATCTTCCACGACTATGTGTCCCAAACGCGCCCCGGCTGAAATTTCCAAAGCCAATTGATAGCGAGGTTCCACGCGTCCCAACTGTACAACCATCCCGCAGACTCCTGGTATACCCGCTTGCAAAATCAATTTGCTGGCTTGGGTTCCTTGGACTTCTTGTTGGGCTGCTTGTTGGGCTTCTAGCTTGTCTAAGGAGCGTTGTTTTTCCCTTTGTTCTTGCAAAAGACGCTTTTGAGTATCTTGTTGGATTTGCAGTTCTTGTTCTGTAGCGGATAAAGTTTCGGCTAGGGCTTGAATGGGTTCGCTTGAAGCATTAAACGCTGATTCAACTTGAGTGTACTCAGCTTGTTTTTCTGCAAGCTGGGGTTCTAAAGTTTGAATCAGTTCTGTTTGTTCTTGGATAAGTTGCTGTAATTGGTTGTTGCGTTCTCGTAACTGGGCTTGTTCCGTGCGTTGGGGATCGAGGGTTTGCAGCACGGCTTCTATTTGACGGTTGAGAGCTGTTTGTTGCTGTACCCAAGCTTCTGAGGCGGAAGCAATTTCTGCTGCTATCTCGCGAGATTTTTCTAATTCTTGTTGTGCTTCATCTCGTTGAGTTTGTAAAGATGAAATGTACTGGGTTTGTTCGCTCTCGTTTTGTGCGAGTTGTTCTAAGGTTTGCTGGTGCTGTTGAATTTCCTGAATTGTTTGTTGCTTGCGTTTGATGGTTTCTTGGATTGCTGTTTCTAGTTCTGTTTGTTGGCGTTGAAGTTGCTTGCGTTCTGCTTCTTGGGTAGCAAGGGTAGATTGTACTGCTAAAAGTTGTTCTTCTCCCAATGATTTGACATGGGCGTTGAGTTGTTCGAGTTCGGTTGTTTTTTGGGCGATTTCTGATTTTAGGGTTGCTAGTTGGGTGGTGAGTTCTGTAGAAGTGCGATCGCCCTCTTGGATTTGTGTGGCTAATTTTTCTTGCTGGTTTTGTAAGGAACGCCACGATAAAACGGTTTCCCAAAGTTGTTTTTCTTGATACTCAGTGCGAAGTTTTTGGTATTTTTCTGCTTTAGCACGATCTTGGGAAAGGCGATCGCGTTGTGCAATTAACTCCGTCTCTACAATGCGACAGCTATCTTCTTTTTCCTTAACTTCATCTAAAGTTCCTTTAGCTTGGGTAATTTTGCGGTCAAATGCTGCTACCCCTGCTAATTCATCAATAATTTCCCGTCTCTCACGAGAGTTCATGGAAATAATGCTGGTAACGTCCCCTTGTAGTACGACATTGTAACCTTCTGGGTGAATCCTTAGTTTCTCTAGTTCCTCGTGCAGTTCTGTGAGGGTACAGGAAACACCATTGATGTAATAATTTGAGGTGTAAGTTCCTTGGCTTGTGACTCTCAGCCTTCTGGTGACGCTCCATTCCACACCAGATTTTGCTTGAATTTTGGCTTTGCGGTATTTTTCCTCTTCGCTTTGTTCCTGGCGATCGGTTTCTTCATCAATTGCTGAATCTGTGACATCGGTTTCTTCGTCTATAACGACTTCTGGAACTTGGTGTACGTCGTCTACGATTAAGTCAGATAAATCAAATGTCACTGTAACGCTCGCTTCGATGCTGGCTCTTCCCTTTGCAGTTTGATTATTGTTGACTAAATCGGGTAGGCGATCCGCCCGCATTCCCTTTGAACTGGCGAGTCCAAGGCAAAAAAGCAGTGCGTCGAGAATATTGGATTTCCCGGAACCGTTGGGTCCGGAGATGACGGTAAACTCCGGTAGTAAGGGGACAGAGGTCGTACCGCCGAAGGATTTGAAGTTTGTGAGTTCTACCCGTTTTATATGCACCATAGGTGGTTGCTAACTGGGGGAATGAAGTTCAAGTGTACCAACAAAGTTATCAAGAGGTTAGGGGGTTTGGGTAATTGAACTGCAGAGGACGCTCCAGAGCGCAGAGAATGAGAAGAGTTTAAGGCTAGTTTATCAAGAGAATTGTGAGATGTGTCTCTTTTACACATCTGCGAGGCGACGAGTCTATGGCGAATGGCGTATGCCGG
>NZ_WJFC01000311.1 GCF_009725235.1 Scytonema sp. UIC 10036
TAGGGATGGGTAAAAAATATTTGATACATGAATCATGACTTTTCAAACATCTTCTAAGTGGAAATTTAATTTCAAGTAATCTTTTGTTATAAAAAATCCTTGCTTTTTTCCTAGAACTGTGTAAACATACAAAGATAAATTACGGTAAATCTACAAATTAACCGTAAATTAAATTTCAAAGGATAACTTAACTATCACTCCATCACATTAGTATGGAAGGACTGTTAAATTTCCAACCTCTTTAAAAAGTCGGGAATCTAACTAACCTAACTCCAACAGGAAATCACTGATATCTATTTTTAGTCATAACTAAACAGTAGCAATATTAATGTGATGATTAAAAGCTATTTATTCTGGAGGTTTTGACATGAAATCCGAACACCATGGAATGCATTTAAGACTTGAAGGGTTGAGAAAGTCCTTTGGAATCAAAACAGTTTTGCAGGGCATTAATTTAGATATATTGCCAGGAGAATTTGTCGCGATCGTTGGTCGCAGTGGCTGCGGTAAAAGTACAATGCTACACCTGATTGCTGGACTAGATTTGCCAAGTGCGGGAGGTATTTTTTTAAACGGTCAACAATCCCATCGGATTAGTCCAGATATAAGAATGATGTTCCAGGATGCGCGTCTGTTACCTTGGCAACAGGTGCTGGCGAATGTGGAATTAGGCTTGTTGGGTTCCAATTCTAAAGTGTATGCACGGCAAACGGCTTTGCAAGTTTTGGATGCTGTAGGACTCCAAGACCAACGCTGATTGTGGCAGAGACAATTGCTGCTGATTCTGGAATTGGTTACATGGCGATGAATGCTAGAGAGTTTATGCAAACTGACGTGGTGGTATTGAGCATATTAATATATGCATTATTTGGTAAACTAGCAGATATTATTGCTAGGTCATTGGAAAATTACTGGTTGCAGTGGAACCCTAGTTATTTGAAAGCATCATAAAAAAGTTTTGTACACACTCTAAACAGGAATTATGCAGCTACTTTGGTTTATTCCCACACATGGAGAAGGACGTTATCTAGCCACTGCTATAGGTGGACGAGCAGTGAACTTTGATTACTGGAGACAGATTGCCCAAGCAGTGGATCATTTAGGTTTTGCAGGAGCATTGTTACCAACAGGTCGCTCCTGTGAAGATGCGTGGATTTTGGCATCAACATTAGTAACTCACACGAAAAGAATGCGCTTTTTGGTAGCGATTCGTCCTGGGTTGATGTCTCCAGGTGTAGCAGCAAGGATGGCAGCAACTTTTGACCGCATTTCTAACGGACGTTTGCTGATTAACGTTGTTACAGGAGGCGATCCGGTAGAATTGGCGGGAGATGGTTTGCATCTAAGTCATGACGATCGCTACAGATTAACCGATGAATTTTTGACTGTGTGGCGACAAATTATCGCTGGTGAAACTGCTAACTTTCAAGGCGACTATCTCAATATCGAGGAAGGTAAATTGTTATTTCCTCCGAGACAGAAACCGCATCCGCCTTTATGGTTTGGAGGTTCCTCGCCTATTGCCCAAAGTATTGCCGCTAAGCACGTAGACGTATACTTAACATGGGGTGAAACACCAGAACAAGTCGCCCAAAAAATTAGCCAGGTGCGGCGTTTGGCAGAACAAGAAGGGCGGACATTGAGGTTCGGGATTCGCTTGCATATAATTGTTCGAGAAACCGAAACTCAAGCTTGGGATGCAGCAAATGATTTGATTCGGTATGTGGATGCTAAAGCCATAGCCAAAGCTCAAAAAGCTTACGATCGCATGGATTCTGTTGGACAACGCCGGATGAGTCAATTGCACAACAGTAGCCGAGAAGCCCTAGAAATTAGCCCAAATTTGTGGGCTGGTATTGGTTTGGTGAGAGGTGGTGCGGGAACTGCTTTAGTGGGAGACCCCAAGACTGTTGCTGCTAGGATGCTGGAATATGTAGACTTGGGTATCGATACCTTCATCTTTTCTGGCTATCCTCATTTAGAAGAAGCTTATCGAGTTGCAGAACTCCTATTCCCCTATTTGCCCTTGGAGAATCTGCCAACTGTTGAAGAGCAACAGGTGTTAAGCCCATTTGGGGAGATAGTTGGTAATCAGGATTTTCCAAAACAAAAACAGCAGTCTAAAGAAAAAACAACGGCTACTGTAGATTGACTAAGTTAGTTTACCCCTGTTTTAGTGATAACTGCAACCTCGCTGTGGATTAAATGCAACTGAACCAATATATCAAGGATGCGTTGTTTTCGTCGCCCAAAAAGGTGAATGGGATGCAAAATATGGAGAATTTCGCTCCTTGACGGAGATTGATGTAGGTTATCGTTTTTTGCGTGCAACTTTATAGTTAATAGGAGCATCCGGCGATGCTGGTAACATTGTAGTAACTACAGGTAACTTTCGAGTAGCAGATGGTGCAAACGTTATCGCCAGCACCTTTAACGATAGTAACGGTGGCGACATTACAATAAATGCCAATGCATTTGAAGCTTTGACTGGGCGGACAGGTGATAATGAGTCCGCGCACGCGACTTCGTTTGTGTAGTGTTTTTCCCAAATTGGGATGCTCCCCTAATTCATGAATTTTTCTGACGAATCACGAATTATTTAGTTACTTTAATTTGTGACAATTGGCTGTGTCCAGATCCCCGACTTCTTTAAGCAGTCGGGGATCTAAGTTTCATTTAAAAGCTACTCAAAGCGCCAATTCTTCTCGTAAAGACAAAGGTTCATACCCCAACGCAAAAGCTTCGGAACTATCTAAAGAAACATCAGAGGGTCTAGGGGCTGCCATTTTCACGTCTTGCTGTCGGCACGCCTTAATCTGACTGCTTGGCAGTTGAAACACCTCTGCCATCATTAAACCAAAATCATATCGCGAAATCCGCTCTTTTCCTCCTAAATGAATGTATCCCTGTACCTTATCTAATGCCAATAACAACCCTTTCGCCGCAGTTCTTGCACTCACTGGAGTCCGAAATTCATCTATAAATAAATTTAAATCTTTTCCTTCTTTCAGAGTTTGAATAAAGGGTTGTATAAAACTTGTGGCTGTAGGTGTCGCCATACCAAACATCAATGGCATTCGGCAAACAGCTGTCATGGGATAACGCTCTAACATACCTTTCTCAGCCATAACTTTATGTTCTCCATAAATGTTGACAGGAGAGACTGAGTCTGTTTCTTTATAAGGAGCATTTAAACCATCAAAAACTAGGTCTGTTGAAGTAAAAACACAAGGAATGGAAGCATCCGCACAAAGTCCGGAAATATTGCATGAAGCTTCTACGTTAATTGCATGGGATTCATGAGGATGAGTTTGGCAAAAATTTGGTTGGGATTGTGCTGCAGTATGAATCACTGCTGTTGGTTTGATATCGCTAAAAACCTGCTTCAGCTCCTGAAAATCTGTTAAGTTAACTTTTATAGTGGTTATACCAGGGATTTGTACAGAATGGGAAAAATAGGTTCCACAGACAACATATTCTTGTTTAGCTAACTGGCAAAGATGCCAACCTAAAAAGCCGCTCGCTCCTGTAATTAACAGTTTTTTCATATTTGTAAAATTTCTGTATTGAGAGAATTATATGAACCTCAGTTAAATTTTTAGCAAAGTTCTTCTATCAACATCCCATAATACTAATTTCCGATCTACCTTAGGTTTAGTAGGTCAACCAAAACAAGTTCAACAACCATCGAACCCGGTATTGCGTACACCACCGGGTTTTTTATTTAAGTAAGTTAGCACAATTAAAGTTTACCAGTCAGGATTGTCATTAGTCATTGGTCATTGGTCATTAGTGAAGGAGAAACCAATGCCCTTTTGCCCAATGCCCAATGCCCTTTTGCCCAATGCCCAACCCTTACACAACAACGGCTGTCGTCTTAAATTCAAAAATCTTTTCAATCACGTCTTCTACCACCTTATCCGGTGTAGAGGCACCAGAGGTAATTCCTACTACTATTTTCCCATCTGGTAACCAATTTTCTGCGATCGCTAATTGCCCATTGAGTTCTCTATGTTCTATTTTGTTGCCCGATAAAAGCCGTGCAACACTATCAACATGATACGAGACAATTCCTTTTTGAACGGCTATTTGTTGCAATTGAGTGGTATTCGATGAATTAAACCCACCAATCACTATCATTAAATCCAGTTTTTGTTCCACCAACTCCAACATCGCATCTTGACGTTCTTGAGTTGCGTCACAAATGGTGTTGAAACTTTGGAAGTGCCGATCTAACTCAGTCGGTCCATATTTTTTCATCATAATATGCTCAAACAGTTTTCCGATTTGCTCGGTTTCACTTTTGAGCATGGTGGTTTGATTCGCAATACCCACCCGTTCTAAGTCTTCATCGGGGTCAAAACCTGGAGAACAAGCTTTACTAAATTTTGCTAAAAATTCTTCACGGTTGCCACCATGGAGAATATAGTTAGCCACATACTCAGCTTCACCCATATTCAGCACTATTAAATATTTACCAGCAAAAGAACTGGTTGCAACTGTTTCTTCGTGCTTGTATTTACCGTGAATGATGGAAGTGTACTCGCCTTTTTTGTGCTTTTCAACAGTATTCCAAACTTTAGACACCCAGGGACAAGTTGTATCGACTATTTTACAACCCTTGTCGTTGAGGATTTGCATTTCTTGAACGCTTGCCCCAAAAGCAGGTAAGATGACCACATCGCCAGAATTCACAACAGAAAAGTCTTTTTTGGTTCCGTCTACGGGAATAAATTTTACTTCCATCTCCTGCATGCGTTGGTTCACAGAGGGATTGTGAATAATCTCGTTAGTGATCCAAATGTGTTCCGTGGGAAAATGCGTGCGGGTTTCATAAGCCATCGCCACGGCACGTTCTACACCCCAACAAAAACCAAATGCTTGAGCCAGGTAGATGGTAACATCTCCACGAGTGAGGGTGTAATTACTGTTGCGAATTTCCTGAATCAATTGGCTCTGATACTCTGACTGTAACTGTGTGGCGACTTCTGCTTGATGACCAAACCCTTTACGATGGTAGTTTTCTGAATGCTGTAGAGAACGTTTAAAAGCTTTGGTATCCATTGTCTTTCTTTTAAATTGTCATTTATTATTTTCCCTTGCAAAGAGGTGAATTGAACGCATCGAGCTAAATGCTTGAGATGTAGAGCAGTCCCCAATGGAAAAATTCATCTCGATCTTGAAAATCCCTCTTCCTCTACCCTAACTCCCTACCCCTACTCCCACTCCTATCGTAATTCTATTTCACTATATAACTGTATAGCAGAACTCCACACCAATAACTTGCTGGCTCAGGTGTAACCCATCAGTACTGAGTTCGGGACGCAGATTGCCTTGGCTGTTAGCAAATAATGGATATAAATCTAAATACTTGACACCTTCTTGTTTGGCTATGTCTTCTAGTTGCTGATTTAACTGGCGAATGCGACTGTTAGGAATCGCTAACAGTTTTTCTTTGCCTTGCCAAGTGACTTGTTCGACTCCATGGGGTAAAATCGACTGCACTACAATTTGCGCTGTTGGATGACTCTTTCGCAAGTAGCGCACGATTTGCTGCTGATTCTCTAAAATTGTCTCATCGCTAACCCCTCGAATGAGGTCATTAATACCAATCATGACAAAAATTGTCTCTGGATTGGTGGAGTTGAATAAATCCAACCTTTTTAATAATCCTGTTGTTTTTTCTCCGGAAATCCCCTGATTTAGCCAAATTCTGTCTTTGGGTAATAACTCTGAAGGAAACCACAGACTGAGAGAATCTCCCGCCAGTATTGTCAAACGCGGCGGTTTTTTTTCGGCTGCTACTTTGGCTTCTTGTTTGAGAACGTCTACCCATTCTGGGTAACTGAGTTGGTGACGCGCTCCCAATTTAGGGACTACAGGTGAGGTAGCGGCTTGAGCTTTGGCTTGAGTGTGTGGGTTGATTGTACTGGGATTGGGAATTATCCCAAAAAAATCAGTCCATTCCTGCTGTCGGGCAATCAGCAGAGCGATCGCAAAAATTAAAATGAAGTTGGTTGCCAGGGATAGACGCGCCCAGATAGGAAAGGTTTTTGCAGGAGTGTTCACGACTAAAAATTATGAATTATGAATTGTGAATTCTGAAACTTTATAAGTTATAATTCATAATTCATAATTCATAATTCATAATTCTTTATGAGAGATGTTAATCCGGTCTCCAAACTCGTCGTTGTAACCTTCTTCACCGTGTTCGTTAATATCCATACCTTGGAATTCGGCTTCTTCTTTGACTCGCAAACCAACTGTGCTGTCTAGAACTTTTAGAATAATCCAAGTGCCAACACCCGCAAAAACATACGCAACAACAATTGCTACTATTTCTACCAGTAATTCCCCAGGGTTGCCATATAACAATCCGTTTTTCCCTGCTGAATTGACTGTTGTAGTAGCAAATACACCTGTCAGAATTGCTCCCATTGTCCCGCCTACGCCATGCACGGGATAGGTGTCTAAAGCATCATCAACTTGAGCTTTGTGCTTAAAGCTAATAGCATAAAAGCAGACAAAAGCGGTGATGCTACCAATTAAGATTGATGCTAGGGGTGTCACAAATCCTGCAGCTGGTGTGATGCCTACCAATCCTGCAACTGCTCCTGTAGCTGCTCCTACTGCTGTTGGTTTCCCACGCAATGATTTTTCTAGAATCAACCAGGTTAAAGTGGCGGCGGCGGCGCTTGTATTAGTGTTGACAAATGCTGCTACTGCTAAATTATTTGCCTCTAAAGCACTACCTGCATTGAAGCCAAACCAACCAAACCACAACAAACCAGCACCTAACAGGATAAAGGGAACGTTGTGAGGGGGGCTAAGGCGATCTGGATAAGTTTTCCGAGGTCCAAGGATAATCGCTGCAACAAGGGCAGAAATTCCAGAACTGATATGTACAACGGTTCCACCAGCAAAGTCAAGAGCGCCAATACCACCCAATAACCCTAAAAATCCTCCTTTACCCCAAACCATGTGGGCAAGCGGAGTGTAAATAAATGTTGACCACAACAAGACGAACAAAGAATATGCCGTGAAGTTCATTCGCTCGGCGATCGCACCTGAAATCAAAGCTGGGGTAATAATGGCAAACATGGCTTGGTAAATCATGAATGCTTGATGGGGTATTTTCGCTGCATATTCGGTTGTCTCAAAACCCACCCCATTTAAACCCAGCCACTGAAATCCACCAATAACTTTCCCAAGTACGGATTCATTAGGTGCAAACGAAAGGCTATATCCCCACAAGATCCAAGTGACACCCACAATTCCCATCAGTACAAAGCTCATCATTAGCGTGTTGAGGACGTTGCGCGATCGCACAAATCCTCCATAGAAAAACGCCAGCCCTGGTGTCATAAGTAGCACTAATGCTGCTGAAATCAGCATAAAAGCTGTAGACCCTGTATCGGCTGGAGGTGGAGTTGTGGTTCCTTGAGCAACGGCGTTAGCCATCAACGGTCCACTTAGAAATAGTAGGGTCATAGCCCCAATCGTCATCACTTTTTTCAACACTGACTTTCTTTCCCGCGCACCAGTAATTCTTTTGTATGAAGTATATTCAATTTCAGTAACTTTTGATACATAAAACAGTAGCTAAAGTTACAAAATCTTGATATTTTAGCAAGATTTATAGATTTAATACTTCTTATCGCAGTTGTCAAGACATTTTGAAGAAGAATAATTCGTCAGAATTCAGGAATCAGAATTATTTGGATCTTCGTCTTCCCCAACCAAATGTAGACACCGCAAGTGACGGTGGGGTTTTAAACCCCTTTATTCATCCGCCAGTCGTTTAACATAAAGCTGAATTCTGACGACTGACACCTTTATTCTTTGAGGATAAATTATGAGATTATCCAATGTTTAGGAATTTTAGCTATTTTCTAGAGTTTTTTGCGCGATTTCTTAATTTTGGGTTGAAAAATAAGTAAAGACGCGCCATGGCACGTCTCTACAGATTGTTTATAAGTTGGTCGTAGGGCTACTTACAAAGTATTGGGTACGTCTCCCGAACGAGCCACTGTAGATGAGTGCATACCCGCTTCTGTAAATCCGCTTGCACCACCTTCTTTGACGAATCCGTTGTAAGCTTCCATACCGTGTTCGCCAATATCCAAGCCTTCGATTTCCTCTTCTCTAGAAACTCTGATGCCCAAAGTTGCTTTCAATGCAAGCCAGAAGATTGTGCTGAGGAGAACGGTTATACCACCAACAGTGAGGACACCTAGCAACTGAACGCCTAATTGTCCCAAGCCACCACCTGCAAACAAACCTTTAGCTGGTCCAAGACCCTCCGTATACCAGGGGAAGGCGGCATTACCAGTACCTACAGCAAACAAACCGACTGCTAGAGTCCCCCAAATACCACATACAAGGTGAACGGAGGTTGCTCCAACTGGATCGTCAATACCGATTCTGTCAAAGAAGGTGACAGCAAAAACAACTAAAACTCCAGCTACCAGACCAATGATAAAAGAATTCGGAATAGTGACAAAAGCACAAGGTGCTGTGATAGCAACCAAACCAGCCAGAATACCATTGATAATCATGGAAAGGTCTGGTTTACCCAAGTACAGCCAAGCTGTAGCTGTGGCAGCAATTCCACCAACAGCGCCTGCCATGTTGGTTGTTAAAGCAATGTGAGTGATGGCATTGGGATCTGCAGCCATTGTGGAACCAGGGTTAAAACCAAACCAGCCCAACCACAGAATTAAACAGCCTAAGGTGGCAATACTCATGTTGTGACCAGGTAAGGCAACTATTTGCCCATCCTGATATTTGCCAATACGCGGTCCGAGCAATGCAGCTCCCATCAATGCTGCCCATCCACCAACGGAGTGAACGACTGTGGAACCTGCAAAATCAAAGAAACCTTTCTTGTAAAGCCAACCACCGCCCCAAATCCAGTGTCCGGTAATTGCGTAGGCAATCCCTACAAGCAAAAGGCTAAAAATCAGGAAGTCAACAAACTTAATCCGTTCGGCAACAGCACCTGAAACAATCGTTGCTGCTGTTCCTGCAAACACGAGTTGGAACAAAAACTTGGCAGCAAGGGGTACACCAGCCCAGTTAAGAGCACTAAATACTCCCTTATAAGCATCTCCTGTTGCAGGGCTATTGTCCGCACCTTGCAGGAAGAAGCCATTTAATCCGATGAAATCATTACCATCACCAAACATTAAGCCAAAACCAATTGCCCAAAAGGCAACAGTCGCAAGGGCAAATACAATCAGGTTTTTGGCAAGTACGTTAACTGCGTTTTTCTGACGGCAGAAACCAGTTTCTAACATACAGAAACCAGCATTCATGAAGAATACCAGAAAGGCTGCGATCGCTACCCATAGTGTGTCAATCGCAACTTTCAATTCTGCTGTAGTTGGTCCTGCTGGTGCAGGAGTTTGAGCAACTGCTGCATAACCCCATGCCAGGACGATCGCGCAAGCTACTGGAATACAAGCTTGCCAGCTTGGTGACAACCGTTTGATGGCTGTACTCAGTTGCTTGACAAATAAGTGATTTTGTGGGCTGCTACCCTGATGTAACAACCGCCGCCTGTTTCTTTTTCTCGATTTGTTTTTGTTTGTGCTCTTTATCATCATGCTCTCAACCAATCCTTGAAATACCGGAAAAACGCATTGAGTAAAGGTTGGGTAACGTCTGAAGCGTTATGGAAGTCGTTGTGCGATCTTCGACATTTGGGCAAGTCGGCTGCTTACACTAACTGATTTTCATTACCTTAAGCAGTTAAGCGAAAATCAGCGTATCAATAAACTAAAGTTCACCTCGACAATGTACTAATATTCTTAAAAAATTATTATTTTCTGCAAAACAGTCAAGAACCACTTTATTACTTTTTACAAATATCTTTGGATTACTGAAAATGATTCAGATATCCGACTTCTCTAAGAAGTTGGAACTGGAAACGGTGAAAACTGGATACTTTATTGACTTACTGACCATTTTTGTTACACCCTCTCAAAACGGTTAATAAGGGTTTTTCAGCTAAAAAATAGTATATGACTTCTATTCTTAGACCATTAATACTTTTTACTTGTATTTACTTGCTACTGCTCTGTCTTATGCAATGTAGCAATATAGTTAAAATTCATTTCGCAAAATTATGAACTGTTAACAGCGAGCAGTGACTAGTGACTATCTGACCAGTAACTAGTTCATCTCCAGACTTAAAATAATGAGTCAATGTCTTTTTATTGGTTTCCACTTACTTCTTTTCATTCTGTAAATTTCAATACAGTTTTTTTGCAAAAAATCTAATTTGGCTTTGAGATTCTTGTTTAAATACTTCTCAAGCAATATCTATGGAAGTTCAGTTTGTATTAACAATCTCAAGCTTTAGTGCGTTCGCATTTCGCTAAGATATTCTTGATAACCAAGATGTTCTAGCTTTGCTTGCTTTGCCATAACTGTTTCCAGTAAGTTTTGGCGATAGCGCTGCACTTGCTCGAGTAATTGCGGTTGATGGGTAGCAAGAATCTGAACTGCCAAAAGACCAGCATTTTGAGCACCACCTATAGCGACTGTTGCTACTGGTATACCTGCGGGCATTTGTACTATAGAGTACAGTGAATCTACACCTTGCAAGTGACGGCTGGGAACGGGAACACCAATGACAGGAAGCGGAGTTAAAGACGCAACCATTCCTGGGAGATGAGCAGCACCGCCAGCACCAGCAATGATGACTTTCAGACCGCGCTGGTGTGCAGATTTAGCATACTCCACCATGCGTTCTGGAGTTCGGTGGGCGCTCACAATGGCGACTTCGCAGACAACGCCAAATTCTTCGCAAATTGCGATCGCTCCTTGCATGGTTGGTAGATCTGAATCGCTACCCATGATAATGCCGACAAGGGGGGACATAGGATTTTGGATTTTGGATTTTGGATTTTGGATTTTGGATTTTGGATTTGGGATTTTAGATTTGGGATTTGGGATTTTAGATTTTGGATTTTGGATTTTGGATTTTAGATTTGGGATTTGGGATTTTGGGATTAGGTAGGCTGTATATCGATCATCTCATCTATTGGCGTACATGATGCATACTGTGTTTATAAAATAAATTATCGTTATGTAGAAATGATTAGCAATAAGGGGTTGGGGGCGAGGGAGACAAGGGGGACAAGGAAGAAATACTCATGGCTAATGCCCAGTCAAAAAATCCAAAATCCCAAATCCCAAATCCCAAATCTAAAATCCCAAATCCCAAATCCCAAATCTAAAATCCCAAATCCCAAATCCCAAATCTAAAATCCCAAATCCAAAAAGCCTATTGATATAAAAAATTGTAG
>NZ_WJFC01000312.1 GCF_009725235.1 Scytonema sp. UIC 10036
CATAATTCATAATTCATAATTCATAATTCATAATTCATAATTCATAATTCATAATTCATAATTCATAATTCATAATTCATCCTTTTTGCCATCGCGCCGTCCGAGTTCGTAAACTCCCGAACCGATACAAGCCAGTATCCCCATGCTGATAGACCAACTTTGACCCAAGCTAACTTCTACTCCCCAGTTACACAGAGCACCGATCGCCAGAAAAGGCAGAATGCTAAAAAGCGAAGCGTACAGGGCATTTTGAGATTCCCTTGCCTTTTTGGTTTTTTCAAATTCCGATTGGCTCATGTAAAGCGATCTCTCGGCGAAATTAAACCAGCTATTGAGTTGTAGAGCCACCCATTCACTGGCACTGGAAAATCCCAAATACAATGCTAACGACCACAAAGTTGTTCCAGCGATCGCTATCTTATCGAACTCAAGGCTAAAAGGCAATATTTCAGTGAGCATGACGAACGAAGGTACTGTAGATGATGCTTTTGGTGCTTCTATCGAAGCCAAATCTACTTTTCAACTAAAGGTATTCTGATACCCTATCAGCATTTTTACTTACTCTCCACTCTACCATTGGGATGATTTTTTGGTAATATAATTCGGTGGAAAAAACAAAAATAAAACAATTTTCATCTTTCATCATGGTGCCATAGGGTAAAAGCGAACAGATGTCAATCACGTATCGACTATCAGATTCAAACATCTGCTGCATTTAAATTCTGCCTACTAATTTACAGATAAATCATCGCTTAGAGGAATTTTAAAATGAGTCAGTGGCGACAAACAGTAGTAATTTCTGTAGTCACACTATTGGTATCAGGATTGAGTATTGCTAATTTGAATACTCTCTTGCCCAAAGAAAACAAAAACGTTAATGCGTTTTCCTTTATTTCAATCCCCGAGCAAGATTCACACAGTCCCACTCAGACTCCCATAGCAAGAATACCACGCTCATCAACACCAGATGCGATCGCGAAGCGCAAGCCGTACCCGGCTATCGCACCGGGCGCAAGCCGTACCCGGCTTATCGCACCGCGTCAAATTCAGCAAAAATCAAGCTTACAAGCAACAAATAATAACAGTTGGTTAGCAGCCTCTTTTCCCGTGGAAAATTTCAAGGCATACACATCAGCATTTGGATATCGCCCCTCTGCAACGGGTGGTTCTAAGTGGGAATTTCACAGTGGCATAGATATAGCCGCACCACAAGGAAGTTACATTCGCAACTGGTGGGCTGGTAGAATCAGTAAGGTAGGCGATCGCAACGCTTGCGGTACTCATGTTGTTATTGAATCCGGTCCGTGGGAACACACCTACTGCCATATGGAAGGGCACGTAGAAAGCGCCAGTGGTCGTCGATACCTAATAGATCGAAACGGCGGCATTCAACTTTGGGAAGGACAGGCAGTCCCAGCTGGATTCAGGATTGGTCGGGTAGGGATGACTGGGCGTACAACAGGTCCTCATCTCCACTGGGGATTAAAATACGCCAAAAACTACGTAGATCCAGCAGTCGTTCTACGGGCAATGTTTTCACAGCAACAAGTTGCAAGAGCATCATCACAAAAATGGACTCCCCAACAATCGCAAGTCATAATTGAGGAGTCTAAATATCAACGAGATTCTAATTATTAGTTGGTGGTTAGTGGTTGGTGGTTAGTGGTTAGTGGTAACAACCAACAACCAACAACTAACAACTAACAACTAACAACTATCAACTATCAACTAACAACCAACCACTAACCAAACACCACTATTTTTTGTTTTTCTGGCAGTTCAGTATACTCCGAAACAATTTTGCGGAATTGCTCGCCCTCAATGGTTTCCTGTTCAACCAATAAATCCACCAAGCGATCCACTAAAGAACGGTTTTCACGGATAATACGACGGGCTTCTTGGTAGCAAATATTTGCCATTTCCCTGACTTGTCTGTCAATTTTGGTAGCCATCTCTTCTGAATAGTCATTGCGAGTCATCCAATCCCGACCGAGGAAAACATCACTGTTTTGATTTTCAAGAGCCACTAACCCCAGTTCCGACATTCCGTACATTGTCACCATCTTACGTGCAAGATTAGCCACGACTTTCAAATCGCTACTAGCACCACCCGTAACCTCATATTCTCCAAAGACTTCTGTTTCTGCTGCTTTTCCACCCAATGTCATGGTAATGTTATCCATCAACCAAGCCCGACTGTAAAGCCCGCTATCAATCATTTCTTCGTTCAAAATTTGCTGCGAAAAACCACCGACTCCTCCAGAACGGGGAATAATGGTCACCTTATTGAGTGGGTCAGCATTTTCTAAAAGTGTAGCTAAAAGAGCGTGTCCAACTTCATGGTAAGCAATCAACCGCTTTTTCTTACTATCTAAGAGTGGATTGAGAGTTAAACCAATCGTCAAACGGTCAATAGCATCGTCAATTTCTAGCTGTGTAATTGCTTCTTTTCGCCTGCGTGCAGTTAAAATAGCAGCTTCATTTAAAAGGTTTGCCAAATCTGCTCCTGTAAAACCGGGCGTGCGACGCGCAACCACTTCTAAGGAAACAGATGGGTCTACTTTCTTATTTCGGGCATGAACTTGTAAAATAGAGAGGCGACCTTTCCGGTCTGGCGCATCTACAATAACTTGTCTGTCAAATCTTCCGGGTCTGAGCAAAGCAGCATCTAAGACATCAGGACGGTTAGTGGCTGCTATGATGATGATGCCCGTGTTACCCTCAAAGCCATCCATTTCAGTCAGTAATTGGTTGAGGGTTTGCTCCCGTTCGTCATTTCCACCGCCAATTCCAGCACCCCTTTGCCGTCCTACAGCGTCAATTTCATCTATAAATATTAGACACGGAGCATTTTCTTTTGCTTTTTTAAATAAATCTCGCACCCGAGACGCACCGACCCCAACAAACATTTCCACAAATTCCGAACCGGAAATGCTAAAGAACGGAACACCAGCTTCACCTGCGATCGCTTTTGCTAAAAGTGTTTTACCTGTCCCAGGAGGACCAATGAGTAATACTCCTTTGGGAATACGTGCGCCAACTGCAGTAAATTTTTCAGGTTGTTTGAGGAAAGTAACAACCTCTTGAAGTTCTTCTTTAGCTTCTTCAATACCAGCGACATCATCAAACTTGACTCCAGTTTTTGCCTCCATCTGGAAGCGTGCTCTAGATTTGCCAAAATTCATGGCTTGGCTAGAAGCATTTGTGGAGCGGCGTAAAAACAGCAACATCAAAGCCACGAGTGGTAAAATCCACATTAAGTTAATCAAAAGGCTGACAGCCGCTCTACTGTTAGCAGAGGAAACTTCCTCAAACTCTACTTTCCTTTCTTTTAGTCTGTTAATTAACTCTGGATTTTGTTCTAAAAGCCGCACCTGCTGTGGTTGTGTATCTGGCTTTTGATCTTTTAAATACACTCTTGCGACTTGTTCGGTTTCATCAAGCTCTACTCTTGCAACTTCTCCACTTTGAACTTTCTGGATTAAATCGCCATAAGATAGGGCTTGAGATTCACGTTCTGCCTTTTGTGCCAGCGCGGAGGCTCCTCCCGATACACTAGGCAAGACGAGCAAACTGGCAGCCAGCGCTCCAGTTAAGGCAGCCCGCTTTACTGTTTGCTTTTTCATCGATGTTTTTTTCTCAACCTTTTTCATAAATAACTACCCTTTTTGTGCTGGCAGAAGCTGAGCGCTCATTTTTATGGCTGTTCTTCTAGCAAATAATTTTTTGGTGTCTAATTGTCTAGTGTAGCTTCCACAAAAAACCATTCCCAAGTTTTTCTCTTGCATACGTCTACTCTTTACATAACATCTGCTCCTGTACCTGTTCACCCCTCACCTCGTTCCCAGCCTCGTTCACCTCGTTCCCAGCCTGAGGCTGGGAATGCCTGACCGGAGGCTCCGCCTCCTATGCCGATCTACTACGCTCGGCGGAGCCAGCTGTGCTGCATTCTGTGCTAGAGGTTGGGAACGAGAAAGTGGTGAATGAGAGGCCAAACTCATTCTCTGTAGCAGAAAAATCTCTCCCAGT
Organism: Scytonema sp. UIC 10036; assembly: GCF_009725235.1. The sequence goes on from NZ_WJFC01000312.1 coordinate 4,030, forward strand.
TGTGATTTTACACATTCTGTCACAACTCGCTAATCTGTAAGCTAAGATATAAACATACTCGTAATGACTACGTTTTGCAAAAACTAGCCTTTGAATTAAAGCTAGCTATAAATTGAGACCTGGTGAGTTAGGTATGGTAAAAATTGTTGGAATTGGTGGCAGTTTAAGAACAGAGTCTTACACGCAAGTCGCTTTGAAGATAGCTGCACAACGACTTGAAGCCTTGGGAGCAGAAGTTGAAATTCTCGACTTGCGGCAAATGCAGTTACCATTTTGTAATGGCGAAGAGGAATATCCAGATTACCCAGATGTTCAGCGCATGCGTGATGCAGTCAGTCAAGCTGACGGGTTAATTTTGGCAACACCAGAGTATCATGGTGGCGTCAGTGGTGTCCTCAAAAATGCCCTCGATTTGATGAGTTTCGATCAATTGGCTGGCAAAGTTACTGGGCTTATCAGTATTTTGGGAGGACAACCCAATAGTAATGCTCTAAACGATTTGCGAATTATTATCAGATGGGTTCACGGTTGGGTCATTCCAGAACAGGTTGCGATCGGACAAGCGTGGAAAGCTTTTAGTCCTGAAGGTAAACTTTTAGATGAGAAGCTTTCACAACGGTTTGACCAATTTGCCCAAAGTTTGGTTGAAAATACACGCAAGTTGCGTTCTGTAAATTAAAAATCACACTTCCATGCGGGAATTACACTCTGCTCTAAGCAAGTTGACCATTACGATGGGGAAATTTTCGTTAGAGTAGAACTGTAATACCATCAAACTGCCTCATCTTTGGCAATCTCTCGATCAATTTGTTCGCGATTTTGTTCATAATAATCCCAAGCCGCACTAAGGTCGGATGTCGTCAACGCAGGATAGTTTGCCATAGACCATCCTGGCAATCTCCCGTGTAATAAGGAGTTTGTCAGCTTAGTCTTTACAATCCCTTTGCCCAATATTTAGTTAGAGGGTTATTTAGGCAGTAACAAAGTGACTTTCTCAGTAAACAACAGACAAGCTATTATAGTCTCACTATAGCTTGATAAAGTCTTTTGTAAAAACCACTATCTCCTTTGTAGCTTCCGCATGAGTAAAAATACGCTTATCAAAACAATTTTGCTTATGGCAGCAAATCCAAGAAACACTTCTCAGTTAAGACTTGATGAAGAGGTGCGGGAGATTGAAGAGGGATTGCGACGAGCTTCTAAGCGCGAACAGTTTAAGCTAAAGCAGAGGTGGGCCGTGCGATCGCACGGACCGCCGCCAGTTCAATACTTGCAATTGACCCGGAGCTAAAAAATCACCCGCACCTGAAAGCAGAATTAGAAAGGCGCGGCTACTTGGATATAAATACAAACCCTTTAAATTAAGACGACACGCAAAACTTGTAAATTTTTCGTGAATGAACAAGCCCCTTTCATCCCTCTCAATTCTCCGTATTAGTTACAGTATTATTGGAGGTTTGGCGGGGAGCGTTGAAGACTATCAAAATAATGCACGTAACCTATCCAGTTCAGAATTGGGACAAGTTATATCAAACTTGGAAAAAGCTTTACCATCCATCACTTCAGAAGATGTACTGATAATTCGGTGATGCTCAAACATTGAAATTTTAAGAAGCTAAAGTTTCTGATTTGCAAGAATTGACCTGAGTGGAAACAGAAGTATGCCGCTCGCGAAATTCTTCAAATACATTAAAGAATAAATCCAAAGCTTTTTGCTCATCTTCCGCATAAAAAAGTAATGGTTAATTGCAGATATTATTGAAGAAATAACTTCTGAATCTTCGAGCATAAGTGGAATATTTAAAGTAGCAGCTATACCTAGAGCCATTGAAGCCTACAAAAGTATTGGATTTGAGGAGAATCCAGATGGTTCTAGAGAAATGGTGTTAACAGAAGAAAGAGCGATACAATTTTTAGAAGAGTATAGACGGCGTTGGAAGTAAGGTTATGTCATCAGAAGAAGCAAATACTTGGATTGATAAAGTTGAAGAGCTAGGAAGTAATCTATTTGCAGGGAGAGAACTTACACATGAAGAATCATTACAATTGTTTGATTATTATTTAAGTGGAAAATATCTTATTCGGAACTTAGAAATAGTGCGAAAGGAAAAACAAAAAGCCTTAGACGAAGTAACCCACTTAGAAGCAGCAGAACAACGGATTTTAGAGAAAATGCAAAAGCAAAACATTTGTATTACATCTCACAAAAATAATGAGGTTTCATGAATCAACATAACAGTAGATTTGTGGGTCAAGTCTAGGGTTCTTATGAGCCAGTAACCAATAGACATCTCCAGAAATTAATTATGCATTACCCAAAAGTCTTGGTAGGGGCGCAACGCCTTGCGCCCTTACACCTTTTCCGGAGATGTCTAATGACTGGTCACAGGTCCCGGTAACCGCGATAGAAAGGTTGACACCCGATTCTGTACGTCTACTGCAGCAATGTCCTGGTCTGTCCCCAGTTCAAACGTCAAGTTAATGCTACTCGTTCCATCATTGGCGCTTGTAGATTTGATGTATCGCACACCCTCAATACCATTGAGTTGTTGCTCCAAAATGTTGGTTACAGTAGATTCAACGACTTCTGCATTTGCCCCAACATAGTTTGAAGTTACCGTAACTAGAGGCGGCGCAATTTCCGGATACTGAGGAACTGGCAGTGTCGGAATACAGGCTATCCCAAGTAGTGTAATGATGATAGAGCAAACTGTTGCAAAGACAGGTCGTTTGATAAAGGAGGCAGAAATGGAAAAAATCATAGAGTCACAGTCAGTGGTAGTGGACACTGGCGATTCGCGTTGGTTACCAGCCGCAATTTGCTCATTTCCAAGCGTCGCTGCTTCTAACCTGTCCTTGACAAGTCGAAAAAATGCCAAATAATAAATCTATCTTTGGATATAATTTGGTACTTACCTAAGGAGGAACAAACTATGTAATTAACCTGACAATTCTAGCAAAAACATCAAGATTTGCTGTGAAGGAATTATGAACGTTGAAACCAATTTCAAGAATAGTTTTACTTATTGTCAATTGACTCATTAGGAACCATTGTTTGCCTCAATTGATGCAACATTGTGTAGAGATGAGCGTCATTTAAAGATTATTTATGCAGATATCAAAGCTCCAAGGGTTGAGCGAACAAGAAGTCAAAGAAAGGCGTATAGCAGGAAAGAGTAACAATGTCAACCTGCCAACTAGCCGTTCTTACTTTCAAATTTTACGTGAGAACCTTTTTACTTTTATCAACGCAGTTTTTTTTGCCATTAGCGGTGTTTTTCTATTTTTACAGCGTCCTTCTGATGCTATCTTTGTAGCCGTTATCATTTTTAGTGGTGTTGTTATTGGTATCTGCCAAGAAATTTGGGCAAAGCGAAAACTCGATAAAATTGCTCTGCTCACTCGCCCCGTGGCAACTGTCATTCGAGACGGCAAAGAATATACTATCGATCCAAAGGAAATTGTTTTGGGAGATATCCTCCTACTCTATTCTGGGGAACAAATCCTAGTAGATGGTAAGATTGTTGGTGAAGGACGGATTGAGGTGGATGAGTCACTCCTGACGGGTGAATCGGATCTCATCCCAAAAATAGAGGGACAAGAAGTTTACTCTGGTAGCTTTTGTGTCAGCGGACGTGCTTGCTATGAAGCGCAGAAGGTGGGTACTGAAACAGTTGCTTATCAACTGATGGCTGGTGCAAGAGAGTTTCGGCAAGTTTATACCCCACTTCAGCAAGAAATTAACTTAATTATTCGGATACTTTTACTTCTAGCTTGCTTTTTGTGGATTTTGATTGCAATTAGTTTTATTATCCGCTCTCAATCATTAAATGAAATTGTTCAAAGAGCAGCTGTGATTGCAGGTTTGATTCCGGCGGGGCTTTTAATTGCAATCACACTTGCTTATGTTATGGGTGCGGTTCAGATGCTGGGAAAAAATATCTTAATCCAGCAAACGAATGCTGTAGAGTCTTTAAGTAATGTTGATGTGTTGTGTCTTGATAAAACAGGAACGCTCACAACCAATCAAATTGAATTGCATGACCTTTATCCCATAGAAATTTCTGTAGGCGATCTTCGCTCTATACTGGGTGATTATGCTGCCAGTACTCAGTCAGGCAATCGCACAACAGTTGCCATCCTCAACGGTTGCTTCGGTTATACCAAGTCTATCAAAACGGAGGTTCCTTTTTCTAGCGATCGCAAGTGGAGTTCGGTCGTCTTTAACGAGCCAGACAGGAATGGTACATATGTATTAGGTGCGCCTGAGGTTTTATCACTGGTTACACCCTTGGATGCAACAGCGAAAAATTACATTCAGCAACAAATTAACCAAGGATTCCGAGTTCTGCTGTTTGCTCACAGCCCGGACTTTGTTTCTGTGGAAGCAAATAACACTCCTTCCTTACCACCAGAACTGAGTGCGATCGGGATATTAAGTTTTAGCGATCGCTTGCGAAAAGGAGCAAGTGAAACACTACAAGGTTTTGCCAAAGCAGGAATTGCAGTCAAAATCATTTCTGGAGATAATCCTCAAACAGTAGCAGCCATTGCTTTACAAGCAGGTTTTAGCGAAGAAATCAAGCTGATTTCTGGTGCTGAATTAGAGCAAATGAACGATGTCCAATTTGCTCATGCGGCTGCCAGTTATAATGTGTTTGGACGAATTAAGCCCCAACAGAAAGCCAAAATTGTCAAAAGTCTCAGAGATGCAGGACATTACGTTGCTATGACAGGAGATGGAGTTAACGATGTCCTCTCCCTTAAGATGGCAAATTTAGGAATTGCCATGGAAAGTGGCTCTCAAGCAACGAGAGGTATTGCTGATATAGTTTTGCTCAAAGATTCCTTTGAAGCATTACCCCCTGCCTTTTTAGAAGGGCAAAGAATTCGCAATGGTATCCGTGATGTCATGAAACTTTTTATGGTGCGAGTTTGCTGTGTCGCACTCCTCATTTTTGCTACTGCAATTGTCTCCGATAGCTTCCCGTTAATGAACAAACACAGCGCAATTGTCACTCTTGTTGGCGTTGGTATTCCTACCATGTTTATTCCTGTTTGGGCGCAGCCGGGAGAACAATCAAAACGAAGTATGGTGCGTTCAATTCTCCACTTTATTATTCCTGCTAGTTTGTCTATCACTTTGGTAGCTTTGATTGTTTATCTTTTCTACTTAGTTAGTGCCATACTCGATCTACCACCAGCTGCTGGAATTGCTAGAGTCGATTATGAAATTCCTCGCACAGCACTTGTGACTATTTTGGTATTTTGCGAACTGCTATTAATTCCTTTTCTGAAACCGCCTACAACAGCATGGGTTGCGGCTGAACCTCTCAGTGGTGACTGGCGTTATTTCAGAGTGGCAGGGATTCTAATTGTTACTTATTTATTAATTTTATATATTCCTCCTATCCGTGAATTTTTTGAATTAGCGCCAATTTCACCTGTCAATTGCTTGTGGTTGGGGTTAGTTGCTATAGAGTGGAGTTTCATTGTGCGTTTGATGTGGCGAACACGATTTTTAGACCGCTTTTTGGGGGTTGATTTGGAGTAATATCGTACTGTAAACGCGAGTCTAGCATTATTTTTTGCGATTCGCGAAACGACTACTCCTTTTCTACTCGAAGACTATTATAAAAAAAAGCATACTCAATGCGAGTGCTAAGGAATTGAATTTCCTATTGCACATGACTTTCAAAATTTAAATGTGTTTGTCTTACAGTGGAAGCACAGAAAATGCCCAATGCGTTAAAATTTATGAGTACAGACTGATGGATAGTTTATGAAAATTAAAGCGGTTATTTGGCAAGAAAATGGAGTGTGGTGTGGTTCTGTACCTGCATTACCAGGATGTCATAGTTGGGGAGAGAGCTACGAACACTTGCTAGAGATGTTACAGGAAGCTGTTCAAGGTTGGTTAGAAGTTGCAAGTGAGCGGGAAGAAATTGAGCCAGAGAAGCAGTTAGTTGAGCTATCGATATGAAAGCTATTTCTGGTAAGGCTCTATGTAAAGTAGTTGAAAGGCATGGTTGGGAGTTGAAGCGAATAACTGGCAGCCATCATATTTATGCCAAAGAAGATGTTCCTGCCATCCTTTCCATACCCGTTCATAGTAATCGAGATTTGCCAATAGGAACTTTGAAAAGCATCATGAAAGATGCGGGAATTCCGGAAAAAGATTTGGAAGAATAATTATCTCAAGAAAGCTGCTTTCTCCACCACAAAAAATCTCTAATCAGGTGATTGTACAGTCACAATGGCTCGCATACCTAATCTTAACAGGTTTTGCGATAAGCTGAGTACAGCTTGCGCTTCGCAATCGCATAGGTGGGTTCAGCCATTTTGAATCAGATATTGTATAAAGGGAGCGGTAGAACCAAAAATGCTAAGAAAAAAGAACAGTCGCAATGCCTCCTGAACAAATACAAATGAACCAAGTCTTACCACCAAAAAATTCCAAGTATAAAGTTACATTGCTAGAAATAATTGCTGTGTTTTTTGGGGCTATTTTTCTAGTCATGATTGGTATCACTGGGTTAGCTATTCAATTTACAACCAATGCCTTTAAGCCACAAAGAGCAGAAGCTATAGCGAGGAGCATTATGAACTATAGCTTTCCAGACGGTTCTCAAGGTGTACTTGGTTTAAATTTAGCAGGAGCGCAAATAGCACTCATTACTAGTAACGGTGACAATCCGGACATACGGCTTTTGGTTGCTAGGGTTGTCATTGATTCGCAAACAGATAAAAAGCAAGTTGAGCAAATTCTAGATAGCACTTTTCTAGGAGACAGAGATAATTTTCAAGTCTCTACTTCTAGATCGGAACCTAAAAAACTTTGTGGTTCGCCTACCCAGGTAACTGTGGAAGAAGGAGTGACGAAATCACCAGACGATGCCAAAACTCAGTTTACTATTAGTTACAAAACGAGTGTGGTAATTGGTAAGAACCGCTATTTTGTTATTGTACTAGCTCACGGTGCGGATGGCGTGCAAAAAGCAGAAACAGTTTTTAACTCTCTCAGGTGCAAGTTACCTGAAAGTTAATTAAGATTACGTTCTGAGTTGGCACTTTTCATTGCACCATAAAGTAGAGGATAAATTTATTCTACTTTCAGCGTCAGGGGCAAGTCATTTAAATAACGTAACCCGGATTTACAGACTGCTGTTCCATGGGGGATGGGGAGACAGGGGGAAAAGG
>NZ_WJFC01000313.1 GCF_009725235.1 Scytonema sp. UIC 10036
TGTAGTCAGTTCCAACACTCAACTTCTTGCAGATTCTTATGGAGTTTCTTATGGAATTAGCGAACCGATTTCAGTGTTGCTTTAGTGAGTCGCTTGAAGTGCTGTGTCAAACATTTCGCACTGCCTTTCGACTACTGCGCTACAAACCCACCATCTACCATTAACGTTTCACCTGTTACGAACGATGCTAGGTCAGATGATAAAAACAGGACTGCATTTGCAACTTCAAGCGGTGTTCCAATTCGTCCGATCGGGTGAAGTCCTGTCAAGTAAGCTTTGGCTTCATCTGTAACTGCTTCAAACATATCTGTTTTGATTGCCCCTGGTGCAACAACATTGATGCGAATACCCGCTTTGGCATATTGGAGGGCAGCAGCTTTGGTTAAGCCTACTACTGCATGTTTACTCGCGGTGTAGAGGGGTAAGTTAGGAAGTGCAACTACTCCAACCGCAGATGCCATATTGACGATTGAACCACTTCCCTGTTTCAACATCTGAGCAATTTCATATCTCATCGACAACCAAACGCCTTTGACATTGACGTTCATAGTGCGGTCATATTCAGCTTCTGCTTGCTCAATCAATGAGGGATTTTCGCCGCCCGTTCCTGCATTATTAAAAGCAATATTTAACCGACCAAAAACGCCAACCGCTTTATCAACCATGGCTTCAACATCGTCTTCTTTCGTTACATCTGCTTGCACAAAAATCGCCTCTCCGCCAGCTTCCTTGATCGATCGAACAGTTTCTTCACCTTCATCCATTCGACGACCCACCACCACCACTTTTGCTTGTTGTTGAGCATAAGCGATCGCGGTAGCTCTACCAATGCCCGCTGTCCCTCCCGTCACTAAAGCAACCTTGTCTTTAAGCATCATGATAGTTACCTCTTGTTGTGAATGGTTATGTTACTTGCGTCAAAAACTCAATGGGCAGCAATACGTGTAGGAGCCAGCAACAAGAAGCGCCTCGATCTATAACCAGGATGAGTAACGATTCTGGTTGTAGGAGCCGGGTTTGAGCATTGCTCTAATTCACACGATGAATTCGATGCCATACTTGGGTGCTACTGCCAAAATTCGCTCGATCGCTTCGGGAGTAGCTGGCCGGGATGGCGGGTTTGGGTATTGATGTTTGCTGGCTCCTACACTTAGTTGCGCTCGATTAGTGTGTTTGAAGGTAAGTTGGGATCGATCGCCTTGCGCGCACTGTCAACCCCTACAACGGGGAGTGTACCCGGATCGAGCATACCGAGTTGAACCAATACACTTGCCTGATCCCAGTAAATGTGCTCATGGGCTAGCTTGCCGTCACGGAACTGGACGATCGCTACTACTGGCACTTCCACCCGTTTTCCGGTGGGAGCAACGCTGGGTAATATCCATTCCATCCAAACAGTATGAGTGAACTTAGCCACCATTTCATCCACGAGTTGATCTGTCCCGATCGTGCGCGAGATTAAGGTCAACTCCATGTCCGGCGGCATCTGTGGAATCAAGTATTTGGAATAAAACTCGCGCAGTGCTGGTTTCCCGACTCCCCCAGTCATTACCGGGATGTGGTTAACGTAAGCATCTTCAACCATCGTAGCGAGGGCATCTTCAGTACTGTGAGTGCCAAACTCGTACTGTAAATGCTCTTCCCAAAGTGCTTGCAAAGACTCCTGGGCTGGTGTCAAATTGGTAGTTGCTTGTAAATTTGCTTGTCTGTCTACAGTTTGCTCTTTGACCATGATTAAATACTCCTGGTTCTATCTATCTAAAGTGTCTTGAGTTCCAATGCTTGACTGCTTTGGTGATTCTTAAAAATCAAAATTTGATAGCTTACAGCACTTACAGGCAAGTCAGACATGAATTGGGAGCAAAGATCGGGGAAATTAATAACTTGCAGCAATCATGGTTGCCATCAACTCCGTCGTGTTCCAGTGCCCGGTATACTGAATTCCATTGATAAACAGGGCTTGGGTAGTCGTCACTCCACTCTCTATTCCGCCTTCTATATCTTCATTGATGCGATCGACATGCACTTGTTTAGACAACTCTTTGAGAAATTGAGGAATGTCAAGCCCTAAATCATTGGCGTACTCGACAAGATAACCGTTCTCCAACCTTCGTTGATGGTCAAATAAAGTATCGCTCATTAACCAAAACTTTCTTTGGGCGGCGGCAGCAACGGCTGCTTGGGCTGCCCGTTGAGCATGGGGATAAATCTGTGTTTGTGGAAAATGACGGAAGATGAAGCATAAATAATCTTCTCCAAAAGCAGCACTAAGCTCTCGTTTTATCGCTTTAATCATCTTGTAAACGTTCGCACTTCTAGAGCATTGATAGTCTCCATACATCACCAGCACTACCTTGGCACTCAACACACCTTGAATCCAATCTTGGGCTGAAGGCGGTACAAGTAAGGAACTGCGGCTACGATCGTTGTTCATCTTTCTAAATCTGCATCAAGCATGGAACTTTGCAATTAACTTGCTCAATTCATTGCCTGGATGACTGTTTGCATAAATTCAATATAGGAGATCGCCTTCAAGCTGTCGTCTATAGCGAGTTAAATTTTTTACAGTGCAAATTGATAGAGTAACCATGCCATCGCAGAGTATAAGGCTAGCTATAACTTAAGTTAGGATCGGGCGCATCTTGATGAACAGGAGTTAAAAGACCTTTCTTTTTCCTTTTAGCTTAGCTCCTACCTAATTGCTAATTCTCAACGCTGTGACAATGCTTATAGAAGAGGCGTTTCTTTACATTTTTTCTCTGAAGTTTTCCGTTGTTTTAATATTACTCCGAGTCAACTTTTCCTTTAGTTTTTCTTCATGTTATTTCTTCCACCTTTTTGGAAGGTAAAGTTGGACAACCTGGCCAGAATCTTCTTCAAGTCACACTGATAACCAATTCCTTCCTCACCTTCCCTTTTTTTATTTTGTGCGTGCGCGTTGCAATTAGGTGCTTTTACACAGGTGCCATTTGCCGATCGAGCTTGGTCTCTCGTCCATCTCGTTGCACGGATTGAGCTTTGTCATAGCTCTCCATCAGGGCGCGGTAAGGCGGCACGATGTGGTCAACCGCAACAGCGGCAAACTCCATTGCGTCCGGACGGTTCCACGTGTTCATGAGTTCGCTCATTACTGCGTAAGCGTCGATGGGCATGGCTCCCGCCTGGACGACGCGGGCCAGAGTGAGGTCGGTCGCCATCTGGCTCCAGTTGCCAGAAGCGTCAATGATCGTGAAGACCTTGTAACCAGCGGCCAGTGCGCTCAGCGTCGGAAACGCCATGCACACACTGGTGAGAGTTCCGGCGATGAGGAGAGTCTTTCGCCCGGTCTTCTCGATAGCATCTACCCAAGCTGGGTTATCCCAGGCGTTAATCTGTCCTGTGCGCGGAATGTAAACCGCTTCAGGATTGTGCTGGTGGATTTCGGGAATTAGGGGACCATTGGGACCATCGGGCACCGAAGCAGTCGTGAATGTCGGAATCTTGGCGAGTCGGGAAATCTTGGCGAGCGCCGTGACATTGGAGCGGAGGACTGGGAGTTCGATGTCACGCACAAGTTGGAATAGTCCGCTCTGATGATCGATCAGCAGCAGCACGGCGTCGTTGGGATCGATCATTGTGTCGATGGTGTGGCTCATGGGTTTATCTCCTTTTTTATTCAAATTCAATCAATGTCATTTTTTCCTAGCTATCTGGGGCGTGTCCAGTTCTAGTACTCAGCTTCTTTCAGAATAAGTTCAATATAGGAGATCGCCTTCAAGCTGTCGTCTACAGCAAGTTAAAATTTTTACAGTATAAATTGATAGATTAACCATGCCATCGTGGAGTAGAAGGCTGGCTCTAACTTAAGTTAGAATCCAAATTCAATCGAACGTACACCTTACAAACTGACAATGCCGCGTTTAACACCAACAATCACAGCTTGAGTGCGTTCGCGAAGCGCAAGCTGTACCCAGTTTATCGCTGACATCTAACTTATTCAAAATCCGGTTGACATGAGATTTAACAGTGCCTTCACCGATACTCAAAGCAGCCGCAATATCGGCATTGCTCATTCCCTGTGCCATTGAGCGGAGTACCGCCAGTTCTCGTTCACTCAGTTCTGGATTGCTGAGCCGCTGTACCAACTTTGCTCCCACATCAGGCGGAATATACTTTTGACCCCGATGAACGGTAATTGGTACTATAAATCCTTAAAGACTTTCTCGAATAATTGGGCGGGAAATGTTAAAAACCGTTGAGATATCGCTTGTTGACTGACTGTCTTGGGACTACACGGGTATCCGCCGAGATAACGGCAAAATGGGACACATTGTAAAGTTATGTAACGTAGATGTTTGAAAACCCTTTATTTTACGTTTTTTCAATGCCGGATTGAGCGTATCCTCTCTCGTGAAGACATTCCCTAAAAAGGTCATTAATGGGTAAGTTTGAGGGACAAAATAGCGTGAAGAGTTGATTTTAATGTGCAAAAACTTGAATGTCTCTGTACCATTTTTTGGCAAGTTAGTAAATTATTAAAGCACGTTCCGCAACATTTGTTTACAACGTGTCCCATTTTGCACATACCTCGGCGGATACCCTACACCACAAAAAACCTTCGCGTGCTAACATTCTTGTCAGTTCCGTGACTCCCGCTACGTCTCGCCATAGCAAGGTTAATACCACATCGAGTGGAATATACTTCTGACCCCGATGAACGGTACGAATCGCATTCAGAAGCTCGTCAGGTTCAGTTTCTTTCAACAGATATCCTTTGGCTCCTGCCTGCAATCCCCGATAAATATCTTCGTCACTATCATACGTGGTCAGTACAATAATCCGAGCAGATTTAACGCTCGCACAAATTGCACCAATGGCGGCAACTCCTTCCACTTCAGGCATTCGCAGATCCATTAGCGTTACATCTGGTTGGTGTTCCCGAAAGGCGGCGATCGCCTGTTCACCATTTTCAGCTTGGGCAATCACCTGCATATCTGGGTCACGGTTAATAATCGTGGCTAATCCTTGCCGAAAAATAGCATGATCGTCTGCAATCAGAACCCGAATGGTTATGGCTTGGCTCATCGTGACGCTACTCCCAATTGACGGTGACAATAATTTCTGTTCCTTGTCCAGGTTGACTCCTAATCGTGAGTTGTGCGCCGATGCGCTCTGCCCGTTCGCTCATGCCGAGTAAGCCAAACCCAAGAGAGGATGGAATACTCCCAACTCCAAAGCCCTGCCCATTGTCTCTTACGCGCAAGCAAAACTGGTCGCGATCGTAGACTAGCTGCACTCGAATTTCGTCAGCATTGGCGTGTCTAATCGCATTGGTCAATGCTTCCTGCCCCATTCGCAGTAGGTTACTCTCGACTTCAGTCGGTAGAGAATACACCGTACCTTCAATCTCATAATATAAAGTGGTATCCATTGCGGCAGTCCTGATTTGAGCGATGAGACGATGTAGAGCGCTCTGTAAATTGCCCTCCTCCAAAAGCTGAGGACGGAGCGCGACAACCGATCGCCGCGCTTCAGTCAGTCCAGTTCGTGCCAATTCTTTGATCAGATCCAGGTGTGCCTGAGCTGCTTCTACATCATCCATTAGCATCTGGTTTGCCGCTCCGACCTGAGCCAGAATGCCTGTAAACGCCTGAGCGAGTGTATCGTGAATTTCGCGTGCCATGCGGTTGCGCTCTTCCAAAATTGAAGCGGCTTCTGCCTGTTTGCGATCGTCGATATCCGTAACAACTCCCAACGCTCGGATGGGTTCACCGAATTCATTCCAGGTAACAATTTTGCCGACAGCAAGAATCCATTTCCACTGACCATCCTGGGTACGATGGCGATACTCTGCTTGATAGCTGGGGACTTCTCCAGTAATACAAGCATGGTAAACTGCAAGCACTGATTCTCTATCGTCAGGATGCAAACTCTCAATCCACCTAGATTTGGTTACATGAAATGTTGCTGGATCGTAGCCCAGCATTAAAGCGTATTCTGGGTTAATCACGACTTCTTCAGTTTTGATATTGAGATCGTAGAGTCCTTGATTTGAAGCGGTTAATGCCAAGCGTAGTCGTTCTTCACTTATTTGTAAAGCGGCTTCTGCTCGTTTGCGATCGCTAATATCTACAACCACCCCTTCGATGTATCCATCGGCTGCATTCAGATAAGAAGAGAAAAGTACCCAAAACAATGTCCCATCTCGTTTCCGCATCTGGGCTTCAAAGTTTCGCACTTCTCCATCCCGCTTCAGCAACTCAAGGAATTGTTGGCGATCGCTGGGATTGACATAGTAGCCTGCGGTGTGTTCAAGCCCAATGATCTCCTCTGCTGAGTCAAAGCCATACAGATTGGCAAAGCGTTGATTGGCATCGAGAAGTAATCTATCCGAGAGGCGGGATCGGTAGATGCCGACCTGCGAGTTTTCAAAGATAGCTCGGAACTTGGCTTCACTGCGTTGTAATGCAGCAGTTCGTTCTGCAACCTGTTGCTCTAAAGTGCAGTTGTAGTCGGCTAGGAGTTTCTCGGCTTGTTTGCGCTCTGTAATGTCCTGAAAGGTAGCGATCGCATAAGTGATATTGCCTTGTCGATCAAAAACTGGTGTTCCCCGTGCCTCAATTAGAATTGAGACACGATCTCGACGAATTTCTATATCTTCAGTCCTAATGCGTTCGCCCCTTAATGCCCGCACAGTAGGCAAGCTCTCCGCTGGATAGATTTGATCCGTTCCCGCTACATAAAGCTGATAAGCCTCTGGTATCTGCTCCGGTGCTATGGAAGTATCAGTTTCTTTGCCCAGGAGTTGATTGCCGCATTGGTTGGCATAGTAAGGGCAACCCGTCGCATCCACGATCGCAATTCCCACCGGAATCGCTTCGAGGAACTGGGTGATCTTGCTTTCCTTAGCCCGCAGTTCTGAGTAAAGGTTGGCATTTTCGATAGCGATCGCTGCTTGAGTCGATAATAGCTGCAAGACCTGCGATCGCTCTGGTGTAAATACTCCAGCTGCTAACCGATTTTCTAAATACAATACACCGACCAGCTTGGCTTGATTCAGCAACGGCAAACAGAAAATAGATTGAGGCTGGTTCTGTTGAATGTATGGCTCATTAATAAAAGCACCTTCACGAGTCGCATCATTTAAGGCGACAGGCTTCAGAGTCCGAATCACATATTGAATGATTGATTCTGGCAATCGATCGGCAATTGAAATAGACTGTAACACCTGAGTCGCACAAGCATTCTCATCGGCATTGAGTTCACAAGCCGCTTCAATCGACCATTCTCCTGAGTTTTCTAAAATCAGATATCCGGTTTGTGCGCCAGCATTCTCAATTAAAGTTTGCATCAGCGATCGCAGCAATTGCTTCAGTTCAATTTCACGAGAAATCGCCTGTGAAGCTTTCATCACTGCTGCTAAATCGAAAGCGGTATGGAAGGGATTAGTGATAGTTTCAGCAGTAATAGGAATTGATGTGGAAGCGGCTCTAGACGACTGAGAAAAGAACTGTGGATAGCGTTTTTCTAAATCTTTAACTTTAGCGGTTGCGCCCCAGCGATCGTAGCAATAGTGCGCCTCTTTAATGTAAGTTTGAGCAATTTTTTCCCGACCTCGCGCCAGATAATGTTTAGCCGCTAATTCATAAGCTAATGCTTCTTCCTGGATATACTCATTTTCAGCAGCACCTGCGATCGCCCGTTCATAAAACTCCTCAGCCTCAAGAAATTGCCCTAAGACTCGCGCTTTCTCTGCCTCGACTAGATAAAATTTATGTAGATAATTCATTGGGGCGTGTTCTGCCCATTTCTGCATTTTTTCTTGGTTGGTGTTAACACAGTTTAGCCAAGCTGCTTTTTGGGAGTTTGAAGTATCAGGCGATAGGCTCAAAAGCGCCAGCGAATGATAGAAACAGAATATAGGTAGAACCGTTATTGCTGTCACCTCTTCAAAATGTTGCCTTGCCAAAATAGCAGTCTGTTCAGCTTGATGGTGTTCTTCAAATAGATAACACAACATGACTTTGTGCAAATAGAGTATCTGGATTGCAGTTCCATCTTTAACTGCAATAGCGTGTGATAACGCCTGTTCTTCATTATGTAGCCTACTAACTAAGCGGCTGGAATTCTCAGGCCTATCTTGCAAATTAAGAATAGTCTGCCGCAATATTGCCAGCCAATTCGAGGGACTTTCTCGTCTAATTTGGTCAATCGACTTGCTGTAAACTGCTGTTTTTTGTTCCAGTTGGGTAAGTTCCTCTCCAGCAAAAAATGAGTTATAGCACACGTAATATGCAGCATAACCAGCAGTTTCAAAGTCTCCAGTTTCCACTCCATTTTGATAGGCATCAGCCAGCATGGGTATTGTGTTCCTAAAATGCACCTTCCAGTGAATGATATGGACATTCGAAAACATTAAGGTTCTAGCATTTCCTCTGGCATTCAATCGTTCTGCCAAACCCAGAGCCAATTTGCCGAACTCATAACCGAATTCAATGTCTTGAACAACTCCACATAGAACAAACCCGTAGCCAGCATAAAACAGTGATGACCAGATAGCATTCCCGTAGTTGATTGATAAATTTACCGCTTTGCAAGTAATCAGTATCCACAGTGCTGGTAACGTTATAAATGCAACAGACCTCATACTCGCTAGGATTGACATTGCTGAGCGCGGTTCTGGTGCAGTCATCTCTGGTAAATTAATCAAGTCTTTGATTTCTCGTTCAGCGAGTAGTGTAGCCGTTGACTCCAATTCCCTTTGAATATCTGCCTGACTTGGATTTTCTATTAAATCTATTCCCAAGAGCTTTAACGCTTCCAATCCAGTTTTTAGTGCTTCTTTCAGGTTGCCCTGTGACAAATATCCTTGAATTCTGCTATCGTAAGCCTGCACTTTGTCAACCACTGTTTTAGCGCGATTGAGTACCACTTCTACCAATTGTTCCATCTCATCAAAGCGGCCGTGAAGATACGCTGCTCCTGCTGCTTGGGAGTAAAGCGCCAAGGTTAGGTCATACTGATTGTGCCAACTTTCTCTATCTAGGAGTTTCAGTCCTATATTGAAATACTGAAGAGCTGCTTCATAAGCCGTTGCATCTTTTGCTTTCTGACCTGCGATTAAATTTAATTTGGCAATTTCATTTCGTTCTGTTCGATCGCTCTCCAGTTCAATTCCCCGATTGAGATGATCGACGATTTCAAACAGTCGTTGCGATCGCTGCTCTGGTGAAGTTTTTTCGAGTAGATTGCGACCGATTTGGAGATGAACAACTTGTTTGTGTGACTCATCAATTAAGGCATAAGCCGCTTGCTGCACACAATCGTGCAAAAACTTGTAGTCTTGAACTAACAAGTTTTCGTCTAATTCAGATAAAGGTTGAATTAATTCAGCTTGTATTGCAGCTAGTAAATCCTGGAAAATCGCTTGAGGCGAGCGCTCACAAACGATCGCTAACGATTCTAAATCAAATTTAGCTCCAACACAAGCGGCTAAGCGAAGAATTCGCCGTGTTTCATTTGGCAATTTCTTCAACTGGATCAACAGCAACTCCACCACATTCTCGGTAATATTTTGGGCTTGAATTTGAGCAATATCCCACTCCCAGCTTAACTGTTTCACATTAAAAATTAACAGATTTTCGCTATACAGCATTCGCAAAAATTCACCGGCAAAGAAAGGGTTGCCTTCGGTTTTACGTAACACTAATTGGGCTAAAGAACGAACGGTGTTAATATTGCGACCTAGCGTCTCGGCAATCAGTTGACTCAAAGGTTCGAGCGTTAAGGGTGCTAAGGTAATCTCCTGAAGTACTGCCCCTTGGTTTCGTAGTTCTAAGAGCGTTAATGCTAGTGGATGCGTTGGATGCACTTCCGAGTCTCGGTAGGCTCCAATCAAAAATAGATATTGGGTTTGCTTGTCGAGTAATATTAACTCGATTAACTTCAGCGTCGCGGAGTCGGACCATTGTAAATCGTCTAAGAAGATGACCAGGGGATGTTCTTTTGAACAAAACACCCGCACAAAATTTTGAAAGATTCGATTAAAGCGATTTTGAGCTTCAGTTGCTCCAACTTCGGGTACGGGTGGCTGTTTGCCAATAATTAATTCAACTTCAGGAATGACATCAATAATGATTTGCCCATTGCTTCCTAAAGCTGAGAGCAGACGCTCTTGCCACTGTTGCACTTGCTCATCCGGTTCCCCCAGAAGTTGCTGCACCAACTTTTGCAAGGCATCCACAATGGCGCTGTAGGGAATATTGCGCCTGAATTGGTCAAATTTACCAGAAATAAAATAACCGCGCTTTGCTGCGATCGGCTTATAGAGTTCCTGCACTAATGCTGATTTGCCAATTCCCGCATAGCCAGAAACCAACATCATTTCGACTTTGAATTGAGGATTTTCTATGCCTGACTCTGGTCGGTGGGCTTCGCCAACATTCCCTCTTGGGGCTACTCTTTCAAACGCCGCCAATAATGCTGCAATCTCCGCTTCGCGTCCATACAGCTTTTGGGGAATCTGAAACTGATCCGAAACATCTTGCAGACCTAATTGAATATGAGCAATTTGACCTGTTGTTGTAAATTGCTCTGTACAGCGTTCTAAATCCGCCTTGATCCCCCAGGCACTTTGATAGCGATCCTCTGCGTTTTTCGCCATCAGTTTGAGAATGATGTCTGAAACGGGTTTAGGAATCGCTGCGTTCACCTGATGTGGCGGTATAGGTGGTTTGGCAATAGTTTAATTATTGCCATGAGTTTGTGGTCAAAGGCGTCAATGAGAACAGTACTGAAAAATCTGGTTGATGGTTTAAGCGAAGCTTGGGTACGAATTGGACAGTTAGGCAGCGTACCTTGCAAATCATCAATTACCGAGGCACGACAAAGAATAGGGGCTTTTGCGATAAGCTCGTCTATTCTATCTAGTAGTGCGTCGAGCTGTTCCCAAATTTCAACGTCTTGAGCCTGAAGAAATACCTTTTTTTTAGCTTGGCTTGTGACAGAAATTCGCAGAT
>NZ_WJFC01000314.1 GCF_009725235.1 Scytonema sp. UIC 10036
GGTAGGGGGTAGGGGTTAGGGGTTAGGGAAAGACACAGACTTAATCTCCACTCTCCATTCCCCATTCCCCATTCATAATTCATCATTCATAATTCATCATTCATATGTTTACTCTTTTTTACCGCAACCGCCAACTTCTATTTCTCACCTTGACACTCATTGTTGTCTGGGGACTTTCTTCTTTCTTTTCGCTTCCCCGTTTAGAAGATCCGGAAATTACTCAACGTTTTGCGACTGTCACAACCTTTTTTCCTGGAGCGAGTGCTGAACGGGTCGAAACGTTAGTGACTGAGCCCATAGAGCAAGAGCTATCTGAGATTGAAGAAATAAATACCTTAGAATCGCGGTCTGATACTGGAATTTCAAGTGTTACGATAAACATTAAAGAAACTATCAAAGATGTTGATAAAGTTTGGGCAAAAATTCGCAGTCAGATTAATGATGTGGTTCCGCAACTACCACCAGGAGCATCACAGCCAAAGTATGAAGACTTAGAAGTCAAGGCAAATGCTTTAATTGTTGGTTTAACTTGGGAAAAAAATATCCCTGCTAATTATGCAGTTCTACGCAGGTGGGCAGAAACTTTAGAAGATAGAATCCGATCGCTGAACGGTACTGACAAAGTCACACTCTCTGGCGATCCAGACGAAGAAATCAGAGTTGAAATCAAGACTGCTGATTTGGCAAGGATAGGATTAACCGCCGAACAATTATCCCAGCAGATTCAGGCGAGTGATGCGAAAGTCAGCGCCGGACAACTTCGCAGTAAAACTGATGAACTGTTGTTTGAAGTTGCGGGAGAATTGGACTCTCTCGATCGCATTCGCAATATTCCTATTCGTACAACGACTTCAGGACAAGTCACGCGTTTGAGTGATATTGCCCAAGTCAGTAAAGGTATTGTTGAACCAGCAAATAGTTTGGCATTTGTGTCTGGAAAACCGGGTGTTGTTGTTGCCGCTACGGTTGAGTCAGCAATGCGAGTGGATCTTTGGGCTCAGTCAGCACATCAAGTTCTCGAAAAATTCCAATCTGAACTTCCTAGTGGTATTGGTGTCAAAATCATTCTTGACCAAAGTCATTATGTACAAACCCGTATTGGAGGAGTCATTCAGGAATTAATCACAGGTTCGTTGTTAGCACTGTTCGTGATTCTATTTCTCATGGGTTGGAAGTCTGCTTTAGTTGTGAGTGCCACTTTGCCGGTGACCACTCTGTTTGTGTTTGGAGGTATGAGTGTTTTGGGCGTTCCCTTGCATCAGATATCGATGACAGGATTGATTATCGCCATTGGGTTATTAATTGATAATGCGATTTGCATGACAGATGAGATGCAAACTCGACTGCATAAAGGCATGACAGTAGAGGAAGCTATTGTTGACAGTGTGAGTCACATGGGTGTTCCTCTACTGAGTTCAACCATAACAACCGTATTAATTTTCTTACCAATTGCTCTAGCCCCTGGTGGTACAGGAGAATTCACGAGTACCATTGGAGTGAACGCAATTCTAGGACTGATCGGTTCGCTTTTGATTTCACTGACTATTCTACCTGTATTGTTAGGTTTACTACATCAGCGGACACGCAACCTCAGAATCCCAACTTGGCTGGAAGAAGGAATTTCCCATCCTCTCTTGACCCGAATTTATCGATGGACCTTGCGGAAAACATTCAGCAGACCCATGATTGCAGTTAGTCTGGCTCTCATTTTGCCAGTCACTGGGTTTACGCTCAGTTCCGATCTCAAGCAGCAATTCTTTCCTTCCGCAGGTCGAGACCAATTCTATATAGAATTTGAATTTCCCAATCAAACGGCTTTAAGTCAGACGCAAGCGCAAGTTCTAAAAGCACGGGATTTAATCCTCAAGCATTCTCATATTGCTGATGTCCACATGCTTGTAGGAGAAACCATCCCAACCTTCTACTATAATGTTATTGGTAGGCGGGAAAATGCCGCCAACTATGCCCAAGCACTGGTGCAACTGCAACCAAATGTTCTACCAGGTTCAACTATTAATACATTGCAAAACGAGTTGGATCGAGCATTACCCAACGCCCAAATCCTTGTACGACAACTCGAGCAAGGACCTGGGGTGGATGCACCTGTTGAAATTCGTTTATATGGACCGGATTTAGAAAAACTTCGGGAACTTGGGAACGAGATTCGAGGAGAACTCGCCGAGATTCCAGATGTGATTCATACCCGTGCTAGCTTAACAGAAGCTCAACCTAAATTAGAAGTTCAAGTTGATGAAGAACAAGCACGATTGGCGGGGCTTGACCGGAGTGCGATCGCTCGCCAGTTAGACACAAACCTTGAAGGGGTCACTGGAGGTTCTGTACTCGAAGCAACAGAAGAATTACCTGTGCGAGTGCGGGTGTCTGACGCTAACCGTGGGAACTTAGACCAAATTGCTACCCTTGATTTATTGCCTAACAGAGCCTCATCTACAGAAAACAACCAGACTATTCCCCTCGCATCTGTTGGTAAAATTCAACTGGTTCCAGATTTAGCAGTAATTCCCCGACGCAACGGACAACGTGTTAATATTGTTCAAGGTTTTATCAAAGCTGGAACGCTACCTTCCATCGTTGTCTCCGAGTTTCAAAAGCGGTTGCTTTCAGGAAAGATAAAGTTTCCTCCTGGCTACTCCTTCGAGTTTGGTGGAGAAGCTGAAGAACGCGGGACTGCGGTCGTGAATTTGTTATCCACTGTCGGAGTCTTGGGAATCCTAATGACAGCGACACTGGTTCTAACTTTTAACTCGTTTGCTCTGGCTGGAAGTATCGCCATCATCGCTTTACTTTCCGTAGGGTTAGGGCTATTAGCTCTATGGATATCTGGCTACCCCTTTGGTTTTACAGCAATCCTTGGCACTATTGGACTTATCGGTATTGCGGTTAATGAAGCGACTGTTGTTTTAGCAGCTTTGCAGGCTGACCCTCAAGCGAGTTTGGGCGACCCTAAAGCCGTACAAGAAGTTGTTCTTCACTCTACCCGTCATATGATTGCTACAACCGTCACTGATACGGCTGGCTTTACACCTCTTTTATTTGACCCAACAGGTTTCTGGAATCCTCTGGCAATTGTTATTGCTGGTGGTTTGTTGGGTGTCACGGTTCTATCGCTTTACTTCGTCCCCTCAGTATACCTGCTCTTAAGACGCAGAAAACGATTTGCCCAAACCCATTCTCGCAAAATCAACAACTTAAAAACAGTGCATTAACGTGAGGTCATCTTTTTTCTCTGCGCTCTCTGTACCTCTGCGGTTTAAAAGTAATTTATTTAACTACAGAGACGCAGAGAGAAGTTGCGTGCGGGGGTTCCCCCCGTTGAGCAAACTTCGGAAGTACGCAGAGGTAAGAGGTGAGGGAGCTATACCCTCTCGGATAAAACTTTTTCTGCATCCTGACAAAGAATCTCATGATATTGACCGTTGCTGGCGAGTAACCCTCCCCACTGATTTACATCACCCGTGTTGTACTGTAGTGGGGAACCGTCAAAATGAGTGTACTTTCCACCCGCTTCTGTCAAAATCAGTTCTGGGGCGGCTATATCCCAATCTTTTGGTGCAGACTTACCAGATAGTGAAATGTAAACATCTGCTCGTTGTTCTACAATTGTAGCAATTTTACATCCCACACTGCCTACAGCTTTTTGATTTTGACAGGGTAATTGTTGCAGCAGATAATCAAGTTTTTCATTGCGGTGAGAACGACTGACAACGACTGTTAAGTCTTCAAGGCGTTCCCGTGATGATACCTGTAAGGGTAAAGTTTGTCCATCGCGTGTTTCTGCAAAGGCACCACTGTCTTTTATGGCATAGTATAGCTTTTCTAATTCCGGTACAGCAACCACAGCTAGCACTGGGCGTGTTTCTTTCACTAGGGCAATGTGAATGGCATACTCACCAGTTTTTTCAATAAAGTCTCGCGTCCCATCTAAAGGATCGATAATCCAAGCCCATTCCTGTTTTGCTTGTTCGGTTGTGTATGTTTCTTCACTGATGTAAGCAAAATCTTCAGTGCCTAAAGCTGCTTGTAGTTTCTCTAATATGTAGTGATTGACAGCTACATCTGCTACTGTTACGGGTTCATTCTGCTTGTACTGTACTTCTAAATTGCGATCGCCTGTTTGATGGTAGTAAGACCGCAGTATATCTGCTGCTTCCCAACCGATAGAACGAGCTACAGTCAGTATTTCTTGTAAGTCTTTCATCAGTTCCCGCATTTTTTTACATAATAAACATTTTACACAACCTGGTAGAGTTCGTATGCAAGAGGATGGTAATTTGGTACTTGGGAAGCATTTTTACTGAAACGAGAAGCATTTATTTTTGCATTTACTCTTCAACAAGCATTTATCAAATTATGTGCGATTGCGCTCGGAGTTAGCAGTTCGCCAGCAGAAGCTTTCCAATTTTTTAGCGATCGCAATGCATGGGAAGCAGCCTTAGGTATACCCACTGAAACCCTAAATTTTGGTGAATTGAGAACTTTTTCACAGAACACAGTATTTTCTAACGGAGTGTCTGCTACGGTTAATGTTATCAATGGTACAGGAAGCGCCAGTGATACAACCATTGGTGCTATTTTTGTACCTCCTGTTATGCCCCCAGGTTCAGTTCGTGGCAGTGTTAATGTTAGCTTACCTTCTGCTGTCAATGCTCTTGGATTTGATGCATCGGTTGGACCTGTCAACAGAGGAATTTTTACAAATTTTATTTCTGAAACTGATTCGCTTGGTAGACCAGAGCTACTCGTTACCCCTGCTTTTACTGGAGTCATCGCCGATCCTGGCGATCCACTCCTCACTGGTTTTACTATCAGTAGTAATAGTGCGGGAACTGGATTCTTTAATGCTAGCAATATCAGCGTTCCTGTTCGCACTTCTGTTCCGGAAAGCTCTTCCATTAATAGTTTATTAGTAGCTGTTGTCACCTTTGGATTAGGCACAGTATTTTTTCATAAACAAAAGCAACGCAAATTAACAATTGTTGTACAGGAGTAAGTTCAAGGCGATCGCCTCCCTTGAGTATTTCGCTCGAAGCAGTAGAAGGCGAAAAGCACACTGAGCGATCGCTAATATCCAAATGGATTTGAAAT
This sequence comes from Scytonema sp. UIC 10036, assembly GCF_009725235.1. The sequence continues at coordinate 5,107 of NZ_WJFC01000314.1, forward strand.
TTAATTGTTTCCACTTAATTCAAAGAGATGCACTTTGTTGTACATGGCGCTGAAACTGTCTGCTTTTTTGTTTACACTTGTACATTGAAACTGCGCCAAAAATGGCAAAAGCTAACAAGCCTAGTAGAGAAGATTTTTCAGGCACGCGACGTAGAATGAGGGTTCCCGCATTGATAGAGATATTACCACCACTCGTTCCTGACACAGAATAAGAAGGTGTCAGCAAAATAGGGACAGCATTAATGGAGATATTACCACCATTAGTATTAAGTACAGAATCAACAGGCGTTAGGGAGATATTACCACCATTAGTACTAAGTACAGAATCAACAGGCGTTAGGGAGATAGAGCCATTATTAACAGAAATGTTACCACCACTCGTTATCAGTACAACATTAGTCGGAGATCTGAGGGAGATAGAGCCACTATTATCGGAGACAGTCGCGATCGCTCTTGGTACTATGTCAGGATTAATAACCAGTGCTGTGAGTGTTCCCCCAGTTTGAGCCAAAGCATGACTTTCAAGGTAAGCCCATGCTCCTGTAGCAACTAGAAAACTCGTTAACCATAGCAGGCGATGCCAGTTCTTGCAATTAGTTATCATCTTGTTGAATGACCTCTGAAAAAGAGATTCGTTGATGACTTATCGCTGATGAAGCGAAGATTTACGCAGAATTTTTTAAAAAGTTACAATTCCATCCAACGGCGTGTACCAAAGAACTGACATGACAAAGAAGCCACATGAGATGCTTGTTCGAGTGCATCTGTAAAACTTTCCCGCAAAATATAATGACAGAAGGCACCGTGAAAAATATCTCCAGCCCCCAGCGTATCAACAGCCCGAACCTTCGGCACATTTAAAACACCTCTTTTGCCATCCATATAGTATTGAATGGGGTTTTCTCCATGAGTGATGGCAATGCGGGGAATACCAACTTGAATCAAATAAGCAAGAACTTCTTCCTCACTTTTACATTGGGGAGGATGAAAATTAGCAGAACAAATAGCGTAATCTACAAAAGGCAAGAGTTGTTCAAATCCCGGTTTCCAACTACCACCATCAATGACAACAGGGATGTTTTTGGCTTTAGCCATTTGGGCGATCGCAATTCCAACTGTCATTTGATGTCCGTCTATAAACACAATATCGGTATTTTGTAAAATACCGAAGGAAATAGATTTTTCAGACGCCTGAGTTTTGACAGCGTTGATGGAAATAACTGCTCGTTCACCAGTAGATTGGGTAACAATGATGGAAGAAACGGGTGGTGGGTTTTGGGTAGTAGAGTCTAGATCTATGATTCCTACTTTGTAGTTTGCCAAATCTTCTCTAATGAGTTGTGTCATTGGGTGAGAACCTACAATTCCCAATAGGCTTGCTCCATCACCTAAATGACTAAAAGTGACTGCAGCATTCGTTGCAGGTCCTCCTGCAGCAACAGTATAATCACCTGCTACAATTTTCTGGTTATTCTTAGGGGGAGACTCTGCAAGATAAATTAAATCCAGAGTCACTAAACCAACGAAGAGTCCGTTAGTGGGCATTTGTTAGTTGTTAGTTGTTAGTTGTTAGTGGTTAGTTGTTAGTGGTTAGTGGTTAGTTGTTAGTGGTTAGTGGTTAGTGGTTAGTTGTCCTCCTTGTCCCCTTGTCCCCTTGTCCCCTTGTCCCCTTGTCCCCTTGTCCCCTTGTCCCCTTGTCCCCCAGTCCTCAATTATGCAAACAACAGATCCAAAACCAGGAATACTCTACATTGTCGGTACGCCTATTGGCAACTTGGAAGATATGACATTCCGGGCGGTGAGGATTTTGCAGACTGTGGATTTGATTGCTGCAGAAGATACACGTCATACGGGAAAGCTACTTCAACATTTCCAAGTCAAGACGCCTCAAGTGAGTTATCACGAGCACAATCGTAGCAGCCGCGTTCCGGAGTTACTGGAGCAACTGAATCATGGTAAAGCAATTGCCTTGGTAACTGATGCGGGAATGCCAGGAATTTCCGATCCTGGATATGAACTGGTTAAGGTTTGTGTTGAGGCTGGGATACAAGTTGTGCCAATTCCTGGTGTTACTGCTGTCATTACGGCGTTGAGTGCGGCGGGATTGCCAACGGATAAGTTTGTGTTTGAAGGGTTTTTGCCAGCTAAAAGTCAACAGAGGCGATCGCATCTTGAGTCTCTAGGTACAGAATCTCGTACACTCATTTTCTATGAGTCTCCCCATCGCTTGCGGGAAACTCTCAAAGATTTGGCAGAAGTTTTCACAGACTCCCGTCAAATTGTCATTGCACGAGAGTTAACCAAGTTATATGAGGAATTTTGGCGGGGAGCGATCGCAGATGCAATCACTGAGTACAATCAACGCGAACCCCAAGGTGAGTATACCTTAGTGGTTGCCGGTGGCCCACCGACTCAGGTACAGTTTTCAGAAGCAGAACTGAAAGCCGAATTGGAGAAGTTGATACGTCAAGGAATATCGCGGAGTCAAGCCAGTCGTGAATTAGCAAAAGTCACTTCTGTTTCCCGGCGTCAACTTTATCAATTAGCGCTTTCTCTAAAGGAAGAAGTATGAACGATAAAGGACGAAGGTAAGCCCTAGCTACCTTTTCTCATATCTTTAAATCCATCCCCCTACTCCTAATGAAGATGAGATGTCAAAATGGGAAATATTGATGATGAGGAATGAGTGAGAATGACCCAAGTGGTTTTAGGTGAAAATGAAGGAATCGAGTCAGCATTACGTCGGTTTAAACGTCAAGTATCTAAAGCCGGGATTTTAGCTGACGTTAAATATCACAAACATTTTGAGACACCATTAGAAAAGCGCAAGCGGAAAGCAGTAACAGCCAGACGCAAGCGGCGTATGAAGTGAAGTCAGGCTATGGATTGCTGTTTTTAACAATTAAGTTATGTGGATTCAGCTACGGCATATCATACAGCATATTACAATTCTGCTGAAAATGTGCTGTGTAGCTCTCTCAATTTAGGGAAATGACCAAAGTTGTCGCTCGCTTGCGGCAACTTTTTGGTTTTTCTGGACTTACAGCTATTTTCAGGTAAATGAACTACATCTTTTTTATCTCACGCAAAGGCGCAAAGACGCAAAAGATTTAAGAATGTGGTTTAAATAAGTGAAAACCGCTATAACTAGCGAATAAAGGTATCAAATACATCTATTCGGGGAAATCGAAAGAACGGCTATTACACACATTCATTGCCTTTTCTACTCCCTGCTTGAGGCAAATTTCCGTACATTCAACAATAAATTGCAATACAAGAGACATAAGTTGATTTTCAGCTACAGAAAATTTACCCAATACGTGGGAAATTGTACCAGAATCATCATTCGCAGCGCCTTTTGGTCTGCCTATACCTATACGCAAACGGGGAAAGTTTTGAGTTCCAAGATGGGAGATGGTACTCTTCATGCCATTATGTCCACCAGCAGAACCTGACAAGCGCAAGCGAGTTTTTCCCATCGGTAAATCCATATCGTCATAAATTACCATTACCATTTCTGGTGGTAATTTATACCAACTGGTAACAGCTTGTATGGACTGTCCCGAACGGTTCATGTAAGTCAGTGGTTTTAGCAAGCGGATTTTGTCTCCATTGGGTGCAAATCCTTCACCGTACTCTCCCTGAAACTTACGATTCTCTGATAAAGGAATTCGCCAAGCACGAGATAAAGCATCTATGGCAGCAAAACCAATATTGTGGCGCGTCTGGTCATATTTTGGTTCCGGATTCCCCAACCCCACAATCAGCTGGGGAATAACAAGAGTTTTTTTGGCAACTGCTTCTGTCATGTGAAATGTAAAGTATAAAGTATGAAATTTTATCCTTTATCCTTCACCCTTTATCCTTCAACCTTCATCCTTTCTAGCAGATTCTATTTGCCTGGGTTCGAGTTCGGCTTTTGTCTTGACAGCTTCTTCTATCTGTACAGTTTCCTTTTGAAACTCGTTTTGGAACTCCTTAGAAGCATCTTGAAAACCACGAATCGCCTTTCCCACACTCCGACCAATTTCTGGTAACTTCTTGGGACCAAAAATTAACAGCGCTACGATAAAAATAAGAGCCATTTCTGGCAAACCGATACCAAATACGTTCACAACCTTTCTCCTTTAACAGTAACCAGTAACCAGTGACCAATCTATTAACAACTGCTATAACAGTTTACATCTTGTAGTTTAGTGCAAGAGTTGGTTATTGGTTAGTGGTTAGTGGTTGGTGGTTGGTGGTTAGTGGTTGGCGGTTGCTAGGGACACAAGACTACCGCACCCCCCGGATTTCTCACAAAGATTTAAACGACTTACCTAAAATGTTTATGGCACTTAGATTTGAGCTAAAATACCTCGTCAACATATTGGAATAATTCTTACTGCGTCTAAAACGCTCAAACTCTATACAGGATAAGGGTGTTGGGAATAGCGACGCAATGCTTGTGAGAAATCTGGGACTCCGACACTGGTTAGTAGTTAATACCTCTACAAACAACTAACCACCAACAACCAACAACTAACAACTAACAACTAACAACTAACCACCAACCACAGAAAGAAAAAACCCGGAAGAACCGGGCTGGGATAGTTTGTTATGCAAGTTTTGTCAAGATTGCCAATTATCTGCCTAGAGTCCGCCAATCGACACTTACGTCTTGAATCAGGATTGACTTGTTGTAAAGCTGTAGAATAATCAGCAGAAATACGAAAAATAGTCCTATAAAAACAGCCATTAGGGGGGTAGTACCCCATCCTGGAGCTACTTTACCATACTCAGCGTTTAAAGGTCTGAGGATATCTCCCAACCGCGTCCTTTGTGCCATAGTTCACCTAAGATGAATTGCCAAAGCATTTTTTAATGTTCTGTAATATTCTATAGGAAGACTACTCATAATATATACTTCTTATGGAACCCGCAACAGTTCTTAGCATTTCTGTTGGTGCGATCGTCATTGTCATAACAGCGTTATCCATTTACACCTCCTTTGGCCCTCCCAGCAAGGAATTGAGCGATCCCTTTGAAGATCACGAAGATTAATGCCAGTCAAGTGACAGGTGTAGTGAATATCCCTAAAAAACAACGTAGAGACGCGCCATGGCGCGTCTTTATATGTGTTGTAAGTCATGCACGATAAATTTCTGGAGTTTTGACACCTACAACCCCAAACAAAACTGTGAAGCTGTCAATTTTCATAGAGTGATTGTAAAGATTTGTGTATTTAATGAGAATTGGGGACTTCTCTATCCGCACGCATTATAACTAAAACTAATCTTTTTTATCACTTTTACTAACTTCCGAGGTATTGTAAAGTTAAGTAAACAGATGTAAATTAAGGATACAGGCCGACAAAAAGCCTGATGCTCATAAGAAATAGCCGCAATTATAAAACAATGACAGCAACCTTACAGCGTCGCGAAAGCGCAAACGTATGGGAGCAGTTCTGTAACTGGATCACTTCCACCGAAAACCGCCTTTATGTAGGTTGGTTCGGAGTGTTGATGATTCCTACACTGCTCTCCGCAGCTATCTGCTTCATCATCGCATTCATCGCTGCTCCTCCTGTAGACATCGATGGTATCCGCGAACCTGTTGCAGGTTCCTTGCTCTACGGTAACAACATCATCTCCGGTGCAGTTGTTCCTTCTTCTAATGCGATCGGTCTTCACTTCTACCCTATTTGGGAAGCCGCTTCCTTAGATGAGTGGTTGTACAACGGTGGTCCTTACCAGTTGGTCGTTTTCCACTTCCTTATCGGCGTATTCTGCTACTTGGGTCGTGAGTGGGAATTGTCCTACCGCTTGGGAATGCGTCCTTGGATTTGTGTAGCATT
>NZ_WJFC01000315.1 GCF_009725235.1 Scytonema sp. UIC 10036
GTTATTAGTAAAGAATGTTAATTTTTCTGAGATAAATTAAACTAAAATCGTTACCCTCAGCTATGTTAACCTTTTCTTTACTATACAGCTGTATAGTATAAACGCTTAGCTGGAAAATTAGTAAAACTACATGTCCATGCTTTTCCGTTACCCTGTCGTTAATTCTTCTCGCCTAACGAGAACAGCTTCAGTATTTGCACTTACCCTAAGCTTAGCTGCTTGTGGTGGTGGAGAACAGCAAGCCCAAACTGGTAGCAACACCAGTGAGAATACTGGCACTGCTACAAATACGACTGCTACCGCACCTGGAAAACTCGATTTAGGTGGTAATGTATCTTTAACTGGTGCTGGAGCATCTTTCCCAGCACCTTTGTACACCGCTTGGTTTCAAGGATTAAATCAGAAATATCCCAGCCTGCAAGTTAACTATCAGTCAGTTGGTAGTGGTGCGGGTGTAGAGCAATTTATCAAAGGCACAGTGGATTTCGGTGCTAGCGACGTTGCTATGAAGGATGAAGAAATTAAGAAGGTAGACAGAGGTGTTCTGTTACTACCCATGACTGCTGGTAGCATCGTAGTAGCATACAACCTACCGGGAGTAGACAAGCCGATACAACTACCTCGAGAAGTTTATACCAATATTTTCCTAGGTAACATCAAGACCTGGAACGATCCTAAAATTACTGCTGCCAACTCTGGTGTTAACCTACCCAATACACCAATTACCATCGTACACCGCTCAGATGGTAGCGGTACTACAGGCGTTTTCACCGAGCACTTAAGCACAGTGAGTCCAGAATGGAAATCCAAAGTGGGTAGTGGTAAAACTGTGAGTTGGCCTTCAGGGGTAGGTGCTAAAGGTAATGAAGGTGTAACTGCCCAGGTACAACAAACAGAAGGTGCAATTGGTTACGTTGAATATGGCTACGCCAAACAAAACGGTCTGAAATTTGCGTCCTTACAGAATAAGGCAGGGCAATTTGTTGTGCCTTCAGATGCATCAGCAGCGAAAACTCTTGAATCCGTTACATTACCAGAAAATCTCCGCGCTTTTATTACAGATCCAGAAGGCGCAGAATCTTATCCCATCGTAACTTACAGCTGGATTTTGGCTTATAAGAAATATCCTGACGCAGCAAAAGCCAAGGCAGTTGAAGCCATGATTGAATATGGCTTAACGGAAGGTCAAAAATTGGCTCCAGAACTGGGATATGTTCCTCTTCCTCAACCTGTAGTGCAAAAAGTGGCAGCTGCAGCCGATGCCATTAGCCCCGATTACAAGATAGCAGGGGGTGCGGCTGGCAGTACAACTGCGGCTAGCACTAGCAAATAGGCATTTCAACACTTACAGATTTTTAAGTTCGCCGTCACCCATTTCATAAACACAAGCAGAACCGCTGAAATAGTTTTAAGTGTTACCTTGTTTGGGGCGTAAAATTAAAACTTTGATTTTTACGCGGTTCGCTCCCACTTTTTTTTCTGTCAATGAGTGAAATCATGAGATGAATACGCAAGCTGAGAGTCATCAATCTACTATTCAACCTCGCTCTCAAGTTGAAAAATCAATAGATAACGGCTTTATTTGGTTAACTCGGATTTTTGCAATAGCAGTCGCTGCACTTCTATTGTGGATAGCAGTTCAGGTTGCTATTCAGGCGGGACCTGCGATGCAAGAATTTGGTCTTGGTTTTTTAGCAAAAAGCGCTTGGAACCCTGTCACAAATGACTACGGAGTGCTACCGCAAATCTACGGGACTTTGATGAGTGCTTTCATCGGTCTGCTGATAGCGGTTCCAATTGGTGTTGGTACGGCTGTGTTGTTGAGCGAAAGTTTGTTACCATTGCCTGTAAAAACAGTCATAGTTTTTTTAGTAGAACTGTTAGCAGCGATTCCTAGCGTTGTTTATGGAGTTTGGGCAATTTTTGTGCTCATCCCTATATTGACAGGTATTGGAAAATGGTTGAATGCTAACTTTGGGTGGATTCCATTGTTTAGCACTGTTCCTACAGGTCCGGGATTATTACCAGCCGGTGTTATCTTGGCAATTATGGTTCTGCCAATCATTACAGCTATATCCCGCGATGCTTTAATTGCCGTACCCTCTAGTTTGCGTCAAGCAGCTGTAGGGCTGGGGGCAACTCGATGGGAAACTATTTTTAAAGTTCTCATTCCTGCTGCATTCTCTGGTATCGTCAGTGCAGTCATGCTGGCACTCGGTCGGGCAATGGGCGAAACTATGGCTGTCACAATGATTATTGGTAACGCTAACACGATTAGCCCTTCGTTGTTTGCACCATCCAATACAATTTCTTCGCTACTGGCAAATCAATTTGCAGAGGCAAGTGGTTTGCAAGTCAGCGCTCTAATGTATGCAGCGCTAGTTCTGTTCGTATTAACTCTGATAGTTAACATTCTGGCAGAGCTTATTGTTTTAAGAGTGAAGCGACTGTAGAAAGTGAGTGTATTTAAAATATGGCAACTGTTCCAAACCAGCCCGGTGGAGGGTTTACTGGCAACTTAGCTCGCGTTCCCATGTCTCCCCGGACACTTTTTAGTTCGGTGATGACTGGTGTAGCATTTTTGTGCGGGATATTGGCTCTTTTGCCTTTGCTAGCAGTATTGACTTACGTTCTCCTACAAGGCTTCAGCAGTCTCAGTCTCGATTTGTTCACGAAATTACCACCACCACCTTTAGTGAAGGGTGGCGGTTTTGGGAATGCGATTGTGGGAACGCTCATTATGGTGGGCATTGCCGCTTTAATCAGTGTTCCATTTGGAGTCTTGGCAGCTATTTATTTGACAGAATTTAGTACTGGTAAACTCTCACGCTGGATTCGCTTTGCTACTAACGTTCTGAGTGGAGTTCCCTCTATCATTGCTGGGGTTTTTGCTTACGGTATCGTTGTCGCAACAACAGGTGGTTTTTCAGCAGTCGCTGGTGGCGCAGCGTTGTCAATTCTCATGTTGCCAATTATTGTGCGAACAACTGATGAAGCTTTGCAACTGGTATCAAAAGATTTGCGACAAGCAGCTGTGGGTTTGGGAGCAACTAACTTTCAAACAGTTTCTTGGGTCGTCGTACCCGCAGCTGTACCGGCTATTGTAACAGGCGCAACTCTAGCGATCGCTCGTGCTGCCGGGGAAACAGCTCCCCTGCTATTTACCGCTCTATTTTCTCAGTTTTGGCCAAGTACTTTATTTCAACCCACTGCGTCTCTGGCAGTTTTGGTGTTTAACTTTGCAATTGCTCCCTTCAAGAACTGGCAATCGCTGGCTTGGGCAGCATCTCTTATCTTAGTGTTGTTAGTTTTGGTCACAAGCATTATTGCTCGTTTGGCAACTCGCGAACGCCGCTAAGCAAGCATAGTTTTATGACTCTAAGATTCAATCCTCGGAAAATTCTATGACAACTAACGTTAGAAGCGAAAATCAAACGGGAACCGTTTTCCGTACAGAAGGGCTTAATGTATACTACGGTAATTTTTTGGCAGTACGCGATATTTGGCTTGATGTTCCCAGAAATAAGGTAGTTGCTTTTATCGGTCCTTCTGGATGTGGTAAAAGTACCTTACTGCGTTGCTACAACCGCCTCAATGACCTAATTGAAACTTTTCGAGCCGAAGGAAAAGTATTCTATCAGGGTGAGGACTTGTATGCACCTCATATCGATCCTGTTGTAGTCCGTCGGCGAATTGGGATGGTATTTCAAAAACCAAACCCATTTCCAAAATCAATTTATGACAATATTGCCTTTGGTCCTCGGTTGAACGGATACAAAGGAGATATGGATGAACTTGTGGAACGCTCGCTCAAACAAGCAGCTTTATGGGATGAAGTCAAGGATAAACTGCGACAAAGCGGATTGTCTCTTTCCGGCGGACAACAGCAGCGTCTGTGTATTGCTCGTGCGATCGCAGTTCAGCCTGAAGTCATTCTCATGGACGAACCTTGTTCTGCACTTGACCCCATTTCTACCTTGCGTGTTGAGGACTTGATTCACGAACTCAAAGAACGGTACACAATTATTATTGTGACCCACAATATGCAACAAGCTTCACGTGTCTCCGATCTCACTGCATTTTTCAACGTCCAAACCTCTGAAAAGGGAGGTCGTACAGGTTATCTTGTGGAATACGATCGCACGGAATCAATCTTCCAAGATCCACAACAACAAGCCACTAGAGAATACGTCAGTGGTAAATTTGGTTAAGAATCTTATCCGCTTGTTGTAATTATTAGCAATGAAGCAAGTTATTCAGTGTGTGGTGGGGTGAGCGATGCTCACTCTTCTTTTTGTAGTGCTTGTGATTTCCACAAATAAGCTCTGCGATTCACTCATAGCGATCGCTTTATTCCTATGAAACATTAACCCTGAATCCCAAGCGGGCAGCGAGAATCGAACTCGCATCAATAGCTTGGAAGGCTATGGTTTTACCACTAAACTATGCCCGCAAATTTCCAACTATTTAAACATAACACAATGTTTGTGAAATGACAAGTGGTTGGTGGTTAGTTGTTAGTTGTTAGTTGTTGGTGGTCACTGGTCACTGGTCACTGATTTTGGGCTGTATTGTGATGCGTACAACAAGATTGCTGAGAGGAGGCTTTTTTCCATTGCTGCTTGCAGGAATAAATTTTTGGTCTTTGAAAAGTAAGAGCGCATACTCTCGGTATCGGCTGCTTAGAGGTTCTGAAATCTCTGGAGGTATGTAAACATCTGTAAGATTGCCACTGCTGTCAATAATTAAAGAGGCTTGGAAGGTTATAGGTCCGGGTGTAGGTTCTTCGTTAGGTGAAATGTTTAATTCTTTCTGCCTAATATTTCCTATGGGTTGAGCTAAGTTTTCTGGAATGTCTTTTTGTACGCCACCTGTTTCTATCTCCCAACTCCCAATCCCGATTCCTCCTTGTTGTGTATTGGGTGATGATTGTTTTGGTGGTTGGATTGGTTGAGCTAAAGAAGCCAATGGCGTTTCTTTGCCTGGAACCACTTCACCTTCTGTTTTGGGAAGATTTTCTGGTAAGCTAGTCTCACTTGCTGAGGGATTGGGGTTGCTAGAATCGGTCGTGTTATTTTGTGGATTAAAAGCGCGATCGCTATTCTCTTGATTTTTTGGCTCTTGAGAAGTTGTATCAGTATTTTCCTCGTCGGGATTGGGTGAAGAACTAGGCTCCGGCTGTTGGTCTTCAAAACCTGGGCTAGATGATGGAGAAGTTTCTGGTTCTGGAGTCTCTGTAATGTCAGGTGAAGGAGTTGGTTCTGGTTGCTCGTCACTGGGAGTATCAGGTGAAGGAGTTGGTTCTGGTTCTTGCGCCTCTGGAGGAATTGGATCTGTTGGCTCTGGGACTGGCGGAGGTGTTGGTTCCGGCTCTACAGCAACTTTAGGTTGAGTTTTTGGGTTTTTAGGTTTAACGTCCTCATTTATTGAGGGTTGTGGAGTCTTTGTAAAAGCAATAGCATTTCTGTCTTCAATAGGAGAAGATTTAACTGCTGAAGTCTTTGGAGCTACTTGCTTTGGTGGCTTGACTGAGAGAGGTTTTTGCGCTGCTGGTTGTCTTTTTGGTGAAGCTTTTGTTGGAGTTTGTTTTGCCGAAATCGTTATAAATTCTACAGGTATAGCATTAGAAGAGTTGGTTTGCAAAAGGCTTAACCCGTGCGATCGCAACAGCCAAAATAGCAGCATGTGCAGGCTTATAGAACTTAAGGCGACAGCAATCCACAACCCAGGTGGATCGGTATGTCGCCTGTAGGTTCTTTCTGGTGTTGGAGTTTGGTCAGCTACAGGTTGTGTCATGTTTATGAGTTGTTATTAGATAGTGGTTAGTCGTTAGTCGTTATTTTTCATACTAACCACTAACCATTATCGATTAATGGGCATTGCCCACCTTACGCTCATAGATAATATAACTGGCGCTTCGCTATCAGGGCTGGCTCCCCAACCTACGTGTTTTCGTATTTTTCGGCTTAACCGACAAGTATTGATTGTTAATCACCATTAGCCATTAGCCATTAGCCATTAGCCATTAGCCATTATCTATTAGCTACAACTTCTGGTGTTACGGAGAAGGTAAGAACTGTTTCATCGACTCCTTTGAGTTCTAAGGGACTGCATTTGGTAATTTCTTCATCTTGCAAATAATCTGCTACGGCTGCAGAAACTAGTATAGTGCCGGGAATAGCTGCTTGTTGCAATCGGGCTGCAATGTTTACACTGGGACCGATGGCTGTGTAATCGGCGCGTTCGGAACTGCCAAACATTCCCACAACTGCTGTACCTTGATGGATACCGCAGCGAAACTGAACGCCAGTACGTCCGTCACTGTCAAAAACGCCTTGCTCTGTCCAACGTTTGTTTAATTGTGAGAGCGATCGCAGCATGGCTCTAGCTGTATTAATAGAGCGTCGTACTTGCTCGTTGGGTGTGAGTTCTTCTGGTGCTCCAAATAGAGCTAATATGGCATCTCCCATAAACTTATCTACTGTACCGCCGTTGTTAAATACGGCTCGTGTCATTTCTTCTAAATATTCATTTAATAATTCTGCTACTTTGCGCGATCTTAAAGTATTTGATAGTTGCGTAAAACCGACAATGTCACTGAATAAAACTGTAATTAAACGAGGTTCTGGTCGTAAATCTAAAACGAGTTCTCCTACGGCTGCTTTTTGTACTAAAACTGTTGGTAAAAACCGCTTTAGTACTGATTCTGTCAAATAAGTATTCAACTCTAAAACCCGCCGTTCGTTTTCTTTTAGGGCTAAAAGATTCCTAACCTCTGCCAGAAGTTCTCGGTCATTAAACGGCTTTGCCAAATAAGCATCTGCACCGCGTTCTGTACCTTCAATCCGAGTTTCTTCATCAACTTTTGCCGTTAGTAAGATGATGGGTATCCCTTTTAACTTCTCCTCATTGCGGATTTCCCGAATCATTTCCAATCCGGATATTACAGGCATCATCAAATCGCTAATAATCAATTGCGGTATAAATTCTCTCGCAATCCGCAAACCTTCTAAACCGTTACGGGCTGTACGTACTTGATAGCCATGAGCACGTAGAATACTTGATACGTATGTTCGCAAATCTGGATTATCGTCTACTACTAAGACAGATGCTTTGGGGGTGTTAGAAGAATTCGCTGTGGCGGCTTTCTCATCTTCCCAGGTTCCTTGTCCCCAATTCCCTGTTTCTTCTTCTATGAGTTCCAAGTCTGCTAACTCTACGCTAGCGCGACTTATATTCAACTCACATGGTGTTTCCAGAACTTGCTCAACGTTTAAATGCGTACTACCGGGAATCAGGGAGACGGTGAAGGTTGTTCCTTTTCCATACACTGATTGAACAGCAACTTCACCACCATGGAGTTCCACCAATTCTTTAACAAGAGCCAAACCCAAACCACTTCCCTCATAAGAGCGATTCTCTGAACCTTCTGCTTGACGGAAACGGTCAAATAGATAGGGAATTTGCTCTTTAACAATACCAATTCCGGTATCTTGTACCTGCAACAAACATCGGTTTCCTATCGAGCGCACGGTGACAGCGATCGTGCCGCTATTTGGAGTAAATTTCATTGCATTTGACAAGAGATTATACACCACTTTGTCAAATTTTTCCATATCTAAATAGACTGTAGGGCAATCTTCTAGCTGACTGAGCAGATGCAATCCTTTTTTTTCACAATAGGGGCGAAACGATTCTATAATTTGATTGACAAATTCCGCTAAATTACAAGGTCGGAAACCGGGTTGCATTCTACCTGCATCCAATCTTTGTAAATCTAGCAATTGATTGACGAGCCGCAACAAACGACGGGAGTTACGCAATGCGATCGCACTTTGTGAGTAAGACAGCCCTTCTTTTGAAGCAACTGCAGCCTCCAAGGGTCCCTGAATTAAAGTTATGGGAGTGCGGAACTCGTGAGAAATGTTTTGAAAAAATTCAGTTTTTTGTCTATCTAATTCCAGCAAGCGCTCAGCTTGATCGCGCGTTTTTTGATAGAGGCGTGATTGCTGTACGGCAATAGCTGCTTGAGACGCGACGGCTTTCGCCAAATCTATTTCTGATGGCAGCCATTGCCTTGCCCTGTGATTTTCACGCAAGGTAATACTTCCTGTGATTTTACCATCAGCTAGTAAAGGAACTACTAATAGCGAGCGGGCTGGGAGTCGCAATGGCAAATCGAATCCTCTGATTTCCGGCGGACATTGGTTCATATCGGCGATCGCAATTGGTTCTTGTGTCCGCAATATTTCTTGTAGAATAAGATTTTCTTTAATAGGCGATTGAGATATGGGTAACTCGTGCTTCCCGTTCTGCTCGTACTTGCTAGAATTTTCACTTAATAAAGTGTTTTGAAAACTGTCATACAAACCCACACGTTGAACAAATTCATCTTCCTCCGTCCATAAAGACAGAACACAACCGTCCACTTGTAAAGCTTGTCCCAATTGTTGGGTAATAGCAGCAAAAATCTCTTGAGGATCTAAGCTAGAGCGAATCGCACTGGTAATTGTATTAATCAGAGATTCCCGCTTTGCCAAAGCGCGAACTTGCTCGTAAGCATAGGCTTGAGAAAGAGCTAACGCTGCTTGATCTGCTACCATCATGACTAACTGCACCTCGTCTTCCTCCCAAATGCGGGGGGTTTTGCACTGGTGCAGGGCGAGTACAGCCATCAGTTCTTGTCGGCAGATGAGCGGTACTATCAAGCTAGAGCAAATTTCAGCCTCAGCAAAAGCTGTTGCACGACTTTTCAATTCGTGACTATCGCCTTGAATGCGATCGTCAGTAGCTACTTGATTAATAACTTGAACTTCACGAGTTTCCCATAGTGTTTGGGAGAGGAGGGAGAGGCAGACAGGGGAGGGGGAGATGGGAAGATAAGGTAGACAAGGTAAAAAGTTCTACTGTATCTTCGTGTCCCCCTGTCTTCCGTGTCCCCCTTGTCTTCCGTGTCCCCTCCCTTCCACGACTTTCTGATAATAAATTCTTCATTCACCAGTTGGTTATCTTGAAAGGGACGTAAAAGACACACGTCTACTTCCAACATATGACCTACAGTATCTACAATTGCTTGTAAAATTTGCCGATAATCTAGAGCGCTACGAATCGTATTGGTAACCGTGTTCAGCAGCGACTCTTGGCGGAGGGTACGGGTTAATTCGCGGGTTCGGGCTTTCAAAACATTGTGGGTATCCAAAGCTTGGCGTACCAATGTTTTCAGTTCTTCGGCTTCCCACGGTTTAGTGACATATTTAAATACCTTACCGGCATTGATTGCTTCCACCAAATCTTCGACATCGGTGTAGCCAGTTAAAATAATCCGAATAATATCTGGATATTGAGTTGCTGTTAAACTCAGAAATTCTGTACCACTCATCATTGGCATTCGTTGATCGGAGATGATGACTGACACATCTTCTTCTTTTGCCAACAGTTCTAGTGCTGCTGGACCAGAGTTCGCTCTCAGTACCCTATAGTCTCGATAAAAGGTACGATATAGCAAATCAAGGTTGTCGGGTTCGTCGTCAACAACCAAAATAGTGGGTTTACTGTTTGCTTGGGATTTCATGCACCGCTTTCCTGCTGCAACGGCAGACGCATAAATAATAATCCGATCGGGTAGTTATATGTCAGAGTCAGGTGAAAGCAGAGCATTTTAAGTGGTAGGGCCATTTGCCTACGTAACTGCTGAGCGGAGGAAAGTTTGTTCACAGCCAATTGCCTCAATTGCTGGTATGGATTACCATTTACAAGGGATGCACTCCGAGTGAGGTAGATGGGTAACCTTTAGTCTTACAGAATCATTGAATTCTTGCCAACTCTATCCCTCACCTCCGGCGAGAATCGTTAAACACCACTATGCAGCTTTCAGGAGTGGGTGAAAAAATCCATCTAGTGAGGCTGCATACTTAAGTTTTCCCGCCACAGCACCATTGCTAACATTTTTCAGTAAATTTTATTTATGGCGAGCGTGGTAGAGTTTGTAATATTACTACAATACGGGGAAAAATCAAAGTATACTATCAGACAAATACTTAACTCCAATTTAACAATCAACACGGGCAAACTGCCACAATACTCCTTATATTACCTGCAGTCCGATCTTAAATTCACCGGAAATCTTAAAATTCTCTTATTCGGTTAGATGGTGTTTTAGGATAGTTGAGAACAGTAACACTCCATAAAATCAAGATTAAACTAGCTTTGAAACCCTGGTTTTTTCATTCGTCATTACAACAGCCAGCTACCGACGCCGCTCCCAACGCCCCCTCTAAGTTTCAAATCCGTGCAGCTACACCTGCTGATTTGACTGGCGTTGCCCAAATCATTGCTGAGAGTTTTCACTCCCAAAATGGTCTTCTAGGATGGCTTTTTCCAATATTGCGTTTGGGTATTTATGAAGATTTAAGACATCGTCTTGCGTCAAGTGCTCCCCATCACCTTTGTTTGGTCGCGGCTAACACGACAAACTATAGGGCGGATGATTTAGTTGGTACAGTAGAGATGGGTGTTAGATTCAATGATTCGTGGAATGAAGTTTCGAGGAGCGTTCTTTACTTATCCAACCTTGCTGTTCATCCTACATATCGCAGACAAGGAGCAGCATCAGGGTTACTTCTAGCTTGTGAAAAAGTAGCGTTGAATTGGGGATTTCAAGATTTATATCTTCACGTTTTAGAAAATAACTACGAAGCCCGCCGCCTTTATTTTAAGGTGGGGTATCGAGTCTACAAAGTAGAGTCTTGTCTGAATGCTTTTTTCCTGAGACGTTCGCGGCAGATTCTCCTACATAAGCGTTTGACCAGTGACCAGTAACCAGTAACCAGTGACCAGTGACCAGTGACCAGTGACCAGTGACTAGAAGGCTTATGTTGGTCACTGG
>NZ_WJFC01000316.1 GCF_009725235.1 Scytonema sp. UIC 10036
TAGCAAATTTCCTGCCCCATCCCACCACCGCAACCAATAACCTGTTCTAGCTTCTTTTGTTCCTTGCCACGTCCCCAGATATAACCCGACTGAATCCATCCAATGACGACCATTTTCATCGGGTTGCTTCAATTCGTAGCGTCTATTTTCCAGTTGATAATATTCCAACAACCCACCATCCGGGTCAAATATTACATACACTGGCACCTGCAAAATTTGCTCGTAAAAAAACCATTTTCCCGGTGGATAAGTCCGCTTTACCGAATATTCTTCTCCCTGTGTCTCGGATAAAAATTCCATCACCACCGCAGGGACTTCTCCTTCTAAATTTGGTGTGTAGCTTCTGCGTTCTGCTATGACTTCATTCACCGAGGCGATGTAAACCCAATCCGGTGCTTTCACTATCAATTCCCCGTTGAGTGTCGCACACAGACCAAAATTGGAAGCTACTAACATTTTCTCTTGGATAAAACCACTGATTTCCAAACTTTCTCGCAACGCACCAGCCAACAGTGGCTGACCTGTATTTTCCACTGGTTCATCCTCTAATTGAAAATCTTCGGGCAACGCTTCCCACGATATTACCAGTTCACTGACTCTTTTGGTTGCATCGAGTTGGGTTACCATATATACTGCCTTGGGTGTGTTTCTTTTTATTTTATCGTTGCCAATTCTGGATGAGTTGGATACCGGAGGCTGAGCAGAGCTATACGGGAGGCGGCAGCCCACAGTCAGGCATTCCCAGCCAGAGGCAGTGGAGCGAGGTGGTAAGAAGTTTCGACTGCCCGCTAGTCTGTGGGCAAATTATTCGGATCGATACCTTGAGATTGCAAATAAGCAATCAACCGTTCTTTTTGCTGACGTTCTTGTTCAATCATTTCCACTGCCCAAGGTAGCAAATTCCCTGCGCCATCCCACCACCGCAACCAATATCCTGTTCTAGCTTCTTTTGTTCCTTGCCATGTCCCCAAATATAACCCGACTGAATCCATCCAATGACGACCATTTTCGTCTGGTTGCTTCAATTCGTAGCGTCTATTTTCCAGTTGATAATATTCCAACAACCCACCATCCGGGTCAAATATTACATACACTGGCACCTGCAAAATTTGCTCGTAAAAAAACCATTTTCCCGGTGGATAAGTCCGCTTTACTGAATATTCTTCTCCCTGTGTCTCGGATAAAAATTCCATCACCACTGCGGGGACTTCTCCTTCTAAATTCGGTGTGTAGCTTCTGCGTTCTGAGATGACTTCATTGACACGGGGAACATAAACCCAATCCGGTGCTTTCACTATCAATTCCCCGTTCACTGTCGCACACAAACCAAAATTGGAAGCTATTAACATCTTCTCTTGGATGAAACCACTGATTTCTAAACTTTCTCGCAACGCACCAGCCAACAGTGGCTGACCTGTATTTTCCACTGGTTCATCCTCTAATTGAAAATCTTTGGGCAACGCTTCCCACGATATTACCAGTTCATTGACTCTTTTGGCTGCACCGAGTTGGGTTACCATATATACTGCCTTTGGTCTACTTATTTTGATTTTATCGTTGCCAATTCTGGATGCGATCGATACTGGCGGCTAAGCCTCAAGTTAGGCATTCCCAGGCTGCAGCCCAGGAACGAGGTGGTACAAAGTTTCGACTGCCCATCAGAATTTATGTGGCGAAGTACTAGTCAGTGGGCAAATTATTTGGATCGATACCTTGAGATTGCAAATAAGCAATCAACCGTTCTTTTTGCTGACGTTCTTGTTCGGCGCGTTGACGTTCTTGTTCAATCATTTCCACTGCCCAAGGTAGCAAATTCCCGGAGCGCTCCCACCACCGCAACCAATAACCTGTTCTGCCTCCTTTTGTTCCTTGCCACGTCCCCAAATATAACCCGACTGAATCCATCCAATGACGACCATTTTCATCGGGTTGCTTCAATTCGTAGCGTCTATTTTCCAGTTGATAATATTCCAACAACCCACCATCCGGGTCAAATATTACATACACTGGCACCTGCAAAATTTGCTCGTAAAAAAACCATTTTCCCGGTGGATAAGTCCGCTTTACCGAATATTCTTCTCCCTGTGTCTCGGATAAAAATTCCATCACCACCGCAGGGACTTCCCCTTCTAAATTCGGTGTGTAGCTTCTGCGTTCTGCTATGACTTCATTCACCGAGGCGACGTAAACCCAATCCGGTGCTTTCACTATCAATTCCCCGTTGAGTGTCGCACACAGACCAAAATTGGAAGCTATTAACATTTTCTCTTGGATAAAACCACTGATTTCCAAACTTTCTCGCAACGCACCAGCCAACAGTGGCTGACCTGTATTTTCCACTGGTTCATCCTCTAATTGAAAATCTTTGGGCAACGCTTCCCACGATATTACCAGTTCATTGACTCTTTTGGCTGCACCGAGTTGGGTTACCATATATACTGCCTTTGGTCTACTTATTTTGATTTTATCGTTGCCAATTCTGGATGCGATCGATACTGGCGGCTGCAGCCCACAGTTAGGCATTCCCAGGCGGAGCCACAGGATCGAGGTGGTACAAAGTTTCGACTGCCCATCAGAATTAAGCTCTAAGATGTTGCCACAGAGTCTATATTTATGTGCTGGTGTTGACGAATTTTGGTCAGTTCACTGCTAAGAAAACCATCAATTTTTGAAACTAAAGTACAATGCTGTAACTTAATACCGAGAGCTTCAGCTACCTCAATTACATCATTAAAGCTAGCGTTTTGGTAATCTTTATTTTCATATTCTTTGAGTTTTTCTTCTGTTAATCTAGTGAGTGCAGCCAGTTCCTTAAGACTTATTTTTTGAGCAATTCTAGCTTTTACTAAAAGCTTTCCCATCTCTGAAAAACTGATATTTGAAGTTTGTAAAACTAAAGTTTCTTCAGGATTATGGTCTAATAAAGATTCATAATCTGCTATTTCGTCTAGCAGGTTTTTAATTTGAGCAAAGTAAGAATCAATCATTAGCTGCCAACCTTCGGGGTCTTTTTGCTTTTTCTCTTCATTTTGGGAGAAGGTAATAATTGCTTGTTGAAATTTGCCTACCCAAGATTTAGTGACTTGATACTCATACTCATTTTTAATCATAGCTCCCACTCCCGTAAATCGATAGCTATAATGCCTTTCCGGTTTTGCTGCCTGTCTCGTTGGAAAAACTCTATTGACATTGTAGACTCATCCACAGGTCGATCGGATGGATAAATTTCACCTCCATACCTAGCTTTTTGGGCTGCACTGTTATAAAAATTTAATAATAAGCGTGCATTTTTCCTTAAATACTCGATTTCCACATCATCGCGATCCCAACACATATCAAAATCTTGAGGATTTGGTTCAGAGGTTACAAAACTTCCATTTAAATATCTAGTCCTAGATTTAGCTGCCTTAAGTAGCGTTAATACTTCTTCAATTCCCTTAATTAAATTACGTCGGCGTAGGTTATACCCAAATCTTTCTTTAAATTCATTCCAATCACAAAAATGCACCTCTGGTGGCAGATTGCTGTTTTCATCAAAGTCAGGAATCATTTAATAGCGAGATAGTACTAAAAAATTACTGTTATAAAGCCTATCATTAAAGTTAATAAACGCTTAGATATCAGAATGCTACTTCAACCAAACACTGATTCTTTTAATAAATTCTCATCAATGAAGTATAAATTTATCTGCGTGTATCCGCGTGCGTCTGCGGTTCCTTAACTCTGTGTATTGCACTCAATTGAAACGCTATAGTATCAAGAACAGTTACAAGGTTCTGCAGATCAATACGGGAGGCGGAGCCTCCAGTAAGGCATTCCCAGGCTCCGCCTGGGAACGAGGTGCTGATGAAGGGAATACGGGAGGCGGAGCCTCGAGTCAGGCATTCCCAGGCTCCGCCTGGGAACGAGGTGCTGATGAAGGGAACGAGGTGCTGATGAAGGGAACGAGGTTTATGCTTCGCTTGATGCTTCCATCAACAAAGTTTTGCTCTGTGTCGCTGGTACCTTCATCACCATTTTCTTACTAAACACCAGTTCGTTATCCCGGACATCGATCGCGACCGTATCACCGGGAACAAACGTATTCTCCAACAACTTAGTTGCCAATGGGTTTTCTACTTCCCGTTGGATTGCTCGTTTAATCGGTCTTGCACCGTAAGCTGGATCGTATCCCACTTCTACCAAGCGATCGCAAGCTGCAGCAGAGATTTCCAAGGAAATTTTCTGCTCGTTGAGGAGGCTTTCCACTCGTTTGAGTTGAATGCGTACAATTTGTCGCATTTCATTGCGATTGAGAGTGTGGAACAAAATAGTATCATCAACCCGGTTGAGAAACTCTGGGCGGAAGTGAGAACGCAAAGCATTCATCACCCGGTTCTGCATTTTGGCATAATTGGCATCATCACCAGATATATCCAGTATGTGTTCGCTACCGATATTACTGGTCATCACAATCACACTGTTGCGAAAATCAACCGTCCGTCCCTGAGAATCAGTAATTCTCCCATCATCAAGCACTTGCAACAAAATATTAAACACATCGGGGTGAGCTTTTTCCACCTCATCCAGTAACACCACAGAGTAAGGACGGCGGCGCACTGCTTCTGAAAGCTGACCTCCTTCCTCATAACCCACGTACCCTGGAGGCGCACCCACTAACCTAGATACCGAGTGTTTCTCCATATACTCCGACATATCCAAACGCACCAAAGCGTCAGCCGAATCAAAGAGAAACTGTGCCAATGCACGAGCCAGTTCTGTTTTCCCCACACCCGTCGGTCCCATAAACAAGAAGGAACCGATAGGACGACTGGGGTCTTTCATCCCCGCACGGGCGCGACGAATGGCAGCAGCCACAGCCGATACAGCTTCCTCTTGCCCAACCACTCGTTCGTGCAGGTGACTTTCCAATTGCAACAACTTTTGCCGTTCCGATGCCAGCAAGCGGTTCACGGGAATGCCCGTCCATTTTGCCACAATCTCCGCAATATCGGCTTCTGTTACCTGTTCTCGCAGTAAAGTCGCTCCCACACTTTGAATTTCTAACAGTTGGGTTTCTTTAGCTTCGCGATCGCGCTGCACTCCTTCCAACTTACCATACTTCAACTGTGCGGCTTTATTCAAATCATACGCCCGTTCTGCTTGTTCAATTTGCACCCGCAGCTTTTCTTCTTCCTGTTTCAAAGCACTAATTGCTTCCAACAGTTGCTTTTCACCCTGCCATTGATTGTTTAACGTCTGCTGTTTCTCCGTCAAATTGGTAATTTCTTGCTCAATTCGCTCAAAACGTTCTTTTGTTTGAGCCGTTGCCTTTTCTTCCCCAGCCAGAGATAACTTTTCCATTTCCAACTGCATCAACCGTCGGTCAATGATTTCCAATTCTGTTGGCTTGGAAGTAATCTCCATTTTCAACTGTGCTGCTGCTTCATCCACCAAGTCTATCGCCTTATCGGGTAAGAAGCGGTCGGAAATATACCTAGCTGACAGTGTTGCTGCAGCCACCAGGGCTGAGTCCGAAATTTTTACATTGTGATGGACTTCGTAACGCTCTTTCAATCCCCGCAGAATGGAAATCGTATCCTCTACACTCGGTTGATCCACAAAAACTTGTTGAAAGCGCCGTTCCAGAGCCGCATCTTTCTCAATAAATTTACGGTACTCATCCAAAGTTGTTGCCCCAATACACCGCAGTTCTCCCCGTGCGAGCATTGGTTTGAGCAAATTCCCTGCATCCATTGACCCTTGTTGATTGGAACCGGTACCTACAACAGTGTGCAGTTCGTCAATAAACAGAACAATTTGCCCGTTGGATTCTGTCACCTCTCGCAGCACCGATTTCAACCGATCTTCAAATTCACCTCGATACTTAGCCCCAGCAATCAAACTGCCAATATCGAGAGCAATCAACTGACGGTTTTTCAAAGATTCCGGAACATCACCATTCACAATACGCTGCGCCAAGGCTTCTGCGATCGCAGTCTTACCTACTCCAGGTTCACCTATCAATACCGGGTTATTTTTGCTACGTCGAGACAATACCTGTATCACCCGACGAATTTCATCATCTCGTCCAATAACGGGGTCTAATTTACCAGCTTTTGCCTGTTCTGTCAAGTCCCTGCCAAACTTTTGTAAAGCTTCATAACGAGACTCCGGATTTTGGTCAGTCACCTTTTGACTGCCACGCACCGATTTAATAGTAGCCTCAAGCTTAGCCGCATCTACATTAAAACTTTTCAGTACCCTTCGACCAATGCGATCGTCCTCAGTAAAAGCCAAGAGTAAGTGCTCAACCGAGATAAAACCATCCTTCATTCTAGCTCTAGCTTCCTCAGCCTTATCCAGCATAAGGTCTAAGCTACGTCCCAGGTAAAGTTGGTCATTTTTCCCCACTTTTGCCTGACGTTGGGTAAAAGCTTCAAGTTGTTGTTGCAAGCGAGAGGGGTCAATTTCACACCGACTAAAAATACGTGTTGCTAACCCCGTCGGTTCTTCCAACAGAGCAAGCAGTAGGTGTTCAACATCAAGTTGCTGTTGTTGATAGGCGCGGACAATATCTTGCGATTTGACAATTGCTTCCCAAGCTTTATCAGTAAATTTATTCGGATCTGTAGGCTGCATCTTTACGATTTTGGATTTTGGATTTTGGATTTTGGATTTTAGATTTTAGATTTTAGATTTTAGATAGGGGTTAGGGAAGAGGCATGTGCTCTTTTCGACCTTGGTTGCAACCACAGAATTCACTTGTTGTGGGCTGCTACCTCAATACTTTATAATATTTTAACTACTTGAGGCGGAACCTCGCGGTAGACATTCTGTGGCAGTAGCCCAAGAACGAGACTGGTTGGTGGGTATGCAAGATATAAATTTTGATGCTGATTCTAAATTAATATACAAGCATTATCGGTGTACTTGTTCTTGTACCTCTGGACTGGTTAGTGGTTAACTAGTTGGGTAGGCGCTGCCAACCCTTTCAATACGAACAAATGAACTACTTAAAGAGAAACGCAAAACCAAATCTCAAATGCTGTCTTTTCCTTGAGTACTTAGCTTCAATTTGTTACGGAAAATAGCGATAAATCTCTTTACGGTGTAGCACTCGTTGAAAGGTAATTGTTCCACCATCAAATATAATGCCGATCCGATAATCACCTATCCGAATTCGATAAGCATTTTCATAGTTCTTTAACTTTTTCAAATTGGTTATTTCTTCAAAAGTGAGAATTTCCGGTATTTCTTCAAAGACGAGTGCCTTTATGGATTCAAAATACGGTGTACTTTTGAGAGCTTTGAGGTCTTTCAAAAAACTAGGAAGGTACTGGGTATTCGCTCTTCTTCAAGTTCTGCTAGTGCTTCATTGAGGCTACGTGGTGTTTCGTCTTGGACTGCCTTCATCGCAAGGATTAGTCCTTCATCCTCAATGGCTTCAAGCAGACGTTGATAGTCATTAAAGTCAATGACCACTTTCTGAATGTTCCCTTCTGTGTCGGTGATTAATTCTCTGGCAAACGGATATTTATCGACTTTCATCTTTTAGCTTTAGTAAGCATAGTACAACTGTAACCCACCCTGTACGGGCGCAACGCCTTGCGCCCCAACCACTAACAACCAACCACTAACAACCAACCACTAACAACCAACCACTAACAACCAACCACTAACAACCAACCACTAACCCTAAAACACAATCACAGTTCTGAGAGTCCCTTGCCAAATAGTACTGTTGGAAGTGCTGTTATCAGCATTTGTGACTACAGACAATATAGGGCTAATACTGAGATTATCGTTGAGTTCTAAATTGTAAAATGTTTCAAAGTTAACTTGATTTGCATTTCCCAATTTATTGGTAACGAAAGGTTGACCAACAGCGATACCCGCAGTCGTTCCGGGAATGAAGAGGTTGCGAAGACCCAATCCTACTGCCCAACTGAAGGAATGTAAATCCAAGTCCTGGTTGATAGCAGTATTAAATCCCTGATAATTCCCAAATCCCACGCGACTGAATACCCCGATATAACGGTTGAGGGCGTACTCGGCATTAACCCCAAAGGCGTTAATGTCAGTGTTATTAATTGCGGCATTAGTATATTGTAGTCTGAGTGCAAAGCGATCGCGAGCCGCGTATTCGAGTTCCACACTGGTTTGGTACCTATCCCCAAACAAACCACCATCAGTGCTGGAGTTGGGATTATTTGCATCAGCAGCAACGTAGAGAGAACGGAAAGTAAAAGGTCCGCTCCCTGGGTTCCATGAGAGGACAGCGCCTGCACCGCCATTGCGGTCCATTTGGTTTTGGACAATCAGAGGGTTATTCAGAAAAAAGCTAGAACTAAAATCAACAGCTTCGTTGTTCGCATAAGTGTTACGGTCAATAAAATCCCGTGGCGAGATTTTTGCCCCAACAGTGACGGCTAAATCGGAAACCGGGCGAAAAGTATAATACAAGCGCCTGAGACGGAGACTGCTATCCGCTTCTATATAATCCAGCCCACCTCCATTGGCAATCAAACCGCTTGTTCCCAACAAGTTGACATTTTTCTCTTGCGCCTGTCCAATCGTATCAAGCCCGTTATTACCTGCTTCCAACTGAGTCAGAAGTATATCCTGACCGTTAAAACTTGTTAAGAGATTTAACCGTTCGCGAGTAATTATGCTAGCTCCAGAATTACTACCCTCCGTGAGGGCAAGAATCACCTGTCCTTGAAGTTTGGTCGTGGTAGAAAATTCATTCGCCTCAAGTTGAGTCACCCGGTTTTCGGTAGACGCAATTCTTTGCTGCAATTGATCCAAGGCAGAACGATAATCTCTTTGCAATCGCCTTAAAGTCACCAAATCCTCTTGAATGTACTGCTCGCCAATAGCATTAACAATCAAGCTATCCACCTTATCCAAAGTAGCCGCCAGAGCAGCAGCAAATTCATACCGAGACAGAGGGCGGTTACCGCGAAACTTACCATCAGAATACCCAGAAAGAATGCCATAGCGTTCCATGAGCGATCGCAATGCCTGATAAGCCCAGTCAGTGGGTTGAACATCAGACAATTCCGAAACCGAAGTTGGTGGAGCAAACTCTTGATTTAAAGTATCAGATGATGCAGAATCATCCGTAACATCCTCAAAAAATTCCTCTATTGCCTCTGTTTCCCCATCCGTTGCCACATCCATCGCCATTGAAAACGCAGCCTCTTGGCGCTGTAGAGAAGGCAAAGAACTCGCTGTTGAAGGAAAGCACAGTTGGCTAAAAAAGATACAACCAATCGAACTTCCCGCAAACAGTTTTTGACAACGAATTCTCTGCCACTTGCATTGCTTAACGCTCAACTCCATCACACTTACGTATTTAATTTAAGATTGCTAGGCAGTCACGTGCTGTGCAGTTTCTTGTTTAGCAGCAGACCCTTGAGTACCCAGTTGAATCAGTTCTACCTTATATCCATCTGGATCTTCCACAAATGCGATAACCGTAGAACCATGTTTCATAGGACCCGGTTCCCGTACCACTTTAGCACCATGTTTTTTAATTTCCTCACAAGTTGCGTAGATATCATCAACACCAAGAGCAATGTGACCGTATGCATTACCCAAATCGTACTTGTCTACGCCCCAGTTATAAGTCAGTTCCAGAACTGTATGGTCACTTTCGTCACCATAGCCAACAAAAGCTAGAGTAAACTCACCTCCTGGATAATCCTTTCGCCGCAGTAGTTTCATTCCCAGAACTTCACAGTAAAACTTTAAAGATTCTTCAAGATTACCTACCCGTAGCATTGTATGCAGGAGTCGCATAATTTTCTCCCTTAAATGGTTCCGCATTTATTGTAAGTGGTTAGGGGTTAGTGGTTAGGGGTTAGTGGTTAGTTGTTAGGGGGTAGGGGTTAGGGGTAGGGGTTAGGGGTTAGGGGGTAGGGGTTAGGGTTAGGGGTTAGGGGTTAGGGGTTAGGGGTTAGTGGTCACTGATTAACCCTCCGCGATAACCCGTAATCAGACGGCTGCCATCTTTGAAAATATGAACCTCTATCTGGTCGCTAGCCCAAGTGATTTGGTCTTGAAAAGCTGGGTTGAGGACATGAACCCGTTGATTGCTAGAAGACACGGGGGAAACGGGTGAATTGATTGCCAGTGACTCAACATAAGGACCATCAATCAGAATATCTAACTGTTCCAATAAATCTTCAGCACCAGCAGGTCCGTAGGGCGATCGCAATTGTTCTATAGTAAAACCAGAAAAAGACATAACATTCAGCCCAGCTGCTTTCAATTTACGAGCAAGAGAAGCCAGAGCAGGGGCTTGCCAAAAGGGTTCCCCTCCAGAAAATGTCACCCCTTGATTGCGGGGTTTACTGAGAATTTTTTCAGCTAAGCTATCAACCGATACCAATTGGTTAATTTCAAAAGACCAAGATTCCTGATTAAAACAACCCGGACACTCCCGCAAACAACCCTGCACCCAAACAACAGCACGGTATCCGGGACCATTAACCTCTGATTCATCCACGTAGCCCATAATGTTAAGATATCCAGCTGGAATCTCAATCAAAGAAAGATAAGGATTTGTTTTCTGTTGGGTCATGTTCTTAATCTCTCTGGGGATATAGATTTATTTGCAACATATCGACAAAATGTGAGGAAGTTATGTGAGTGGTCGGTGGTTGGTGGTTAGTGGTTAGTGGTTAGTGGTTGGTGGTTTGTGGTTAGTGGTTAGTGGTTATTGGTTAGTTGTTAGTGTATAGTTGGTTAT
>NZ_WJFC01000317.1 GCF_009725235.1 Scytonema sp. UIC 10036
CCCCACTCCCACACCCCAGCGCCCATGACTGGGGTTAGTTGTTTTCCGAGCAGCCCATCTACTAACTACACAATCGCACCCAAAACCGACATAATGTCGGATTTGCTAACTCATACTCACTCCGCACTGTGGCACTTCCCCCATTCTTTTATATAAACCAAAAGCAGAAGTGCCACACACCGAGGTATTAAATATAGCTACTACTGAGACAAACCGGAACCATAGAGATTTCTCGTAGAATTTGCGAAAACATCCGGTTAAATTCGATGCAATAACTAGTTATAACCACTTGACGCCCCTACTTGTAACTGGTTATATTTGCATACATAACAGGTTGAGGTGAAAGACGCTACGAAACACCCAGCCATCGCTACTAAGTGTTGCGACCTGCAATTATAAATGCCAAAACCTGCAATCAAGATTTTTTCAAACCAGGATTATTTGCAATTAAGGGAGTAACCAAACCAGGATTAGCTGCAACTGAGCCAGGATTAATTGCAACTGAACCTGCAATCATCCTCTTCAACCAGGATTAATTGCAACTAACCGAAAGTTCCACCATACGGTAGTTTAGCAGATGGCTCAAAAAAACCACCCCGAAATGTCAGCACAATAATTTCGTCAAAGACCAGGATTAAATGCAACTAGTGGTAAAGAAAACTACCGTTTATTTTACTGCTGGTTTTTAGACTGAATCAACCATTTACCACCTGTCGTGTAGTCAAGAAAGTCGGTAAAAAATTCAAAGTAAATTTATTCGGTAGCTCCATGAGTTTCTGAACACAAGTCTAGTTGCAGTTAATCCTGGTTTGTTTGCATGATTGCAGGTTCAGTTGCAACAGTCGGGTTCATTTGCAGCTAATCCTGGCTAAGACGTAATTTCAGTTGCAAATAATCCTGGCTGAAAAATGTCGGGAAGTGCTGGTTTGACGATTTATGATTGCAGGTCACAACAGATAGCCGTCAAAATAAATCAGTTAACCGAAAAGTGCGTGAGTTGTTTGGGGAGTTGTTACAGCCTCCACACGGAGACAACCAAATATCAAGCCATGACCTACGCTCTGCTCACGCCGCGATCGCGTTCTATCTATTCGGTAGTCACACACAATCCTTTGGTTCATTTATCAAAGACAACCTGGGACACAAGGGAGATGGAGAAGCCGCAAACTATGAGGATTACTATGTTGCTGATAAAGATGGTAAGCCAGTGGTACAGGGTCAGTGGTTGGATCGGCTTAACGAGAAACCCGGTACGCCGACTCAAGAGATGGTCCAGCCGCGTGTACGAATGACTAGAGCCGCTAAAGATTTAATTGACAATCAAGACTTCTTACCATTCCCCGACCAAGTAAGCAGAATTGAAGAATTAATACGGCTAGCTCAGATTGGTAAGCAATTTGAAGAAGGGAAGTTAGTTAAGGAGGTGGTGACAGTTGTAGAGAAGCCAGTTGAAAAGATTGTTGAAGTTCCTGTTGAGAAAATTGTTGAAAAGATTGTTGAAGTTCCTGTTGAAAAGGTAGTAGAGAAAATGATTGAAATACCAGTTGAGAAAGTCATTGAAAAAATGCTGGCAGAAAAAACGATTGAAAAAGTTATTCAGCAATTGCTTGTAGCGCCTGTTGCTGAATCGTCTATTGCTAAAGTTGTTACTAATGAAATCGCAACTACTGAAACCACAACTGACCAGCCACAAAAACCAGCAATGGAAAAAGATTTAAGCCAAATCAGCAATGATAAATTGTTTGGTTCTAATACTCCCTATAGTGGCAATGAGAAAATTAGAAGAGCTGTAGAAGCTGTGAAAGCGTACAACGAGCGCCAGTATAGTGCAGACACGATGTGGGCTATCAACACCAAAGTATTGCAGGAACTAACAGGATGTCGTTCGTCAATTCTAAAAAATTATCTGGAGTCTACAGAAGGTAGATTGCAAGTGACAGACTACAACCTTGAGAAAGGTCTTGGATATCACCACAACAAAGGTCGGGGAAGCGTTACTCAAGTAATCAAGCTGGAAGGTGCTAAATCTGTCGCAGCAACTACGACACCCACACCTATGACAACGACGACAGTATCCACTTACAGCAAACGCAAGACAATTATCTTTGATGCAAAAGTAGCTACAACACAAAATATTGAAGATAGTCTTTGGCAGGATACTACCGCAATCGCAATAGTTAAAGATGGTAGCGACATTGTAGCGGAATACGAACTCGACGAATTGGATGGTGAGTTGATTAGGCTTAAGTAATACACCAAAAATGCGAGCAAATTATCCCAGCCTAGAGGCTGGGAACCAGTTAGGGTAAGGGTTGTGTCTTAACTTAGTGCCATTCGGTTTCCTTCCTCAATCTAACAAACGTGTTTTCGTATTTTTACGTTTAACCGACAAGTGTTGAATTGAAGACAAGAAGTAAAAGATTTAACTACACAGCCTCAAATTTCCATTTTTGGTCATCAGCACCTTGTACCCTGTCCCACTGTTGGAGGTCAGCTGATTCATCAATGCTACCACTAACTATAGAGGCATACTTACCACTTTTCTTATTGATAAGGTAGAAATAGCCTTCACCAGCATCTTCCAGTTTCCATTTTTGGTCATCAGCACCTTGTACCCTGTCCCACTGGTGTAGTTTGTCTCCATTAGCAGTATTACCACCAACTACAGAAACATACTTGCTAGTTAGTTTGCAAATAAGGTAGTAATAACCATCTCCAGCATCTTCCAGTAGCCATTGTTGGTTATCACCTCTATGTAGAGTGTATTGCTGAAGAATAGCACCATTAGCAGTACTACTACTTGTTACGTCTAAGTGTTTACCACTCTTCTTATTACCAAGATAGTAGTATTTTCCTGGTGTAGGTAATGTAGAAGCCTCAAATTTCCATTTGAAGTGATCGGCTTGTTGGTTAGGCCATTGCACAACATTGGTTCCATCTGCTGTACTCTGTCCATTCACAGCTAATGCTTTGCCACTGTGTTTGGCAATGAGATAGAAATAACCATCACCTGCATCTTCTAATTTCCATTTGAAGTGATCGGCTTGTTGGTTAGGCCATTGCACAGCATTTGCTCCATCTGCTGTACTTTGTCCATTCACAGCTAATGCTTTGCCACTATGTTTAGCAATGAGATAGTAATAGCCATTACCTGCATCTTCTAATTTCCATTTGGAGTTATCGGAATCTTCTTTTTGATACTGAATGGCATTAGCTCCATCAGCAGTACTACTATCTTTTACATTTAAAGCTTTACCACTATGCTTGGCAATGAGGTAGTAGTCTTTTCCTACAGCAGGTAGTGTAGCAGACTCAAATTTCCATTTGAAGTGATCGGCTTGTTGGTTGGGCCATTGAAGGACATTAGCACCATCGGCTTTATTTGCGCCATCCACAGCTAATGCTTTGCCACTGTGTTTGGCAATGAGATAGAAATAACCATCACCTGCATCTTCTAATTTCCATTTGAAGTGATCGGCTTGTTGGTTAGGCCATTGAAGGACATTAGCACCATCTGCTGTACTCTGTCCATTCACAGCTAATGCTTTACCACTGTGTTTGGCAATCAGGTAGAAATAGCCATTACCTGCATCTTCTAATTTCCATTGGAAGTGAGCGGCTTTTTGGTTAGTCCATTGCAGAACATTTGCTCCATCCTTTGTCTGCGCTCCATCTACAGCTAATGCTTTACCACTGTGTTTAGCAATGAGGTAGTAATGCGTTCCTGTGGCAGGGTAATTGCTTTGTGTTGCGGTAGATATTGTGGTTGCCATAATTAAAAACCCTTGAAATTACTAAATTTTGAAAATGAATGCGGACAGGTTTTGTCAACGCACAAGACAACGGAAGCTCAACAGCGTTCGCCTCAAGACATTAGACTTAAGCAGAATACTATTGCAGCAGCACATGTAGTGGCTGGGTTAAAGTGTCCAACGTGACAAATACTTTAGTGAAAGCCCCTTTAATGTTATCGAGCGTACATTTCACAGTTTTAATATTTCACAATTTTCAGGAGAATAGAAGGAAAGTTAAGACAGTTTAAAAAACATTTCAGACAGTTAAGAAAGTTAAGTAAGCATTTAATATCAATTTAACAAGAAAGAATTCAGGCGGCACTGCAGTGAATTCAGAATGAAGGTTACGCGACTGGTGGATGAATAAACGGGTGAAGAAGTCAGAATTCAGAATCCAGAAATCAGAATGGCTCCTGGCTCCTGACGACTGACGACTGAGTTCTTTTTTTGTAAATTTGGTGGTTAATGATTGGTTGTGGGTCGGAATCCCCAACCAAATCGATTCTGAATTCTGAATTCTGAATTCTGACGAATTATTCAATTAGGGTTTGAGCATTTGGAATAATTGAAAATCAAGTGTATTTTGTCAATATCTCTAAAGATAGATAGAAATGATATAGAAATGATAATTAAGTGAGCCAAGACCTTACTTTTCCCGTTAATAATACGTATTCTAAAGATTAGGGTGCCAAAGCAGGCTGGGCAAAGTTGATTGAGCGTTTACAGTCTCTGGTTGGCGGTGTTGTAGTGTCATTGTTCTCTCGGCAAGAGGTAGCAGCTGCATAAATTGTGACGAAGCAGTGCTTGGGTGAACCTAGGGGATTGGGGAATGCGATGGCAACAACACTCACTGTGCAACAGATTTTCTCATCTCCACGAGTTCTTCATTTTGTGTCTGTAATTTGAATAACATGAAAGCCAATGAGGAACTAGTTATGAAAAAGATTTTTGATTTTATCTATCGCTTGATTGGTCTGGAAACTGAAGATTCACACTTAAGTGATTCTTACAAGTAGTTCGCTTTATTTATGTGTAATTTCTAAATTAAATTTTCCGGTTGAAAGTTAAGTCAAGCTACTGATGTTGTGTCCAACCTTCTTTTGATGCTCTGTATTTGGCAGAGCATTTTTGTTTTGCCCTCCCCAGCATTTTAACCCATATTTCTACGTCCAAAGAATCGGTTGCAAGGCATCATTTTTCAAAAACTATTGACTTTCTATCAGGGGTATGGTGTGGAAATTCTTTGCCCCATTCTCGCGAGCGCTCGAACGCGCAAGCCGTACCCAGCTTATCGCACCTACTCCCCTACCATTCCCCCACCACCGATATCCATCCCTTACTCCTATCCCTACCCTCACTTCCTACCGCTCCCACGCTGGACACACCACCAATCCTTCAGACAATGAAAACAATATTCTTAATATCTTTTATAGTAGTTAAATATTCAAATACATACCTGATATGAAATATTATTAATAATGTTTTTCAAAGTGTCGTATATGGTAATCTCTGACCTTAACTATTTAGAAAATATTTCTGAACAAGTCTTCGGTGGGTTTAACAGGATTGACATTTTCAATAAGTTTAACGGCACATACGTCGATCTAGATTTCACTAAAGAGTACGTAAACCCTGATTCCCCTGATGTAGTAATAATTTCTAATTATGATCCAGACCCAATCTCAACGATTCGCACTGTATATAATGACTTCTTAGACGATTATCCAGAGATTAATAGTGGAGAAGTCGTTATAGAATTCGTTAGCCCTCTTTTGTCACTCCCGGAAAACAATAATCGAAGCTAATTTCTGAAACCTTGATTTAGTCCAAATTTGAGGCTTTATTTTCGCTCCAGAAACTAAAATTTCTAGATGAAAGGTGGAAACTAAAGCCCCGTAACCCTTTCAGCTATTGGATTCTCCCAAAATGACAAAAGAGGGTTAGCCACAAATAAATTACTCATGTTGTTGCTGAGATTGTCCCCACGTTAAGGTGTGCGGCGGAAGCGCGATCGCACTTCAGCTACGAAGTGTTCAAATTTGAACACTTCGTTAGCTCTGCGGCGGTGCATCTTCAAAAAATCTCTAAAATACTAGAGCAAACAGTATTTTTTACACAACTATTAGAAGAAAATCAAACGCTTCAATCATTATCTCGATGGTTTTCAAGAGAATTACAGCAAGGTCGATGTTTAATAATGCTGGATGGCTTGGATGAAGTAGCAGATGAATCCCAGCGAAAACAGGTCACTGCTTGGGTAGACCAACAAATAAAAAGCTATCATAAAAATATTTTTCTCTTAACTTCTCGACCACGCGGCTATCGAGATGCGAGCCTAAAAAACGCAGGCATAGTCCTAGAAGTGCAATCATTTAACTTAGAGCAGATTCGCAATTTTATTCATAAATGGTATTTGGAAACAGAGAAAATAAGACTTGTTAATGATGAGAGTTTAAAAATAGAGAAGCAAGCTCAAAAACAATCTAAAGATTTAATAAATAGGATTAGAAATAGCTCTTCATTATCAGCAATGGCGGTGAATCCATTGCTTTTGACAATGATTTCTACGGTTCACCACAAGTTAAGTCTTGAAAATAGAACGTTGCCCGAAAAACGAGTTGAGCTTTACAAGGAGATGTGTGAGGTTTTACTAGAAAAGCGGCAGAAAGAAAAGGAGCTTCTCGATACACTAACAGACAAGAACAAACAATCTGTCTTGCAAGTATTGGCACTTAAGCTAATGCAGCAGACAATTACTGAGTTTAAAGTGGCTGATGGGATTGATTGGATACAAAGGTATACTAAGTCTAAACTATCGACTGAGATTCCTTGCATACAAAGGTTGTTGCAGACTGTAGTTAGTGATGAGGTCAATGATAAGGTCAAGCCAGAAAAGTTTATCGAGTATATTCGTGATGTCAGTGGATTGTTAGTAGAACATGAGGAACAATTTTATCAATTTGCTCACTTGAGTTTTCAAGAATATTTAGCAGCATCTCAGATAAAAAAAATTAAGAACGAGAAATTATTAATTAGGAATTTTAGCAATTCTTGGTGGGCAGAAACCATTCGCCTCTATGCTGCCCAAAGCGATGCTACTACACTAATTCGTGCAGTTTTAGATATGCAGTCTCTATCAGTTAATGTGATGGCATTAGCTTTCGATTGTTTGGAAGAGAGTTTAAGAGTGGATGCCAAAGTTCGGCAACAACTAATACAGAGGCTAGAAGAGGGATTAGAATCAACTGACCTAGAAACTTTTAAATTAGCAGCTCAAGTAAGACTAATAAGGCGACTCAAGAATTTTGTAAGAATTAATGAGGAATTAGAAATTGATAGTAGCTATATTACCTGTGCTGAGTATCAGCTGTTTCTTGATGAAACAGAAGAACCACGTCAGCCTCAACACTGGCAAAGCAAGAGATTTCCAGTAGGAGATGCCAAAAAAACGATTACAGGAATCAGTCGGGAAAATGCACTAAGATTTTATGCGTGGCTGGGAAAATGGTATCGAAGCAGGCTTGGTAATCAGCTAAGTGAAATGGCAGTTCATTATCGATTACCTAAAGAAGAAGAAATAAATCAGTATTCTATTAATGATGACCAAAACTTTTCAGAAAGTGGAATTCGTCTAGTTAAGTTTCAATTACCATCTAAATACAGTCAACTTGCTGATTACTTATGGAGTGGAGAATGGAAAACAGCTGATGAAGAAACAGTAAAAGTAATGCTCCAGGTTGCAGGTAGAGAAAGAGAGAGGTATTTAGATGTACGAGATATAGAAAATTTTCCATGCTCAGACCTCCATATTATCGACCAACTTTGGGTGTATGCAAGCAAGGGACACTTTGGTTTTAGCGTTCAGAAGAAGATATACCAAAGTTTGGGTGGTACAAGGGAATATAATGAGAAAATATGGTATGCTTTTTGCGATAGCGTTGGATGGAAGAACAAATGGAAGTGGAGGATACCTTCTGACCTTCCACTCGGACACTTTCCACGTCCCGATCGAGGGAGGAAGTATCTTCTCTCACACAGGATGGATTTGTAGACTGTAACATACCGTGAGTTCAACCTTTATAAATATTTTTTAACTTATTACTTAGTTCTTTAAAGGCCATAATTCGAGTTTTAGGCAAAAGAAAAGAAGAGTCAAAAATGATTATACAACTCTAAACTCCTACCTCTAAAACATTTTTTCTTCAGGCAGGTAAGCTAGCTCTGGCTTGTATTTAAGCTTGAAAAGTAAATCAATTGCAGTATCTGCTTGGGTAGCTTCATCTTGAGCCTCCAGTATACTCCAAGCCCTAGCCAGTCCTTCACCAAAGAGGGTTTTCTCGTAGTTTATGATTTTTAGGATTTCAGAGGAAGGAAAAATATCTTACTGCATTGCTTGCTTCCAGTCTCAGTTTATTGACCGTTCCCAACGACATTGGGATCTCAAATAACTCTGAATCGCGCACTTTGTACCATGCGTTGACTATTGCGGTACAGTCCACTCAGTAGTGCTACAACAGCAACAACTCTGACTCCGTACCCGGTGGGGTTAACGTCGTCGGGTAATGTTGCACGAGTCTGTGTTCCACATTTGGCACAAGTCAATTGATGCAAGCGATGTTCTACAACAATTGGTTCAATCGGTGAGTCCAGTGCTGAAGGAGGGTTTCCCTCCGTAGGCAACTGGCGAACCCGAAGGGTGGAATCTCAACGATTTGGTGGCGATAGGGGTTGGAATCTTCTCCACTTAAACTCTCGCCACAACAGGCACATATTTTGGGATGGTGGTCGTAAGTAGTTATGCAAAATTAATTATATATTTTTCTCCATACTGACGAAAGATATCTTCTACGGCTTCAACTAAATTTTTCCAACTAGAGTATGCATCTATTTCTAACCATTGATATTTGATAAAACGCCATAATATCTCAATAATATTTAACTCAGGAGAGTCAGTAGGCAAGAAGAACAGGGTTAATCCTTTCTCTTTCCATTCTTCTTGCTTATCCAAGAGAGCGTTACTTGTATAGATTGAGGAATTATCTAGAACTAATACAGTTTTCTTTTCTATAGACTCACAAAATTTATCAATACAAGCTATCACCACGTCACTGTTAATACTCTTTTCAAATAAATAGACATCTAAATCGTTCTTTCTATTTAAAAATCCTAGGGCATTTATCCGTTTGCTTTGTTGGGTTTTTACGATGATTTCTTCTCCTTGTTCTTGCCATGCATACGGAACATAGGAACATAAACAAAAACCCGTTGCATCTACATATCTTAAATCTATTTCTCCTCTATCTTCCTGTTTTTTCAGTTCCGATAATTCTTGCTTTTTCCTCTTGTATACAAATGGGTCTGGCTGTCCGGCTACTCCTCTTTTAATTCGATGCCAACTCATGTCTAATAATTCTAATATTCTCTTAATTGTGTCTTTACTTACCTCAATGTCCCACGCTTCTCTAATGTTTCTTCTAACTAGATTTAAATTCTTGGGATTTTGTTTAGTCCATTTCTTAACTTGTTCGAGTTGCTCATCATTTAATTTTGACTTTCTTCCCCTTCCCTTTTTATCGTATAATCCAACTAGTCCATATGTATCCCAATCATCCAGCCAATTGGTAATTGTCAAACGGCTCACATTAAATATTTGTATTAATTCATTGATTTTATATCCTTCGTAACTTAATTTAATGCCGCAGCGCTCGTTGTCTTACTTGATGATACTTGCTTGACTTATAAATCCGGTTTAACATCTTGATTGTTTCTTTACTTAGTCCTCTAATAAAACGCATAAATAGCTCTTGGTACTTATGTTCTGTTTTTCTGCCTAATTATATCATAAAATGTATAAATATTTTTGCTGAAGTACTTATGCGTAAAATTTGACTCCTCAAAATTTTTCAAACACTCTTTTAACTATACAATTGCATCCTTGTTATTAGTGACATTACCAAAGAAGAATTTACTCCGTCAGGAGCCAGGAGTCAGAATGAACACAATCGTGCGTAGGCGTGAATGAATAACGGTCTAAAGCCCCCGAATTTATCCGTGGGGATATTCACCAATTCTGGGTTCTGACTTCTGACTCTTTCTCATTTCGTAGATTGGGTTGAACGAAGAGAAACTCAGCAGCAGAATTTTACTTGCCTATAATAACAGCATTTAACATCATACTGTTGTTATTAGCTTACTTACTTTCGCTATTTGTACAAACTTCCTCTCGGTAGAGATTAATTCATCTCACTAAATAGATGCAAAAATGTACTTACTGTGTTATTCAACATTACATCCAAAGCTAATACCATTATTTGTAGCGGTTATTAACTCTCTATAAGGAGAAAAAAACGCTAACACAACATATAAAAATTTCATTCTTAAGATATATTTTTTGGCTTAACTGTTTTAACTGTCATAATTGTCCTTGTAACCCTTTTCTCATTCGTGCTAACTTTTCGTATGTTTTGTGGGTTCGCACATTTATACGTACTTGGTAATTTCCACTATTTGATGTAATCAACGTACTATAAGCTGGTTATATAGTTCGTTATATAGCAATCCTATTTGAGATCCAAACAAGGGAGACAAGGAAGACAAGGAGGACAAGGAAGACAAGGAAGAGGTGTTTGTAAATCATTTAGGACTGCTATAGATTACATTCCAGTACAAGTCTTCAACGTATCAATAAGCGCAACAGACTTAGGGATTGATTCCTAATTGAGTCCTATATAAGTTTTTCTAACTTTGTAGACACTGTTTATAGTGTGAAGTTCAGGCTCTATAAGCTTTTTGGTGATTTATATATTTTCAAGTACATACAGCAAATTCCAACCTAGTGAGGTACAAAAATTACCCCCCTCTGTCCCCCCTTACCAAGGGGGGATGAAAGGGGGGTGTACCTCATTAGAC
>NZ_WJFC01000318.1 GCF_009725235.1 Scytonema sp. UIC 10036
GAGTCGGTAGCCCGATTCTGATTGCTGACGCCAAACACACCATGAGTGATATTTGTGTGACAATTTCTGTTATTGGTGGGTTGATGGTGTAGTAAAGAACAAGCTTCAAAGTAAAAATGAAGCCTCTTTCCATCAAAATTACGCTTATCCGAAATCAGTTCCTAATCCATAGATCAAATCGAAAACTGATTAGTCGTTTTCCCATTGTTCGCGACCAATCAGATCTGCAATGCGATCGCGTAATAAAAAATCACACTTTTCCAATTCGCATTCAATGCAGACCCACTCTCTAGCTGGAATGTATTGGCACAGGGTGTAGATTGGCTGCTGTCTGCTAACCAACCCCCTTTGAACTAACCGCCGTGCTTCCTCTTGTATCACGTCTAAAGAATAGTAACTGATAGAAGGCACCGTATTCACACTCATGATTTTTTGCTCACAGATTAACACGTAAGTAGTATTCCCAAAATTTTTTAGGAACAAACATCACCAGAAAAAAAGACTAGTCGCTACAGTTTTGTAGTTTTATATACGGAACTATTTTCATTTTGACGCTACATATCCTCAAATTATATGAAGAAATGTTACAAATGTCAAATTTCTCTGACATTTTTTGAGTCTGTCTTACACATAGAGTAAATATGGTAGTGCATTTGTTTAATAGAGGTTAGGTAAAGCATAAATTACTTGAAGACAGCTTCTACGTTACACACTCAACAAAGTACATGAGGTACTATCTCTAGTCTTTTGTCTCTGTTTGACAGAAAATATCCTTGAAACAATTGTTGGGATAGAGAGTATAAAGTGTTGCAAAACACAAAGGTTACCCTACAACACAAAGATCCACTAATCATGGGTTATTAATCTTTTCTTAAGGAAAACTGTTCGGACTTTGGTAGCTTGGGTAACTCACCAAAGAAATAGACACAAAACTTACATTTACTGCCATATGAGACATTTGCCTCCAAATAAGCAATGGCTTGAGTTTAGCAGTCAGGAATTTAAGTTTCATATTCCATTTGAAATAGGTTTAATTACCCTGAGACTGTGTTGATAATTTGCCTTTCGTTGTGTTGCCTTATCTGACTTTTATGAGTGTCTGGTGATTCTCAAGCTTCTGACCTCTGCCTGTTTTCAAGTCAATGAGCGATCTCATCATGATTTTGTGAGCGCTGGATCTCTTAAAGGTTAATCATTAATATATCTTATGTCTTTCACTCCTTAACTTTAAATTTTATATATATCAACATGAAAACAGACGCTCGGCGATCGCGTCTGTAAAGTGTTTGGCTAATATACCAAAAGCTGATTGTTCTTAACGTTACTTAATCTTCTAGATAAGATTCTTCATCTTTATGGTATTGGTCTTCCTGATGAGGCTTCCGTTCTTCTTGTAATCGGTTTAAGAGTGACAGGACTTTAGTACCGCGTTCTATAGAACGATCTTCAATAAAGACCACCTCTGGTGTGCGGCGCAGGCGAACTCTTGCACCTAGTTCGCGCTTGACGTAACCTGTCGCCGACTTTAACCCAGCCATTGTTTCTGCTTTAGCTTCCTCCGAACCATATATGCTGACGTAGATTTTGGCGTGCTGCAAATCGCCTGAAACATCAACGTCTGTGACACTTACCATTCCTGTACCCACACGGTCATCCTTAATACCGTTAAGCAGCATTTGGCTAACTTCCCGTTTTATTAATTCAGCAACTCGGGAAACACGGCGATCTGTAGCCATAACAATCGATCTCCTCACAAGAGGTTGTAATGATGAAAATATCTCTAAACTTCATACTAAACTGGGTTTAAGCCGAGCATTGCACGCAAAGTCAGAGTGATGAAAACGAGACTACCGCCAAGCAATCCCAAAAGAGCGACTAAGGTCACTGGGCGTTTAAACAACGGTATCAAAGGCGAAAATGCATTTAACACTACGCCTAAGAGAATAGTCACTAAGTACCGGGGATATCTAAAGACGTTTTCCCAAAATCCTTTAAACATTTGATTTGAGACGGTTTTGATATAATATGTACGTCGGTTTCTCTTTCTAATTTTATCTTAATACACTGAGAAGTACACCAGTGACTCAACGGGAGAGCCAGTCGCTAGGGTGCGGGAGACCCGTTCCAGCGCTGGACTCACCAGTGAGCAGTGAGTAGTGACTGGTGACTAGTTAATTTTTGTTTCCCTTGCTAGATTTTTTAATTAAGATTGGTTTTATAATTCTAATCTAATTTTTAGTTTTGAGAAAACTTGTTTTTTATCTGCTTAATTATTTTTAGAATTAATTGGACGATTCTTGAAGTTGTTTGCTTCCCTTGAGACCCCCGCTTCCTAATTTAAACTTTTCTGAATTCAAAGAGATTCTACCATTTTGAGAAGAGATTGTGAAATATATTGATTGAACTTAATCCTCAACAAAGCCGTCTCAATCCAAAATCTAAAATCCACGCATCCAAAATAGTATAATTTGCGGGGGAACATAGAGAAGAAATTTGAGTTAAACCTAAAAAGATGAAAGGTATAATAAACATTTAAAAACACAGGGTAAAGTCAGAAATATATTGGTTAATATTGCGTTCATAGAGTAGATGCAAATAACCATGACTTTAACCGGGCTGAATTTCACTGTTTCCGTTACGAATATCCCACGCAAGTTCTAACAGTTGAGTCCAACGCTTTTGTAGTTGTTTGGGTGTACATTTAACAGCTTTAGCGATCGCTTGGTCGCTTTGCTTTTCTGCTTTTAGGTCTAGTATTTGGCGTTGCTGTTCGGTCAGTTGGCTTAAAAATATATCCCACTGTTGAGAGGATAAACCCAACTTTTGCTCCAACCCAGCGCCCAGCCATTGGTGTACTAATTGCCAGTGGTGTTGTTTGGCAAACTTCTCCACATGATATTTAAAACGCTGTTGTAAATAATCCCTTTGGCGACTGGTAAGACCGAGAATTTGATCGATTTCTGGAGCAGAAAAATCTTGTAACTTTAATGTTAAGTAATCCACACAATCAGATTGCCCTTGCGATTCTAAGTATTTTACTAGTTCCGAAATGACGCGATCGCGTTCGGATTCTTCAGCCGGATCGAAGTTTGGTTGTGCAATCATTTGAGAACGCACTTGTTGAACTGCTGAATTGCGTTGGTAAGATTCGGAATCTTCA
The DNA here is from genome assembly GCF_009725235.1 of Scytonema sp. UIC 10036. The sequence goes on from NZ_WJFC01000318.1 coordinate 3,161, forward strand.
GTCTTCCCAGACTCAACCGCCCTTTCAATATCGACTGTTGTTTCTTGGGGCAAACGGCGAGCGAAACCTTGAGCACGCAATATGACAAGCTGTTGATTAGCACCGCCTGGTAAGTTAATGCGACGCTTGGCATACTGTTCGGTAAATGCCATGTATTCTGCCAGTTCCAATTGAGTGCGAGGTGTGTAATTTTCAGCTAATTCATTTTCCCGGCGGAAAGCCTTAATAGCTTCCAAATAAAATGCTTGTAAGAAGTCTTCAATTAGGTTGTAACGGGCATCAAATCCTAAATCAGAGTTAGGTGTAGCAACGTGACGATAAACCATCGCACCCAGTTGACTGTGTAATTCTACCCGACCTTTTTTTGAACCTAGTTGGTAGTAATGTAAGCATTTTTGTAACCGATGTCTCGCTAAAGTGACTAACCAAGACGTAATTTGCCCGGATGTTTTAATGCGAGAACTTTTATCACAAATACGTTCTACCTCTCGGGCTATACGCTTTGCTACGGCTTCCATGGACTCAAGTGATGTTTTTACCTCAGCTTGCATATCCTGACACAACATTTGCACTAGGGCATCTGTACTAATAGTTTGTGATTGTTCCGTAGAAGCTTCGCGATTGAAATCGGGTGTTGGAGTAGGTAGATTGGCGAGGTTTGCTTTCATGATGTTTCTGGGAGTGGTATAGCACCGTAAGGACAAAGCATAAACAGCACTGACGTGTCAAGCTTCTACTGACGAATAACTTACATATTCTTCATATGTCAAGAACCGCCATCAGCAACTGCTTACATATATGACTGTAGAGAATCCGGAAAAGTTACAGGGCTTGCATTGTGTCGCTTTTCTCACAAGCCACCAGATCGTGAGTGGTATACGATTACCTGCCACCACATGAAAATGGCTATAACCCTTACTCTACAAGGCTTTTTACCCGATTGAGTTATTTGCACTTTCAGCTTAACAAGTATGACAATCGTGAAACTGGAGCGCTGAACCAACGGACATCCGAAATCGTCAGATGAAGTAGTGATGTATAAATCTTATACTAGCATTGCTGCTTTTTCCCACCCCAAACCTTGCCTTGTCAGAACTGGTTGCTCTCCTGTCAAGTCCAAAATGGTAGAGACTTCATACGTGGGTTCCTCGCCAGTATCCACAATCACATCTACCAATTTATCTAAGCGATCGAACATCTCCACACGAGATAGGAAAGGGTCTGTTTTTACCTCAAGCAACTCATCATCTACATCATCATCTGGAGGCACGTGGGCAGAAGTGGAAATAATTGGGTTTTCTAACGCCGTTAATAGTGCCAAGCAGACGGTGTGATTTGGGACTCTAATTCCAGTCGTTTTCCGTTTCGGATTTTGTACCAGCCTCGGTACTAACTTAGTCGCAGGTAGCAAAAACGTATACGGGCCGGGAATCAGACGCTTCATAATTCGGTAAGCTGTGTCCTTTACGAAAGCATACGTCGTAACATTTGAGAGAGAGGGACACAAAAATGTTAGTGGTTTATCATTTGCTAACTGTTTGATTTGCCGCACTCGCTCTACTGCCGACTTAACATTTAAATCACATCCAATCGCATAAACCGTGTCAGTAGGATAAAGCATCACTGCGCCGCGTCGCAATTCTGCTTGTATCTCTTCTATTCGTCGAGATTGCGGATTATCAGGATGAACTTGGAAAATTTTTGCCATAAGAGATAAATAATGGTTAGTTGTTAGTGGTTAGTTGTTAGTGGTTAGTGGTTAGTTGTTAGTGGTTAGTTGTTAGTGGTTAGTTCAGACCCCCCACCTCGTTCCCAGCTTCAGGCTGGGAATGCCTTACTAGAGGCTCCGCCTCCTGAATGGCGAAAGAGACTCGTTGACTGCATTCCTAGCTAAAAGCTGGGAACGAGAGACCAAAAAGTGGCGAATGAGGGGTATTACCCTCTATTGACCAGCTGTACCCTTAAAGAAGTCGGGGATCTAGCAGCCCTGAGAATTTCTCTCCCTCACAAGGAACTAGTAAACAAGGAAGGTTAGTGATACTTTGTGTACGGGCGCAAAGCCGTCTCACCCCTACTAACAACTAACCACTAACCACTAACAAATGACTAAAATTGCTTATTTTCAGTGCCCAACAGGCATTTCAGGTGATATGTGCCTGGGTAGCTTAGTCAGCTTGGGCGTCCCTTTAGAGTACTTAACTGAAAACCTAAACAAGTTGGGAATTGAGCACGAGTACCAGATCGAGGCGGAACTAGTTCTCCGTAATGGTCAACAGGCTACTAAAGTTCATGTGAACTTAATAAACCACCATCACCATGATTCCCAACACAGCCACCATCACGGACGCCACTTACCTGAAATCAGTGAGATGATTTTGAAAGCTGAGTTACCAGCACGTGCCAAAGCGTGGAGTTTGGCAGTATTTCAACAATTAGCGGTAGCAGAAGGATTAGTGCATGGCGTTCCTCCCGAAAAAGTCCATTTTCATGAAGTAGGTGCAATAGATGCAATTGTAGATATTGTTGGCACTTGTTTGGGACTAGATTGGCTATTAATCGAAAGCAATGAGAAAGAATTGCCCTTACTATACTGTTCGCCCCAACCTGTAGGCGGGGGAACAGTCAAAGCCGCACACGGTGAGATGGCAGTACCAGTACCAGCCGTCTTGAAATTGTGGGAAATGCGCGGTTGTCCGGTGTATAGTAACGGTATTGAACGGGAATTAGTGACGCCTACTGGAGCGGCGATTGTCACAACCCTTGCAGTCAACTTCGGGTCGCCACCTTCAATGACCATTAAACAAGTAGGATTGGGAGCAGGTTCTATCAATTTACCAATACCAAATATTTTACGCTTGTGGCTTGGTGAAGCAAACGTTGGCCACAGTCCAAGTGTAGAAACGATCGCAATTTTGGAAACTCAAATAGACGACTTAAACCCGCAAGCTATTGGCTACTTATTTGAGGCATTGTTTGCTGCTGGTGCAGTGGATGTTTTTACCCAACCCATTGGAATGAAAAAATCCCGTCCGGGAATTTTGCTAACTGTTATTTGCCATCCTGAAAATATACCTAACTGTGAAGTGATTGTGTTCCGTGAAACCACGACTCTAGGAATTCGCCGTTCTACTCAACAGCGTGCCATTCTCTCACGAGAAATTCAACAAGTAGAGATTGAATATGGTGTAGTCCGTGTTAAAATCGCATGGACGGGTCAGGAAAAAGACAAAGCTATTTCTAACGTGCAACCGGAATACGAAGACTGTGCAGAATTAGCAAGAAAGCATAATATTTCCTGGCGGGAAATTCATCGACTGGCATTAAACCAGTGGTATGCTCAGCACAAAAACCAGTAGAGACCCGTTGTAACAACGAGCCTCCACTCAATTATTTATTGGTCACTGCTCACTGATTACTGCTCACTGATTAGTCAACAGCATCTCTGACAGCATTTCCTGCTTCTGCAGCTTTATTCCGAGCACTTCTACCCGCTTCACTAGCAGCATTACCAGCATTGTCCTTGATGTTTTCAATGCCTCTTTGGGTTCCTTTAATGAAATCACTAGAGGTGTTTTGAGCTTTATCTGCTGTTCTTTGAGCACCTTCGCGCAGAGTGTCGCCGAAATCTTTAGCATTCTCATTCTTTTTACCAAGAATGCGGCGACTAACTTCTCCTATGTTGCTGGATTCGTCAATAACATTTCTCTCAGCATTTTCTTTGAGAAATTCAGACTTAGCTTTCACGTTAGCTGAGTCAATTCTGGGGTCTACATCACTGAAGTTATTCATTCCCCCTTCATAAGGAGAATGCTGATTCTCGCCTTTTGGCACGTATACATTGGAATTAGGTCTTGCAGACTGTTCTCCTACGCTTTGACGAGGTGCTGTTGCATCTGCAGGGTTGCAAGCCTGTGTTAAGAACAGGATTACACTGGCAACAAAAGCTGTTAAAACTTTTAGGGGACGCAAATTTTTCAACACAGCAACTACTCTTCTCATAGTGCTACTCCTTGGTATTTTGTACTTAATTTAAACTTCCATCAGAAACTGGTATGAAATGCAGTTGTTGATTGTTCACAACTCACTGTCAACTACTTACCTGCTGCTGGATTCCTTTGAGTTTCTGGTCTCTGAGATGCTTCATCCGCCTTATCTTTAATGAATCCTGAAGCATCTTGAAATGCTTTTCCTACAGTCTCAAGTCTGTCTTGAGCGCGTTCTACAACACTAGACTCACGCTGAATTAAACCACCTGGTTCAGGCTGTTGAAAGTCTTTGGCAGATTTGATAGGCAGTTCTGCTTCTTTATAAGCTCTGCCTTCTGGTGTTTCAGCACCAGGATAGAGTTTGACTTCTTTATTAACAGCTGTAGCAACAATTGATGGTGACTTTAGCTGTAGGTTAGATTGATCTAGTCCAGATTTGGACATCTTTGAATTCGTATATTTATCCCCACCACCTTTATAAGGGTTATTTGCACCACCAGCTTGTACGGCGGGGTTTTCTGGATTGGCACCTTGAGTACTTGCATTACTGCAAGCAGTGCTTACTATCAACAATAGACCAGCCAAAAATACAGTTAAAATCTGGCGCAGCCGCAGTTTGTTTAAAAAAGCTGTTAGACGGTTCACCAATTCCTCCTTGTCATCCCATGCAACCAACAATAAAGCATCAAAAAATTTCCTCACTAAAAGTTTTTAAACGATGGAACTTTTCGTCTTCGCTTTATTGCCGTTCGCTTAAGATTTGCGAATATTTGACCAACAGTTACTAAGATTACAGATTAAATGCCAAATTTTTCCTCTAGCAAAGGTCTCATATCTTTTAACGCTGCTTTGCTCTTCTTCTCTAACTTAAGAAGGATATAAGCTTCTGTAATTTTAGAGAATTTCTCTTACCTATAAAAAGGTTCGCTTCGATAGTGATATGGGTATTTGATTATTAATTTATGTAAACTCAGCTACTAACTCCTCGACTTCTTTCAGAAGTCAGGGAGCTAACCTTAGTTAAAGTATTTGTATAATTATCAAAAATATCAGTTAAATTACTAAAATGATAAAGCGAATTTTACGTTGGGTAATTTTGGGGGGAACATTATTTTTTTTAGCAAAAGCCCTTAAGGATAACTGGCAAGGTGTTGCGACTGTTCGGATTGATGCTTTGGGTTGGGCAATTCTCGCTATTGCATCAGGTATAACATTACTGGCACATACCTGGGCAGGTTGGATTTGGGTTTGGGTTCTTCAAGATTTAAATCAACCCATACGTTCTTCTGAATTTGTTCAAGTCTATTTAAAAACAAATATCTCTAAATACATACCGGGAAATGTTTGGCATTACTATAGAAGAATCCTGGCTGCAAAAAATGCTAATGTCTCTGTAGAAATTGCAACTCTCAGTGTTTTGTTAGAACCACTTCTCATGGCAGCGGCTGCTTTAATTATTTTTTTGCTAACCAGTCAGTCTATACTTAGTGAATCTATCCTGTACTTACAGATAATACAACTTTTTTGCTTGCTGGGAGTCCTTTGTGTACTTCATCCAAAGTTTTTAAACTTGGGAATTGCGATCGTGCAACGCTTGAAGGTCAAAAAGTTAGATTCTACTCCAAGCTCAACTCCTACTCTTCAACATTACCCGTTACGACTTTTGTTAGGAGAATTGGGTTTTGTGGTTTTGCGTGCTTTTGGTTTTGTTTTAACTCTTTTTGCTCTGAGTCCTTTAAACTTGAGCCATATGCCTTTATTGTTTGGGGCTTTTAGCTTTTCTTGGTTGTTAGGACTTATTATTCCTGGTGCGCCTGGTGGTTTGGGAGTGTTTGAAGCAACTGCGATCGCGCTCTTACAATCTCATTTTCCCACAGCTTTAGTCATTAGTGCTGTCGGTCTTTATCGCCTAATTAGTATTTTTGCTGAAATTGCTGGAGCTACTTTAGCATGGCTGGATGAACGTTTTTTCAGTCTTAAGCCTTAAGTTAAAGAGTTTTGGTCTTTAGCTGAGAAAAAACATGATAATCATCCAGATTCAATTGGTCTTCAGCAAGCGGCTCATTTTCTTTTATCTTAATTAAATTGTACTCAATATTTTCTGCATAAATTGCAAAAGTGATATTAAAAATTTCGATAAAATGAATTAACCACTTGCATTCATCTTCTGGATAATTATTATAGTAACGAATCAAGTAAGCTATGCGACTTTCCAAATGAATACGCGAATTTTTAGAAATTAGAATAATTTTCAGAAGTACAATAACCAATGTCAGTGGATGACCTTGAGACAATAATAAAACAAATAACGATGAAGGTTCTTTTCCATTTTCTGTTGTTAAATAATCAATGACTTTATTACAAGTTCTTAAGACAAAATCTTTGTTAATCATTTCTTCATGTTGCTCTGCTTTCCACAGATACAGCTATTCTAATAATTGAATTTTTAAAGTTTCAACAAATTTCTGTTGTTGAACTGAAAAAATCAAATATTTTTGCAAACTCTCTTTAAATTCTTTCAAAGTTTGATTTTGAGTTTGCTGAAGAAATATATTGGCAATATTTTCATAACTAAATATACCTCTCTTGACAACGATCGCTTTAATTAAGTGCAAAACGTTATCTCCTAGAATACTGGGATTTTTATACCGCTTGTTGCTAGAACTAGAAGATTGAGACCGAGCAATATACATTGCCAATTCAAACTTAAATTTATCTTTCAGTTGTCTGGACAACTTTATAGCAGCTTCTTGTTGCTCCTTTGGATTATTAACATCTAAAGATTGAGCAACTAATAGATAAGAAGAATAACGATGAATCCAATTTGTTTGAGATTGCTCGTCAATATTTTTAACCGCAAAAAGCTTAATATGTCGATATTCTTCACTATCAATAAAATTGGCTATCCATTGAATATAAATACTTTTTTTTATATGTATAGTTGACTGAAAATCTTTATAACTAGAAAATAAATTCACTAATTCTTGAATATACTTATGCTTTCTGTTGCTTTCCCAATTATTAATTAAAATATAGCAACAGCGCTTAAGTGTATGAAGAAACTCCTGTTCATCACTTTTTAAGAAGAGTTCATAAATTCCGATTGTAGAATCAGAATTTCCTGCATCAAAAATTCCTAAGAATAGACGCCTAAATTCTTGCAAAACATCTTCAGGTTCCCAGGTTTTGACAATTTCGATAAAATAGTTATATATTCTTTCTTGTGCAATATCTAAATCCAGTCGTTTGTTTTCAGAGTCAAAAGTATATTTATTGCTCTGACTACCCGTTAAGCTATTAGCGGTCATGGTATTTTTTAAGACTAAAGAATACCCAGTTCATATTCTTATCAGCTTAACTTGACCTACCAACAGTATCAATCATTTCTTGAAAAATTCAGTATTTCTTTAAACGAATTTTTAGAAAACCTTAAAATTACGAGGTTACTCATATTAAA
>NZ_WJFC01000319.1 GCF_009725235.1 Scytonema sp. UIC 10036
GGGTGGGGAGTGGGGAGGAAGGGCATTAAGCCCGAAGCTCCGAACATTAGCAATTCCAATTTTGACAAAATGGGCATTATCTGCTTATGATTAATTTGGCAAAGCTAAGCAAGAACTAAAACCCTAAGAGGTTTGTCAAGTACTTAGAACCTAGAAAAGTAAATACTTTTAAGCTTCACTCAGTTTCAGTAGGTGATTTTAAAGGCTCTGGTTTGACCAAAATTTTGAGGTTTGCCAAAATTTTGCTTCTAGTCCGTTGCTATTCTAAGTTTCAGACTGCGGACTTTCCAACACCTAACACCCCGTAAGGGGATTGAAACGTGTAGTGGGTCAGACTTCAACACGTACCACTTACCAACTTTCCAACACCTAACACCCCGTAAGGGGATTGAAACGATAGATTTTTAAAATAATTGAATATTTCTTGATAAGCTTTCCAACACCTAACACCCCGTAAGGGGATTGAAACTTTCATCAATAACTATCAATAATTCTTTTTTATACTCTTTCCAACACCTAACACCCCGTAAGGGGATTGAAACATAAATTACCCGAACGTCTTCATAAATGCTTTTTGCTTTCCAACACCTAACACCCCGTAAGGGGATTGAAACCTTTCGTAAGCTATTTTAATGTCATCTCCTTCTGGTCTTTCCAACACCTAACACCCCGTAAGGGGATTTGATGAAGCATGAAAAAGCCCGTAGTCAGGTACTTACGGGCAATTTACTAATGGTAAAGGGATGGTTGGCGCTAAACTTTAACTACTTCACTTGCCTCATTGAGTGTGTAAACCGCTACAACTTTCTTTCCATCTTTAGTAGTTACCGTCCAACCAGGATTTTGTCTCAAGGTGTGCTCTATGTCCATCAAAGATGCTTCAGTAGCTTTGAGAGTTATGGTTTTACTTGACACAGTTGTGGTAGTTTGTTCTGCTGGATTGGCAGTAACAGAAGCATCTTCCGACTTGCCTGCTTTCATCGCTTGCCCATCCAAAAATTTATCATTGATTAGCTGGAGCAACTCTGTAATCCGTTTCGACCTATGCCGTTTATTGTAATAAGTCTCGGTTTTGCTAGGGTCTTTTGAATTCCCCATGCCGTGCTTAGTATTGTGCGACACAACCTCATCAGCGTGAGCTTTTATCCAATCCCCTATAACCATGCCGTTCGCTCCCGATAGTTCCCTGAGTGCTTGGTTGGTAATAGCCAAACGGTCATTATCTCCAGTGGCTAGCGTATCGTTGTAGCTTGCGATCGCAAGAAAAGCCCGTCTCACTTTCTCTTCAGCACTCCCCTTAGCCTTACTCTCCCAAAGTTCTTTGTCGCTAAATTCTTCCCAGTTAGCAATGGGCTTTGTTTGCTCTACTGACTGCGTGGTTTTTACTTGTGGTATGGATGTGGGTGTAGGTGTGGTATTGACTTGCATTCCTTGCAGCTCTTCTCTGATTATTTCTTGAATCATTGCCCTTAAATCTCCACCAGCTACTTGTGGCTGTGGCTGCTGCTTTGGTTGTGGCTGTGGCTCTGGTTGTTGCTCTGGTTGTTGCTCTAATTGTTGCTGCATAACGGATATTTCCTCTTTTAGTTTGATAATTTGGTCGTTGGCTTGAGCCAATTCTTCTTTGAGGCGATCGCATTGGCTTTTAGCTTCCAAAACTTCCTTGGTTGCATTTTCATAAAAATTTAGCAAGTGACTAACAACGGATTGTTGGTTAGATAATGCCAACTTAGATTGCAAATTTTTGATGGTTTCAAAATCAGCTTCGGTCACTCTTACTGAAGCTGTTTTTTCCTTCTGCGGTGCGATCGGGTAAGGGATTGGCTTTGTAACGTAATAGTCCGAATAGCCCAAAGTAGTGACGATGTGGTTCAAATCTTTGTCAGATGGCTTGTCATTTGGTGCAATATGACCTAAGAAACGACCAAATGCCAACATCTTAGACCCAATTGAACCAGGATAATCCCGCTCAATGATTAGCGCGGCACAAGCAGCGCGTAAAGCTTTGTTGTTGTTTTGGTCATCACCTTGACGCAGTTCTAGAACTAGATTGTCTGAGTATTTATCTCCAAAATATTCTTTAACCACGCGTCGCAGAGATTGACCACGACGGTTGTCTATTGCTCTATTTTGTTCCGCTAAATCAGAAAATTCGTTGGCGACCTCTTTCAGGAGAGCTTTGGTACCGGGTTCTTTGCGTAGGCGATTCAAACATTTGATTATGTATTCCCCAGGATAAAGAGTACCAATTTCAAAGCTAGTATCCTGTCCACGCTTCTTGCCCTGACCGGAAAACATCACCTTGTAAGACTGACCCTGAATTGGAAAGAACGTAGCACGGGCTAAGATTTCGTGTGGTCTGCGACCAGTAGCAGCGATTAAACCAACAGCCAGTTCGTGTGGGTCTTCACTCTCCAGCAATCGCCCGGTAACTTCTAAATATTTATCTGGATCGATTTCTTGACCTTCATTGGATAGACGGTCAGTCACTCTTGTGGTTTGGTTCCTCTCATCCCACTGCTCTTGAGTCAAGCCACAAAGCACCAGGCACAAATGCTTGATTGTAGTACCCGTAACATTTCCGTTTTCGTCGTGCTTTGGCACAATAACGGCGTTTTGTCCGGGAACCAAGTTAGTGATTGACTTGAATTTCTTATAAAACCCAGCGCGACTGAGGACAGTACCTAGAGATTCATTGCTGTAACTGGTTTGAGTGTTTAGCCAAGTGTTGAACTGTTCGCAATATGGCTCGATTTCCTCACGGCTCATGAGGTCTTTGGTTGCTTCAAACAGTTCATTTACCTTGGTTTCTAGTAATTTAGACATATAGTGTTCCTTTAATTTCTTAACTGGTTACAGCTTAACTTAACCTGTTATAGATGTCAATAACCAGTTATGGACTTTTTGACTTAACCAGTTAAAAGAGAGACAGTTGTCTGTCTCCCTTTGCTGCGTTCTAGCGAATTTGAAAATTAAGCTGCCCAACCTCCGATTCCATCCCAAATCCTATTTAAATAAGAGTCGTACCCATCTTCAGGATTTGTATAAGCCACCAAATAGCAACAAGCAAGCATTAACTCTGTTCCACCATAACCGTTTAATTCTTCTCCAATATTTTTGATGCTATTCCTAATTTCTTTTTGCTGTTCTAATGCCAACCCATCTTTTGTCCCTATCAAAGTTGTATACTCTTGGATTCTCGACTCTAGAATCATGATTAAATTACAGACTTCGTTAATTGTGTTAGTTGAAAGAGCCTCATTAGCAACCCGTCTCTTCAAAATGTCAAAAACCTGTAACTGCATTAATCCGTAGACCAAATCGCCTTTCATCAGCATACTCCTATTACTTGAAATGTTGTTGTAAATAATCAATGAAATCCGAAACGACTTTTCGCTCATCGCTTCGTTTAACTCCAAAAACACGCTCATAAGCTTGCGTCTTGTGAACGCTTCCATCTGCTTTTTTAGGTAAGTCTCGCCACAATTGGACGTACCCCTCATATGGCAGATTTTGGAACTTTTGAGGCAGTTTGGACATTTGGTCGAAATCACCAAACCCTTTACTGTGACTATTGTCTACGGTTGGACGTGTTTGGACATTTGTCTGGACGTTGTCCAAATTGTCAGGGGTGTTGTCCAAGGTTTTTGGACAAAGTAAATTCTTCTCCCATTTGTAATAGTTAGGTGGAGGAAGAATGCCATAAAAAGATTTTCCTTGGCTTGGACAATATAGAGCAATGTATTTAAAGTTTGGCTCACTTGATAAAGCTTTTTGAATGAGATTGTACTGCTTAGTATTGTCAGCCGAATCTACATCGCGAACTTTGTACTTAGTACAGGCTCTAATACTGTCTCCAAACGAAATATAAGAACAGTTAGCTAAATCATTAACCTTGAATCCAAAGCTTCCTGGTTGCAAGTTTTGCCCTGCTATCAATGATTTCACTCTAAGAGAACGTCCAGTTTGCCAAATAAACAGAAGTAGTCGTTTAGCAAATTCTTTCTTATAATTTGTTAGCTCGGTAACCATATTACACTCAAAATATGCCAAGCGTTCACCTTGTAGCGTGCGCTTAAACCGTTGCAAAACATTCTCTAAGTCGTTATCAGAAATATTTCCCCACCGGGTGAAGATTAGATTGATTTCGTCAATAAAAAACAGGATAGGACTAAAATCCTTAATCTCCTCTCCAGCACGAAAAGCTTGTTCATTAATCCAGATACGATATTGAATCTCTAGCGCGGCTTCTAGTAATCCAAAAATTGACTCTGGAACGCCTAGCCAATCAACGTGAGGGAAAATTTTAGCTGTGTCTGCATCTATTTTGGGTACAGTTGTTCGGATTGTGGGGGTGCCACCTAGCTCTTGAATCATTCCGCCAATGATATTCGAGATCGCTGTTGATTTCCCCGTACCTGTCTCCGCCCACAGTCCTACATGGTAGGCGTCACGAACAAATCCAATCAAAGACTCAACAGGCTGCAAGAACTTTTTTACCTCTACTACTGGGTCTTCTAATGGTTTCTCTGGTTCCCGTGCTATTTGAACCCACGTGCTAATCAGCCCTGTTTCACCGTCGTATTTGAATTCTGGTATGTTGAACGTATGTGTGATTTGAAACAAAAAATGAGATTTTAACTCATGATATGCTTCAGAAATGAGTATCCAGTTTATAGTTCACTTTTAATATTCGAGTTTTTTTACTCATAATGATTATATTTTAGGAGATAAAAAGACTGATAAAAGCGACGTTTGTATCAATCCTTTGGTTTGATTATAATTATTATTCAGCGAGGATTTGAGTAGGCGATCGCTTGTTCAATGAAATATTTTATTTTTACTCAGATATCTACTAAAACAAAAGTTTTGAATCATAACATGAGTATTTGAACCATATTTTGAATTGAAAGTTTAAGTTAGAACAATTTTTTCAGGGATTTTTTGTGCAAGTTTTGTCCAATTGTGTTTTTTCAACTCCCGTTCTAGTTATGATTCAGAATTTCAACTCTCACTCATGATTTGATTCAAAGTTTTAATTTGTGATTAGCGTGAAATCCTGAATTTTCGTTAACTCTTTTCTAATTTATGGATCAAAATTTTTCCCACATTATGATTCAAAGCATAGCTAGCAACACGACAGTGCAATGAGGAGTCGCGATCGCACCCGCACCCGCACCCAAAACGGAAAAATTTTCCGATTTGCTAAGTCGGCGTGACTCCGCCGTGTGGCATTTCTCCCATTCTTTTATATAAACCAAAGGGAGAAATGTGTGATTGTGACTTAAAGAAAATGTTTGCCTATCTGAAAACACCATTGTCACAAAATGGCTGATGCCTTTCTCATGAGTGAATTTGTCTATAAGCTAATAGCTCACTTTAAGCCCAAGTTCTATACCCTTATAGAACGTAAATAAATAAGCTCATAGCTCTTAATCAAACCTTACTAGAGAAAGGCATCTAGCCATTTTTAGCATATTGGTTAAAACACTGCGGCAAACATTTCCTTTAAGTCACAATCCCAGCTAAAGCGGAGTGACTCCGCAGTGTGGCACTTCCCCCATTCTTTTATATAAACCAAAAGGAGAAGTGCCACAACCGACCTCTGCCCTCCCCATGCAAAAGTGCTTAATCGCAAATCCACAATTTGGACTGAGATGCCCGGTCAGTAACCACAAGCCCTACAAAACAACCTTTTCTGACACACCTAGTGCTTTAAAGCAAATTGCCCCCACTCCCCACTGCCACCGCCAAAACGGAAATAATTTCCGATTTGCTAAGTCGGAGTGACTCCGCAGTGTGGCACTTCCACCATTCTTTATATATAAGCCAAGGGGAGAAGTGCCACACACCGAAGTATTAAATTCAACTACTACTGAGGCAAGCCAGAACCATAGAGATTTCTCATAGAATTTGCGAAAAAATCTGGTTAAATTCGATGAAATAACTAGTTATAAGCACCTGACTCATTAGCTATAACTAGTTATAGTACATTCATAACTGGTTGAGGTGAACCGCGCTACGAAACACCCAACCAGCAACTAGTAAGAATAAGGAGAAAACCAAATGTTCGCTACATTCAACACCATCACCGCAAAAAACATCCAAGTTACAGAAGAACTCATCAGCGACCTGCAAGCCGAACTGGAAGCCGCACGCCAGCAGTTAGCGCGGTTCCAGCAAGAGGAGCAAGCACAGCTTACAGCCAAGGCAGCTGCTGAGTCGGCGCTGGAGGCTGCTGCCAAGGCATTTAAGGCAGTCGCGATCGCCTACGGGGAAAATGGTGTAGAAGAGTTCAAAAATGCACTGCTCGCAGCCAGCCAGGAAGCGCCTCAAGTGCCAGCATTGCCAGCAGTGGAGGAACAACCAAAGACTGATGAGGTAGAACCCACGCTACCCAGTGAGGGACCCGTTGTAGAGGTTGCAGCTGAGGTTATTGACACTACCGATGTTCAACCAGTAGACCCCACAACTGAATTTATAGAGGAGATTGGCGAAAGCCCTGCCGAAAATGCCTTAGACTTCAGTAAGCTGTCCTGGAAGCAGCTACAGAAGCTTGCAGCGTCCAAGGGTGTGTCAGTTAAGGGCAAGAAAAAGACCGACCTTCTGGACGCGATCGCAAAGCTTGTGACCCAATCGGATATCGACCAAGCCGCGTAGCAGATGCCCCAACCGCCAAGTCCGCAATTGGTGGTTGGTTTTTTGCTATGACTGGGGACTGGGGACTGGGGATTGGGAGTAGGGGAGTCCAGCTTGCTATGCTCGGAGTTCTGTGCGATCGCATTCAATCATCTATAGACAAGGGTAGACTAGGGTAGTCATGAGATAATGATGGACGCGGTGAGGTTGGGCTGAATGCGATAAACGGAGTTTAACGGAAGACAGCCGTATCGCACTCAAACCACAATCATTAGAATTGGCAATGAAGCGGCGGCGGTGATAGGGTGAAAATCTATGGGAACTGTGAATGCTGCTATTTATGTACTAGACGGTTAGGCATAAAGTGGGAATAGAACGATTTTACGACATCCCTATCTTCACTCTTTAAGTTCTTGTTACAATCTGGACAATCTGTGTCTACTCGCTTTATCTTTGTAAAGTAATGCTTAGCACAATAGGAACCGTCTACATAGTCTTATTGGATTAAACCTAATTTGTAGTTGTAATTGACATCGTTATTTTGTAAACAAAATAATTTTTATATGGGAGAGCGTTCTGATAGTCCTAACGGTCAATTAATTTTGACAGAATTAACCGATTTATCGATAGCAATTGAACGTTTGCTATTTAAAATTACAGAAAATCCTCAAAAAGAGTTGTTGAAGGACATTCATACCGAAATAAATAATATTCTTGTACAACCAAACCAGAAATTATCTTCAAGTAGAGTTAATTTGACTGAACTCAATAAAATTAAAAATTTTCGTGGTTGTATATCAGATATTTATTATTCTCAAAAATCCCAGGTTAAAATAGAACTTTTAAATGAAATTTTATTGACTATAAAAGAGTTACAAGTTGCTTTTAATAAGGTAGACTCTAATTCCAAGTTTTTTTACAAAAAGCTTCGGAAACTAGTTAGAAATAAATTCAAATAAATTGGAAAAATATTAAGAAAATATTACATGGTAAAACTTAGCGATGTTAAAACTTCTATCGAAATTATTCAGGGTATAGTGACCAGTATAGGTATAATATTAGCTGGTATCTGGTCTCTTTGGTTGTTTGTTTTTAGTCGTTCTTTTGCTGGAACTTTAATTATTAATATTTCTTTTAAACGCCAAATTATTATTGATAATGTTCCGGTTGCTATTGTTGAAGTAAAAGTCAAAAACTTAGGACGTACAAGAGTTAAAAAAGAATATTTTATTCTTTCAATTAATGAAATGGAAAGTCCATTTTCAGCTACACGACCTTATCTTCTAAAAACAAAAGAACGTAGTGATTTTAGTAAGTCTTATTTTATTTTTGATAATTTAATTGAAATTGAGCCTAATGAAGAATTTCAAGATGAAATTCCGATAGTTTTAAATAATGTAAAAAATTTTCAAGTTGCTGTTCAGTTTAGACGTAAGAAAAGTCCTGAAATTTGGGAATCTTTTGGTATTTATAGTATAGACAATCAATGCTAATTTTACTTTCAATAAACTACTTACTTTACAAATCCTCGTGACTTAATACTCCACAGCAACTGTCCTGTAAGTCTCATTGCACAAGCGAGAAGTGTTTCGGCGCTCGCACTACATCCCGACACTCGGTCTCAAATTCCCTGTCCCCTGTCCCCGACACCACACTAGCGTATCCGTAAATGAACAAAAGATTGTGATATGTTTTTTCTCAAAAGCTGCCACTGTAAAAAATACAATAGCGGCTTTTAAGTTTTAGTATTACCAAAACCTTGATATACAAACCAATAGGTTTAATGCCGTAAACAAAGAGGGTCTATCTTCCTATTACGGCGCTACTATATCACCAATACCAACAGTTGGTTTGCCGTCGCTAAATCCAGTTTCAATCCTGCCAAGAATTTCACCACCCTTTTCTAAAACTGGCTCTAATGCAATCGCACCGATCGTTATAACGGCTTCTCTAACCCAGCCTTTTATCCCACCATCCGTATTTCCACTACCTTTACCACCACCTTTATCCTTATCTCCTTCTGGTGGCTTTTCATCTAGGTAATAAAAGCTCGATCCTCCGTTCACCTTTATTGCTTCTGAATCAGAAACATTTTCAATCGTTTCTAGGTCTAACAGTTTCATTTGACTTTTGTCCTTGAATTGTGAGCGTTAATACACATGAATTTCATGTAGTAATAGAATTCATTTTTGCATAACTGATTATCAACATCTACCATCAAAGATAAAAAAATTTAAAATTTCTTGCTTTAGATAGATAACAAAACTCATCATTTTATATAACCAAACTAATAAATAGGTGCATATGATAGTAACTTATGCAGTTTTTGCGCTAATTTGCAATAAAACGTTGAAAATCAGCCTTAATTTGGCATAATTTTGCTACTGTCAGATAAAAATTAAACTTTCTAAGTGACCTTGTGACCAGTGACCATCTACCCACGCACAATACCCAATCCCCAATGCCCAATCCCCAATGTCCAATCTCCGAGTTGCGATCGCTGGTCGCTAGTCACTGGTCGCTGGAAGCACAGCTGTGGGTCAAATATATTTCTCTGAGAAAATGATAGTTGTGGTTCCCCGACCAGTGAGATACATAAGGGTATAGAACTTGGGCTTAAAGTGAGCTATTAGCTTATAGACAAATTCACTCATGAGAAAGGCATCAGCCATTTTGTGACAATTTTCTATAACGGTACGATGGAGGAACCCTTGGATGCTCGTGAGTTAACTGGTTAAACTTACGCGGTCTTTTCCTCAATCTGGTTATGCAATCTATAACTGGTTGGGAGAGGGGATTGGGAAAAAGAGAATTGCGATCGCGTAGCTAACGGCTGAAGCCGTATCGCGAAAATCGTGACCCAGCTTGACATCGACCAAGCCGCGTAGGTAGCGACCAGCCCTAACCGCCAAATCCGGAATTGGTGGTTGGGGACGCCGCGCTGGAGGATAGTCTTTAATGCATCACGATATGTAAGCCAGCTTGACACCAATCTCGAACGCCCAAACATCTGGTTAAATGCAATGAACTAACTGGCTATAACCACTTGACCGATTTACTCATAACCAGTTATATTGTTTATAACAGGTTGAGGTGAACCACGCCACGAAACACCCAACCGCCGCTACTAAGAATAAGGAGAAATCAGATGTTCGCTACATTCAATTCCATCACCGCCCAAAACATTGCTGCTACCGAAGACCTCATTAATGACCTGCAAGCCGAACTAGAAGCCGCACGGCAGCAGTTAGCGCGTTCCAGCAAGAGGAGCAAGCACAGCTTACAGCCAAGGCAGCTGCTGAGTCGGCGCTAGAGGCAGCAGCCAAGGCATTTAAGGCAGTCGCGATCGCATATGGGGAATCTGGTGTACAGGAGTTCAAAGAAGCACTGCTCGCGCTAACTGAAGAAGCGCCTCAAGTGCCAGCATTGCCAGCAGTGGAGGAACAACCAGAGACTGATGAGGTAGAACCCACGCTACCCAGTGAGGGACCCGTTGTAGAGGTTGCAGCTGAGGTTATTGACACTACCGATGTTCAACCAGTAGAACCCACAACTAAATTTGTAGAGGGAGTAGGCGAAAGCCCGGTCGAAAATGTCTTGGACTTCAGCAAGCTGTCTTGGAAGCAGCTACAGAAGCTTGCAGCGTCTAAAGGGGTGTCAGTTCGGGGCAAGAAAAAGACCGACCTTCTGGACGCGATCGCAAAGCTTGTGACCCAAGGTGACATTGACCAAGCCGCGTAGCAATCACCCTCTAACCGCCAAGTCCGGAATTGGCGGTTAACTGGGTATGATTGGGAACTGGGGACTGGGGACTGGGGACTGGGGACTGAGG
>NZ_WJFC01000320.1 GCF_009725235.1 Scytonema sp. UIC 10036
ATCCCCTACCCCCTACTCTCTAAGTCTTTCGGTCTAAAATAACAGCCTGTTTCAAGGCTGCTTTTTCTCTAGCTCGACGGGCTAATGGTTGTAGTTTAGTCAAGTTCCAACCTGTAATTAAACTCATATCTTCCAAATTCATTCCCTTCATCAACATATCCACACACCACGTTTGTTGAGCTTGCTCAATAACTGGTTGTTGTCCTTCAGGCGTCAATAACCCTTCGGTTAAAATTTGCCAGCGATGGTGTATTTCTCTCTCTGAGATTGGCATACTATTATCATTAAGAAATAAAGCCAAGTGGTCATCTTTACGACTCTTTAGCCATTGAGTTAATGGATTGCGCGTGTAAGAACCATATCGCTTGCCTAAAATCCATTGATTAACTGGTACTTGTCGAATAGAGCCATGAGTTATTTGTAAAAAGTGTTGCTTGATATCCGTTATTTGGTGCGATCGCTCTAAGTTGGCAATTTCTACCGGAGATAAACCAGCCCCAAATAAAACGTACATGAGAGCATAATCTCGAAGCCCGGATTTTTTGGCTTTTTGCAAAATAGTATGAACTAAGTGAGTCGGTAAATCTATGACTTTCTCTGTTGGTATAGAACCATAATTTATTGAACTCGTGGAATTGGCGATTTGGTTTAAAAACAGCGTTACTAAATTTTCTAAAAATTCGTCTCTATTATGCCAAAGTTGGTGAGATTCACTTGTAAATTCAACTACGGCATACCCTAATAACATACTATTAAGTAAGCTGGCTAGTTTGTCGGCTGGTAAATGGGTATGTAACTTTTCTCTTTCCATCACTGTGGCTAAGTATTCAGCAACATAGTGATTGGCTTGTGTTATGCCTTTTCCAATCGCCTGACGGTTTTCAACTGAGTAATGCCCAGCTTCGCCAACCACAGAACGAACTAATTGTGGAACTTTGTCCAGAGTCTGTAACCGATCTTCACAATAATCTCTCAGAGCTTGATAAACACTGGTCGTTTGGCTGACTTGTATTTTTAACGATTCACCTAGCTGTTGAAACACCGGGGATTCAGAAATGACTGCTAACAGCAGCCCGTATTTATTACCAAAATGCCGAAATAGTGTGACTTCGTTGACTTCGGCTAATTCAGCAACTGCTTTTGTTGTCGTTTCTGTGATTCCTTGAGTTGCAAACAAGAATCTCGCTGCGTCGATCAGTCGCTGTCGGGTTGAAATAATTTGATGACTCATAAATGAATAATGCAAGTGCTACTTGCATTTAAATTTTTTCTTTGCTAAGCTAAGGGATGTAAGTGGCACTTGCATCCTCTAGTCCTACTTTAACTCTCTGCCCTAGTTTTTACAGTACTTATATCAAAGGAACAATTCATGACTATAAACTCAGATGTGGCTGTCAAGAAACAGTCACTTGCTCTGAGCTGGACTAACGTGGCATTTTTCGGTACGATTCATGCCCTGGCAATACTGGCTCCCTGGTATTTTTCTTGGTCTGCTTTAGCAATAACAATATTCTTACACTGGTTGTTTGGCAGTATTGGAATTTGCCTGGGCTATCACCGACTTTTGAGCCACCGCAGTTTTTCTGTACCAAAATGGTTGGAATATGCGATCGCCACATTGGGAGCTCTTGCCATGCAAGGAGGACCAACCTTTTGGGTTTCTGGACATCGATTACACCACGCCCATACAGAGAACAACGACAAAGATCCTTACTCTTCCCGACGTGGCTTTTGGTGGAGCCATATGCTTTGGATATTCTATCCGCGAGCGGAGTTTTTTGACCCGGAACATTACAAAAGATTTGCCCCAGAAATACAGCGCGATCCATATTACCGTTGGTTAGATCGTTACTTCTTACTGCTGCAAATTCCTCTTGGTGTCTTACTGTATGCTTTAGGAGGTTGGAGTTTTATTATCTACGGCGTTTTTTTCAGAGCCGTTTTGCTTTGGCACACCACATGGCTGATTAATTCTGCAACCCACATCACAGGTTACCGCAATTTCCAATTAGATGACAATTCTCGAAATCTTTGGTGGGCAGCAATATTAACTTACGGAGAAGGTTGGCACAACAATCACCACGCTCACCCAAATGTAGCAAAAGCTGGATTGCATTGGTGGGAGATAGATATGACTTGGTGGTCAATTAAAATTCTGCAAAATTTGGGATTAGCTACGAAAGTCAACTTATTTCCAAAACCCAAAGTAGGAATTTAGTCATTATAAGTTCCGATAATACAACCTCTGCTCTTCTCTTCGTGCTCTTTGCGTCTTCGTGGTTAAAAAATGTTTTTGAACCGCAAAGACGCGAATAGCACAAAGGTAAGATGTCGAAGAGCATAAGATTAGAAACGACGATAAGGCGATCGCCTGTAATAGGGTGAATATAATGGGCGATCGTTAACAATCATCGGATTAATCACCGTTGAGTTTCTGATTTGAGGATTGACTAAAACAGGGTTAACAATCGTGGAGTCAATAATCTTGTATCCTCCGTAGGGGTGTGGGTAATAACCCTGTGGGTACACGTTATTATTGTGTTTCAGTGGTAACCCTGTTGCGGGATTTACAGGTATGGGAGTGGAAATAGGGCTACCGTAAATATAATTACCAACCGCCGGAGCTTGAGGAACTACGTAAGTATTACCACCATTAATGTCTACCCAGTTTGCTGAAACAGGAGAAGTCGTGGCAGCTACTACAGATGCGATCGCTCCCAACCCTAGTAAACTTTGTTGCCAGTACATACTTGTTAAGTATTTTTTTAAATAAATATATTTAATTAATTATATCATATTTAAACAGTATTGGTAATAATACGTAGTTAAACTTACGCAAATCTCAAATATCTTCAGCGAAGAGGTAGGCAGAATTCTGCAATGTGTGGTTCTCAGTTTTGTAAGTGAATGTACAGAAAATAATATTTCCACAGATATTCATTATTTCTATGCTACAAGAAGCAGTTGTAGCTTAAGATAAAGTGCTGAAACTTAAATCAGACTACATGGAAGCAAAAGAAGCAAGGCAAAGAGTTATAGCAAAACTCTAGTCAGAAGTATGAATCCATAGACAGTGATAATGTTGGAACATTGGAGTGTATATGTTAGGACGAGTTTTACGCAGGGCTTCTTTCCAGCGAAGTTTGTATTGGCAGTTATTAACAAGTTCAGTCTTCTTAACTGGAACAATTACTTTTTGGGATTGTGTTGATGCCCAGATCGTAACCGATACCACTTTAGGGAATGAAAGTTCTGTCGTAACCCCTAATGTAATTATCAATGGGATACCAAGCGATCGCATTGATGGCGGTGCAATTCGAGGTATCAACCTCTTTCACAGCTTTAGTGAATTTAATGTTGGTGAAGGACGGGGCATTTGTGACAAGTTAAGATAAAATTGCTTTTGTCAATTAGAAATTATGCTGAATAGTGAGTCAAAAATGAGATGTCAAACTTAGCTTTGTACTAAGGTTTCAGAACAAATATAGGACTCCTATTTGATTTTTGAAAATGTTATGCTTTTTTAAGAAGGGGTTAAGCATAAAGTACTATGAAAACTCGTAGCTTTACAGTCATCGTGTATAAAGAAGAAGATATGTACATTGCTGAGTGTCCAGAAGTTGGCACAGTCGATCAGGGAGAAAGCATCGAGCAGGCTGTTGCTAATTTGAAGGAAGCAACTCGGCTCTACTTAGAAGAATTTTCTCTACCTGAAACATTCCCTAGGTTCATAACTAGTATTGAGGTTAGTTATGCCTAAATTGCCACGCATCTCAAGTAGGGAAGCAATTCGGGTATTAGAGCGTTTAGGGTTTGAGCAAGTTCGACAAACTGGTAGCCATGTTGTGATGAAGAAGGAAACATCAGATGGTAAGATTGGCTGCGTTGTTCCCGTACATCAAGAACTCAAAGTAGGGACACTAAAGGGTATTCTCAAGCAAGCACAAGTCACTCCTGAAGAGTTCATAGAGAATCTGTAAAGTTACCTGCATGCTGTAACACTACTTAACGGAATCAACTTTAAGTGAGAGTATCTGCCAAAAAAATAGGTAAAGTTCCATCCGCGTTCATCCGCGTTCATCTGCGGTTCCTTAACTCTCAACCTTTAGGCCAACGACCAATCCATACACCACCTCGAAAGCGCCAACGTGGAAACAATAGACGCATCACCACCCAAGAAGCAAGATAAGCAATAACCGAGACCAAACTGTAATGAATCACAAACCATTGCAGATTAAAATCCCTACTTGCTCCGATACCCCAATAACCCAATGCAAAGGGTAAAGACACAATCGTGAAAGCGAGAAACAATCTTACTTTGAAGGAGAACTCGATCAACTGGTTGACCATCAAGGTTATTGGGCATTTTCTCTCGTTTGCTACCCAGTGCCACAGGTAGCTTCATAACGGGTTCCCAATGTTCCCCAGTCACAGGATCTTCCCAACTCAGCTGAATTCGCATAAACATGACAAGTCTTTAGGCTAACAATAAGTACGCTCAGTATAAAAAATTATTGCCTGTTGAATGGAATTACCGTGTTCTTCTTAAAGTTAATTTAAATCACAAAACTTGCTCTGCGCGCTATGTAGCTTGAGTGTCATTTGTCAATAGTCATTTGTCATTGGTAAGGATTTCTAACGTATAAACATTTATATATAAAGTTCTGATTATTTCCGCCTAGCTACTTACTCGCTTGCTTTGCTGTGAAGGTTAATGAGAATCAAGGCAACCATTTCACCACTTCCGACTCAGACCAAGGCGGTGGAGGTGGAGCGCTATAGTTAATGAAGTAATCGTAGCCGAGTTGTTCGTAAAGTTCATCAACCAACTTTTGTAATTCTACTACAGGAGCAGTATCTTCAGATCGCACGGGAAGTTCAAAGGGCGGGATGCGATCGCCAAGATTGAATGGGTACAAGTCAGCTGTAGGGCGAGTGTCTGAACGACTGACTAAAATGCGATAGTGACTGGTTGTGTTACTTAGAAAAGGTAAAGGTTCTCCGTCTCGAAGCAAGTCAATTTCCACAAGATGGGTTAAGCTGTCCAACACCTGCTGCCGTTTAGATTCGTACTTTTGTCGTCCGTCTCCTCTTTTGTTAGCAGGAGAGAGAATTTCAATAGCTGTCACCACCTCTTTTGTCGCCGCATCTTTCACCTCAATATAAGATTGTCGGACTTCTTGAAGTAGCGGAACGGTAACTTTGACTGGTAAAGCTTGTGGTTCTGTCATAGTAACAGTCGTCGTGACTTGTTCTCGTCTTCGGTTCTGCTGAACTGTCAAGTCTGGTCTACCAATAGCGATCGCCATGTCACCGCTCACTTTGTACACCCATTTATCAGTTACCACCCGATATTTTGGTAATAATTTGGGAATCAAGTCCTTAGCCAAAGCAGTTATCAAGTGGTTGTGAAAATCTGACCAGTAATCTGACTGTTCGAGATAGGGGTTCATCCCTGGAAATGGGTTAGGCATAATTTCAACTCACTGGTCACTGTCTAAAATGCTAGCAAAATCTCACTGACTGGTTGAGAAGCATCCCGGTTATCACACAAAATATAACTACCAATAGTCGCCACTGTTGGCAAAATAGAGAGAGTGCGGATTTTTTGCGTACAAAGCGATTTTTTCAATCCAAAATCCAAAATCCAAAATCCAAAATGGTATGAGTTCCGAAAGTTTAGAAATAGCTAAAACTAGGTATCAAGCTGGGAGAGTTGCTTTTGAAAAAGGGCAATATCGGGAAGCCGTCGAACAACTCTCAAAAGCAAGCGACCTCCTAGCCCCCAATTCTCGTCTTGCTGGGGAAGTGAAACTGTGGTTAGTTACAGCTTATGAAGCGGCTGGACGATCCGAAGAAGCACTTGACCTTTGCGAACAACTCAAGCGCCATCCTCACCTTGAAACCAGCAAGCAAGCGAAAGAATTGCACTACATTCTCAAAGCACCCAGGTTACAACGTCCAAAAGAATGGATGACTGAAATTCCCGACTTGGGAGCAATAGCCGATAATGAAACCAACACTCGTTTCACTATCAAGCCTAGTTCTTCCCCAAGACAGGTGCGACCCGAACCAGAATTTGTCGATCTCAGTCAGGTGAATACTAAAGATAATCGATTCATTTGGGTAGCTTTAATTGCGATCGGTTTAACTTTAAGTGGGCTAGTTTGGATGAGTGTGTCAGGTTAACTCGCAGGCAATTAAACGCTTCATCTCTCGGTAAAATGCAGATTCCAGTGGCTTATATCCCCGCTTCAGCTACGCTGATAGCTAAGGAGCAGCGATGTACATACCATCAATCTTGAATGTTTGCTCCATATTTGGGAGTAGAAAAGAGAAAGATTTAAAAGTGGTCTTATAGCCTTACAATTAAGTAAGGCGCATTTGTAAGGCTTATTGCTATGTCCATTGCAACAGTCACAATTAAAGGACAAGTTACTATTCCCAAGGAAATCCGAGATTACCTGAAACTAGAAACTGGCAGCAAAATTGAATTTGTAGTTGATGAAAATGGTGATGTCAAGATTGTGCCACTGAATGTCCCAATTGAAGCGTTGTCTGGATTTTTGCATCGTCCTGGTATGACGACTGCCACCATAGAGGACATGGAAGCAGCCATCGCGGAGGGTGCGCGTGATTGGACTTGATACAAATGTTCTAGTTCGCTATCTTACCAAAGATGACGTTAACCAATGGGAACAAGCGTCTCAAATCATTCAGGAAAATCAACCTTGTTTTATTGGCAATGTTGTCTTAAGCGAAGTCGTGTGGGTTTTAAGAGGACGACCTTATCAATTCGGCAAAGATGAAATCATTGCTACCTTAGAGATGATATTACAAAGCTCGGGCTTTGAATTTGAAAACCGTTCCATAGTGTATCAAGCATTACAACGAACCAAGCAGGGACGATCTGATTTTTCTGACTATCTAATTGGAGCGATCGCTCAACAGATTAACTGTACTGAAACAGTAACTTTCGATCGAAAATTGCGAGGAGATAAAGGATTTCGTTGCCTTTAAACTACAAATAGCAATGCGAATACCCTACCCATCCTACGGATAGAAAATAGAACAAAGACTTATTGATTTTTGGAGATATTTATAGTATGAGATTGTCTATCTTGCAAAATTGTAACCGCAGACGCACGCAGATACACGCAGAACAAGAAGAAAATTATCAGCGTTCATCAGCGTTCATCAGCGGTTCAAAATCAATTATTATATTGGCTGTGCTGTTCATATCCTTACTTCTCTCTGGATGCGTGAAGTACGATCTAGGTGTGAACTTTGACAATTCAAATCATGGGGAACTGGTGCAGCATATAAAATTAGAAGAACGGCTGCTTAGTTTCAGTGGTGATTCTGTCTATGAATGGTTGAATAGCATAGAACGTCGCGCTCGTAAATTAGAAGGCAAAATACGACGACTTTCTAAAGAGGAAATTTTTGTTTCCATCCCTTTCAGTAATGGTCGAGAATTACAAACTAAGTTCAACGAATTTTTCCATCCTAATGGAACTCAAAAATCAGAAACAGTCAGCAATGAGTCTAACGCGGAACTGCCAAAAATTGAATCAAATATACTCTTGTTTCAAAACAATTTCCTACTCTTAGTGAGGAATCGGTTAATTTACGATTTGGATTTGCGATCGCTAGGTCTAATTTCCAGCAAAGGTTCTGTCCTGTCCAATCCTGGTTCCATTCTCGACTTAGAATTTGGCTTAAACACTCCTTGGGGTGCAAGGACTGTGGAAAAAACAGAGAATGCGATCGCGCCAGAAAAGAATGGCAATCAACTTGTGTGGAGACTTAAACCCGGAGAATTAAATCACATAGAAGTTGTGTTTTGGCTTCCGAGCCCTCTTGGATTTGGGACATTATTCATCATTTTATTTGTACTGGGAGGGCTGTACCTGAGATACAGTTTTATGCCAGATCCCAGGATTCAGTTTGCTTCCAAAGGTTAGAGGATGTTTGTAAAGTCTACTGTTTTGAAAAAAATTGAACTTACCCCCCTTCATCCCCCTTAGAAAGAGGGGAAATTGAATATCTAGTTCCCCCCTTTCTAAGGGGAGGGTTAGGGTGGGGTAATAAATATTTGATACATCAATCATAACTTTTCAAACATCCTCTAAGGGGGAAATTGAATTTCTGGTTCCCTCCCCTTTCTAAGGGGAGGGCTAGGGTGGGGTAAAACATCTAAAGTTATGCAAACCGCAGCCACTACTTTAAGGTGACAACCGTTCAATCTTCCAACTGCCATCATTTAAACGAGTATAGCGTAAGCGATCGTGCAGTCGATTGGGGCGTCCCTGCCAAAATTCAATTTCTATGGGGATCGTTCGCAAGCCACCCCAATGTTGTGGGCGCGGAACATCTTGGTTTTGATATTTGGCTTGAAGTTCCTGTAATCGTTGTTCGAGGACTGCTCGACTTTCGATCGCCTCACTTTGGTTGGAAGCCCATGCACCCAAACGACTGTTGAGAGGACGGCTGTAAAAATATTCATCTGACTCCGCATCTGAAATTTTTTCCACACGTCCAGATATGCGAATTTGGCGTTCTAGTTCTGCCCACCAAAAAACAAGAGACGCTTGGGGATTTTCTGCTAGTTCCTGCCCTTTTTGACTGTTGTAGTTTGTAAAAAAGACAAAACCCCTTTCATCAAAACCTTTAAGCAGTACCATTCTTGCAGATGGCTTACCCTCTCGTGTCGTAGTTGCAAGCGTCATGGCATTTGGTTCTACAAGTTGGGCGGCTATAGCCTGGTCGAACCATCGTTTAAACTGTATAAAAGGATTGGAGTCAACATCAGTTTCGCTCAAACCTTGCAAGGTATAATCCTTCCTAAGGTCAGTAATATTTCTATCTATCATCATTGTTCGTGTATTTAAGCGCTCGAGGTTATCAGTAACAAATGATAAATGACAAATGACAAATGACCAGTTAACTAAAGTTAAAATAAAATGCGCCGTTCAGCCTCACTTCAACGTCTTTTAATATATGGTCTGAGCGGTCCAATTATCGCTCTCAATCTCTGGTTGCTGTATTTGATTTTTCGTTTATTCCAGCATCCCATCACGATTGTGAGCATTGCAGCAATTTTGGCTTTTCTACTGAACTACGCGGTCAAGTTTTTTGAACGTGTAGTCAATCGTCCGCAAGCGGTGACGATTGTGCTGCTGCTGACACTTACGCTTTTGATTGTTTTGGGTGTCACACTCGTGCCAATAGTGATTGACCAAACTATTCAACTTTTAGATAGAATTCCAAATTGGTTAGCAACCAGTCAAGCAAATCTAGAGTATTTTGAGGCTATAGCTAAAAAGCGCCGTTTACCTTTAGATCTAAGAGTTGTTAGCAATCAAATCAATGCCAATATTCAAAGTATGGTTCAACAACTAGCGGCGGCGGCTGTCGGATTTGCCGGGACAGTTCTGTCAGGATTGCTTGATGTAATATTGGTCGTTGTCTTAGCGTTCTATATGCTTCTGTATGGAGATCGCGTGTGGTTGGGCTTATTTAAGCTTTTACCAGCCTATGTTCGGGTTCCATTAAGAACTTCTTTACAGCGGAACTTTCACTACTTTTTCCTCAGCCAACTTTTACTGGCAGTTTTTATGGTGGTCATTATGACTCCAATTTTCCTCTTTCTCAAGGTTCCTTTTGCACTGTTATTCGCTATAGTTATTGGCATATCACAACTTATACCTTTTATTGGAGCAACATTAGGTATTGGTTTGGTTACATTTTTAGTGTTATTACAAAATTGGTGGTTAGCCGTGCAAGTGGCTGTAGCAGCGATCGTTGTACAGCAAATAAAAGATAATTTACTCAGTCCCAAGCTACTTGGTGATTTTATCGGAGTCAATCCTATCTGGATTTTTGTGGCTATTTTAATGGGTTTTGAAATTGCTGGTTTGTTAGGGACACTTGTTGCAGTCCCCATTGCCGGAACTATCAAAGGAACTTTCGATGCCATTAAGAACAGTGAATCAGTAAATCAGTGACCAGTGGTAATTTTTAGTAGGAGCAGAGTGTATAAAAATATCATGCTTATCCCGTTCCCTCGTTCCCAGCCTCAGGCTGGGAATGCCTTAAGGGAGGCTCTGCCTCCTGTATACAGGTGAGAGGAAGTTTCGACAAGCCCTCAAAACACACGTAGTAGAGTAACACTAGTAATTTTTCGTAAGTTTAATGTGTATAAAAAAAGTATACTGGATTCCAAGGGCGAAATATTCTCATAACGTTCTGCTCCTCATGTGCAGCACTAACCATTTTTAAAGTGTGTAAATGGTAATTTACACAGTAAACAAACTGCCAAAATGGCATAAGTAAAAAGTTTCAGGGCAGCATCAAGCGATCGCAAAGGTAAAATTTGTTAGAAGTTAGTGGTTAGTGGTTAGTGGTTAGTAGTTCTACCCCCTACCCCCTACCCCCT
>NZ_WJFC01000321.1 GCF_009725235.1 Scytonema sp. UIC 10036
TCCCTACCCCCTCATCCCTACCCCCTATTTTTTGCCAATTTACTATTTGTAGAAAAAAATATCAGCAGCAGTGCAGCCGCGACAGATAAACTGGTTGATGTATAAAATATTGCTTCAATTCCACCATAATTAACTGTAGATCCAAGCAGGATGGGACAAAGGAACTGACCCAGAAAGCCTGCGCCTGTTCCGGCAGCAAGCACGGTTGATCGCAGTTCTACAGGAGCCAGAGAAGCCAGAATGCTGTAGAGATTGGGCATGACAATACCAAAACCTACACCAAAAAGCACTGCTGTTATCAAAATTAAGCCGAGTTCTCGGAGTAAGGGAATTGTTGCCACCGTCAGCGCCATTAACCCAAATCCAATTGCTATCGAACGTTCTGTGCCTATATTCTTGGCGAGTTGTCGAGCACCAAAGGCTGATATGGCTGCAGCCCCAACTGCTCGTGATGCTAAAACAACTCCATTGAGAACTGCTCCAACTCCTATGGTTTGTTTCAGGTATAGAGGTGTGTAGATAACTACAGAATACATTACGATAGAAGCCAACCCAAGGGTTAGTAACAACCACAGTGTGTATCGATCACCAAAAACTTGGCGGAGCTTGTCACGGGTTGGAACTGCATTTGATTTTTTCTGTTTGGACTGCTTTGTCCTTAAAATTGAGGCAGCCAAAATTGCTAGTGGCAATCCCAAGCTGTATAAATAAAAGGTACACTGCCAGTTAGATGAGCCTATCCAACCACCTAATAGAGGAAAGAAAATACCAGCAATTGTGAGGGTACTCGTTGCTTGACCCAAGGCTTGACTTCGCGCCTGACCTTCATACATCCCAGCTAATAAGCCCAGACTCGCCGCA
The DNA here is from genome assembly GCF_009725235.1 of Scytonema sp. UIC 10036. Next base: position 862 of record NZ_WJFC01000321.1, read on the forward strand.
GCAATTCCACCACTTGCTATGCCAAGCAAAGTTCGTGTCGCTAACAATGGCTCTATCGATCGCATAAAAGCTCCCGCCGTACCAGACAGAGCATAGAGGAGCAATGAAGCTATCAAAACACGCAAGCCACCTACTCGATCTGCCAGGATACCCAGAAAAGGGCTAAACACAGCATTTGTCAAGCAGTGAATGCTAAGTAAGTGAGCTGCTAGCCCCGGATTGAGGTTGAGTTGTTGCACCATTTCTGGCAATACGGGGGCAATAATTCCCCCCGCCATTGTTGTCAGAGAACCTGCTAATAGCAGCACTAACAGCTTGCGATCGCGTAACATCGATAAAATATGAGATATTTTTGATAATTCTGAAATTTCAACAAATACTGAGGTGAACAAGTTCACATAATGAAAATATACCGTACTGCTAAATTACACGGTTACTAAGACGAATAGGGTCATACAGAGGAATTACACATTTATGTATTTTAGCAGCAATAAACAACACAAGCACAAAAACATGGGAACCAACTACGCCATTGTAGTGGTCATAGAAGAGCAGGCAAACACTATACCTAAGTCGTGTCCATAGAGGAAAATAACTGATAATCCAGTAATATCAAAAATTCATGTAAAAATGTATTAAATCACAACCCAAGGCACACTTAACCCCAAAATTGGGGTGGGCGGTAACGCCTACAAATCAGGAACATGGAAGAAGACAGCGATCGCTGCCTATTCACTTTCCATAGCTAAAAGACACCTGTCTTGCGGGACAAACAATGTTTGGTGAGAGGAGTATAAGAGTGCAAATTGTCAAAGAGTACGTGCAGCGTTGGTACGAGAGTGGACTCGATCCAGATGAGTTTATTTGTCATCAAAAGCAGGGGAATTTGGTAGAGATTACAGAAGTGGCTACTGGTGAACGTCGGACGGTTCTCAGTTTCTGTAGCAACGACATTTTAGGACTAGTTCAAGAAGAAGCAGTCAAGCAAGCTGCGATTGATTCTATTCTAAAGTACGGCACATCTAACAGTTCTTGCTCGGTTTTAAGCGGTCGTATCGATTTACACCAACAGTTAGAGGACGAAATTTCCGCTTTTAAACATTTGCCACATACACAATTGTTTTTAAATGCTTGGATGGCAATGCAAGCTTTTATGGATGCCTTCTGTCACTTAGCCATCCCAGTACCTGGATTTCAGAATACAAGAGAAACTGTAATTTTCACAGATGTCCTCAATCACGGCTGTATTGTCTCAGCAGTAGTAAATGCAGGAACTCGTTCCGGTAAAGTATTTGGTCACAGCCCTCGCGTCCGAGTCAAAGCTTACCGCCACTGTGACACAGAAGATTTGGCTCGGAAAATGTATCGGCACGTCCGTCCCAGCGATCGCATTGTAGTTGTTTCTGATGCAGTCTTTTCCATGGATGGCGATATTGCTCCCCTGCCAGAAATGATCGAAGTCATGCGTAAGTACGAAGGTAGCGTCCTCCTGATGGATGAAGCCCATGCAAGCGGTGCTCTTGGTGCCACAGGAAGAGGAATATACGAACACTTTGATATTTTACCGTCTTACGCAATTGAGCGAGGCGTTATACCTTTAATTATGACAACGTTCTCGAAATTTGCTGCCTCAGCAGGGGCTGCAATCAGCACTCATGTATCAGAGTTAAAACCACTGTTAAATGTCTCCCCAACCTCTATAGGGACAATTTCGTTATCGCCACCACTGGCAGCAGCAGCATTAGAGAGTATCCGCCAAGTAAGGCAATTTCCAGAACGAGTGAAAAAACTGCAGGAAAATACCCGCTACTTGCGATCGCGCTTGAGCGAGCAAGGCTTTATGGCAATTGGCGAAACTAATGTTGTTCCAGTTGTTTTACCACCAGAGATCAATCCCAAAATTTTTGGGAGACAAATCATGAAAAACCATGGTGTTTGGGTATCTCCCATTTGGTTTGTTGCTAAACCCCGAATTCGCATTACGGTGAATGCCATCCATACCCAAGAAGATATGGATCTTTTAGTATCAAGCATGGTAGCCACTCGCAACCTATTGTATCAGCCAACAATTAGTGCCTAGCAAAATGATAAATCCCTTAAAAAATTCTGCAGTTAGAGCCTACAGTCCACCATTTGAAGGATGAGTCGCTACCTTTGTAGTTGATAATCTAACAAAAGCACTAAAGAACAAATAACTAAGAATATGGCATCCCCTACACCATTAAAAGGTACTGAACTAGTAGATTGTGCAAGAGCGAATGCCAAGCAGGGAATTGAAACTGCTGCTTACCAATGTGGCTATGGAGATGACCTTAACACTTTCGCACGAGAATTACGGAAAGCGTGTGAGGATATGAATTTGCAAGTTAAGGAACTCTCAGATTTAATTACCGAACAGGATCTGGTATTAAATATAGGTACTGGGGAAACTGTTGCCCCAAATACACCATCGGAACTTTAAGAGTGGTTAATATTCCCTTTCTACCAGACAATTACCTCAAGACGTAGGTAGGGCATGCCGCACATTTGTTGTTGGGGGACATTGCCCAATGAGACTCCTCTCAATGCGCTTAACCGACGCATAGGGGTGGCTACCCTACAAAAATTTAGTAATTCTAGAGCAGAAAGGAAGTAGATAATAGTTAGTAATTACTACGGGCGCAAGGTATGCGCCCGTACTTAGTGAGTAGGTAGGTTTTCCAATTCACTAACTTCTAACCACTTGATAGTTATGCTTTGTATCAGGTTATACCAGTGAATATAGACAAGCTAGAGATCGACAGATTCACGCAACGCGTACAGGGAATGCAAGTGCGCCTAACAAACTTGTATCAAAGTATTAACAACACACCTATAGTGCCAGATATACTGCCGCAGGCACTCATTGAACTTGGCAGTGCTTCGGAAATGGTGAGGATAGCGACACAGGAATTACACCAACAGAACCAACAACTCATAGAAACACGTAATTTGCTTGAAGCGGAACGCCAACGCTACCAAGATTTATTTGAGTTTGCACCAGATGCCTATTTAGTGACGGATATCCTTGGCATTATTCAAGAAGCAAATCGTGCGGCGAGTCAACTACTTAACGTTCCACAACAACATCTGGTAGGGAAACCCATAACTAACTATGTGGCATTACAAGATCGACCAACTTTTCGCAGCTTTTTGTTTCAACTTTATGAACGCGACCAAGTCACGGAGCTAGTATTATGCTGGCAGAAACGCAGTGGAGAGTTTTTTGATGCAGCAATGACAGTGGGTGTTGTTCGCGATGCGAAAGGAGTGCCGAGCTCGCTGCGTTGGTTGTTAAGAGACATAACACGACGAAATTTACAAGAGGTAACAGTTTCTGACGATCGCTGTGACTTTACTCAAGGCAGAGAGAGGTATAAGTATGCTAAAGGAGAAACTATCCCTCTTAACTCAAGTACAATTTGGTGCGTTCATCAAGGTTTGATTAAGCTAAGCACGTTATGTGATACAGGTGAAGAAGTGCTAGTTGGATTAGCAGGGCAAGGCATGATTTTTGGTTCAAGTTTAACTGCACTACACAGCTATCAAGCAATAGCTTTATCTGACGTAGAGATGGTATCAATCTACTTAGCAGAAATTGCCACTTCGCCAAAAATTAGCAATACAATAATTCCAAAAATCAATCAACGCTTACGGCAAACAGAATCATTTTTAGTAATTAGTGGCAGACGAAGGGTACAAGATCGCTTTCATTATCTGTTGCAATTTTTAAAACAAGAAATTGGTCAATCAGTTGCGGAAGGAACTCGCTTAAATTTTCGGTTGACTCACGAAGATCTTGCAAGCGCTTGCTGTACCACTAGAGTAACAATTACAAGACTTATAGGTAAATTACAACAACAAGGCAAAATTAGTTTTGACTCGAAACATCATATGATTATTAGGGAGTAGGGAGTGGCGAGTAGGGCAAAGGTATTAAAATCTTATAAATCTTGCGTGTTTCCTCCTAACCAGTTTCTTCAGCAAATAAGTAGACAGCAACTTCCCGCATTGCTTTGAGGTTATCAGTGTTGCGACGATCTATGTTGGAAATTTGACTTCACGACAAATTTTAATGCGTTTGCCCTACCCCTAGCCCTAATCCCTCACCCCTATCAAGAAAACTGTTTTACCCAAGCGAGCAATCGTTTTGTATTTGGTGTCAAAGTATTAGAAAGATAGTACGTATCTGCTGCTTTTTTAATAGCTTCAGATTGCGTTGGATAAGGATAAATAACTTGATTTAATTGACTTAAAGTTATCTTGTTAACAATAGCGATGGTGAGTTGAGAAATTATCTCACCTGCATGACGAGCAACAATTGTCGCACCAAGAATGCGATCGCTCTTTTTTGGATGAAGAATCTTGATAAATCCTTCTTCTTCGCCATCAGTCACTGCTCTATCGACATCCGTAAAAGGAATTTTAATCGTCGCCACGTCAATGCCCATTTCTTGCGCTTCACGTTCGTACATTCCCACATGGGCAATTTCGGGATCGGTATAAATTACCCAAGGCATAACGAGATTACTGAGTTTTTGACGCCCCAACCCAAAAGGAGAAAAGAGTGCATTTCTGATGACTATTCTTGCGGCTGCATCAGCTGCGTGAGTAAATTTCCAGTTCATGCATATATCACCGGCTGCATAAATTTTGGGATTTGTCGTTTGAAGATAATCATTGACCTTCACACCTTGATGGGGATCGTATTCTACGCCAATGGCATCTAAATTCAATCCTTCTACATTTGGAACGCGTCCCGTACCAACTAAAATATCATCAACAGAGAGAACATCTGTCTTACCATTGCGACTGAAGTAAAGCGTTTTGCCTTCGTTAGTTTTTTCGACTTGTTGTATTTTTCCTCCGAATACTAGGCGAATTCCTTCTCTAGCAAAAACTTTTTGGATAATCTCAGCAGCATCAGTATCTTCTTTACTAAGGATATGAGTTCCTTGGTGGAAGAGCGTTACTTCACAATCAAAACGGCGAAAAGCTTGTGCTAATTCACAACCAATAGGACCACCACCAATCACTGCTAAACGTTGGGGTTTTTGGATCAGAGAAAAAACAGTTTCATTGGTTAGGTATCCTGCTTCTTCAATTCCTGAAATTGAGGGTTGTGCCGCTCTCGCGCCTGTAGCAATGACGGCTTTTTTAAAGCGGAGAGTTTTTTCTCCAACTTCTACAGTATCATTGCTGGCAAACCGCGCACTACCCAAAAAGACATCCACACCCATTTTTTGGAAACGTTCTGCTGAATCATGAGGGCTGATTTTTGCCCTTACACGTCGCATCCTTTCCATAACAGTGGTAAAGTCTACGTCAACATATTTGGGCGCATTAATACCAAATTTTTTTGCGTTCCACATTTCTCCTACCACACGAGATGACCGGATGATAGATTTGGATGGTACGCAGCCAAAATTTAAACAGTCTCCTCCCATAAGGTGCTTTTCAATTAAGGCAACTTTTAAGCCTACGTTTAAAAGTGCTGCACCTCCGGCTACGACTAATCCTGCTGTACCGGCACCAATAACGACTAAGTCATAACAATCGGCAGGTTGAGGATTGACCCAAGTGGGTGGATGCACGTAGGATACCAATGTCTGGTTATACTCGTCCATTGGGCGAAGTGAGACTCTCTGGAATTCTGACATTGGCGATCGCTCCTTGATTCAAAAATGCAAAGTTAACTACTTGAGTTTTGCTTTTGCACTGGCAAAATAAAAATCCTTCCTTAAGGAATAGCAATTTTTCTGCCAGTCAGAGAATGGTTTATGCTACCCGACTAAAATAAATACGAGCGTTCTTTGGAGAATAACCTATGGAAACAACGGAGGTTCATAGCTCAAAAAGCTTTAAAAAACTCGAAGCACATTTACGTACTTTAGTAGGAAAAGCCATTGGAGACTACAACATGATTGAGGATGGCGATCGCGTCATGGTCTGCGTATCTGGTGGTAAAGATTCATACACAATGCTAGACCTGCTGCTCACTCTCCAGCGTAAGGCTCCAGTGAAATTTGATATTCTTGCTGTTAACTTAGACCAGAAGCAGCCTGGATTTCCAGAACACCTGCTGCCAGAGTATTTAGAATCTCTAGGAGTGGCTTACAGGATAGTAGAAGAAGACACATACAGTATTGTAAAACGTGTTATCCCAGAGGGGAAGACCAAGTGCAGTTTATGCTCTCGCCTGCGACGAGCCATTCTCTACAGAGTTGCAAGTGAAGAAGGCGCGACTAAAGTAGCTTTGGGACACCATCGGGATGATATTTTGGAAACTTTATTTCTCAATATGTTTTATGCAGGAAAACTCAAAGCAATGCCACCAAAACTTTTGAGTGATGACGGGCAACATATAGTTATCCGACCATTAGCTTACTGCGCCGAGTCCGACATTGAACAGTACGCGAACTTCAGAAAGTTTCCCATTGTGCCATGCAGTCTTTGTGGTTCCCAGGAGAATTTGCAAAGAGCACAAATAAAACAGATGCTCCAAGCTTGGGAAAAATCATACCCTGGTAGAATTGAAAGTTTGTTCCGCAGCGTTCAAAATGTTTGCCCATCCCATCTTGCCGACACTCAGTTGTTTGACTTTGCCAGTTTAAGTCCTCTGCAAAGCGATGCATAAGAGTGTAACTTAATAGTATTGTAAATATTGGAATGGAGTACAAGTTCTGGAACTTAAGGATGAAGCGTCAGGTAAAGGCTTGGTTAAAATTCATCGTTGGCGTACTGCTTTTTTTGTTGCTGACAGGGTGCTGGTTACTGTTAGACATTTCTCCCGCAATGGCACAGGAAAATACCGTTAACTATACCCTGGCTGATTTACGATATCAAGACTTTTCCAACAAAAATTTAGAAGGAACATCCCTTGCAGGAGCAAATATGCAGGAGACAAAGTTCCGAGGAACAAATCTGAGAGGAACTATTATGACTAAGGGGTCATGTGTGAAAGCAGATTTGGAAGGAGCCGATCTCTCAGGAACATTCGCCGATCGTGTCATCTTTATTGAAGCCAATTTAACGAACGCCATTTTTACGGATGCAATTCTAACAAGCAGTCGCTTCAACGGTGCAAAAATTACAGGAGCCGATTTTTCTGGTGCAATCCTAGACACTTACGAAGCGAAGTTGATGTGCGAACGCGCTGATGGAGTGAATCCCGTTACATCCGTAGCAACTCGCGATAGCTTGGGATGTCGATAATGGCTAATGGCTCATGGCTAATGGCTCATGGCTAATTGCTAATGGCTAATTGCTAATGGTATTAACAACTAACCACTAACAATAAATGACTTTAGATAATGCAGAAGTAATTCTTCTTGATATTGAAGGGACAACGACTCCAGTTGATTATGTGTTCGGAGTGTTGTTTCCGTTTGCACGCGATCGCGTGACTGATTTTCTCAAAACCCATCAGCAAGATCCTAAAGTTCAAACCGATCTGCAACTGTTGAGAAAGGAGTATGAAAACGATCTCGCACGGGAAGTGTCAGTACCTTATTGGCAAGAAACTGATGTGATGGGTGCTGTTCCTTATATTCATTATCTGATTTCGATTGACCGTAAATCGACTGGTTTGAAATCGTTACAGGGTAAGATTTGGGAGCAGGGGTATCGGGATGGTAGACTGCGATCGCAAATCTTTCCAGATGTCAAGCCTGCTTTTCAACGTTGGATAAGTGCTGGCAAACATTTGTATATTTTCTCATCTGGAAGTATTCAAGCACAACAACTTCTCTTTCGTTATAGCGAAGAGGGCGACCTCACGGGTTTTATTAGTGGTTACTTTGATACTCAAACTGGTTCCAAGCGAGAAGCTCAGAGCTATGCTAAGATAGCATCTACCATTGGAACGGTACCAGAGAAAATTCTTTTTATTTCAGATGTCACTGCTGAGTTGAAAGCATCTCAAGCAGCCCGAATGCAAACGCTGTTTTCTATAAGACCGGGGAATCACTCCTTTGAAGCAGAAGGCTTCCCTACTATTCAGAGTTTTAATGAGGTTTAAAATCAATAAGCGTTTCCTAATCTGCTGAGCTACAAATTTATTCGCATTCATTAGCCGTATATAGTTTCATCATAAAACAAGCAGCCCGACAGCAAATCCCGTAATTGTAAATCCATTATAGGTATCCTACGAATAGGAGGTGAAAGTGATGCAATTAGTGGAGCGTTCCGCGAACGATCGGGGCAGTTATCTGTTATAGAAAGCTATGTCTGCCCATATTTGACTATACGGAACTAAACCTGTACGGTAGTGCAACCCTTTGTAGAAAAATATTTTTGACGAATCAGAAAAACGCATATAATAAGTGTTTTACCTCAACTTCCTTTTTGTCCGATGAACGGCTCTTCACCAGAAGTACTTAAGTCCCACGCTGAGATTTTACAACGGACTCAGCTAGGTCAACTGTGCGGGACTAAACAGCTATTTTGCGATCGCTACACAATACTTAGGATTTTAGGGAGAGGTGGTTTTGGTGTCACGTTCTTAGCCAGGAATGCAGTGTTACCTGGGAAACCACTCTGCGTTATTAAACAACTTTGTCCGAAAGTGGACAACATCAATAGCTGGAAACGTGCTTGCCAACGCTTTGAAAAAGAAGCAAAAACATTGGCTCAATTAGGAAGTCACTCTCAAATTCCCATGCTTTTAGACTACTTTGAAGTGAGTGGGGAATTTTACTTAGTTCAAGAATATGTCAAAGGTTTTAACTTAGCACAGGAAGTTCAACGGACTGGTTTATACAGTGAAGCCGCAGTGAAAAAACTTTTGCGAGAATTGCTGCCAGTATTGCGGTATATACATAAACATCATGTCATTCATAGAGATATCAAACCTCATAACTTACTTAGATGTGAAGATGACGGAAGGTTAGTGCTCATTGATTTTGGTGCTGTCAAAGAAGAGTTGGTGTTAAAGAATGGAACACCAACGGATGTACCTGCAAATACCAATTTTATTGGAACGATGGGATTTGCTCCGCCAGAACAGCTTTCCTTGCGTCCAGTTTATGCCAGTGATATTTACGCACTCGGTGTAACTTGTCTTTATCTTTTGACTGAAAAACTACCTCTGGAATTTGAGTATGATGTCAAAACAGGTGAGATATGTTGGCAAAAAGAGATAAACGTTAGTGCTTATTTTGCTCAAATTTTAGAGCGAATGCTCAAACTTTCTTTAGAAGAGCGTTTTAAATCGGTTGATGATGTCATTTGGGCTTTGGACATGGAAAATCACTTGCCCACTTTGACTGACTGTTTAACAACTCAAAGATTGGGAGTCAATGCTCGAAGTGTCAGCGAAGAAGCAGAATACTTGACGCCTACAGAAAGAACTGCAAGAGCGATTCGCGATTGGCAAACAAAGTTGAAAGGAAGAATGGTTAGTGGATAGTGGTTGGTTGTTAGTTGTTGGTTGTTAGTTGTTGGTTGTTAGTTGTTGGTTGTTAGTTGTTGGTTGTTTGTTGTTAGTTGTTTTTTGTTGTTTGTTATTATTTTGTAATTTGTATATGGTATT
>NZ_WJFC01000322.1 GCF_009725235.1 Scytonema sp. UIC 10036
ATTGTATATTTATGCTTTTGGGCTTCTTGTGGGAGCAATTTTAGGAACATTTTCTATATTTTTCAGAAAACAAATTGCACTTGATTGGTATAAATGGCTCAACAATCAAATATTAGAGAAATATTTTCGCAATCGGGCTTATTATAGAATTAACTTTAGAACCGATGTTGATAACCCAGACCAACGTCTATCTCAAGAAATCGAACCGATAACCAGTAATGCTCTGAGATTTTCAACTATTTTTCTCGAAAAAATCCTGGAAATGTCCTTTTTTTTCATAGTTATATGGACAATTTCTAAACAAGTAGCTATTCTTATCGTTATTTTTGCTTCTGTAGGCAATTTGATTACTGTTTATTTAAATCAAGGATTAAACAGGATTAATCAAGAGGAAATTGAATCTAAAGCAGACTACAATTATTCCTTAACGCATGTTCGGAATCATGCTGAGTCAATAGCTTTTTTTCATGGGGAAAAGCAGGAATTAAATATAGTAGAGCGTAGATTTACTCACATTTCTTAAAAATATAAGAAAGCAAGATTAATTGGAAAGAGAAAGAAATTTTAGCAGACTATATCAAATAAGTATCCTATTTACCTTTTTTATACTAGGACCCTTATATGCTAAAATGAAAATTGTTATGGACAACTTGCACAAGCAGCTTATGGTTGTAGTATGATTGCTAATGCTCTGGGAGAATTAATAGTGAATTTGGAACTCTAGGAGATTTTCTAGTTACGTTGAGCGTTTGAATGAATTTTCGATGCTTTAGAAGAAGACTAAACAACCGAAAATGTTAGCACTATTAAACAATAGAAGAAAACCATCTCGCTTTGAACATGTCACTTTACAAACGCCTAACTATGAGCAGACGATCGTTGAAGACTTATCACTATCTGTTCAACCAGGAGAAGTTTATTGATTGTTGACCTATGGTCGAGGGAAAAGTTCTCTATTGAGAGCGATCGCAGGGTTGTGGAATGCAGGTATGGCCGTTTGGTGCGACCTTCCTAATGAAGTTATTTTTTACCCCAACGTCCTTACATAATTTGGGAACATTGCGCGACAGTTACTTTATCCTCAGAGAACTCGTCAAACGAGCGATCGAGAACTCAAAGAAGTTTTGCAACAAGTCAACTACAAAACTTGCTTAGTCGAGTGATAGCTTTGATACAGAAGAGCATGGAGAATAATCTTATCGCTGGAGAACAACAACGTCTTGCATTTGCACGACTACTAATACTCATCCTAGATTCACTATATTAGATGAGCGACAGTGCTTAGATTTGAAAAATGAAGGCAATTTTATGAACAATTGCAATCAACGAAAACAACTTTTATCAGTGTTGGACATCGAGAAAGTTTGTTTATAATATCATCAATGGGTTTTGGAACTTTTACAAGATTCTAGTTGCAAATTCTGACTGTGCAGGATTATCAGCAGCAAAAAGCAAAAGAAAATATTACCAATCCTCCCGAAAACTCAAACGACACAAGAGACAGAAAAATATTACCAATCCTCCTGAAAACTCTCAAACGACACAAGAGACAGAAAATATTACTAATCCTCCGAAAACTCTCAGATTACAATAGATGTGCCACAGAATGAATCTGAAGTAACCAAACAAGCACAATTAGATTTCTCATCAGGAAATGCAGATATATAACAGCGCTGCATAAGCACCATTAGAAACAAGCAAGACAAGGCAAGTCATCACTACTAAGATGGCTTACCTACCGTTATGATAAAGACCCCAAGTATTGAAATGGTCAGAGTTTAGGAATTATCAAGCTAATCTGCATTACAGCGTTTGCATCTGAATGAGGTACACCCCTTTCATCCCCCTAAAGCATCGGGGGGGACAGAGGGGTAATTTTTGTACCTCACCAAGGGAATACCAAAAAATAATTATCCCAAATCCAAATAAACGTGTAGGCAATACTGCTCGATAAGCGTTTTTGTAGGTTGGGTAAACCCGTGTGTGAAACCAACAAGCTGATAAATGTTGGTTTCGTTCTCAACCCAACCTACTTAAATTGAATTTTTAGCTTAACCGACAATATTTGAACGTGTAGGGGCGCAATGCCTTGCGCCCTACGACTGTGGTCTATTTACCTGAAAATGGCTGTAAGTGTAGAGAATTTGCAGGATGTAGAAAATTAGCAGCTATGCCTTTCCAGCACAGCTGCCTTCTGAAATAGCACGTATTTTAGGATGCTTATCGCCCTGTTAGAGGAGCTAAATGGAGCTAATTACCTTCTTGAGAGTTCCTTCTTGCAGTCCGCTCGAGTCATGCGGTAAACTTGCGTGACGCTTTCTGATTACTTTTAACAAAACCATAACGTTGATTAATTCTCGGGCATAGAGATTCCACTCTGATGCGCGAAATTCGACAGTTTCCCAGGAGTATATTCAGGATAGGGTCTGTAACTATTAATTCCTCAACAGGCTCGCCTTAACTAATAAGGATCTAGATATAGCCCTTTATTACAAATCTTAGTGATGTGTAATAAATCCCATATCTAACCACAGCGTCTGTTAGGAGAAGTATTTGCTTTCGAGCCATGAATAATATTTGGGTGATGGATAGAACATCACCGGGTTTAATTCATGTCTACAACTCAACCTTTTCCAACCAGCTTTTCACAACAGAAGATCTACAGAAAAAACAACTATTAGGTACATCTGAGCCTGTTCTGCTTAAGAGTGGTAACTTATGACTACCTGGTATCATTTTTAAGCACATTACTGCAATTACTTGCATCAATTGTAACCATAAGGTAAGTGCATTCATTGGCTGCAAATTCAATAGGCACCGTCTTGATGCATAACACTGCATGACCATCAAATGCAGTTTACAGATAGTGAGCAGTAAAGCAAGCCAACTCAGGTCTAGAATATGTTGCAATTTTCTGTAATCTCTCGTACTTACCAAACGTACAAAAAGCATCATCACGCATTAATGGATGAGGAAGTGTTGGGGCGTAAATGAGGGTACTTTGTGTTAACCATTGAACATGATTGTTTGCTTCTGCAATTAAGTCTGAATCAATACATTTCTAAAATAGCAACCCATTTTTTCAAATTCGTCACAATTTTCTGAGGCTCAGAGAAAATCGTAAAATTCTGGCGACCTGTGTTTGTTTTAGTAATCATTGTTGTTTTTTGTCAATTTATTCCAAAACTGCAAATCATTGGAATCAATGGAACTGATTGAGATGACGTCAAGAATAAGCTAAAAACATTTAATTTGCATTAAAATTTCTATCTCTTACGGATGACATCTTAACCCCCCAGTGTTATGCAAATTAGATGCGGAACAGCTTATAGTGTGTGCTTTGGATATGAAGCTCTGATGGGCAAGTTTGCCAACTAGTAGCGTTCCCACTTAATGTAAATGATGTGACGCAAATCAGAAAGCAAAGATTGGTACTTATGCAGTAGTAATATATATTTAAATTGTTCTTTTTACCTTTCATGTAATTATCTTTTTAGGTCTGGGTACTGTTTTCTCACTAAACACTTCTATCACCATCCTATTTGAGTTACAAACTTTCGTTTAGACGGTTAACTGTTAACTGTTATTATGTCAGTAAGAACAAGATTGTTTGGGGGCATTTAGGAACGCTATATGTTGTCGTTATTTAGGATTCGAAGTAGAATTACACTTATTCCTAAACTCCTGCCAGAAAAAAGCGGGTATTTGTGCTAATAATCGCATCCAGAATATGTCAAAAGTAGTTGTTCAATTTTCCTTCACCAGAAGTTTACCCAATGTTTAGCGTGTCGAAAGAGTATACTTGATGCCACCACAAAACTGTATGAAAAGCATCTCCACGAGTTCAAAACACACTCTATGCACTTCGCTTTTGAGAATTTAGAAATTTCTCAAAATCTGGTTCATCAATGTTAACTTGACTAAGATGTGGTATTTTTGAATATGCAGAAAAGGATATAGAGAAAAGTTTGTTTTGGTCAAAGAAAAATCCGCTTTCGACCGCTACATTGAGCTAATAGATTATGCGATGCATCATAATGTATAGTGGGAATATTACCATGAGCGCCTAACCAAGATTTATAACAACAACAATTTTTTGTCAAAGTAGTCTGGAGTTTCGATTTCTTGAACGAGTTCTGGAAATAATGTTGTCATTGGTTGACCCTGGAGATATAAGAATTACTCGTGGATCTGTTTTTTTCCAGAAGACACTCATGAAGTCACTGAACTTCATTGTTTTCTTAACGAAGCAAATCCTGTTTAGTATCGCCCATGAACTCCATACTTGAGAAACATAACATCAACTGTCTATTGCCTACAGTAGTACTGAGGTAATCAGGAGTCCATGAGACAGTGCTTTCCACCACTCATTCCTCCAGTGATGATAACGGTTTCTCACAGACAAGAAGCTCGTTGGAACTCCTCGGAGTAGGTTGTGAATACGCTCAATCTGTACACTTCAGTGAATTTAAATTGTCTTGTACGTTTGTATTCATGTTGATGTGGTTAAATTAAAACTTTGTCAAGTAAGGCTGTAGTGGTGTTAGTCGCGGCTCACCAAGAATTCTGTCTGGTGCCCTTGAAGTTTGTATATTGTTGATGCTATTGTAGGAGATAATCAGGAGCCTGCGGTCTAGGGAGAAATGTTGGTGCCGATCCATGTACTAAATTACAATGAAGAAAAGGACAGACCCTGAAGGACCTTTTGTGCGATATACTTTTTCATTAGCTAGTGTGGCGATCGTTTCTTTACTGAGGAGTACTTGAGAGTAGCTCTGAAATTAGATTCCAATCGTTTTGTTGACTATAACTTCAGATGTCCTGTTTGTCCCAAGTGAAACAAGCTCTCTTTGTGAGAACCCGGAATGAAATACATAGGCCGTTAAACTCATTAAATTCATCCAAAAAAACTGCTACACTTAGTGCTTTCGTGATGGCATACCATCTTCTTGCCCCAATATATAAGTCTTGATGCCACGCCACAAATCTCTCCAAAAGCGCTTTAAAGTTGATTTTAATTGGTAAACGTATACATCGCTATTGAGAATTTCACAAGCAGATGTTAGAAGACTGGGATGCACCAAGGAATCGAAAATTTTTGTGTAGTGTGGCATCCGTGAAGAGCACGCACTGTTTTGTTATCTTTTTCTAAAATCCGTCCTGGTGTATCTTTTGCTGTCAAATCATCGACAGCAGCCGCATTGCCTCGACTTCTTTTGTTGAGAAAAGCTCTGGATAAATATTAGCCATTTTCCTGTAAGATTCTATTTGCTGTTTTCGTTAATTTCATGTTTTTCTCTTTACTTATCTAAGTATGAACTGTGTTGTCTTTGAAGGTCATAGAAAATACCTTTTTGAAGTAGCATGGATTTGTGCTGCAAACAAAGGAAACAATGGCGAGATCGCACATTATTCCTCTATCAAATGCAATAGCGATTAAGACGTTCTGTGGATAGTTAAGTAGACCTTCAAAACAGTTAAAACACTTAACACTCTTAAGGGATAGTTAGATATTTAAGAGATATTTAACGAGATATTAAGATATTTAAGAATTTTGAAATTTTATGAATTAAAATAACAAATTGTAACTTTTCTGTAGCAACTCCTTTCCATTCTCAAATTCCACTCCTGCATTTAGTGGGCTATGCCGACAGCATTGAATGCAATACTGCGTAGGTTTTGCATAAAAACAGCAAATTACGTAGTTGGGGTTGAGGAACGAAACCAACATTATCGCATTTGTTGGGTTTGTTCCTCAAACGCCAGTAAAGGTGCGGAGGGAAACCTCCTATGCGCATTCGCGCCACGCACACGGTCAGGTGCTCCCCAACTACGTGTTTTCGTATTTTTAGGCTTAAGCGACCAGTATTGGTAGTGGTTGCACTTAATTCTGATAGTAACACAATTTTCCTCTCTCGTTCCGGAACAAGAGCATGAACTTGCAGTACAAGACTATAGATGAAAAATTTTTTTTGAGTAGACTAAAAAGCAGAATATTAACAGTTAAATTATCTTGATTACCAAGTTCATTCTCAACATGAATATCTCCGAGCATTTATATATGATTAATAATCCAGTTCTTACTATTAAAGATTTTCAACCCATAAATCGAGTTTTGATACTCAAATCCTGCCGATAGCAAGAAAAATCACGAGGTTATTAAATAGTCTTGAGCCATTGCCAGTTATGTCAGTGAGTTCTAGCAGCAGCAACAGTAGCTATGTTGAATACAGCTTGGCAGTGACTTTCTCAACTTAACTTCTTGGAGAAGTGATATTCGGGGATGGTGGAAACTTGTTCTTAACTTAGGTTTAAGAAAATTAACGATAGCTTTATTGTTTTTCCTGTGTGGAATCCCAGTCTTAATTATTATAGAGTTGATACAAGAAATCTGTCCTATCAAGTTACTATTCCTGAGTTAATCCAAGAATATTATTAATTTATTCAACTATTTAGGAGGATTACTTTACTGAGGCTCTCAAATTAAAACTTGAGTCTTTAGAAAATGTAGCTTAGTTTTCTCACCTTCGGGATTTATTTACAATTTGTCATAATTTTAATTTAAATTAGAGGATATTTTTGATCTTGATGCTGATGTTCCATACATGAAAATGCAATTGATGGAATTATCGACGGCATTTTGGCAACATGAAATCCAACTATCATACCAAAATTCGGTTTTTTTAAAAAAGATAAAGAAGTCGAATTGATTTAAAGGATTAATAAATTCTCAAAGTTTGAATTAACATTTGACGACAAAATCACATTGTATCAATAATTTTTAAAGATATTGATTTGCAGCTTAACAAATGGAATTCCTATTATTAACAGCTTGAAGTTAATTAGTCCAGAATTGATTATAACACCTCAGTCATTGTTTCACCCATTCAGAACTAGATCGATTAGTTTAAGCAAAGGAATTAACTTGATTGGAGATGTTAATTTTGAGAATCTCCATGCAAATTTTGCTAATTTTATTCACAGTCAGTTAGGAGTTACCTGCTTAAAGGTTTATATTACTTTTAATCCTGTAGGCTTGGTTAATTTAACGGGTAATATTCCAAGAAATATTCTGCTATATTCCCTAAATGATTTTAATGCTACTTTTAGTAATTTGCTTTTAGGGTTAGATATTGGATCTGATTTAAAACCAAGTTTTGGAGTAACCGGAAACTTGGCTATCCAAGGCTACGATCCCACGCAAAAAGACGAACCTGTATTATTTCTTGCTGGCAAACTTGCCCTCGAACCCGAATCCATAACCGCATGCTTCTTTCAAGAAGGTAAAAACTCTTGGTGTAATCCCTATGGCTTGGTAGGAACTGAACTTCGCAATATTGGTTTTCAAGGAGGTGGAACTTATTTACCTCCCTACTTCGATAACTTTGGTTTCATTGGAAATTTAAAATGGCAAGAAGTAGACCTTGAGGTAGCATTTCTCTTAGACACTAACGATCCTAAGAAATTAGCTTTTCTTTTAACGACCCATGAGCCAGTTAACTTAGTCGATTTGTGGCAAGGACCAATCGCTTCTGGTGTTCTGAAGCAAGCAAGTTCCTCAATCAGTTTAGTAAACAAAACATTAGAATTTTTAAATACCTTTTTGGACTTAAACATCGAATCCATAGATCGCCATGGAGACGGAAAACTCGATCCCTTAGTAAAGTATGTTCTTTTCCCAACGACAATTGCAGGTCAACCGATATCAGAAGGGTTGGAAATTAATGGCAAGATGACTGCTTGGGGACATGAGGCGACCTTAACCCTTTATGGTGACAAAACTTTCAATAAAGTTGAGGGTTCTTTGAATGTTCCTGAAATCGATTTAGGATTTCTGAAAATTGGCGGAACGAATGACGATTGTTTAGATTTAGCTCTGAAAGTAACGCCTAATGAGCAATATCTTATGGGGGATGGTTACGTTAAGTTTTTTGACAATGAAATTGCGAAGGTTGAATTTCAGATTACGCCTACCAATGTCATCTTTAAAGACTTTGACCTGAGTTTGGTCAATCTGTTAGCTATTGATGTTGATACCCTTAGTATTGAGCTTGAATCTGGCTGTGGGAGTGGTATTGGAAAGATTTTAGTGTTGGGAAATACTTTAGCAGGTACTACGTTTGATTTTACCAGGGATAGTTTGACTCTGAAGAACACCAAGCTGAATTTAGCAGGTTTCTTGACTGTCGATCTTCCAACTCTCACGGTTAACGTGACAAATAAGAGTGCGTCGGGAACAGGAAATATTACTGCTTTTAATCAATCTTTAGGGAGCGGTACTTTATCATTTAACACTTCTAATACTTCATTCGTCACCATTGATAACGGTTCTCTCGGTTTAGGGGATGTTGTGAAGCTGAACGTTCCTAGTTTCAAAGTCGATTTAACAAATAAAAAGCTTTTTGGTGTTGGAGATATTACTCTCCTTGGCAAACAATTCACTTCATCAGGCATTAGCCTCAATGAAAGCGGATTTCAAGCTCACAGTAATTTCAATTTTGGTATTTTAGCTTTCAGTGGTGCTACAGTCACTTTCAACAAAAAGACTAATGGTAACATTGATAACTCTGCTAGTGTTGCGGGAAACCTCAAGTTTCTAGGTTATAATTTTGCTAACGTCACTGCTAGCGTTAATAGCTCCAGATTAACTGTGTCTGGTAGCTTCAATTTTGGTGGTCTTTTCATCCTCAAAGGAGCTAACAATAAGAAAAATGCAACCATAACACTTAACAAAGCAAAGAATGAGGTATATAGATCTGTCAGTATTGCTGGGAGTTTTTATCTGTTGGGCAAAGAGTTGACTTCGCTCGCTGTTAGCGAGCAAGGTCAAACTTTAAAAGTTTTCGGCATAAAAATTATCGGAAAAGCTGAAAGGAATTAACTTACCTTTGTCCCAACAAGGAATTTATCTACATCTCTTGCTAGAAAGTAAGAATTATTGATTTGAATAATTTCATACACTTCTGTTCTCAGCAAAGAACTAACACTAGCTACCATATCTGCAAGATGTACTTTAGGTAATACTGGTAACTGGAAATTGAAAAATGACTTAGGAACAGTTTTAACAATTAAACACAATTTTCTGTCATTTATATGCCACACGCCAGTAAATTTATTACCTGTTATTAATTCTCTTGGTTTGGATAAAAAGAATGTTTGAATTCTGGTTTGTTCATAAGTCATATCATCTTTAAATGAGATAGAAAATTTTTCCCAATCTGTATTAAAACGCCATTTTCCAAAAAGTAAAATTTCTATTTCTACATCTGAGAGATTCATATTCTTGATAAGCTCTATTTTTGAGCGATTGTTAGTCATAAGAAAGTATCGTTACAAATTTTTACACGTGAAAAGAATAAGTGCATCTGCCATACAAGCCATGACCCGACCCGCCAAGCTCCCATTGAAAGGGGTTCCGCAGATGAATTTAGGGATAGCTCAAAAAGATTCTGGTCATAATGTAACCATTTGACCGGTAGGTGTCCCATGGGTGTCATGGGGGATAAATTAAAAGTGAGTTGGTCATATTCTAACCAGATTCCCTCTTTTCGCCAACCAAGGCGATCGCCAAGTCTCTTTTCTGTTTCATAATCTACTTGACCACCTATTTCGCTCCAAATACTTTGCTGAATACTAAAGCCGAAATAACCACGGCTGTATTGTTGCCAAAGGCGATCGATGGTATGAAGAGCTGTACAAGAAAAGTTATTAATATCTTCTTTGTAAACTTCATTCCAATCATTTCTACCCATGATTTTTAGCATTAATTTAGCAGTTTCAATATCGGCTTCTTTCCACTTGTACTGTTCGAGGAGCTTCTGTAGTTGACTATAATCGATATTTCTACTGCTTGGAAATTCTTTTATCAATGTAACATCATTATTGCTTGTGTCTACCAATTCTATTTTTTCAAGAGAAGGTATAGAATTTGTAGCAACAACATTTGTCTCTTCTATTCCCAGCAATTTTCTTTGAATGACAAGTCGATCTGACGTATAATTAGATATTGAGTCAATGACTTTATCTAAAGTAATGATATCATCACTTAGTTCAAAATTATGAAATTTTTCATCTAAGAATTGAGATTTATTAAAAGCATCTTTTAATCTATGTTTTTTTTCGTAACTTACTACTAATATATCGAGAAACTTGTCAGAAATTGTATCTGTTTCTTCTAGTTTTAATAAATTCAAGGGAGAATTTAAAGCACTATCTGCTAAATTCTTAATTTCCCCTACAGTTGCGTAAAAATCTGCATCTAATTTTACCACTTCATCTATTAAAGATTGAAATGGACTAAAGTACTCTTGTAAAAAATTTTCAAGATTGACTGCTGTTTCAGCTATTTTTGCTATCTCTTGACGAATTTTTGTGGCTCTTATC
>NZ_WJFC01000323.1 GCF_009725235.1 Scytonema sp. UIC 10036
TGTTTGAAAAGTCATGATTGATGTATCAAATATTTTTTACCCCACCCTAACCCTCCCCTTATAAAGGGGAGGGAACTCAATTTCTCTTATTTCCCCCCTTTATAAGGGGGGACTAAGGGGGGTAATCATGTGATGAAAATGACAGCTAACCACTTTTCAAACATCCTCTTAGACGGGAATAAACTTTTTTAAGGGTTACCACTAACAGATTACCGCGATTAATAATGAAATTAAGCAGAATTAATCTTTAGCAATAAGTTCAAGATCGTTAGGAACCTTAAACTTCAAAACTTCCATGCAAAACTTTTTCCACTCTGGGGTAACTTGTTCAAATATGACATTTTCATCCAGCCATATTGAAGCTCTTACAGTTAAATCTTGATAAAGAAATACAACATCATCGTCAGAAAACACAGATTCATGACTGTTCGATCCATTTGAATTGTTAACTTCATCCTTTTTCCAATTGGTCTGGCTTTCAGTCCAACCACTAAACTTACGCAAATTTCCTAAATAAAAAGCCTTGCAATACTCTCGCTCTTGTTGATTACTACTTTTTTGTTCACCAGCTTTTGCTTGGGCATCCTTTAATAACTGAATTGCCTCAGCATGACCTGCTGCTAAAGCAATCAAATAAGGTGTCCTTCCATCGCGCCCCACGTTGAAAACATCAGCCTTTTGTTCAATTAACAACTTAATAATCGCTCCATCACCCTTTCCTGCTGCCCAGTTCAAAGGCGTCCAGCCATATTCATCCTGTTGATTAACATTAGCACCAGCCTGAATCAACTCTTTAACAGCTGCAAAATTACCAGATTTTACTGCATCAATTAACTGCAAATTACTCATGTCAAACCTACCCTATTTGCAAGAAAGTTCACTTCACTTAGTTTTGTTCAATTTCTCTCATTGTTTGTTTATATAGATGTACCATTTTTAAAGAATGTAGCATACGTTTGAACTAGGTCAATTTTAAAACCTAAGCTGTAATAGAGCCTTAAAGCTCGTTGATATGTACGATTTGTACCAATAAAAAAGTATTTACTTGGCTCTCCAAAGTGGCTCTTAAGCTTGTACATACAACGAATTGCCAAAAATCTTCCAAGTCCATTTCCGTAGAACTCAGGTAATAGTGCCAATTCTTCAATAGACATTTCGTTACCCCAAATACGCCCGTAGCAAGAACCAATTATTCTTCCGTCGTATTCTAATCCAACCCAAGTTTTCACGGCATCTTCTTGGTCTTGAGCATTTGTTAACTGCCATCTTCGAAATTCTCTTAGCTGCTCTATTTTTTCTGATGTAAATTCACCTTCATGTACAGCATAAGCCTTATTGTATAAGTCAATAAACTCTGATAAACGATTTTTAACAAAAGAAATTTCGTGAATATTTTTAGATAGCTGGGGAAGCTCAATTGTTTCAAGTATATTTTGGCTAGCAGTCATTGTTAGCCTGGGTTGCATATCAAAATTTAGTTCGGGTAAAAGTCCTGCATAATAAGCATTATGAGACGGGACTTTTTCATTTATTGTCATAACAAGTTCATTAGCAGGACTAACTTGAATAAACTCAGTTTTAATCTGTTCAATTGCTGCTTTAATAATTTGATATCTACTAGACCAGAGAGAAGGAATTATATATTGAATACTTTGTTTTCCATAGTTGTTAATTAGAGAACGACAAAAAGCAATTTTATTGTTTTCAATTTCAATTAAATAAATTGTTTCATTGTCATTATATGGTAGTTTCTGATGAAAATTAATAAATGCATCAATCTCATGAGGTTGAAAAGAAAGTATTGGAAATATCTCATAAGCTGTTTCTTTAAATTTGTGCATATAATCCGAATATTCAGTTTTTTCTACTTTTAGAAAATTCATAAAATTTCTTGCTTCTTATAAGGACTATATCATACATTTTATAAAAAAATTATTGCTTATGTGAAAAATTTAGCAAAATTGAACAATGACATAATGAAATATTAAATGAAATTATATATGGCGTAATTATGTACTTCAACTAATACTATAATCAATGAATAAAAACATTTGTCATGGGTAACTTGCAAAAGCTATTTTCTTTGTATCATATTGAGCGAAATATAATGATACTCTAACTATTAAATATTTCTAAAATAAATAAATTTTGTGGTGAAAGGGTATTCAGCTTTAAATCTCTAACTAAAAGAAGATGAATTCTGTATTCAAGTTTATTCAATTATATTGCAAACAATTCTCAAGAAGTGCAACGGTTATTTGGATGGCGATCGAGGATGCTAAGGCGTGTTTTCAAACTATAACCACAAAATAATGGAGGCGATGCGGAAGCCGCCCTGCGCGAACGCAATCATAGCTGTATAATTGGCTGCCAGTTTTTCATATATGGTAGTAAAGGTTTTAACCTTTCCCACTGTTCGTTACTTAAATCCCCTTGGTTCATAATTATAACAATGCGATCGCCTCCTTGTTCAGGATACAACGAGTTTGAAAACATGCCCTAGCCCTGTCAAGGTGACTTCTTAGCATTAGCCAAAAGTTGTACGGTTGAAATGTATCGATGCCGAAGGTTCACAATGTTGAGGCTCTTTTCTTGGAACCTCTGTCTGTTTCAGAAAAGCCGCCAAACGCACTTTAGCAACTAAATCTTAGAAAACCAGAACAAACTGTTCCTTAGAGAGACTGAAAATTGTCTATTGTTGCAGTTCAATAGCAATTATCATACCTCGATAAGTTCTTTAAATTTCATCAATCAAGTAAAAATCGAAACAACCTGCCTCAATATTCTAGGTCCAGCACTGCTAATACCAGTTCTCCATGAAGATGCACTTAATTTTCAACCCCAAACTGCCAAGACGCCAAGAGCGCCAAGAAGAGAAATTTAATCATTTAGTGCAAGTTTATAGAGAATTGGTATTATCCGCTCATTTTGTCACATTGACAGGGCTATTCTGATTAAATTAGCTTCAGTGTATCCTGAATCAGAGCTATTCACGATCAATTAAACTTTAATAAAGTCGAAATACTCTATGACGAGAGCCAAATCTTCAAAAGAATTCAGCTCAAACATCTGTAATTGAAAATTGTAAGGGTCGGCTTCAGTTTGAGTGACAGTTTCAAAATCAAAGGTTCGAACTAATGGCTCGTCACTTAAGGAATAATGAACTTCAGCAAAGCTAGATAATAAGCTTGCTCCATAAACCCTACGTTGACCATTCTCCTGACATAGACCGGCTTCTATTGTATACCAATAGAGGTTATCAAGTTGCCGTCTTTGATTATCATTTGCTACAAGCATTTTTTGACTTATGTTTTCTAAAAAACGGTTATATAAGGGGTTAGTGACAAGTGGCAAATGCCCAAAAACATCATGCCACATATCAGGAAGTGGGTCAAAATCTAAATGATTTGATTCACGGAGAATTAAGTTAACTGGAAATTCTTTATTTGCTAAACTCGTAAAATACTTTTTAGAGTCAATCATCCCAATAACAGGAACTATTTTCCAACCTACCATCCTATCTAAATCCTCGGAAACCTTTTCTAAAGTTGGTAGTTTTGAAATCAAATTTTTAAGGATATCAAGACCGAAAATAAACTCTTTGCATGCTTTATTATGAACAACGTTTATTTGTCTTTCAAACAACTTGTTCCAAATAGAGCACTGTTCCTCGTTGGCAAAATATTTCTGAGATACAATTGTGTCTTCCATGACGTTTCATCTCCTTAGAAAACTTACTTTGATGCTGAGTACTTACTTGTTAATTTTTGCAAAACATGGTTTACAAATAAGCTCTCTTTTTTACAAAAACTTATCTCTTGAAAAAGCTCGATAACACATTTGAGCATAGTTCAAGTTGAATAACTAAATAACAAAATATTACCTCTATAATCTAATTTTTCTCAAATTTAATACATTAACAAAACATGGGTCTAGCATCTTAATACCCTGCAATTACTTCTCGTTCTTCGCTGTACTTAGATGACAAGTGATATATGACTTTAAGCAGAGTAAGGCTTACACCTCTCCTACTTAATTTTCTGAGTGCTCAGCACCTCTGCGATTACTTAAGAAACTTTTCAAAACTCTCGTGTAAGCCCTACAAATTTTATAACAAGGGAAAGTCTACAAAATTATTCAAACCTTCGCTCACTGTCTCTGACTTTCAAACAACTAATAATGAGGAAAGTATTGCCATCTGAATTAAAAAATTGTGATTTTCATTGGAGACAAACACTTAACTCTTGTGTAAAGCTATTTTATCAAAAGTTTAGGCGTTCGTCTCTTTAATCATCCACAATATTTAGTAAATTATAAACTCTAATTTTATAAATCAGCCCTTAGATAGAGTTTTAAAAACAGTGATTTTACAGATAGATCTTTAGTTCAAATTGGCGTTACGAAAGCCTTTGTTTATTAAAAGACATTCTGAAAAATTTTTGAAAGGCCGCTTCTTAGAGATGTTTGAAAAGTCCATGATGATTGATGTATTAAATATTTTTTACCCCACCTCTAAACCCATCCCTTGTAAAGGGGCATGGGTAACCGAATCTTTTCTTGTTTCATCCCCCTTTACAAGGGGATTAAGGGAATCATGTGATTTACAAAGCCACAACAAACATACTTTAATTTTAACATCCTCTTAGAGGATGGTTGAAATCATGATTGATGTATTAAAATATTTTTTTACCCGCACCCTTAACCCTTCCCTTGCTTAAAGGGTGAGAGGAACTTGATGAAAGGGGAGGAACTGAATTTTTTCTTTGTTTCCCCCCTTTACGTCAAGGAGGATTAGGGGAGGGGAGAGAGAGAATCATGTGATTTAAAAGCACAACCATAAAACAATGGCTTGTTTAAACATCCTCTAAGAGATGTTTAGAACAAGTCCATGATTTATGTTAGGCTTTCAAAACTATGATTTCTTACCCCCCCTAACCCCACTTGCTAAAGGGGGAAACAAAGAAATAATTCGTTCCCTCCCCTTACAATCAGTTCCCTCCCCTTTAACAAGGAAAGGGTTAAGTGGGGTTAAAAAAATATTAAATACATCAATCATGACTTTTCAAACATCCTCTAAGAGGATGTTAAAAAAAGTTGTTTGTTGTGGCTTTTAATCACAATGAATTACCCCTAATCCCCTTGTAAAGGGGGATGAAACAAGAAATTCTGTTCCATCCCCTTTACAAGCTGTGAGGGTTAAGAGGATGGGGTAAAAAATATTTAATACATCAATCATGACTTTTCAAACATCCTCTAAGAGCGGCTTTCAAAAATTTCTTCAGATGTCTTTTATAAACAAAGGCTTATCGTAACGCCAATTTGAACTAAAGAAATCTAATCTGTAAAATCACTGTTTTTAAACTCTATCTAAGGGCTGATTTATAAAATTAGAGTTTATAATTTACTAAATATTGTGGATGATTAAAGAGACGAACGCCTAAACTTTTGATAAATAGCTTTACACAAGAAGTTAAGTGTTTGTCTCCAATGAAAATCACAATTTTTTAATTCAGATGGCAATACTTTCCCTCATTATTAGTTGTTTGAAAGTCAGAGACAGTGAGCGAAGGTTTGAATAATTTTGTAGACTTCCTTGTTATAAAAATTGTTAGGGCTTACACGAGAG
Source organism: Scytonema sp. UIC 10036 (assembly GCF_009725235.1). Next base: position 5,627 of record NZ_WJFC01000323.1, read on the forward strand.
TTTGAAAAGTTTCTTAAGTAATCGCAGAGGTGCTGAGCACTCAGAAAATTAAGTAGGAGAAGGTGTAAGCCTTACTCTGCTTAAAGTCATATATCACTTGCATCTAAGTACAGCGAAGAATCGAGAAGTAATTGCAGGTATTAAGATGCTAGACCCATGTTTTGTTAATGTATTAATTTGAGAAAAAATTAGATTATAGAGGTAATATTTTGTTATTTAGTTATTCAACTTGAACTATGCTCAAATGTTGTTATCGAGCTTTTTCAAGAGATAATTTTGTAAAAAAAGAGAAGCTTATTTGTAAACATGTTTTGCAAAAATTAACAAGTAAGTACTCAGCATCAAAGTAAGTTTTCTAAGGAGATGAAACGTCATGGAGACACAATTGTATTCAGAAATATTTTGCCAACGAGCAACGGTGCTCTATTTGGAACAAGTTGTTTGAAAGACAATAAACGTTGTTCATATAAAGCATGCAAAGAGTTTATTTTCGGTCTTGATATCTTAAAAAATTGATTTCAAACTACCAACTTTAGAAAAGGTTTCCGAGGATTTAGATAGGATGGTAAGTTGGAAAATAGTTCCTGTTATTGGATGATTGACTCTAAAGTATTTTACGAGTTAGCAAATAAAGAATTTCCAGTTAACTTAATTCTCCGTGAATAAATCATTTGATTTTGACACCATTCTGATATGTGGCATGATGTTTTTTGGGCATTGCCACTTGTCACTAACCCTTATATAACCGTTTTTTAGAAAACATAACGTCAAAAAATGCTTGTAGCAAATGATAATCAAAGACGCAACTTGATAAACCTCTATTGGTATACAATAGAAGCCGGTCTATGTCAGGAGAAATGGTCAACGTAGAGGTTATGGAGCAAGCTTATTATCTAGCTTTGCTGAAGTTCATATTCCTTAAGTGACGAGCCATTAGTTCGAACCTTTGATTTTGAAACTGTCACTCAAACTGAAGCGACCGCTTACAATTTTCAATTACAGATTGTTGAGCTGAATTCTTTAAAGATTTGGCTCTCTCATAGATATTTCGACTTTATTAAAGTTTAATTGATCGTGAATAGCTCTGATTCAGGATACACTGAAGCTAATTTAATCAGAATAGCCCTGTCAATGTGACAAGAATGAGCGGATAATACCATTCTCTATAAACTTGCACTAAATGATTAATTTCTCTCTTGGCGCTCTTGGCGTCTTGGCAGTTTGGGTGTTGAAATTAAGTGATCTTCATGGAGAACTGGTATTAGCAGTGCTGGACCTAGAATTGAGGCAGGTTGTTTCGATTTTTACTTGATTGATGAAATTTAAAGAACTTATCGAGGTTGATAATTGCTATTGAACTTGCAACAATAGACAATTTTCAGTCTCTCTAAGGAACAGTTTGTTCTGGTTTTCTAAGATTTAGTTGCTAAAGTGCGTTTGGCGCTTTTTTCGAACAGACAGAGGTTCCAAGAAAGAGCGCTCAACATTGTTGAACCTTCGCATCGATACTTTTCAACCGTACAACTTTTGGCTAATGCTAAGAAGTTCACCTTGACAGCTAGGGCATGTTTCAAACTCGTTGTATCCTGAACAAGGAGGCGATCGCATTGTTATAATTATGAACCAAGGGATTTAAGTAACGAACAGTGGGAAGTTAAAACTTTTACTACCATATATGTAAAAACTGGCAGCCAATTATACAGCTATGATTGCGTTCGCGCAGGGCGGTTCCGCATCGCCCCATTATTTTGTGGTTATAGTTTGAAACACGCCTTAGCATCCTCGATCGCCATCCAAATAACGTTGCACTTCTTGAGAATTGTTTGCAATATAATTGAATAAACTTGAATACAGAATTCATCTTCTTTAGTTAGAGATTTAAGCTGAATACCCTTTCACCACAAAATTTATTTATTTTAGAAATATTTAATAGTAGAGTATCATTATATTTCGCTCATATGATACAAAGAAAATAGCTTTGCAAGTTACCCATGACAAATGTTTTTATCATTGATTATAGTATTTAGTTGAAGTACATAATTACGCCATATATAATTTCATTTAATATTTCATTATGTCATTGTTCAATTTGCTAAATTTTCACAAAAGCAATATTTTTTTTTATAAAATGTATGATATAGTCCTTATAAGAAGCAAGAAATTTTATCAATTTTCTAAAAGTAGAGAAAAACTGAATATTCGGATTATTATGCACAATTTAAAGAAACAGCTTATGAGATATTTTCCAAATACTTTCTTTCAACCTCATGAGATGATGCATTTATTAATTTTCATCAAAACAAAATTAAACAATGAAACCAATTTATTTAATTAAATTGAGAAACAATAAAATTGCTTTTTGTCGTTCTCTAATTAACAACTATGGAAAACAAAGTATTCAATATATAATTCCTTCTCTCTGGTCTAGTAGATATCAAATTATTAAACGCAGCAATTGAACAGATTAAAAACTGAGTTTTATTCAGTTATCTGCTAATGAACTTGTTATGACAATAATGAAAGTCCCGTCTCATAATGCTTATTATGCAGGACTTTTACCCGACTAAATTTTGATATGCAACCCAGGCTAACAATGACTGCTAGCCAAAATATACTTGAAACAATTGAGCTTCCCAGCTATCTAAAAATATTCCGAAATTTCTTTTGTTAAAAATCGTTTAATCAGAGTTTATTGACTTATACAATAAGGCTTATGCTGTCATGATAGGTGAATTTACTCAGAAAAAATAGACAGCTAAGAGAATTTCGAAGAATGGCAGTTAACAAATGCTCAAGACCAAGAAGATGCCGTGAAAACTTGGGTTGGATTAGAATACGACGGAAGAATAATTGGTTCTTGCTACGGGCGTATTTGGGGTAACGAAATGTCTATTGAAGAATTGGCACTATTACCTGAGTTCTACGGAAATGGACTTTGGAAGATTTTTTGGCAATTCGTTGTATGTACAAGCTTAGAGCACTTTGGAGAGCCAGTAAATACTTTTTTATTGGTACAAATCGTACATATCAACGAGCTTTAAGGCTCTATTACAGCTTAGGTTTTAAATTTGACCTAGTTCAAACGTATGCTACATTCTTTAAAAATGGTACATCTATATAAAACAAACAATGAGAGAAATTGAACAAAACTAAGTGAAGTGAACTTTCTTGCAAATAGGGTAGGTTTGACATGAGTAATTTGCAGTTAATTGATGCAGTAAAATCTGGTAATTTTGCAGCTGTTAAAGAAGTTGATTCAGGCTGGTGCTAATGTTAATCAACAGGATGAATATGGCTGGACGCCTTTGAACTGGCAGCAGGAAGGGTGATGGAGCGATTTAAGTTGTTAATTGAACAAAAGGCTGATGTTTTCACACGTGGGGCGCGATGGAAGGACACTTATTTGATTGCTTTAGCAGCAGGTCATGCTGAGGCAATTCAGTTATTAAAGGATGCCCAAGCAAAAGCTGGTGAACAAAAAAGTAGTAATCAACAAGAGCGAGAGTATTGCAAGGCTTTTTATTTAGGAAATTTGCGTAAGTTTTAGTGGTTGGACTGAAAGCCAGACCAATTGGAAAAAGGATGAAGTTAACAATTCAAATGGATTCCCGAACGAGTCATGAATCTGTGTTTTCTGACGATGATGTTTGTATTTCTTTATCACAGATTTAACTGTAAGAGCTTCAATATGGCTGGATGAAAATGTCATATTTGAACAGTTACCCCAGAGTGGAAAAAGTTTTGCATGGAGTTTTGAGTTTAAGGTTCTAACGATCTTGAACTTATTGCTAAAGATTAATTCTGCTTAATTTCATTATTAATCGCGGTAAATCTGTAGTGGTAACCCTTAAAAAAGTTTATTCCCGTCTAAGAGGATGTTTGAAAAGTGGTTAGCTGTCATTTTCATCCACATGATTAACCCCCTTAGTCCCCCCTTATAAAGGGGGGAATAAGAGAAATTGAAGTTCCCTCCCTCTTTATAAGGGGAGGGTTAGGGTGGGGTAAAAAATATTTGATACTTTCAAACTCCTCTAAAGACCTAACAACCCACTGACTTTGCTAAACGTTAGAAGAACAAAAAGACCTCATAAATTCGGTAGCTCGAGTAGGAACTTACATAGTCTGAAATGCTGTTTTTGCCAATCTGACGTATAACAGTTCTCCACTTCCCGCTTCCGGCTTGCTATATGGATGAGCTATATCAATTGGAACCCTTTCCAAAACCTATGGGCTACCTGGATTAAGAGTCAGTTGGTGTTTAGCTTCACCAGATTTGCTAGCAAATCTGGTGAAACTGTGTGATTAGACTCAAGAATAAAGGTTTCAGTTGAGGTTTCTGGGGCTGGCGTTCCCTCTTTAGTCGCGATAGCTTTGCTGCTGCCTTTAGGTAGAGCGCTCTTAAGCCCACCTAGAACAGAGGTATTTGAAAGGAGGTTCATACACTAATTTCGGCGGGTTGTATTGCCCAGTTCAAATCAAAGACTGCTAAAAAGAAATAATTCAACCTTTGGTAGACATAAAACTATCCTTCTTCTAGATGAATTTTTCATTTGATGTCTTGCACAATTTTCAATAAAATCTAAAAAACCGATTTTCCGGACAAAAAATGAAGAGTTTCAGGTTACAACATTGCTTAGAAAGCCACTTTTTCACCTTTGAAGATGCATAGAAAAAACTCCACCATCTGTGACATCTCTTTTTACCCCCCTTAATCCCCCCTTATAAAGGGGGGA
>NZ_WJFC01000324.1 GCF_009725235.1 Scytonema sp. UIC 10036
AAGAGAAATGCAGACGGAATCAAGCCAATCCAGGCAAATATTAACAAAATCGACGCAATTAAAAATCTTAAAGATCTTCAGAATTATTTGACTTCTGTAACCAAAGACGGCGAAAACACATTCTACGGATGGGGAGTGGATGCAGATCTGAAAGATTCTAAAATGAACGCCGTTTATTTAGGAAATGCATCACTTGGATTAGGCAGAGATTATTATCAGAAAGTGAATGACAAAAACACGGAAGCTATTGCAGAATACACAAAATATGTAGCTTCTATGCTGAAAGAACTAGGATACAAAATGTGATGCAGCTGCAAAAGGTATTGTAGACTACGAAAAACGCATAGCTCAAAACCTATCTTACCAACGAGCAAGCCGTGACAAAACATTACAGTACAACCAGAACAATGGCTGAATGAAACATTGGTAAAGAGTTATCTTCTCTTATTTAAAGCGGTGGGCGTAAATACGGACAAAGTAATCATCGAGAAATCGGTTATTAAAAGACTTCGATAATTGGGTAATGAGAAACCTTCCTTAATAAGGATTATTTAAAATTTCACATGACAACGGAGCGCTTCTTAATTTAAGCGAAAGCTGGAGACATGAGATTTGCTTCTATGGTAAATACTTAAGAGCAGCAGGAACAAAGAGCTTTGAACAAAGCGGTTACGAGCTGATCATAACTTGGAGAAGCCTTCGAAAATTATATGTTGCAAATTTCCGCTCGGAAGCTTAAGCTCAGATGGTGAATTATCATATCTGAAGAAAAGCTTGGGCGTACACATCAATAATTTAACGGATTCTTCCAACCAAGGAAAAGGAATGCAGAAGCTAAATAACTTTACGGTAAAGTGCGTTCGGATAAATGGTAGACTACTCTAAATTAATATCGTTCGGAAGCAAAAGAGGAAACCTATACTCAAACCTTCAGATATCACAGATATGGCAGTACATAAGATTTAGCTAAAATCGAAGCCGGTTGATAATCAGAATGGGAATGAACCGCAGACAGTGAGCGGTTATTTTTTCTTTTTAAAACAATCGAAACCTAATGTGGACTTGGCGGTTTTAGAATCATAAAGACTCACCGTATAATTTGGGGCCTTGGCATTTACGACACGAAATGAGGGGACGGATTTGCTGTACTGGCCTCAGTTTGACCGCATACGAAAACGCGCTTGTAGAGTGCGGACCCGGAAATAAAGGAATTCTTCTCCTTCAAGCCATTCTCGTCGAGAACCGGGCAATTTCCTTATAGAGCGGATATTGGAATTACAGCGCTTTAATATAACACAAGGATTTATTTGTAGTATGGGAGGTTCACCCAGACATCCATATTGAGCGATAGATACACGCTGGTGGGCGCGGTGGTAAGTTGCGCATATCACGAACCGGGAACCGTGGAAGGCTAGCGCGGTGGATTGAACGGGACCTAGTGGATAACACAAGCCGGATTTCAGACAGGGGACCTTCATAGAGCCTGGTTGCCCCTGGCAAACACGAGTGGCTTTAATCTGGGGATTTCCGGGAGTCTGAACGGTTCTAATTAGGCACACATGGTAAACCCACTTTTACAAGGGTTAAAGAGAATGGAGTTGAGCACTAGAGGATTAGATTATCGGCTTGATATGCGCGGCGTACTCAGCAAAAGTTGAGCTCATCATCGGGCAACAAAGGAAATGCGGCTTTCAGCGGTTTTTCACACAATCAGAGGTCCCTTGACTGGGGCAACCGGTTTAGACATTTAAGCGATGCAATACAATCAATCAGGTATAAAACCAGATCGACTCCTCTGGATATTCGAAGCTTCTCCCAAAATTTCATGTCTACAAAGCGTATCGATGGTGAAAGAAGAGAATAAACTTTACAAAAAACCGGAAGAACGCAAAATCTTAGATGAAAAACATTCATAACGAAGTTCAGCATAGCGGTTTTCTTTATTAAAAGATCCCCTCCAACATCTCCACATTTTACTTTCCCCAAATTTAAGTTCAACCATAATAGTTATGAATAAGGAGTTTTGTAATATTGTGGTAAGTTTGTGTCATCAAAAACGATTTTTCAATGAAAAAGCTAAATATCGCATACTTTGCTTTCCGGTGGCTGTGATTTTTAAATTTGTGGTACGGCTAAAAATGTGGATATCTCAGAAACCCGAAACGGTGAAAGAAGTTCCGCAGAACCGCCAAAAAAAAGAGGAAATAAAAGAAGAAGAATCAATTACGTATATGATCAATCGGTACGTCCGCAGGATGTTTTTTTGCTACGTAAACGGAACGGGTGAAAAACTACCAGATTCTTCAGATAACGCGAGCTGGGGAGTCTTTCAATGCACTCAGGAAAATGTAGATGATGCTTCTTTGATATTTTAATAAAATCTGGCAGAATCGTTCAGCAGGTATCCGAATGGACAGAAAATAAGAATCTGTTATGCCTTCTTTTTAGTACATAAAGAAAATGCGGCAACGGTTTGGCTCCCTCCTGGCTAAAATATGCTATCAAAAACCTTCATGACCTAGGCGTATCTTAACGACAACCTGGCGATAATCATTCGTAACCTAATCGCAGACATGGAATTCTAAAAAAATGTCTATATCGTTGGCGCCCATCTCGCGGGGAAGAGTTATTCTTGACTTCCAATAGCTAAACTGCTCGCAGTACCAGTCTTATTGGGACGCTTCACGTGGGTTCCTCTGAGGGAGATAAAGAATTCCGAAAATAATCGTGCCTTTAGACTGTATCTGAAATACGACCGCGAGTGTGGCAGCTAAGTATTTGCTGCAAGCTCTGGATAGACTCGAAGATATTAGGGAGGGAATCAACCTGTCAACCAGCCCTAAACTCCGAGCTCATCTAGCGGCAAAAATGTTAAATGAAATCACAATTTATATGTTAAAAATAGTGTCTCTGTACAAGTTATACGGTCTTAGGGTTGGTATGCTATTCGTTGAACTGGGTATGTCATTTCCTACGAAACTTGGATTTAATTCAATACCCCAGCAAAAGCACGTGTGCTGCCTCTCCAGGAGAACAATACAATTTTGATAGTGCCATTCGAGGTCCTAATCATATATGATAATGACCAAAGCGTAAAACGTTTCCTTGGAGAAACTTCAGGGTATGGTTGTCTATGGTATTAAGACTCTGTCAGGGGGGGAGTATGAAAGAGCGTCAGGGGCTAGTGCGTGACCTAGCTTAGATATAGTGTGATAGGGTCGAGATTCGGGAACTGTCAATAAAGAATGGACTTTTGTCGCACGGTACGCCGCAGAACCAAAGAAGATGGATATTTATTTAAAAGTTTAGTTTTATGTGAATCCTCTTATCAAGAGGGGATAGCAGAATCGGATTTCGCGTATGCGAAGCTTGTGGAGTGTGTTTTCGCAGGTTCTCTCAAATATATCATCAGAATCAGAACGCATTTTCGCCAAAGTCCAGCTACAGGAAGAATATCTTGTTTTTTTGGGGAAGAGATAGATGGGTGTTTTAGTTAATGTTTTTAAATTTGGCACCCCGGTAGAAAGACAAGGGAACGAGCCCTATCGCTAAAAAGCTTTTTTATGACCTAAGAGATGAACATCAATTATATGGACTAGTTTTCTCCGGCAACAAAAAGTTCACACAGGAAAAATTTCTTAGTTTAGGAAATTATTCCACTGGAATTCACTTACTTTGAATTTTGGTATTTCAAACGGTTACAGACAAAGTGAGATTGTTTCTGCCTCCAATACCAGAGAGACAACCTGATAAGTAGGAAAACCGGTTGATAATAAACCGAAGATGGATGATCTAATGTTATCACTTAGAACAGGTCCAATAACGATCTCTCGTTTTCCCGGCAGCAAACTTAGTTCCGTTCTATTACCCGGGCAGCGATTCTTCACCCTTATGCCTGCGTGTTCTGAGACAAAGGCAATCCGGGAGTAAAGTTTTCGGGAGGATCGTTGGGTATCGGGAGGAAATTTTCTCATGTATTCGATATACGGCAGCGGCTCGAGATCTTCGACGACGGAAACATTAAACGGTGCTGGTGGACGGATGAAGCCCGTCAAACTTTGATGCTAAAGTAGCCCATTGGCAGCCAGTACAGTGCTTACGAACGGTAAAAGGAACTTTGTAAACGAAATTTACAAGGTGAAAATAATCGAGATCTTGGCGGGTAAGCAGTTGCTTACGACGCGTTCAGGATATATTGTTAAATATCATGGAAATCCGGGACCATAAGAGGCATCACGCAATTCTCATCAGCGCGCGCATAATGAACTGGGGCATAAGAGCAGAAAAAACCTCAACCCATTGAGACACAAAAACAAGATAAACCAGCCGGATAAGCGCAAATTCAAAAATTCTAGAGTGGCTCGCAATTGTGGCTGGGAGTAGACCTCTAAACCCAGGAACTACAGTAATCCATTGAAATTCAAAATTCGAAGGTAAAGCGCACGCACAGGATGGATTCATCACAATCGGAGCTTTTTACATACTTGTGGTGTGAGTTCCTGGTTCAGCACAGGCGAGAGCATTTCTGTACGGATTCAACCAGACGGAGATAACCTATATAAGCCCGGAAGAAAGAATAAGAATCTCTGAGAAAACTGACTAAAGAGTTAGAAAAGATAAACGTATCAGAAACTTTATTTATTTTTTCATATCGTAAGTTAATAGTGTAAATGTGATTTCTTGATAATATTTACGGTCCTTTTGTTTAAAAGTTAAATATTAAATAACCTTTCTTAACAAAATTTTGTATGTTAGAAGTTTTTTTTAAATTTAAACATTGGATGGTCAGTATTTGATGCTGATTAAATACGATTCAAACCAAATAGAATCTCAAGAACAATAATAATGGCAATGTTACTTAGGCGTTGCGCCAAAGAAGTGTGAAAGTGGATGCCAATGAAGCTATCCAAAACATCAGGAGAATAAATCATAAGTGATGTGAGCCAGGCACATCGGATGAACTTATGTTCCTGAATTGTCAGGGTAAACCGTGGATGACGTCTACAGGCATTTCCAGCATTTCTGTAAGTGTTCAGCATTAGAAGATGGAAACGACACACTGTGGTAGAAGACGAAGGTCCGTTTTCAGAATCTTGCCAGACGGTACCCAAAAACCTTGCGCCCAGAAGATACTTCCAGCAACTAAGTATGGAGTGGAACAATATAAATAAAATTGTCCGCGCAGAATTCGAACAAAAATGGCTGCGTAATATGCTGGAAAACGATCGCCAGAGGCTGGTTATTGAGGTATTGAAATAAGGTATCAGCGTGAAAGCAGACGAGAACTTATCAAATAACGCTCAATATAAGATCTTTTATTTACCACGTATCATGGTGTAGGATATCTAATCAGCTTGCCGTCATGTATCTACTTCCACTTCACGAATCCGCGTATTAGAGAACAAAAAGTAGAGCATGACGGTAAGCTGATTCGGTCTGCTATCCATGATACGTGGTCGACACCGTTCGCATATTTAGTGTTATGTGATAAGTTCTCGTGTGCTTTGACGCTAATATGCTTATTTCAATACGGTAACCAGCGTGTGTGGCGATCGTTTTCCAGCATATTACGCAGAATTTTTGTTCAAAGCTGCGCGGACAATTTTATTTATATTGTTCTGCTCCATACTTAGTTGCTGGAGGTATCTTCTGGGTCAAGGTTTTTGGGTAAAGTCTGGCAAGATTCTGAAAACGGAATTCTTCTTCTACCACAGTGCCGTTTCCGTCTTCGTGCTGAACGCTTACAGAAGGCTGGAAATGCCTGAAGACGTCTTCCACGTTTTACCGTTACAATTCAGGAACATAAGTTCATCCGAAGTGCCTGGCTCACATCACAATGATTTATTCTCCTGATGTTTTGGATAGCTTCATTGGCATCCACTTTCCCACTTCTTTCCGCAACGCCTAATTAACATTGCCATAATTATTGTTATTTGAGATTCTATTTGGTGTGAATCGTATTTAATCAGCATCAAATACTGACAATCCAATGTTTAAATTTAAAAAAAACTGTAACATACAAAATTTTGTTAAGAATTTCTTTAATATTTAACTTTTAAACATTAAATATTATCAAGAAATCACATTTACGTATTGACTAACGCTATGAAAAAATAAATAAAGTTTCTGATACGTTTCTCTTTTCTAACTCTTTTGGCTGTTTACCCAAAAATTTTTATTCTTTCTTCCGAGCTTATATAATTATCTCATCTAGTTGAGGCTTCGTACAGACTTGCTCTCGCCTGTGCTGTTAGGAGGTATGTAATAAGCTTCGATCTGATGAATCCATCCTGTGTTGTGTGCTTTACCGCGAATTTCGAACCAATGGAAAACAAGGACCAGGAAAGAGGTCTATTCTCGGTCACTATTGCGAGCCGCTCTAGAATTTTTGTTTTGCTTTATCCGGCTGGATTATATTGTCATATATCTCTCGATCGGTAGATTTTTTTCTCCCACTTTTGCCCCAGCTCATTAAGAATCTCTGATCCCTTGCGTGAGAGCCGCTGATGGTCCCGGATTTCCATGATCTTTAGAATATCATCATGAACGCGTCGTAAGCAACTGCTAACCCGCAAAGATCTCGATAATTTTCACCTTGTAAATTTCGTTTACAAAGTTCTTTTTACCGTTCGTAAGCACTGTACTGGCTGCCAATGGGCTACTTTAGCATCAACGTTTTACGGTCTTCATCCGTCCACCAGTTATTAGGTTTCCGTCGTCGAAGATCTCGAGCCGCTGTCGTCCGAATCCATGAGAAATTTTTCTCCCGATACCGCGATCCACCGGAATGCTGCCTCTCGGATTGTTTTGTCGGGGAACGCGCAACAGAATTTCCTTGTATCGCTGCTTTTCGGGTTATAGAAAGGAGGCTAAGATTGCTGCCGGGAAAACGATTTCGTTGTTGGACCTGTAATAAGCGTTCACTGTTAGAGGACATCCCCCTTCTGTTTTTTATCAACCGGTTTTCCTACTTATCAGGTTGTCTCTCTGGTATTGCCATGCAAAACATTCTGAGGTTTGTCTGTAACCGTTTGAGATTCCACTTCAATGTGAGTTATCTTTCCAGTGGAATAATTTCCTGAATTTAGAAATTTTTCCTGTTTTAACTTTTTGTAGCCGGAGACATCCAGTCCATATCATTGATGTGCATCTCTTAGGACATCTAGTATCTTTTTAGCGATATCTCTCGTTCCATTGTCTTTCGACCGGGGTGAAAATTTAAAAACATAAAAAATAAAACACAACAGCAATATCAAACCACAAAAAAACAAGATATAAAAAAAGGAAAAACATGAAAGAAATAGACAGGCAAAAATGAAAATTCTGACCCTACAAGATATACATTAAGAAAATTAAAAAACACATTCCGCAAGCTTCTCATACTCGAAATCTTCGACTCATATTTCCATTGATAAGATTGAATCATTTCAAATTAATTCTTTAAATAAAGGAGCAATCTTCTTTCGTTTTGTATGTATTGCGATAAAATTCCAGCGATTAGTGTCAGTTGTGGATCTTCTCGACCCTATCACACGATAATACCCTGGGTCACGTTTAACACCTGACACTCTTTAATACTGGCGCCTTTGTTTGCAGAGAGTTAACACCATTTTTAACCAAACCCGGGAAGCCTCCTCGGAAACGTTTTACGCTTTGGTCATTCTCATATACGTCTTAGGATTTTGGTGGTGCTATCAAGCCGCTTGTGTTGTTTTCCAGGAAATTTGCTGCACAAGTGCTTTTGCTGGGGTTTTGTTTTAAATGGCAAGTTAGATATTATTTGGCGTTTTCGGTTCAACGAACGCCGGCATTCCAATTCTATACCTTATATCTCGGACAGACAGCAGATTTTTACCACCATAAATTGTGATTTCATTTAAAAATTTTGCCGCGGATGAGCTTTAGTTTAGGGCTGCTTGACATTTGATTCCCTCTGTAATATCTTCGCTCTATCCAGAGCGGAAGGAATTCCTTATCTTCGGTGGGGGCCGCACCAGATATAAGTATATTAGGCACTTTTATTTTCGGAATTCTTTATCGAGTCAGAGGGACCCACTCTCCAGCGTTAATAAGATTTTGGTACTGGGAGCAGTTTAGCTATTGGAAGTCAAGAATAACGTTGGCCGCTAGATGGTCATCAACGAGGGAGAGAATTTTTTTTAGAATAGCCATGTCTTGATTAGGTTACGCAGGATTATCACTGGTTGTCGTTGAGGTGGTTAGGTCACACAAGGTTTTTGAGAGCATATTTTAGTCGGGAGGGAGTTAAACTTATTGCTTGCAATTGAAATATGTACTAAAGGATCGTATAGGGATATTCTTATTTTCTGTCTTTCGGTTACCTGCGGGACGATTCTGCCAGATTTTATTAAAATATCTTAGAAGCATCATCTACATTTTCCGGAGTGCATTGGAAGATTCCCCAGCTCGCTTTATCTGAAGAATCTGGTTTTTTTCACCCGTTCCGTTTACGTAGCAAAAAAACATCCTGCGGACGTACCGATTGATCATAGCGTAATTGATTCTTCTTCTTTTATTTCCTCTTTTTTGTGGCGGTTCTGCGGAACTTCTTTCACCGTTTCGGGTTTCTGAGATATCCACAGTTTTAGCCGTACCACAAATTTAAAAAGGCAGGGAGATATGGGAAGGCAACTTGTAGGCGATATTTAGCTTTTTCATTGAAAAATCGTTTTTCATGATATAAAGACCACAATATTTCAAAACGGCCTTATTCATAACTATTATGGTTGAACTTAAATTTGGGGAAGGTAAGTGTGTACAATTGCTAGGGGATCTGTTCAGCAAGTAAAGGATATGAGAACTTGGCCATCTCCTTTTCATAATAAGATTACTGCGTTCATCCATATGCTGTAAAGGTTATTGTCTGAATTTGTCTTTGGATGGTTTTCTATTACATGAAATTTGCAGATGACACGCCCAATTTTGACTCTAACTGGTCTTCCCTGCTTTATTGTATTGCATAGCTTAAAGGTCTAAACCTTTGTAGTCAATGGACCGGCGGCTTGTGTGAATATCAGCTGAAAGCCGCATAGCCTAATATTGCAGAGCGCGGAGCAAACTTATGCTGAGGACGCCGCGCAGGAACAAGCCGATGTCGAAGCAACTAGTGATTCGCTAGATTCTAGTTAACGCTTGTATGTGGGTTTATTGCTTGTGTGATTTTTTCGGCTTGGATAATGTTTCCCAAAATGCCCAGCTCAAAGAAACTCGTGATCGCGAGGGGCAAACAGGCTGATGAGGGTGAGCTATGTAAGAAATCCGGCTTGTGTCTCCTGTAGGTCCTATTCAATACATAGCGCTAGCCATCCTCGGTAAAGCCGATTATTTATCTGCGCAACTTAGCACCGCGATATTTTCACCAGCGTTGATATATCGCTGGATATGGATGTATGGGTGATGTTCCTGTTTTACAAATAAATCCTTGTGTTATATTAAACCGCTGTATTTGGAATATCCGCTCTATAGGGAAATTGCACGGTTCTCGCTTCTAGTTTGGCTTCCCCGAGAAGAATTCCTTTTCTTCCGGGTCCGCACTCTACAAGCGAGTTTTCGTCTGCGGTCAAACTGCGCCCAGTACATCAAATCCGTGGGCTCATTTCGTGACCGTACATGCCAATTCCCCAAATTAAACGGTGATCTCTTTATGATTGAAAAACCGCCAAGTCCAGGGAACAGGTTTCGCTTGTTTTACAGGGTTGTAATAACGGTTCACTGTCTGCGGTTCATTCCCATTCTGATTATCAACCGGCTTCGATTTTAGCTAAATCTTATGTACTGGCATCTCTGTGATATCTCAAGGTTTGAGTATAGGTTTCCTCTTTTGCTTCCGAACGATATTAATTTAGAGTAGTCTACCATTTATCCGAACGCACTTTACCGTAGAGTTATTTAGCTTCTGCATTCCTTTTCTTTGGTTGGAAGAATCCGTTAAATTATTGATGTGTACGGCAAAGCTTTTCTTCAGATAATCGATTAATTCAACCATCTGAGCTTTAGCTTCCGCAGGGAAATATTTGTCAACATATAATTTTCCGAAGGCTTCTCCCAAGGTTCCATTGATCAGCTCGTAACCTCTTTTGTTCAAAGCTCTTTGTTCCTGCTGACCTCTTAAGTATTTACCATAGAAAGCAAATCTCATGTCTCCCAGCTTTTCGCTTAAATAAGAAGCGCTTCCGTTGATCATGTGAAATTTAAGATAATCCTTTATTACAGGAAGGTTTTTCTCATTTACCAATTTATCGAAATCTTTATAATAACCGATTTCTCCGATGATTACTTTGTCCGTATTTACGCCCACCGCTTTAAGA
>NZ_WJFC01000325.1 GCF_009725235.1 Scytonema sp. UIC 10036
TAACGATTAACAACTAACAACTAACAACTAACAACTAACAACCAACAACTAACAACTAACAACTAACAACTAACAACAAACAACTAACAACTAACAACTAACAACTAACAACCAACAACCAACAACTAACAACTAACAAAATGTATGCCAAAAGTTTCTGTTGTAATTCCAGCATACAATTCGATGCAATATCTCCCAGAAACTTTGGAGAGTGTGTTGCAGCAAACTTTTACCAACTTTGAAGTGTTAATCATTAATGATGGTAGTACTGACAATATCATTCAATGGGCTTCTGAGATCGCAGATCCGCGAGTGAAATTAATTTCTCAAAAGAACCAAGGCGTATCTGTTGCTCGTAACACGGGTATTGCCTTATCACAAGGAGAATATATAGCATTTTTGGATGCTGATGATTTATGGCAGCAAACCAAACTAGAAAAACAAGCCCGTTGTTTGGATGAAAATCCAGAGATTGGTTTGGTACATACGAGTATGGCTTTAGTCGATGCCAAAGGAAAACCTACAGGAAGAGTTATGGCTTCTTTTGCAGAAGGAGAAGTTTGGAAGGAACTCGTTGAGTCGAATAAAATAGCTTGCTCTTCAGTGATGGTTCGTCGCTGCTGTTTGGAAAAGGTAGGTGGATTCGAGCCTAATTTACATTTTGCTGAAGACTGGGATTTGTGGATTCGTATCTCCTCTCATTACTCCTTTGCCGTTATCAAAGAACCTCTTTATTATTATCGACAAATTCCTACGAGTTTGTCTAAAAATTTGGCAGTGCTCCAACAATCCTTTGAGTTTGTAATAGAGAAAACATTCCGTTCTGTACCTCAAGAGTTACTATATTTGAAAAACCGCAGTTACGGTCATGCTTACCTCTGTTTGGGTTGGAAAGCTTTACAAAGTTACGATAAAGATTACAAGCGGGCGCTTCAATTTAGTCGCTCAGCTCTTGTATACTATCCTCAGTTACGTTACTCTCGCGAGTACTTCCGCTTGAATTTGGCAGCAAGAGCATTGCAATTGTTTGGGAATAATGGCTATAGCAAGTTACTAGAACTTGCTTATGCTGTGCGTCGGAAAATTTCAAATTTGACTGCTACTCGTAGTTTCAAAATGTTTGAGAAATCTACTCATTCTGTATAAATATCCCTATTCCCTACCCCCTACTCCCTACTCCCTAAGAAAATGTTAGCCAATCAAAGCCTAGAGAATCGTGATGTTATTCAACAGCAACCACTAGATGCAAAGAATCAAGCAGAACCTGCGATCGCATTATTGCATTGTATGGATTTGATTGATGATTTTTTAGATCATATTGATATTTCTTTTGATACTTATTGTAATGAATTTGTCGGTAGCTGGATGTTCGGCTACATTAAAGCTTTGAAAAGAGTAGGTGTTAGGACGGTATTGTTCTGCATTTCCGCTCGTTTTACTGAAGTTTCGCGCTTTACCCACGTGCCTAGTGGTGCTACAATTTGTGTATTACCAGCTCCTAAAAGCTATCTTGCTTATCGTGCGGTTCGACGGAAAGCACTCAACTTTTACGGTGCTGCTGAGGGACAGGCGTTTAAAGACATTCAAGACTCAAATGTCACTCGTCGCTCCCTGCTGACAAAATTTAAGAATCTTGCCCAGAGTCTGGGGACTTACTTGTCTACTCCTTTAGCGTTACTTGCACGAGAGATAAGGGGTGAAGACTGTAAGGCAATCTTATGTCAGGAGTATGAGTACGCCCGCTT
The DNA here is from genome assembly GCF_009725235.1 of Scytonema sp. UIC 10036. The sequence continues at coordinate 1,746 of NZ_WJFC01000325.1, forward strand.
TGATGCTTGCGTACTTTTAGGGCAGTTGATGCGTTTGCCAGTATTTGCGACTTTCCAAGGAGGTGATAAAACTCATAGTTTTTTAGAGTATCCTTTGCGACAACTGGCATTCCAAGGTTGTACGGGCGTAATTATCTCGACACAAAAAGAAATTGAGCGAGTGCGCGATCGCTACAAAGCCCCTTCATCGAAGATAGCTAGGATTTTCGATCCAATGGATACCATGACATGGTATGGTTTGAATCGAGAAGAGGCACGGGCTGCACTTGGAATTCCACTTGATGCCCGTGTGGTGGTATGCCACGGTCGGATAGATTTTTATCGCAAGGGCTTAGATGTTCTGACATCAGCTTGGCAGAAAATTTGTTGCGATCGTCCAGATCGAGATCTGCGACTCCTTTTGGTAGGCACGGGACCAGATTCAGACAAACTCCGCGAGTGTATTGCAAATATGCAGTTGCGGGGTGTTATGTGGCGAGATGAATTTGTCAATTCTCGCGACATACTTCGACTTTACCTATCGGCGGCTGACGTTTATACCCTTTCATCCAGACAAGAGGGTTTTCCCATAGCACCACTCGAAGCGATGGCTTGTGGTTTACCAGTTGTTGCGGCTGATGCACCAGGTGTACCGGACATCCTTGAGGGAGGCGAGGTTTCTGGTGGGTTTGTCGTCCCACGAGAGGACATAAAAGCCCTGACTGAAACGCTTGGGAAAATTTTAGATGATGAAGCTTGGGGGCGCGAGTTAGGAAAGCGTGCGCGTCGTCGAAGTAGAGAATACTTTGCGCCTGAAATATTGGCAAGCAATTGCGTGAGTTTCTGATTAGGGGGTAGGGGTAGGAGTAGGGGGTAGGGGAGAAGTATGAATAACCAACCAAATCTTAAAATCTAAAATCCAAAATTTTCAAGGCAAGGGAGAAGTATGAATAACCAATCCAAAATCTAAAATCTAAAATCCAAATTTTCAAGGGGGTAAAAATATGACAAAAGTTACTGTTGTTATTCCTGCCTACAATGCTATGGCTTATCTGCCAGAAACTGTGGACAGTGTTCTGAAGCAAACGTTCTCTGACTTTGAAGTGTTGATTGTGAATGATGGTAGTACAGATAACGTGGTTGAGTGGGCTTCTCAAGTCACAGATCCGCGAGTGAGATTGATTACCCAAGAGAACCAACGGGTATCTGTAGCACGAAACACGGGAATTAACAACGCTCAAGGGGAATATATAGCTTTTTTAGACGCTGATGATTTGTGGGAACCGACTAAGTTAGAAAAGCAAGTCCGTTGCTTGGATGAAAATCCAGAAGTCGGGATGGTGTACACTTGGACACTTTTAGTTGATAAAGATAACAATCCCATAGGAAGAATCTATGCTTCCGATGTTGAAGGTAAGGCTTGGAATAAGATTCTTGAGAATGACATGATTTCTAGTGGAAGTTGTCCCATGGTGCGTCGTTCTTGTTTTGATACTGTGGGATTGTTCGATCGCACTTTAGCATATGCACCCGATTTAGATATGTGGGTTCGCATTGCTTTTCATTATCCCATTGCTGTGGTTAAAGAACCTCTCCTCCGCTACCGACAACTTCCCAACAGTTTCTCTAGAAACCGTCAAAAAATGGTTCAGGATCTGCGTCAAGTCATCGAAAAAACATTTCAATCTGTCCCTTTAGATTTACTGTATTTGAGAAATCGGTGTTATGCCAGCATTTTTCTTGGTTTAGCGTGGCTATCTGTAGATGATGGAGACTACAAAAAAGCGAGTCACTTCCAAAAGCAAGCTGTATTACACCATTCACAAGTGCGGTTTTCGGAAAAATACCTGCGATTGAGTTTAGCGATCGCAATGATACGTTTATTTGGCTCGCAAGGTTACGATGGAGTGAGAAACTTCACCCATTCCCTGCACCTGCGTTTCTTAGGACTAGAGGCTAGAGGCTAGGGGCTGGGACTAGAGACAAGGGAGACAAGAGAGACAAGGGGAACAGACTATTGACAAATGACTATTGACAAATGACAAAATCTTCCCAACAGTCGATATGTTTTTATGAAAAAAAGAAGTACATAAAAGAATAGAAACCTTTGGTTTTCTTTAGATATTTCAGTTTGACTTATTTTTCCAAAATTGCACTGTGTCTAATCTCTAAAAACAAAAAAATAGGTAAGTTAATGAACACAGGTAAGTTAGCAAACAGAGAAGAACTCATTATTGAAGCAGGTCGGACTGAAAGCCAGTACTGGAAAGACCTATGGAGATACAGAGAACTCTTCTATTTTCTGGCATGGCGTGATATTTTGGTGCGCTACAAGCAAACTGTCATTGGTATGGCATGGGCGTTAATTCGCCCGTTCTTAACCATGTTGGTGTTCACTTTTGTGTTTCAAGGTTTGGCAAAGCTACCGACTGAAGGTAATGCACCTTATCCAATTCTGGTGTACGCCGCTATGTTACCCTGGCAGTTTTTTTCTAGTGCATTAACTGAATGTAGTAACAGTCTAATTGTTAATGCCAACCTGCTGTCTAAAGTCTACTTTCCGCGTCTGATTGTGCCAACAAGTGCTGTCATTGTTAGCTTTGTAGACTTTATGATTTCTGGGATAATTTTGCTAGCACTGATGGCGTGGTACAACTTTGTACCTGATTGGCGAATTTTAACACTACCGCTATTTATTCTGATAGCCTTTGCAGCATCAATGGGTGCAGGATTGTGGCTGGCTTCTCTGACTGTGGAGTATCGGGATTTCCGCTATGTCGTGCCGTTTATCGTGCAGCTTGGCTTGTACATTTCCCCGGTAGGTTATAGCAGCAAGAATGTTCCCGAACAGTGGCAACTGCTGTATTCACTTAACCCTATGGTAGGAGTCATTGATGGTTTTCGCTGGGCAATTTTGGGCGGTGAATCGCAGATATATCTACCTGGATTTGTGCTGTCTCTGGTTATTGTAGTTCTGCTTCTCTTAAGTGGTATTTGGTACTTCCGCAAGATGGAACGTACTTTTGCTGATGTAATTTAAGCTTGGTTTAAGTAGGAGTTTATCGTAGATGTCAGATAGTGTCATTCGGGTAGAAAACTTAAGTAAGAAGTACATTCTCGGACAGCAGGAACAAGGAGTTTATACTTACAAAACCTTTCGCGGGGCAATGACAAATATGGCAAAATCTCTTGCCAATGTTGTTAATCCCCGTGCTAAAAGAGAAGCATCTCAAAAGCAAGAGTTTTGGGCGCTCAACGATGTGTCATTTGAAATTAAGCAGGGAGAAAGGGTTGGCATTGTCGGTCGAAATGGGGCTGGAAAATCAACACTGCTAAAGATTCTCAGCAGAATTACCGAACCAACAAAAGGACGAATTCAAATTAAAGGAAGAGTTGCTAGTTTATTGGAAGTCGGAACTGGTTTCCATCCAGAACTGACGGGAAGGGAAAATATTTTTCTCAATGGTGCCATTCTGGGGATGAGCAAGGTAGAAATTCAACGCAAATTTGACGAGATTGTTGAGTTTGCAGAAATTGAAAAATTTTTAGATACCCCAGTTAAACGTTACTCTTCAGGAATGTACGTGCGCTTGGCATTTGCCGTCGCTGCTCATTTAGATCCAGAGATTTTGATTGTGGATGAAGTGCTAGCAGTAGGAGATGCTCAGTTTCAGAAGAAGTGTCTTGGCAAAATGCAAGAAGTTTCAGAAGATCAAGGGCGAACTGTTTTATTTGTCAGTCATAATATGGACGCAATCCAACGCTTATGCTCGCAATGTATCATGCTAGAACGCGGACGATTGCTGGCTCAAAGTGATACCGATAGTATTGTTATACGCTATCTGTCTAGTAATTCTTTCAAAGCTCAACCCAAACAATGGATTGATGTATCAAAATCGAGCCGAATTGGCTCGAAAGAAGCTAGGTTTGTCAAGGTTCAATACAGCAGCTTGAACGCAGTGGTAGAGTTTCAATCCTATTCAAATGGACCACTGGAATTTGTAGTAGCTATTGAATCAGACTCAACCAGAAATGTTGGAAGTCTTGGTATTACACTTTGCGACCAATTTGGCAACAAATTAGTTAATGCCGATTCTCTGGAACTTGGAGAAATTATCAACCTCAAAAAAGGAGAAAACCTAGTTACAGTCAGAATTGAAAAACTATATCTTAAGCCGGGAAATTATACAGTTGCTTTATGGTTAGCAGACCCTTTAGTCAATCATATTTTTGATTATATTGAAGCTGCGTTTGAACTGGAGGTAATTAATTTGAAATTTGACAGTCTTGGTATGAGACCGCAAGGTGATGGTGTGGTGTTGTGCGATTTTGAGGTTTTACAAATGAGTCATACAGTAAGAATAGACTGAAGAGACACTTGTAGTAGCGAACAGCATATGCATCGCAACTACAAACCAATGACGATTATTAGGGCCGACTTACTTAAGTAGAACGCGAACAAGTGTTGAGTGTTCATTGATGTTTTGTGAGCGACTTTAACAATATGATCAGCGTCATTACTCCAGTGTATAACGGGCAAAAATTCATTGAAAACTGTATTAAGGTTGTTATAAACCAAAATTGCCCAGAGATTGAACACATTATTGTAGATGGTGGTTCGATAGATGAAACCGTAGAAATTATTAAACAATATGCCCAGAAATATAAACACATTCGATGGATTTCTGAAACAGACTGGGGACAATCGGATGCCATGAATAAAGGAATTGCAATGGCAAAAGGAGAAATTGTAACATTCTTAAATGTGGATGATTATTATGAACCAAATGTATTGAATCGTGTCTCAGAACTCTTTAAAGAATTACCTGTACCAACATTATTAGTGGGAAATTGTAACGTGTGGGAATCACAAGATAATTTGACCTTTATATCCAAACCATCCCAATTTAGCTTATTTAATGTCCTTAAGGGATTAGATGTAAACAATTTCCCAACTAATCCATCTTCCTACTTTTATCATACCTGTTTGCACGAACAAATAGGTTTGTATAAAGTGGATGATCATTATGCGATGGATTTAGATTTTTTACTTAGGGCTGTGCAAGTAGCAACCGTTAGATATGTAGATGAAACTTGGGGAAACTGGATGAGGTGTGAAGGTACAAAGACTTACAGCCTTTGGCAAACACCACAAAAAGGATATCAAATTTTAGACAAAGTTCTTAGAGATTACCGAAAAGACCTTCCTTTGATACAGCGTTGGCAAGTAGCAATTTATTATGAAATTAGTATTTTTTATAACAGACATTTGCGATGGAGATTTAAATATTATTTAAAACAGTATATCATGCAACCTAAAAATATAATACCTACCTTAAGTAATAAGTTAAAAAAAATTAGTTATAAATTCACAGATTGAGTAAAATGAAAAAATTTGGAAACTTTTGTTAGCCTTCTCCAGTCAATAAGTGTAAATCCGTCCAAACCCGATACCACTAACCACTAACAACCAACAACTAACAACTAACCACTAACCACTAACAAATGACAAATGACAAAAGTATCTATCATTATTCCTGCTTACAACACTAGCAGGTACATTAAAAGAGCAATAGAATCTGCTTTATCTCAAACCGAGCAGAATATTGAAATAATCGTAGTAGATGATGCTTCCACTGACAATACAGTAGAAGTTGTTAATAGCTTTTCCGATCCTCGCATTAAACTTTTAGTGAATGAGTCGAATCAAGGACCAAGCTACTCACGGAATCGAGCAATAAAAGAGGCAAAAGGTGAATGGGTTGCTTTACTTGACTCAGATGATTGGTACGCACCAAAAAGATTAGAAAGGCTTTTGCAATTGGCTGAAAAAGAAAACGCCGATCTCATTGCTGATGATATATATTTAATTCCAGAAGGGGAAGAGTCTCCTTGGAGCATAACAGTTTTTGAAAAAAATGCACTAAACTTAAATCAGCCCAAACAAATCGATATGGTTTACTTTGTAGATCGATATCTTAGTATTACAAAACCACTCATCAAGCTTAACTTCTTAGTTAAGCACAATCTGCAATTTAATGAATCTTTAAAATACGAAGAAGATTTTGTCCTCTTTTTACTATGTTTATTAAATGGAGGACGTTTTTTTATTGTACCAGAACCATATTATTTCTATCAAATGCGTATTCGTTCTTTAATGAAGGAGTATGTTGATTTTTATGAGCAAGCTTGCAAAACAAATTTGTATCTTTTACAGCAAGAGTTTACGCAAGAAAACGCTCAACTCAAACGTACTCTATCAAAACGCCTGAGAACTATGAAGCAAACTAGAGCTTTTTATCAAGTTAGACAGGCATTGAAAGAGGGAGCATTTTTAACTGCGTTAATTAAGGCTGTACTAAACCCTAATTTTTTACCTGTTTTATGGGAAAAGTTACCAGGTATTTTCAAGTATCACATTTTATATCGCTTTCATATCAATTTTTCTAAATAGCTTTCAATTCTCAGTCTCCAATCACCACACTTATAAAAGGAAGGAATACCATGCAAGTTATCAGCCGAGTTCAGTTTCCGCAAACTGTTGAAACATCTAATCTCTACTTCAATTTTCATAAAGGTATACCCATAGATTTTCATACAAGCGACAGTTCCATTACTTTACATAAAGAAAGTACCCTATCTTTCAACACTTACTTCAACTCAATTTACGAAAAATTCTATACGAAATATACAAATCTTAGTTCGCTCTATTATCTACTCAAGCTGGAAGGCAATTTTGAAGTTTCTGTTTATCGAGAAACTGAGAGAAATGCTAAAGAACTTATCTTAAATAAGAAACTTGAGCAATGTCAACTATCAGATAGCGTAAAAATATTATTGCCAGAACTCAAACACAACCAGGAATCTGGTCGTATTTATCTAGAAATAACTTGTCTTAGTGAAAAAGGTTTGTTTGCTGAAGGGTTAGTTGCTACCGAACAAGAAAAGCACCGGGATGTGTCGTTGGCTATCATCACTTGTACTTTCAAAAAAGAAGTCTATGTAAAAAAGACAGTTAATACTATTCTGCAAGACAGCTTTTTAAAGGATAAAAACTTTAAAGTTTTTGTAGTAGATAATGGAAAAACTCTAAGCGAACGTGAATTTGAAGATTGTAGAGTTAAGCTAATCTCTAATCGAAATGTTGGTGGAAGTGGTGGTTTTACGAAAGGGCTGATTGAGGCAATGCAAGAAGGGATTTATACACACTTCTTGTTTATGGATGATGATATAGAGTTAGACAGCGAGGCTATTTACAGGCTTTTTGCTTTGTACGAGTATGCCAAGCAAGAATTCGCCATAGCTGGTAGTATGCTGGATTTATACAAAAAACACGTTTTGTATGAAGCAGGAGCAATATATAACAAATCCATCGACGAAGAAGGAACCGTTCAGGAAGATAAATTTACGGGATACCCTCTAAAGCACAAAATTGATTTGCAGAATAACACATTACTCAATTCACTTTTGTTAGAAGATTGTATAGATTATGGTGGATTTTGGTTTTTTGCTTTTTCCAAAACCATTGTTGAACAAATAGGATTACCACTGCCTTTGTTTATCAAAATAGATGACATGGAGTTTGGTTTAAGAATTAACGAACATTTTGATAATGCAATAGTCGCTTTTCCCTCTATAGCTGTATGGCACGAACCCTTTTATGCTAAAAGACCTATTTGGGATTTCTACTACTACATTCGCAACCACTTAATAGCTAACTCTATTCACAGTTCAATGGAATATTTGAAAACTATTCAAATATTTACTCAGTGTATACTCTATTATTTATTTATTTTTGACTACAATTCTGCTTTAATGGTAGTCAAAGGGTTTGAAGATTATATGCAAGGACCAAATTTCATTAGAAGTAACGATCCTGAGGTCTTGCATTCCAAAATTTTTGCATCTAGCAAAAGTTATAAAAATCAAACTGTAGTCAGTAATTCTGTTTCAAGTCGTGAAGGTTATAAAATTACAAAAGTTGGAAAAATTAAAAAATTGCTTGGTTTGTTAACACTGAATGGTCATTTACTACCACAATTTATGATTGCAGATGAGAGCGCAATCATTCGATTTGGTATTAAAAAACAAGAAAGAGACTCTATATGTAAAGGGTTAGCTAAGAAAAGAATTCTTTACGTTATAGACGAAAATCCCAATTCCTATCAGTACGAACTGGAGCAAAAAACAGGGCTGAATATTTTGTTAAACTGGATGGCTTCTGTTATTAAGAACTCTTTCAAATGGTCGAGTGTCAATGCAGAGTGGAAAAAAGCCTTTAAAGATTTCACTACTATGCAATTTTGGCAGCACTACCTGGAACCACAAAAGTAATACGATTTTGGATTTTGGATTTTGGATTTTGGATTTTAGATTTAGGATTTTGGATTTTTGATTTTGGATTTTGGATTTTGGATTTTAGATTTGGGATTTGGGATTTTGGGATTAGGTAGGCTGTATATCGATCATC
>NZ_WJFC01000326.1 GCF_009725235.1 Scytonema sp. UIC 10036
TGTCTACCTTGTCTACCCCCTCTCCCTCACTCCCCCACACCTCCATCTCTTTCCAATGTTCGCCACAACAAACGGTGACAGTCGAAAAAATTATCACCGTCTTCACGTCACGGGAAACAGAAACTCCTATTGCCACTGCCTTAAATAGATTGGATCGAGTACCCAGTTACAGTACTTTGTTAGCTGCTCACATTGCTGCTTGGGAAAAAGTGTGGCAAGACAGCGATATTATTATTGAAGGCGATATAAAAGCTCAAATTGCCGTTCGCTACAACCTCTTCCAGTTACTTGCTGTTGCTCCCTGTCATGACGATCGCGTCAGCATCCCTCCAAAAACACTTTCTGGTTTTCCCTATAGCGGGCATATTTTTTGGGACACAGACATTTTTATCCTACCCTTCATGACTCTGACTCAACCTGCACTGGCGCGGAACTTGCTGACATATCGCTACCACACTATTGAAGGAGCAAGACGCAAGGCAAAAGAAGCTGGATATACAGGTGCAATGTACGCTTGGGAAAGTGCCACAACTGGCGATGAAGTCACCCCCCGTTGGGTACCCACTCCACAAGGTGAGCCCATCCGTATTTGGTGCGGTGATATTGAAGTGCATATCAGCACTGACGTAGCTTATGCTGTTTGGCACTACTGGTTGTATACGGGTGATGATGAATGGATGAGAGATCGCGGTGCTGAAATTATTCTAGATACAGCTAAGTTTTGGGAAAGTCGAGTTGAGTGGAACCCAGAGCGCAATTGTTATGATATCCGTGATGTCATTGGACCCGATGAAAATCACGATCGCGTAGATAATAACGCCTTTACCAATTTAATGGTACAGTGGCATTTACAATCGGCTTTAGCTCTATGGGATTGGTTGTGCCAAGCTTACCCTGACAAATCAGCACAACTGAAAACAAAACTTGATTTGGAAGCAGAACGGTTTGAAAAGTGGGCGTGGATTGCCAAAAAACTTTATGTCAATCAAGATCCGCACACTGGTTTAATGGAACAATTTGAGGGTTTCTTCCAACTTGAAGATGTCAACTTAGCTGAATACGAACCTCGGACAAAATCAATGCAAAGTCTTTTGGGAATTGAAGCCACAAACCAAAAGCAAATTCTCAAGCAGCCAGATGTATTGATGCTCATGTATTTATTGCGCGAGCGCTACGACCAAAACATTTTGCAAACCAACTGGAACTACTACAGCCCCCGTACCGATCACAGCTACGGTTCCTCCTTAGGTCCTGCAATTCACGCCATTCTTGCTTGCGACTTAAATCAAACAGCAGAAGCTTACACCCATTTTATGCGAGCCGCGTTAGTTGATTTAGAAGATGTGCGCGGTAACGCCGCAGAAGGAGTTCATGCTGCGAGTGCGGGTGGAGTTTGGCAAGCAGTCGTCTTTGGGTTTGGAGGAGTCCGCATGACTCAATTTGGTCCTGTTGCTTGTCCCAATCTTCCTCAAGGTTGGACTCGCCTCAAGTTCCGCTTGAACTGGCACAACGAATGGTATGAGTTTGATTTAACGAGTGGCGATCGACTTGGGGAAACAACGGTACAAGAAGAACAAACAGCAGTCTTGGTAGAGGCGGCTGCTTAATTTCACTCGTTTGTAGTTGCGCTGTCTTCGCCCTTGATACCAAATACACCACGTCATGTGGGAAAACGACGAGTTACGAAGTTGATAAATCACTCTAAGCCGACTGATTTATCAACTTCATTATCTAAGTTGGCGTAAATAATCCTTACTGCCCACCGTTCGATATTGTGAGGCATAGCCCTACCTACTTTCAAGTCGGTGCAAATAATCTTTTTGCTTTGTAGTTGGAACGCATGCGCTGAAGCGCAACTACAAACAATATTAAGTTTTATCATAAAATATAATTTGTGATGCAAGCAGAGAAAGCCTCAAGGGCAAATAGCACTGTAAATTTATCGCTAATTCAGGAAATTCTCAGCACATCAACCTAATTTTGAAATTGTGGAGCACAAATTCCCCGCTTATGTGCCGATTACTTGCTTATCTCGGTTCCCCTATTTCTCTTGAACCTTTATTATATCAACCCGACCATTCACTGATAGTTCAAAGCTACAAACCACGTGAAATGCTGTCTGGTGTGGTTAATGCCGATGGCTTTGGTGTTGGTTGGTATCATTCTCGTCACCAGACCGAACCATTCATCTACAAAAATACACTACCCATTTGGAATGATATTAACCTACCAAGCCTCAGCCGTTACATAGAATCGGGATGTGCGATCGCTTACATTCGCAGTGCTACCCCCGGTCAAGCATTAGATTTTAGTAACTCTCAACCGTTTCAGTATCAGAATCTGTTATTTATCCATAATGGTAGAATTGACAAATTCCGGCAAACTCTCTACAGACCCATACGCAGTCAATTAAATGATGAAATTTACAAATGGATTGGTGGAAATACAGATTCAGAACATATTTTTGCTTTAGTGCTCAACCAGTGGTTAGCTAATCCAGGTAAAAGTTTAGAGCAAGCTTTACACATAACATTACTCGAGTTAACAGAGTTAGCACAAAGCCATCAAACCTATGTCCTTGCCAATATCATCATCAGTGATGGAAAACGCTTAATTGCTTCTCGCTTTGGGACAAAATCACCTGCGCCATCCCTTTACTGGTTGTGTAACGATCCAACTTTTCCCAACTCTACCATTGTTGCATCTGAACCGCTATTCACTGGTAACTGGATTCCTTTTGAAGAAAATAGCATCCTCAGTGTCGGAGAAAATTGTGATATCAGAATCGAGCACATCTAATTTAAAAGAAACAATTTATAGTGCATACCATCAATGTCGCACTAAAACCCTTACCCTATTTGAAGAAATTGATGAAGTTACCTTTTGTCAGCAAGCTCATGCGGACTTTAGCCCTGTTGGGTGGCACTTAGGACATATTGCGTATACTGAGTCCTTATGGCTGTTAGAACACACGGCAGGTTTTCCATGCTTGTTTCCACAGTACCGGAAGTTGTTTGCAGCTGATGGCTTGCCAAAAATAGAGCGAGTCAAATTACCCAGCTTAGAAGCAATTCGTTATTACTTAGATACTGTTAGAGACAAAGTTTTACACTATTTGGAAGTAGCCCCTTTCGATAAGCAAGATCGTCTTTGGCATTTCATACTACAGCACGAAAGTCAACACTGTGAAATTGCTACTTTTGTGTTGGAAATTCTGAAGAGGGACAAGGGGGACAAGGGGGACAAGGGGGACAAGGGGACAAGGGGGACAAGGGGGACAAGGGAGACAAGGGGGACAAGGGGACAAGGGAGAGAGAGGAAAACTAATACCCAATGCCCAATGCCCAATGCCCAATGCCCAATGCCCAGACATGATTAAGATTCCATCTGGGGAGTTTGAGATGGGAAACAATTCAATAGATGCGCTAGATAATGAACGTTCAGCACATCAAGTTTATCTAGATACATATTGGATCGATCGCTATCCTGTAACTCGCCGACAGTATAAAGTATTTATGGAGGCAGGAGGTTATCAAAATCCGCAATGGTGGTCAAAAGCGGGTTGGGAGTGGCTGCAAACTGAGCAAGTTACACAACCACTTTACTGGTGTAGCGATCGCCGTAAGGAAAAACACCCAGTTTGTGGTATCAGTTGGTATGAAGCAGAAGCTTATTCACGATTTGTAGGGAAACGATTACCTACAGAAGCGGAGTGGGAAAAGGCAGCTAGTTGGGATGCTCAGTTGAAAAGTTGTCTGTTATACCCTTGGGGAAATCGAGAACCCATGCGACAACTTTGCAATCACAATAGTTTTAACAAAGGAACAACCCCTGTAGATGCCTTTCCTGATGGACAAAGTGCATATGGTTTGTACGATACTCTAGGTAATGTTTGGGAATGGACGGCGACTTGGTTTGATAGTTATCCAGGTTTCCAAAGTTATCCGTATATAGGATATTCCCAAGTTTATTTTGACCAACAGCATCGTGTTTTAAAAGGTGGTAGTTGGGCAACACGTCCTTGGGCATTGCGCTGTAGTTTTCGTAACTGGTATCATCCTCATATCCGCCAAATTCTGGCAGGATTTCGCTGTGTTAGTCTTTGAGAACGCAGGGGGCAGAGGGCAGAGGTGAATATAATAGGAAGTGCGATCGCATGGGATTTTGCTCCTCAAATATCCCATAGGTTACAATTTTCTGTGATTTTCGCTACAAAAAAACAAGCAATCATGGTCGAAGCAAAGCTGGTTCAGCAGGAAAATGCACCAAGTTTCGTGCAAAATCAAGTTGGACATTGGGTGCTACTATCAACAATTTTTGCCTCAAGTATGGCTTTTATCGATGCCTCCGCGCTAAACGTTGCCCTCCCTGCTTTACAGAGCAATCTTGGAGCAACTGGCGTGGAATTGCTGTGGATTGTGAACGCCTACTTACTCATGCTCGCCGCCCTCATCTTAGTGGGCGGTTCCCTTGGCGATCAACTAGGGCGAAAAAAGGTATTTGCTATTGGCATTTGCCTGTTTATACTGGCTTCACTGGCTTGTGGTTTCGCCCCAAGTACCAAATTTTTGATTGCAGCACGCATATTCCAAGGTATCGGGGGTGCAATGATGATTCCGGGAAGTCTCGCTATCATCACTGCCTATTTTGAGCCAGAACATCGTGGCGGAGCGATCGGAACGTGGTCGGCAGCAACGACAATTGTGACAGTAGCCGGACCGGTTCTGGGGGGCTTGCTATCAGATGCCGGATTTTGGCGTGGAGTTTTCCTAATCAACTTACCTATAGGAATCACGACGTTACTCATCCTCTACTTGAAAGTTCCAGAAAGTCGGAACGAACAAGCTTCTGTAAAAATAGATTACCTGGGTGCAATTCTTGCCACTTTAGGATTGGCAGGTTTGACATACGGTTTTATCTCCCTACACGATTTTGGCATTCACGATCCGCGCATTTATGGAACATTAAGTGGGGGTGCGATCGCGCTCTTGGCTTATGTCTTAGTCGAAGCACGTTCTGCCCATCCAATGATGCCTCTGCACCTTTTTAAATCGCGTACCTTTAGTGGCACTAACCTGTTAACTTTATTTCTCTATGGAGCATTGAGTGTCGGGACTTTCTTCTTGTGTCTCAATTTAGTCCAAGCACAGGGTTACAGCCAGTCAATTGCTGGATTGGCTGACATGCCATTTGCATTACTATTAAGTGGGTTGTCTCCTTGGGCTGGTGAGTTGGCAGATCGTTACGGTCCCCGCATACCGCTGATTGTTGGTCCTTTTCTCGCTGGGCTTGGTTTTCTGTTGATGGCTTTCGTAGGTTTGACACGCGGGGCTTCCGAATATTGGACAACTTTCTTTCCGGGCATTGTTGTCTTTGGGTTGGGTATGGCAATTACAGTGGCTCCGTTGACGACTGCTGTAATGGGTTCAGTCGGAACAGATTATGCAGGAACTGCATCGGGAATTAATAATGCAGTCTCGCGGACGGCTGGGGTGCTGGCGATCGCAATCGTTGGTTCCCTAGCGCTGTCTACCTATTCACTTTCATTACAAGAGCATACAACCTGTATTCACCTGTCCCATGCTGCACGGCTTCTACTACAATCTCAAGCCAGACAACTCGGTCAGATAGCACCCATTGTTGGGGTTTCACCGGAAAATGTGGATGCTGTGGAAACAGCAGTCAAACTTGCTTTCGTTGATACTTTCAAATTGGTAATGATAATATGTGCCGGATTAGCTTGGTTGAGTGCAGTAATGGCAGCACTGTTAGTTGAGAATCCCCCTAAGGAACAGGCGAATGGGGAGTAGGGAGAGAGCGAAAGGGTGAGGCGATCGCTATTACTTTATCCTACCGTTAAATAGAAAAGGCAGCCTTTCTGCTTAAATTTTGTTAACACCCCTTTCAACTTGATTTCATGTTGAAAGTACCAACCGCCCAAGTTAACGGAGGATAAATGTCTATATCTCAGGCTGTCGGCAGTAAAGAGACTTCCCAAAACACTTATGAAGAACGCTTGCAAATACAGCGTTTGCAGGAACCTACTTTGGTTATTTCTTCTTGTGTAGGAAGTGATGTCATTAAGGGATTAACTCAAAGAACTAAATCCTTACCCCCTCGTTACTTCTATGATGACCGTGGCTCTGAGCTATTTGAGCAAATTTGTGAATTACCAGAATATTATGTAACGCGAACAGAAACAGCAATTTTACAAGAGTGCGCTGGTGAAATTGCTCAAATAACTGGTTCGTGTGAATTGGTAGAACTTGGCAGTGGCAGTTCTACCAAAACCCGTATTCTACTAGATGCCTACCAACGGGCTGGTTATTCTTTGCAGTACGTTCCAATTGATGTCAGTGCTGGAATGCTGGAAAGCACTGCCCTACAACTTCTAGCAGAGTACCCAACACTAAAGGTTCAAGCACTGGCTGGAACCTATGAATTGGCGTTAGCACAGCTTGAACCCACCAAATTACCTACCAGAACGATCTGTTTTATTGGTAGTACCTTGGGTAATTTAAATTCTCAAGAATGCGATGAGTTCTTTTCTCAAATCATTCATGCTTTACAAGTAGGAGAATATTTCCTACTGGGTGTAGATTTGCAAAAGCCAAAACATTTGTTAAAAGCAGCTTATAACGACAGCCAAGGAGTCACCGCAGCATTTAACCTAAATATGCTAGAACATCTCAATCGGCTATATGAAGGAAATTTTGACATAACACAATTTGAACATTGGGCTTTTTACAATGAAACGCAAAATCAGATAGAAATGCATTTACGCAGTTTGCGATCGCAAACCGTCCAACTAAAAGCTTTAAACCTCACAATTTCTTTTGACCAAGATGAAACCATTCTCACGGAAATTTCCCGCAAATTTGACCTCAATACTATTCAGCAAGAATTGAAAGCAAAAGGTTTAGTACCGCAAAAAGTGTGGACTGACAAAAATCAGTGGTTTGGATTAATATTGTCTCAAATAACCCATAAGTAAAAGGGAACTCGCCTCGTTCCCAGCCTCAAGCTGGGAATGCCTGCTTAGAGGCTCCGCCTCCAGTACTTCAATAGAGAACGATGCAAATTCACCTCAATGTTTTGAAGTGATATGCGATCGCTTAGCGCTAGGAGAACAGAAGCTTTATAGGACACAATATTTCTTTCTCTCGATTTTAATTGAGATGGTTTTACCACATCAAACTTAAAATTTTTACAAAAAATTAAGATTTTTTACAATTTATTAATATTCTTTTTTCTCATTCTGCTGATAGATAAATTTAACCATAGTCATAGAGTTTAATCAGAATTGCTCAGACTAGCGAATGAAATTGTATTGATTGTACTGAAAGAACTCATTGCAATTGAAGTACGATTTTGTGAAACAGCTTATGAGAGATCGTTATGGCTTTACTTGTTAATCAAACTATATAGAAGTGTTTAGGCGTATGGAGAAAGTACAAGTCCTAGACGGTTTGCGAGTATTAGCAGTAGATGATAATGCTGATACTCTAGACTTGCTCAAATTCACTTTTGCAGAATTTAATGCACAAGTGACAACAGCAACGTCAGTCAGTGTTGCTCTAGAAGAAGTTGAGCGTTACAAACCAAATATTCTGATTAGCGATCTTGCTATGCCCATTGAAGATGGCTATTCACTCATTCGTAAAGTAAGAAGTTTAACAGAACAAACGAGACAAATTCCAGCTATAGCTTTAACAGCAATGGCAACTGAAGAATCGCGTACACTTGCTCTCAATGCGGGTTTCAACTCTCACATAGTCAAACCCTTCGATCCTGAAGAGTTAATTGCAGTTACTTCCAATCTTGCTCTAATTGCTTTGTACGATACCTGTCCGGTTTGTGGTACAGAAAAATTATCCTTTATTGAGTACGAGTCAAAGAACACAATTTGGTTTGAATGCCGCAGTTGCAAGTGGAACAAGTTTTATAAGCTGAATAAAGTTAAAGATGCTGGATTTGTCAATTGTTATCATTAAAGTCTTGACTAAAACCTCAACTTCATAAGCAATGCTTGTAGGTTGAGGGATGGTTTCTCCATCTTCAAGCATACCTTCTGTGTGAAATTCGATAGCTTCTTGAATCATCTGCTTCACCTCTTCTAGAGTATTCCCTGTGGCTACGCAGCCTGGTAAATCGGGAATGTATGCGGAATAATTAGCCTCAGCTTTTTCAAGCACTACCATGTATCGCATAATTTTCTCCTTACAACTGTGCTTGTGCCCGGTTAAGAGAAATTGTAGGTTGGGTAGAGCGATAGCGTTACCCAACAAATGCTGATAAATGTTGGGTAAGGTTCCTCAAACGCCACATCGCTCAACTCTGGAAACCAGAGCACGCGAGTGGCTCCCCAACCTACCTTGAATTTGTGTTTTTAGCAAAACCTACGTAGTATTGCTTCACGTACTTTAAACTTCTATCTTGTACAGTTGAAATCCCTGTTACAATATAGAGTAAATCTGTTACAAACAAGCAATAAATACAATTTTTGCTCTTAAACAACGGATTTGAGCGGTATAGTATATCTCCTACTTTGTATAAATTATCCAATAGGAAGATTTCCCGGATTGACTGCATGAACATACTCGCTCCCTGAAGCAGGAAATCCTCGCTTGTAAGAAGCTTCTTCTGGCTTACCCCATCCTAGTTGTAAAATTATTTCCAAAAAATTGGAATTTTCCCACTTCCATAAACTTGCCCACTCTGTTCTTTGAGTCATTCTATCTACATCAGAAATCGTTATTTGTCGGTATTCTTTATTATTATTAATGCTTAAGTACAAATCTAAGCCTAAAGAGACATTTCGCCAGAATTCTAATACGGAATTCTTTGCAGCTTTTAGAATTTCTAGATCTTTGGGTAAAGCTATAAGCTGTGCATCGACTTCTGGATAGCGTAAGGTTTTTTCTCGAATAGTTATCTCACGCCACACAATGCCGGAAACTTGATGTTCTCTTTGGTATTCGTGGATAGCAGCTTTGAAATCTTGATAAGCAGTAAACTTTTGCAATCCGTCAGTTTTGATAAATTGGTCTATGAGAGGATTGCCGGAGACGGTGGCTGCTAACTTTAGCCGCTTTCCTTCCAGACAAGCTTGGCGTTCGGAACGCAGAATTTGGATGAGTTCTTCTGTAGTGTAAACCTTTGACATATAAATTATGAATTATGAATTATGAATTATGAATTGAAGGTTCCATTATTCAGCATTCATCACTTTGCAATTATTTTATATATTATCACTGAAGTTATATTTTTAGATGTATTTAATATTACTAAAATATGAGGCAGACAATTTTGCCTGCCCCAAAAGTTACTGAGTGGTTAGCTCGCTGTTCAATTCGTTAAAGGAGCGTCTCTTTAATTCCACTGACTCAGAGCGGGGTAATAAATCAAACACTAACCTAAATTTGTTGTCTATTTCTTCATAGGGGACTTGACCCTTCTTGTTAAGAACCACTTGACCGGAGCGATCGACAACTACGACTTGGGGAACACCTCCAGAATAGTAATAACCTGCCTCTGTAGGGCTATAAGTTTCTTTAACTGGTAAGGCGTCCACATTGACAGGGATAATCTCTGTTACCCGACCGTAAAATTCCTGTACCCTTGAAACAATCAGGGCATATTCCTTGCAATCACTGCTGTCATCTACGTAGAAGAATAGCAGGGCAGGTTTATGCTCTGATAAAGCTTGGGAGAGTGTTGCTTTGGGGGGAACTAGTGAGCCGTTACCAGCATAAACCACAAAAATGTTGCCATCGTATCTGTCATCTTTTAGACCCGCCGATGCTGAATGTGTATCAATCAAGAACAAGCAGGAAAGGACTAGGAATACTGACAAAACCCGCCGCCCGTCTGGAATGAGATTGTGTAAAAATTGCCACTTGATGCCATTCATTCAAAAGAACCTTTTAATGTTTGTTTTTCCTGAGTTTGTGCTGAATGTCGCAAACTGGGGTGGAATTATAATGACACCTGCCACCAAGTTTTAGGATAACGTCTTTTGGGCAATGGGAAATGGCGAGACAAGGGAGAGGGGGGAGACATGGTAGACAAGGGAGAAAATTCTACCTTGTCCCCCTTGTCCCCCTTGTCCCCCTTG
>NZ_WJFC01000327.1 GCF_009725235.1 Scytonema sp. UIC 10036
CCCCCTACCCCCTATTCCCTATCAAGTGATCACAGTTGGCTTGTCCATTCCTGTCAAAGTCCGGATTTGGGCAATTTCATCTGCTATGGCAATCAGCTCTGCTAAAGCTTCTTGGGGATCGAGATTCTGTTTTGCTAAGTTTGATTCGTAACTTTCTAGATAAACCCTTAAGGTTGCTCCTTGTGTACCCGTTCCAGAGAGACGGAAGACAATTCGCGAACCATCGGTAAAGCCAATGCGAACGCCCTGCTTCTGGCTCACACTGCTATCTATTGGATCTGTGTAGCTGAAGTCGTCTCCGTATTCTACTTCATAAGCACCAAACCGCTTTCCTTTGAGGTTTGGTACGCTAGAACGCACATTGGTGATGAGCGTGTTGGCGCGATCGCTATCCACTTCTTCATAGTCATGGCGCGAGTAGTAATTGCGACCGTAGATTCGCCAGTGTTCTTTGACGATTTCCTCAACTGACTGTTGGCGGACTGCCAAAATATTTAGCCAGAACAAAACAGCCCACAGCCCATCTTTTTCGCGGATGTGGTTGGAACCTGTACCAAAACTTTCTTCTCCACACAGAGTTGCTCGACCTGCATCTAGCAAGTTGCCAAAGAATTTCCAACCCGTGGGAGTTTCATAGCAATCTATGCCGAGATGTTTTGCGACCTTATCTGGTGCTTGACTTGTAGGCATAGAACGGGCAATTCCAGCAAGACCGGAACTATACCCTGGTACTAATTTAGCATTAGCAGCGAGGATTGCTAGGCTATCGCTAGGAGTCACAAAGAACTTGCGCCCAAGAATCATATTGCGATCGCCATCCCCATCAGATGCTGCACCAAAATCAGGGGCATTGTCTCCAAACAGAATTTCCACTAAGTCATGAGCGTAGACTAAATTAGGGTCTGGGTGCCCGCCTCCAAAATCTTCCAAAGGCTTGCCATTTTGAACAGTCCCTTGTGGTGCGCCCAAATATTCCTCAAAAATCTTGTGAGCGTAGGGACCTGTAACCGCGTGGAGTGAATCCACACACATCCGGAATTCCCCGTTAGTTATCAGGGAACGGATGCGGTCAAAGTCAAATAAAGACTGCATTAATTCTGTATAGTCCGTTACAGAATCAATCACCTGCACCACCATTTCACCTAATTTTGTTTCTCCTAATGTATCGAGATTTACATCAGAAGCTTCTAAGATTTTATAACTATCGATCTCTTTAGTACGAGCGTAGATAGCTTCTGTGACCTTTTCCGGTGCAGGACCGCCATTGTCAATGTTATACTTTATGCCAAAATCTCCTTCTGGCCCGCCTGGATTATGGCTTGCAGAGAGAATAATACCGCCAAAAGTGCCATACTTCCGAATAATAGCAGAGGTAGCCGGGGTAGAAAGAATACCGCCCTGACCGACCATCACTCTCCCAAAGCCATTGGCAGCTGCCATTTTGAGGATGGTTTGAATTGCCTGACGATTGTAGTAGCGACCATCGCCACCTAAAACCAGAGTTTGACCTTGGTATCCTTGCAGACTATCAAATATGGATTGAACAAAGTTTTCCAAGTAATGAGGCTTTTGAAAGACAGTCACTTTCTTTCGTAACCCAGATGTTCCTGGTTTCTGGTCGGTAAACGGCTGAGTAGGTGCTGTTTTAATAACCATAGCAATGTTAGAGTCAGAGATCGCCAAAGGACATGCTTTTTATCGTATCGCTACTTAATGCAGTTACATTCACTACAATTTAGATTCAGGAGATGCAATTGCAAAATGTGATATTTTGGAACAAAAAGATGATGCCATACAGTCCCTGCATTCAAAGACTCGTAACCCTAAGTGTTACAAACCCTTGCTGTGTATGAATTTCAGCAGATTGTGGTAAAAAATAGCTACTTTTATGTTAATCCTTTTAGTTGAAGATGACTTAGCTCAATTAGAGCCTTTGCGAGCTGCCCTTATCAAAGCAGGACACACTGTTGATGGTATAGAAGACGGAGAAACAGCCCAATGGCTTTTATCTCAAAAAGATTATGACTTGTTGATATTAGACTGGATGCTGCCAAAGGTGAGCGGTGTCGATCTTTGCCAGGAGTACCGACGGGCTGGAAAAACAGCCCCAGTGTTAATGCTCACTGCCAAAGATAGTACTTCCGATAAAGTTTATGGTTTAGATTCTGGGGCTGACGATTACTTGGTAAAACCAGTGGATATTATAGAATTATTAGCCCGAGTACGAGCTTTACGAAGACGTTCTCCATTATGGAATGGCGATCGCCTGACACTTGCAGATTTACATTTAGATTTAAATAACCTGACTGTTGAGCGCAATCAAGCCAGTACCCAGTTATCTGGGAGAGAGTTTCAACTCATGGAGTATTTGATGCGCCATCCCCGCCAGATTTTATCCCACACTCAAATTGAACAAGCATTGTGGGGATGGGGGACAGAGCCAGAAAGTAATGCTGTCACAACATTAGTGCGCCGATTGCGACAGCGCTTGCAAATCATTGACGCCAAAGACTGGCTAGAAAGCGTCTATGGTGTGGGCTATCGCCTTAATGTTCCTGAAACGTAGTGGTTAGTGGTTAGTTGATAGTGGTTAGTGGTTCTAAATAAGAGTAATAACCAATAACAAATGACTTTTGACTTTTGACTTTTGACAAATTTTTATGTTTACTCGCAGCCGTCGCAATTTAGCATACTTGTTCACCATATCAATGGGGAGTATTCTTGTCGCCTTTGCTGGTATAGCTTATTACTTTGTTGTTCAACAGCAACTACAAGCGTTTGATGAAAGGCTTTACTCTACAAGTAAAACAATTGTCAGGGGTATACAATACCCCACATATAACAAACGATGGCAGTACAAGCAAAAGGAAGTTCCCATATTTGGCGATACTTTACCACCAGTTAACAGTGATATTATTTATGTTCGTTTGTATAATTTTAACAAAGAACTGGTGGAAGATTTTGGTGTTTCGGGTTCGGCAAGACCGATCGCATCTCCTGGTTTTCAAACTCTAAAAATTACTAGTAACCGATCCAGAATCACTGCCAATCAAGAGTGGGTTCGAGAAGTTACGTTACCTATTACACAAAATGACGTTTTACTAGGATATATTCAAGTTGCTATTCCTCTAACACCTCTACGTCAAAGCTTAAACAAAGCAAGGTTATTTTTAACACTGGGGGTTCCAGTAACTTTAGCATTAGTTGGTATAACTGGGTGGTTTCTCGGAGGGCTTGCCATGCAACCTGCTCTTCGAGCCTACGAACAACTACAGCGCTTTACGGCGGATGCATCTCATGAATTACGTGCTCCTGTTGCTGCTATTTTAAGTAATGCACAAGTGGCTCTCATGCCGCCACAAGATGAATCAGAGCAGCTTTATCGTTTGGAAAATATTGTCGAGATTGCTAAATCAATGAGCGATCTCATCAACAATCTTTTGTTCCTCGCTCGCCAAGACAGACCTCTAGATATTACCAAACTCAAGACTATCGATCTTGTTAAACTCCTACAAACTCTGGCAAAAGAATATCAGCAACAAGCCACTGCACAAAATCTAAACTTTACCGTTCAAATACCCGAACAACCTGTATATTTCAAAGCGGATGCGGATTTATTAAAGCAGGCTGTTGTAAATTTACTCAACAATGCCTTGAAATACACTCTTGAGGGGGGTACAGTAACACTAAAGCTTCTAACACCACCCCATCGGGTGATTATTCAGGTGGAAGATAGTGGTATTGGTATTCCAGAAAAAGATTTATCGCATATCTTTGAACGGTTCTACCGAGTAGATACAGTGCGATCGCGTCAAACAGGTGGCTTTGGATTAGGATTGGCAATTGCCCAGCAAATTGTGCAAGCGCATCAAGGAAACCTCACAGTCAAAAGCGTATTGGGACAAGGTTCCATATTTGAGATAGAAATTCCAGTTAAGGGGAAGAGTTAGTGGTTAGTGGTTAGTGGTTAGTGGTTAGTGGTTGGTGGTTAGTGGTTAGTGGTTAGTGGTTAGTGGTTAGTGGTTAGTGGTTGGTGGTTAGTGGTTAGTGGTTAGTGGTTAGTGGTTGGTGGTTGGTGGAAAAACGACTAACGACTAACCACTAACAACCAACAACCAACAACTAACAACCAACAACCAACAACCAACAACCAACAACCAACAACTAACCAAGTTGACATTTTTTTGTCATAATGCCCACTCATACTAAAAAATAACAAGCAACTTAGCCAAGAACTGAATCCCCCTATGAACTATCAGCAACAGGATAACAAAGCAATGCTCAAAAAAGCGTTCTTGCATACTGCGCTGACTGCGGCAACAATTGCAAAGTTTCTAGCTGTAGAGACTGGACAAGCCAGTGCTCATCAAAGTTGGAGTCAGTACAACAGCGGAAAAACAAGGATAAAGGATGAAGTATAAAGTATGAAGTATATCGTATAAAGACATTGGAGTCTGAATATGCTTTGCTCGAACGTACATTTTCCAAGGATTTTCTCGAGGTTCGTACTTCTGATTGAGTGAGGGTCAAAATCTAAAGCTTTATCCTTTATCCTTCATACTTTCAAATGATTTCGTTCAACAACAACCAAAAAAAACCTTGGTTAAAAACTGCACTGCTCAGTGCTTTGATTTGGCTTCCTACAGCCTGTGCTGTTCGAGCAAATGGTGTTGGGGAAATTATCTTATCTCCATCGGTTACACAGACGACAAACTCTAACCGAAGTCTTACGGATGTAGAAACTCTAGTGAATTTCGGTCCAAGAGTCACGGGTACACCAGTTATGGAAAAAGCTAGCGCTTACCTAGTGGATGAATACCGTAAAGCAGGCTATGTGACAGAGGTTCAAACTTTTACTTATTCTAAATTTCAAGATAATGGTTCTAATCTGACAATTAATGGAGAGACAATTCAGGGATATGCTCTTAATGGCACAATCCCTGGGAACCCAAATGCCCCACTTGTCGCAGTTCCTAACTTTGGACGAAAAGCTGATTTTGCCAAAGTGAATGTTACTGGAGCAATTGCGATCGTGCAACGCGGAGAAATTCGCTTCTCAGAAAAAGCAAAAAATGCCGTGGCGGCTGGGGCAGTTGGTTTGGTAATTGTCAATAATAAATCGGGCGATTTATACGGCAGTTTGGCAGAAGAAGTCAAAATTCCAGTCCTGGCGCTTTCCCGTGAGAAAGGCGATCGCATACTCCAACAAGCACAAAGAGTAGCACAAAATGCGAGTTTAAAAGTTGATGCTCAAAGGCGTAATGTTACCGGACGCAATATTATTGCCCATCTTGAGGGCGTGACTCAACCAAAAATTCTTCTTGGTGCTCACTATGACTCAGTAGCTGGTTCACCTGGTGCGAATGATAATGCTTCAGGCACAGCAGTTTTACTATCCCTTGCTCGCAATTTGTCAAAGACACCAACCGCCCGTCAAACATGGTTTGTAGCTTTTGATGGCGAGGAAGACGGACTCCAAGGATCGCGAGCTTTTGTCAAGACAGCCAAACCGCAGTTTCTTCCAGGGTTAAAAGCCATGATGAACTTCGATATGGTTGGAGTTAACAATCAACTGGGTATTGGTGGTACCTCTTCCCTAACAAAATTTGCCCGAAACATCAAGCCTGGAGTGAAAATTTTTGGTTCTAGCGATGGTAGCGACCATGCAGCCTTTGCTAGTAAAAATGTACCAATTCTTTTCTTCTACCGAGGACAAGAACCAAACTACCACACACCCAATGATAAGAAAGTCGATCCAAAATTGCTAGATGAAACAACGCAAGCAGGTTTGGATATTATCCAGCAAATTCTCAACACTAAGAACTAGTAGGTAGGGCTAAAGCCCACCAACCAACATTGGACGTGCGGCATAGCCCTATCTACTAGCCATTAGCCATTAGCCATTAGCCATTAGCCATTAGCCATTAGCAATGAAAAAATCATTAACTAATTTATCTCTAGTATCTTTCGGAGCATTAACAGCTATTTTGGGCGCACATTTCATGCCTACAACTCCAGTTCTTTCCGAACCCACATCAATTGCTGCTGCTCCTGTAAGTAATGTAGAAAATAACTTTGTCTCTAGTGCAGTCGAAAGAACTGGACCTGCAGTGGTGCGGATAGACTCCACGCGCACTGTGAGAAGCCGATATTATGGTAGGCGTGTAGCACAAGGAACGGGTTCGGGATTTATTATTCGTTCTAACGGTCTGATTCTGACCAACGCTCACGTTCTTAGTGGTGCAGACACGGTAAAGGTAACACTCAAAGATGGACGAAGCTACACAGGCAGAGTGTTAGGGGAAGATAGCACAACAGATGTTGCTGTTATTAAAATTCAGGCGAATAATCTCCCGACTGTCAGTGTTGGGAATTCCGACCAGCTTAAACCAGGGGAATGGGCGATCGCAATTGGTAATCCTTTAGGTTTGGATAACACCGTGACGGTTGGTATTATTAGTGCAACAGAGCGATCGAGCCGTGCAGTGGGTGCTGGAAGTAGAGGAGTTGGGTTTATTCAGACGGATGCTGCTATTAACCCCGGTAACTCTGGGGGACCGTTACTCAATCAACGAGGACAAGTCATTGGGATGAATACCGCCATCATTCAAGGTGCTCAAGGGCTGGGCTTTGCCATTCCCATTAATACAGCCCAGCAAATTGCCAATCAATTGATTGCTCAAGCTAGTTAGTTACAAATTTCACCGGAGGTTCCCTAAAACCAGGGAACTTCCAAGTAAAATCACTTAAACATTTGATGAAACAATCAATTTAATGAAGGTGTCCATAACTCGGACACAGGCAGTTCCCAATCGGGTAGTAGCTCTGGAAGCATCAAGGTTTCCCCCTCTTCCAATATGGTAACTGCGCCATCGGGACGGTATACGGATACGGTGTGTTGATCGGGATCGATCAGAATTCCAATCCGGGTTCCCCACTTGAGGAAAGACTGAACTTTCTTTTGCATTGACAATAAGCGATCGAATGCCGACTTAATTTCCATTATTAGATCGGGTGGCACTTCTGGGTAAGTACGGGGCATCCGTTTCAGCCGTTGTCGCGATACAAACGAACAATGTGGCTGCAAAATTTCTCCATTCGGTAACTGATAACCCACATGAGAACTCAGGACGTATCCAAGCTGGCGCGGTTCTACCCAGGCAAATAGATGTGTACAAAAGCGGGTGCTCACTTCGCCTGAAATGAAGTCTGGTGGAGGCTCGCTTGGCACGTCTTCATTGTTCAAGCTAGATCCAAAGGAGGGGAGCATAGCTGAATCGTTTTCCTGTGACCAAGCTTCTTTAACTGCAAGTTTCGCCACCTCATGAAGATTAACTCCTAGGTTTGCCAATACCTTCACAGCTACCCCATCTGTAACCAAGAGTACACCAAGCAATAAATGCTCTGTCCCAACATAAGTATGACCTATCCGACGTGACTCTTCTGAAGCATGGTCTAGTACAAGCTTGCCTTTAGGCGTGAAAGGAATCTCCATTTCCATGACACCATTACCACGCCCAATGATATTTTCCACTTCCCTACGAGCATCTTCTAATTGAACTCCCATCGTCTTGAGAACTCTAGCAGCAATACCCGTATCTTCCGCAATCAAACCCAATAAAATTTGCTCTGTTCCTACATAGTTGTGTCCCAAACGATGTGCTTCTTGTTGGGCAAGCGTAATCACGGTCACGGCTTTCTGTGTAAATCGTTCAAACATAGATTCTCTGTTGTTAGTTTCTAACGGTTCGGAAGCAAAAATAGATTCAATCGGCCAGCCAAACAATTGAGCAATTTTAAGCGCAAGAGGCAAGCTAGGGTCATACTTGCCCATTTCCAATGCATTTATGGTTTGGCGGCTGACTCCCAAACGGTTTGCTAACTCGGATTGTGACCAATTGCGCTCGACTCTCAGTATCCGTAAGCGGTTTTTCATTCTTAAAATTTATTCGTCTGCATAAGTACTTTCCATTGATATACCAGAATAGTAAAGCTCAAATTTGTTTTTGTCAAGCAAGCTTTACTATTTTGTTAAGTGAGGTTGACTTCACAAGCAGAAACATGAAAAGAATTAACTTCGATTGCCTTATTTCTAAAATATGTATCCTGAAACTTTTACAATGCTGATATAGTATTGATATTTTACTCTACCGCCCGAAAACTACCTATTTAAATGAACCGCAAAGGCGCAAAGATCGCGTATAGCCCTAGTGAACATAGCCTACGGCAACGCGTAGCGTCTCCGTCAGGAGAAAAAAGAGGACAAGAAATCGGTAACATACCGGGGAGGAAGTAGAGACTCAAAGCAAGAAATCACGTCAAAGCTCAAGCTGATTTTATAGATTTCCCTCTGTAAAGTCTACTTTACAGAGGGAAAATCCTTTTCCCACACGGATTTGTTGATGCATATCCTATTAGATCCACTGAAAGAAGCTTGCAGGGCAAAGAGTGCATTCCGGGATAGCGATTCTCGAATGCTTAAGGTAGCATATACTTGCATAACGAATAACAGAACGAGGGACAAAGAATGACGACGCTATTAATTCAAACCCAAAGCGTCCCACTGACGGTTCATATTCCTTCTATCAAATCGATGACCGTTGAACAGTTCTACGAATTCTGTCAAGCCAATCGCGATTTAAGAATTGAGCGTAATGTATGTCATTGTCCTCCTCAGGGAAAAAAGACTACAGCTAAAACTAAGACAAGTCACGCTAAAAAAATGAAAGACATTTCTGACAACCTCTTAAGTTAGATGGCAAAACAGTGTCACTTAAGTGGGATATCCAGAAATGGCAAAGGCTTACCTGAAAGTTGCATAAATCAAAAAAACTGTCCTGAGAAAGAGATGAAATAGTTAATGTCAGGAGGCTGCGATCGCAAACACAAAATCATGGTACGTTACTTGCTACAGACTATTGTGGCTGGAATTATCAGTTAAATACTAACGTGAGTTCAAAGAATCTGTATTTTTTTTACAAAAATGAGATGTTATTGGAACTCTGTTGTTACATTCATAGTGTTTATATCTATTTAAATCGCAACAGCATGGGTAATTTAGTGAACCGAGAAGCAAACTAATGAGTATCAGAAAGCGTAAAACCATAGTAGAAATGTTTTCTACATTTCTTAATTTGATAGACTCTAAAAATTATCCAATTCTCGATTGGAGCGCAAATCCTAAGTTAGAACGCAATATCAGGACAATAATCGAGCAAGATATCTCAAATGATGAGGAATTTTGGGCAAGATATTGGCTGCGAGCGCTTTTGCAAAATCCGCCACTTTTTTTGGCAAAAGAACACTTACTCGCTTACTTAGAAGACTCTTGCTACTGGGTTGCTGGTATAGTTCAGCGCAAAATTGCTATTCAAGACTTTACATGGATGGATTATTGGCAAATTGCTAGAACAATTGCAGCCAATGATTTATCCAAGCTTTTGGCTCATTATAATAGTGAAACGAGTCGTCTTAAAACCTACGCTCAGATGCGTATTACAAGTGCAGTTATTGATAAAATTAGAGTCGGTAGAGAACCAGAAAAATATTCTGATTGGGCATGGTTACGGAGTTTAACTAAAAAATCTTTAATACAAGCATTGTATAAAGTCAATTTTCCCGATTGGCAACAGTCCTGTCATTTGTTAGCTTGGCATTGTTTTAAGGAAATTTATACTCCTAACAAAAAACTACAAAATCACAAGCTAGCACCACCAACTTCCCAGGAATTAGAATTGATAACTGTACGATATAATGAGTTGCGAAAAAAATATCAAGATATCTCAGATGATGTGACTGTTCAAGAGATTCAAACATTGTTATACACTTGTGTTAAAGTAAGTCGAGAAAATTCAAAATTGCCTTTAGTATCATCATTAGATAACAAAAATAACATATCTGATGATTTAATTAATTATTTACCACAAGAAGAAATAGACCCAGAGGAGCAGTTTTTAGCTCTTAGGGAAGTTTTATCACAGGCATTTGCAGCATTGCCTGAGTCAAGCCAGAAAATGTTAATTTTAGAACATGCTTTGGAATTAAAACAGACAGATATTCAATTAATTTTTAATTTT
>NZ_WJFC01000328.1 GCF_009725235.1 Scytonema sp. UIC 10036
TCACCTTGACCACTTTTGTAAATAGCTTACCATAACATCAGCGCCACCCAGCAAAGTTGATGTGACAGACTACTAGTTAAATTGCTCAATAATTCCGCCACCTAAAACCTTTTCTCCGTCATACCAGACAGCTGCTTGTCCGGGGGTAATGCTGAACTGGGGTTCATCAAATACTATGCGGACACGAGAGTTTTCTAGAGGAATGACCGTCACTGGTACGGGTGTTGACCGATACCGGACTTGTGCTTCGGCTCGAATGGGGCTGGATGGTTCGGCTATGGATACCCAGTTGACTTGACCAACCGTGCATTCTGGCTGAGTGGCTTTTGTACGATCGCCTACAACCACCCGGTTATTGACTGCATCTAGTGAGATGACATACAGTGGTTCGGCGGCGGCGATCCCCAAGCCTTTTCGCTGTCCGATTGTGTAGTGATGGACACCTTCGTGCTGTCCCAGAACTTTCCCTGTGGTATCTACAATATCCCCTGTCTTGGGAGCAAGATATTTATCGAGAAATGCTCGCATTGAACCATTACTTTCTACCAAACATAAGTCTTGACTTTCTGGCTTATCAGCTGTTTTTAAACCTTGTTCTCCAGCAATGCGACGGGTATCGGCTTTGTGCATTTCTCCAAGAGGAAACACGGAACCCGATAGTAAATCTTGTGACAAGTCATAAAGAAAATAAGACTGGTCTTTATTGCGATCGACAGCTCGCAACAGTTGGTAGCGTCCGGTTGCTTCATCATACTGAATGCGCGCATAATGACCTGTGGCAATGCGATCGCATCCCAAATTTTCGCGAGCGTACTGCAACATGGGACCGAACTTCACTGTTTTATTGCACTGCGAACAAGGTAAAGGTGTAATCCCCGCGCTGTATCCAGTTACCAAGAAATCAACAATATTTGTTTGAAAGACATCCCGAATATCGACAACGTGATGGGGAACGCCTAGCTGTTCGCAAATATAAGCCGCGTCTATCATACCCTCAGAGCAACATTGACCCTTTCCTTTCATCAACCAAAGGGTTAAACCAATTACTTCATAGCCTTGAGCGTGCAGAATAGCTGCTGCGGTGGAACTATCAACACCGCCTGAAAGACCTACTACGACTTTGTTCATCTCCGTTACTTGCGATCGCTATTGACCGCTTCCAATATAGATAGAATTTTGCACCTCGCGCCGAACCTTTGGGAGTTTGTTCGCGATCTGCAAAGCGGTATTTCAAGCGTACCAAATTTGACGCTCTCTCGCCCACCTAACTCAAGGATAAATTGTGGAGAATAAAATATGAAAGTTCGTTCATACCGTAGCCATTATTGCCTAGATGTGCGTAGATTTTTAGAAGCGGTGGAAGGTCTTATAAGAACTACCTGCGTTACAATATGTGAAACGATCTAGCGATCTATGCCAACTAAGGATGTTTATCATGGTCAAGCTAAAAATGCCCTTATTAAAGCTGGCTGGAGGATTACTCGTGACACCTATCAGATTAAGTTCAAGGAAATCAAGCTTTATGCCGATCTAGCAGCAATGGCAATGTTTGCAGCGGAAAGGAATGAGCAGCACATCATTGTTGAGGTCAAAAGCTTTCTAGGACTTTCACGAGTTCGAGACTTTGAAGCAGCACTAGGTCAGTACATCCTTTATAGATTGTACTTGACGCAACAATTTCCTGAAGCAGTCTTGTATATGGCAGTGAGTGATTCAATCTACCGAAGTTTCTTTCTCAAAAGTGCAATTCAATTTGCAGTGACGGAATTGGATATCAAGCTGATTATTTTTAATGTAGAGCAAGAGGTCATTGTGCAATGGATAAGTTAAATACCTATCGAACAATTGTTAAGGAAGTGCTGACTCGTTACTACGAGCTCGATCGAGAACAACTGAGTCCTGGGATTGAACCTATTTTGGCGTTTGACGAAATTCGAGACCACTATTTTTGGGCGCAGGTTGGCTGGAATCAAACGGGGAGAACCTGTGGAAGTACAGTTTATATTCGGCTTAAAGATGGGAAGATCTGGGTTGAGGAGGATTTAACGGAAGATGGCGTGACAAATGATTTGCTGAAGGCAGGGATTCCAAAACATGATATCGTGTTAGGATTTCAGCATCCTAGAGAGCGAGCTTTAACTGAATTTGCTGTTGCATAAGACAGTTGTAAGCAAATTGATTCTATAATCCTTGCTATGACCGATGAAGAACTTAAGCAACTGATTGCCTCCAACGCCAAAGCTATTCAAGCAGCAGCTGACGAAAGAGTAGAACTCAGGCTAGCAGTGGGACGATTAGAGGAAAATATTGGTTGTATCGATCGAGCAATTGAGCAATTGACAACTCTTAATCAAGGGATTGTTAGATTGTTAGCTTCCCTAGATGATCGAATAATTCGTAATTCGTAGTTCGTAATTGGTGTCAGAAAAATTACCAACTATGAATTCAAAAAGAATTCAGACTGCATAGAAACAAGCCCGCAGCCGTAATCGTTTAAACGTAATTACGAATTACGAACTATGAATTACGAATTATGAATGTGGGGTAATTACGAATTACGAATTGCGCGTAGCGCTTGACTTGTTCATTTTCATCCAGTCCATCTACGCAGGCATCGTTGATGCTTTGCAACAGCTTTTGACTGTGATGACGGCGTAGATAATCCTTAAGGGCTAATGAGAATAAGTCACTGGGGGAAATTTGCATTTCCCGTACTAGAGTGAAAGCTTGTTCGTAGAGGGAATCGGGGATTGAAATCTCTTGAACCATAATCCAATAAGGTTTTTGAACACATTAGGTGGTATCTCTAGCTTAAGCTATCTGAAAACCAAACAACTTTGGCACTCTCTCGCCCACCTAACTCAAGGATAAATTGTGAAGGATAAAGGATAAAATATGAAAGTTCTCCCAATTAGGGGGTAGATCGCTTAAATTTGGACTAATTCCATTGTTTCTGCTGGCAAGAGGGTAGTAGGACAGTAAAACTATCCAAATATGTTGTATTTTTGATACTCTATACTTTTCCTGCGATCGTTACCAATAAATATGTCTAAAAAACTACTAAGTAGGAGCACAACACCTTTCAGTTTTTATTGTCTGTCTCTGCTTTTAGGAGGATGGGTAGCAATACTGGTGCCATTGGCTTCCGCAAAAGCTCAGTTTGACGTACCAGTCCCGCCCCCGCCTCCTGAAAATTATCAAGAATATAGCGCACCAGAGGGACTAGATCGGAGATACCCAGATCGTGGAGAGTGCTATCGCATATTAGTTGATAAAAATAACGGGCTAAATCGAGTCCGGCGAGTAGTACGCGATGCTTTCATTTATAGAGGTTTTATTCAAGCAGGGTATGAGTGTGGAGAACCTCGTATGCGAAGGCGAGTTGATAGGCTAGTATCAAATGGTATAGGTGGTATTCGAGTTTATCAGATTTCTAACGGACAAATTGTCGGAAGACCTTACCCAGATAGACCTTATCCAGATAGACCCTTATCACGTAGATGTAGAGTATATGGTGATAAATGTTACTATGTAGTCGTTCCAGCTATTTCCCAAAACTTACTCAGTCTTGAAAGACAGATTAAAGGATTAGTTCGTTACGGAGAACCTGTGGAAGCCAGGAATGAGCCACGAGGCGAGCACGTGAGAGTAGGACCTTTTGAAGAGCGATCGCAAGCAGAAATTTTAAACCGCCATCTCCGAAATCGAGGAAATTTATCAAATGCCAGAGTTTATTATGGCAAATAGGGATTGGGCAAAGGGCATTGGGCATTGGATATTAATCTAAAACCCCTTAATCCAAAATCTAAAATCCAAAATTCTATGGGTAGACAAGAACTAATTTCACAGGTTGTCGTTACCGCACAACAAATGCGGGATATTGAAGAACGTATCTTTGCTGGGGGAATGCCTGTAGCAGCTTTGATGGAAAAAGTTGCAGGATTAATTACCAATCGCATCCAAAGAATAACGGTAGAAGCTAATACCTACTCCCTCCCTTCTCCCTTCCCGCCACTCCTCTCCCCCAGTCCCCAGTTCCCACTCCCCACTCCCTCTCATTCCGCATTGGAATTCTCGTCGGTCCGGTCATAATGGCGGTGATGCTTTAGTTGTTGCTCGCGAGTTATTCTTTCGCGGTTATGAAGTTGGTATTTATTGTCCTTTCTCCAAACTGAAAGAATTAACTTCCCAACACTTACAGTACGCTCAAAATATAGGTATTCCTTGTTACTCATCAATTGAGCAACTGGCAGATTATCACCTGTTTGTTGATGGGTTGTTTGGATTTGGCTTGGAAAGAGCAATCGCTGAGCCTATTGCCACAGCTATTAACCAGCTAAATGAATGGCACAAACCCGCGATCGCTATCGATCTACCTTCAGGATTGCATACAGATACTGGAGAAGTGTTGGGAACTGCGGTACGTGCGACCCATACACTTTGTTTGGGTTTGTGGAAACTTGGTTTATTACAAGACCAAGCTTTAGACTATGTTGGCAAAGCAGAATTAATAGATTTTGATATCCCGTTGGCTGACATACACGCCATACTAGGCAAATCGTTAAGTATAAAACGCATCACAAGAAAAACCGCACTTTCCACTCTCCCTTTACCCCGTCCACCAGTCACCCACAAATACAAGGAAGGACATCTACTACTTATTTGTGGTTCGCGGCGCTATTCTGGAGGAGCATTACTCACGGGGTTAGGAGCAAGAGCAAGTGGTGTGGGAATGCTTTCCATTGCTGTACCCGAATCTCTCAAGCCTATAATTATAGCGCAGTTACCAGAAGCACTGATTATTGGGTGTCCGGAAACTGAGTCAGGAGCGATCGCACAACTTCAGCTACCAGAAAATACTGACCTCAGTCAATTTAATGCTATTGCTTGCGGTCCTGGTTTAACAAGAGATGCCAACCCAATTTTACAAGAAGTTTTAAACAGTAAAGTCCCTTTAGTTCTAGATGCTGATGGCTTAAATATCTTAGCCGATCTGGGAACTATTCCTACATTACAAAAACGCCAAGCACCCACAGTACTGACTCCCCATGCTGGTGAATTTAAACGGTTATTTCCCGATATTTCCGATCCCAATAAAGATAGAGTCAAAGCAGTCAGAGAAGCAGCCGCCCAAAGTACAGCAGTCGTGTTGTTAAAAGGAGCAAGAACTGCGATCGCCAATCCCCAAGGTACAGTTTGGCTCAACCCCGAAAGTACCCCAGCTTTAGCAAGAGGAGGTAGTGGGGACGTATTAACCGGATTACTTGGTGGATTGCTAGCTCAAGCTTCCTCTAAAAATATTCCCGTAGAAGATATTACCGCAACTGCGGCTTGGTGGCACTCTCAAGCAGGAATTCTAGCAGCACAAGAGCGAACAGAGTTAGGCGTAGATGCACATACACTTACACAATATTTAATACAAGTGTTATGTAACAGTGACCAGTAACCAGTGACCAGTGACCAGAAGGAAAAGGGAATCGTTAAGAGGTTTCAAATGAAAAATCTTGGCAGATACGGTACAAATCAAGATGATTTATCCATTGAGCAGCGCCGTGGAACTGATAACATTGATTTAAACGATCGCTTAATACTTGTTCAATCACCTATTGAACAAGTAGGGCAAGCATTTGTTCAAATGGGACTGGTAAATATTTGGAAACGAGACGTATATGCACGCAAAATAAAACTGACAGCTAAAAATAGCTTGCTACTTTTTCAATTTCAGAAACCTAGGTGGACTATAATTCAATCAAGTTACTTTTTTCCCTGTATCATTCAGTTAACAGATGCGTATGCTTTACTAATGTCTATGTGGTTGCATACCAAAGCAATTTATTATCAAGTTAGCGATGTATGCGGCTATATTGGATACCATCTTTACAGCGATCGTGAATCCACAGAGACGCTATATTACGAGCAAAAGGATTTTGGAGAAGAAGGCGGTAAAACTTACAGTTTAGGTGAAAACGAGTATAGGTTGGCAGATGGAATATGTTATTTTCGTTCAAAGTTACGCCAAATACAAGCTGATGATATCAGGAAGGGCTATAACTTCGGGTATGACTTCACAGACGAGTTTTTAAAAGAGCAAGATGCGTATGCACCCAGTATTTCTTGGTTCAGAGACTTTGAAATTGACCAGATAGTAACTGTATGGGTCTCAGGGCTTGAACGTACTGATTTAGAACGTATGGATTATATGACGCTAATTTAATATACATAATAATTCTTTATAAATATCCACTGGTCACTGGTTACTGGTCACTGGTCACTGTAAAATTTTCCCAAGCTTTTCAATACACTCAAAACCACATACAAATCATTTCCTGGATTAAAAATATCAAACAGTTTGGATAAAGCGTATTGAGGGTTTGTTCCTTTTACTAACTTAATAAATCGAAAATTAGCACCATTTGTAATTAATCCAAAGGTTGGTTTATCAAATTGCAAATCAGCCAGCATATAAGCTAGTAGCTGTGCTCTTGCTGCATCAAGAGAAAAATGTGCCTGCTTAGACTCAATCGCAGCCACCCACATCTGTTCAAAGAGAACTAAGACATCAATGTCCCCTTTGACAATGACGCCTTCATCTTCAGCAGAGATTTCTACAGATTTTTCTGACTTAATGTGAAAGGGGGGTAAATAAAAGCCAGCTAATTCTAGCAGAGGAGATAGCGCTACCATTTTGACGGTATTCTCAAGCATAGGGGGATATTGGAGCATATTGGCATAACTTGCTTTAACACCGTCAAGTCGCTGCTTTTCTAGCTCGGTAATTTCTGGCAAATTATCTTGCCATTCCCAGAAAAATTGCTCATCCTCAACTAGCTGAAGTCCAAACTTGGTTGTTAAATCGTACAGGGTAACGTTTCTAGCTTGAATTACTTGAACCATAACGTGCAGATTGATAACACGGTAAACAGTGAGATAGAACAAGAATACTATCACCTATCTAAGAACATGGCAATGCTAAAAACACCTTTACCTCTGTGCTCTCTGCGTCCTCTGCGGTTCATTAACTAAAATTTATTGAACATGCGTAAAACCCTATCAGATGTCAAAATAACACATTTGTGCTCTAAAGCCGTGGCTACTTGGCAAGCGTCCTCAAAATCTGAGCCATTTAAAATTTTGTGAGCCGAGTAAAAAATTGCCGATTGGCTCCTAGATACAACTTTCCTTAGTTTGTGTAATTTTTACAAATCTAGTTGGTTGGAAGGAAATAATACTAGTGTTAGGTTAGTATAAGTCAGAAAGGTGGGTGTGGGTTCGCACGAACCCACACTATTTTACAAGCATCTTTTTGGATTCATTATTGTCCGTGTTGGTGAGCCATGCTCATCGTAAAGAGAGTCAACACCTGCCTCAAACCCTAGGCTCAGCCTCTAAAAATGCATTCCCAGGCTTCGCCTGGGAACGAGATTGCAAACCTTAAAGTGACAGCTTACATCTTACCGTGCTGCATAACTTGCTGAAGGTGGTGGCGGATTTCTTGTGCATGCTCGACATCAGCTTGACGCAACTTCTGGAACAGTTCTACACAAGGTTGAGAACCAGCTTGCTTTGCATCGTTGATGTAAGTTTCATAAGCTTTGATGGCTTCAGCTTTGTTGTGCAAAACAGTGAGAAAGTCGTATTCCAAGTTGCTTACGGGATTCTGAGTTTGAGGATTGTTTCCTGCTGTTTGAACCATGATTACCCTCCTTTAGGTTTCTTATTCCCTTCTACTTGCCTGAAGGAAGGTCTTCATCTGTCCAAAAGAATAGTTCCATCATTTTGGTTGAGGAATGTAAGTAGCTGTCAACAAAGTTATTGCGGTGACGAACAATGTTTTGAATCCGATTGGATGTACCTCTTCCTTCAGGTAGGAAACCTCTAAATTTAGCTAGCTGCTTTTTGTAAAACTGGTTAGTTGATTTTAAAGGTTTACCATTTACAGCTATTGGTTGTATGGTAGGGTCACTAAAAACAATCGTTGCTAGATTGTCTAAACCTATATCAATAGAGGCTGTTAACTCTAGATTGAGACTACAGAAAAATTCTGTATTGTCTGGAATATCGTAAACGACCTCTATCACAAAACAGCTCGTCATTGGTACTATTCTTACTTCACACAAATTATCAAATTTCAATAAGATATAGTGTGTTTGAATGCATAAGTCAAACAGCGATCGCTCTCGATCGCTGCACTAGCATTTTAAGGCTGGTTCTCGCAGGGGAAATGTTTGTCAACAGAGAAACACGAGGGGTGGAACAACTGGAGATGGAACTAGATATGGCTGCCGCTGAACTTGAAAGACAGCAGCAGGAAAGACCAGATACTTAATACCTATTTGGGCAATGGGCAATGGGCATTGGTCACTGCTCACTGCTCACTGGTTACTGGTCACTGCTCACTGAATACCGTCGTGAATGAAATTCGCTTTCCTGGTGCTTATCCTCGCGATGTTTAATAGGACATACCTTGGTGTTAGCGCTCATGCAATCCATATGCGGTGTTTTAGCGCACACTATCAACAGCCCGCCTAATATTACCAATAAACAACAAATGGCTGCAGCTTGAATCCAAGAAATTTCCAATGCACCATGAACCACAACTTCTCGCAGTAACGACACGATTGTAACTTCTACTGCAACTCCAACTGAGATACTATGCTCTTGCAAATAAACCATCAGCAATCGGAACAACTCAACCAAAATCAAGATAAACAGTATTTTGGCTGTTACATGTTTATAATCTACTGACTCTGTAAGGGCGATCGCTATTCCCCATAACTGAACGAGCATAACGGCAAATAAACCCAAACACAGGACAATCACAATTAAATCTTGGAAAGCTTCCATATTGCTCACTATCCACTGTCGGTCAATCCAGCGATTGGAGAATAAGAATTGGCTCTTGAAGCGCTTTTTCATCAGCATTACATTACCACTTGAGAAAGGATAAAGGATGAAGGATAAAGGATGAAAAATTTCTCCTTCATACTTCATCTTTACGGATATAAGCCCCTAATTTTGTTCATAAATGATACAAATTGGAAACCAAAATCAGACAGATTTTT
This sequence comes from Scytonema sp. UIC 10036, assembly GCF_009725235.1. The sequence continues at coordinate 9,063 of NZ_WJFC01000328.1, forward strand.
GGGTGAAATTAAGTCCAAACAAGACTTTTTCAATCCAAAATCTAAAATCTAAAATCCAAAATTGTATGAGACAGCATTTGTAGCGATATATCATTCTTTCAGTTCCCAAATCTTTACTGTGGGAACTTTACTTCATCCTTTATACTCTACACTTTATTCTTTCCACTTAGCGCGGTTGATAATTAAAATTTTGCGGATTATTTAAATTTTGTGTTTGTTGCAACAATTGTGATGCTTGGTTTGCCCACTGTGAATTTCCTTGAGCCTGGTATAAATTTCTGGCGTATTGCAATACTTTTACTGCGTCGGAATATTGTCTTAACTGTATAAAAGCTAACCCTGCTCCATAATAAGCATTGGCATAATTAGAGTTTCCTTCAGCCGCTTTTCTAAAAGCATCTAATGCATCTTTGAACTTACTTTGACTAAATAAAATCGTTCCAAGATTGTAATGAGCTTCTGAATATTTGGGGTTAATTTTGACGGCTTTGCGAAATACTTCTTTTGCTTTCTCTGTTTTCCCTTGTTGTAAGTAGCACAACCCTAAATGGTAAGCTGGTTCGGGTGCATTAGGGCTAAATTCCATTGCTTTTCTAAAGGATGGTATAGCTCTTTCCCAATTTCTCTGTTGCTCGTACACCAATCCTAAGTTGTAGTGCGCTATCCCCAGTTTGGGATCGATTTCTAGAGCGCGTCGCAAGTAATCTCCTGCTTGTTGCAGATTGTATCCTTCTAAGAGCGATCCGCCCAAGTTAGCGTAAGCTAGGGCAAATTTGGGATCTGCTTGTGTAGCTTTGTAAAATGCATCTGCTGCAGGTTGTAATTGTCCTACTTGTCGCAGTGCTAGCCCCAAGTTGTAATGTGCTGGGGCTAAATTAGGATCGAGTTCGGTGGCTTTGCGAAATAATGCGATCGCATCTGCAACTCTCCCCACTTTTATCGCCTGTAACCCTTGGTCTAAATACTCTGGAGCGCCGCTGTCAACGTATTGTGCTAGTAGAAGAG
>NZ_WJFC01000329.1 GCF_009725235.1 Scytonema sp. UIC 10036
TTAATTAATAATTTTCCCTACTTAAAAGTAGGGAAAATAAATGATTCTTGTTAAATATTGCTTATGCAACTTTAACTTGCGCTCCCTTTTTTTATAAGATAAGTTACTTACTTCTTCAAGACTTCTGCCCTAAGGAATGGATCTATGCGTTAGTAGTTGGGGATGCATACAAAGACATCATAACTACAAACTAATAATTGACCAAATTAATTTTGAGGGATTGCAAGCTCCACGACTTCTTTAATAAGTCGCGGTTCTAAGCCAACTTAACAAGCAAAATTTATTTATAAATTTTTCAAATATTGCAAAACCATGTATCTCAAATGACAAATGATTTTAATAACAAATTAACTTCGGATAGAAAGTTATTCAATTCTTTAGTTAGACGTTATTTCTTTTGTTAATACTTATGATGATTTAATGAAAAGCAAAAAATAACAAATTGATTAGGAGCATCTGCGATCGTGAATAACAAATTGATAGTACCTCCCAAATTCAACACGCGTCAAGTTGTTCGTTTCCTTGGAGGTGTAGGCACAATTTTATATTATCAACCAGATTCTTACACTTGGAAATATGCTGTTGAAATGGCAAAGGGTCCAGAACCAGAGATGGGGAGAATTGGTCCTGAAACCACAATTTTATTGCATGAGGAAGACATTCAGGGTATGAATTAATCTCTTTGAGACAAATGGTATCTTGCCTTATTTTTGAAGACTGCTCCTAATGCTGCCACACTAAAAGCCAGGATTACGCTGCTCTTTGCCTTTAGATAAGTTGCTAGATAAATGGCTTCCTTGTATGCGATTAAGATGAAATGACCTTTTGCTTTAAAACAACTTAAGGATTGATAACTCCGTAGTAAATGGAAGCAACAAATAGCAACACTAAAATACTTAGAATTAAACTATTGCGTACTAGAGGATTAAGAGAGGCTTGGCGGGTAAGAGCGTTATTTGCTCCTATGCGATCGCTCAGTTCTAAGTCGCTTTGTTGTTGATAACTTGTAGAGATAAACTTGTTATCTATTGAGCGAGCTTTATTCTCTACTCTTGTTGTTGGGATTTCTTCTGATTGCATGAGTTTCTGGTGCGGTATCTTTAAGGATGACTGCTGCTATAGTTCCAAATAATTACGACTTACGACATCATCCTTAAGGATTAGTAAGCTTTGCATATAGTTCTACTAAAAGACTTATCTAATGTGAAGTTTAATTGTAATGATGAACACATTATTTTAAACAATTAGATGAGATTTCATTTGTGATTTTTCACTCATGGCTTATTTTCAGATTTTTGTCATCAATATTCTTAAAAAATGATAAAATTAAATAAAAATATTATTAATAAATATTGTGGTTGAAAAATATTTTGGACTTACCCATAATACGACGGTACTGACTGAGCATTGGCGTAGGATGTTTCACTGCACTAAGAAAAACAACCCACCCCAATCAACATAGGTCGAGGAATGAATTGATGACACAAGATAAAGTGAACCATCTCGCGCAAACAGCAACTCAGGGAAGATTGCTGTCACGACCAACGCAGCCAGTAGGAACTCCGCTACTCGGTCTGCAACCACTAGAACTAGATACCAAGCGTGACGGCTTCCTCTACGTACCGAAAAACTACCAACCTTCTCAACCCGCACCACTCGTGCTGATGCTGCACGGCGCAGGTGGTAACGCACATGGCGGTCTTGCTCCATTTCTCAACTTCGCTGATGCATCCGGGATCGTTCTAGCATGACCTGGTTTCTGTCAGAAAGCGATTAAATGCTATGTAGTAGTTACTGAGATGAGAGGCGAAACTTGATGCTCACACACCGCCAGAGTTCTGATGAGTTTAACCAATTGCTTCAGACTTTTAATGTCTGGATAAACTTGAGTCAGGCAAGCTGTGATTATCTGTTACTATTGCTTGATATCTGGGTAAAAGCATTTGAAGAATTTACGCAAAAGTTAGTAAATTCTCAAAACCAGGGAGAAACCCTTAACAACTGGCAGGATTTTCTTCGGAATTGGAGTAGTATATTTGACACAGTATTTGCCCGGAGCTTTGGTTCCGAAGACGCTCTTCAGATTCAGGGAAAATTTTTGAATGCAGCGATCGCTTGGCGGCTACAACAGCAACAACTGGTAGAAATGTTTCTTAAAATGAATAACCAACCAACTCGTAGCGAACTTGATGAACTCCATCGCAGTCTCTATGAATTGCGAAAGGATGTGAAAAGCTTAAAAAAAGCTTTGCTACAATCTCAGAGTGACGTGCAAATCGAATAAGCAAGTACAAAGAACGTGTCATTTGAGATACTACAGAAGCTGGTTAAGGGCTTTGATACCTTGTCTCGCCTGGGTGAAGAGGACATTCAAATCGGTGTGACCCCCAAGGAAGAGGTTTACCGGGAGGATAAAGTGGTGCTGTACCGTTTTCAGCCTCATGACGAGACACAGTATACCATGTCTGGTCGTATACCTCTCCTCATTGTTTATGCTCTAGTCAACCGCCCCTATATGATTGATTTACAGGAAGGGCGATCGCTTGTTGCTAACTTGCTCAAACTTGGGTTAGATATCTACGTTATTGATTGGGGTTATCCAAGTCGGGGCGATATGTGGCTAACCCTTGATGACTATATCAATGGTTATATCAATAACTGTGTAGATGTAGTACGCAAGCGACACAATCTAGAGCAAATCAATTTATTAGGGATTTGTCAGGGGGGAACCTTTAGCCTTTGTTACAGTTCCCTCTACCCTAAGAAAGTGAAAAATCTAATTGTAATGGTTACGCCAGTTGATTTTCACGTCAAAGAAGGGCTGTTGAATGTTTGGAGTGGATGCACTGTAGGATCGCAGGCTTTGGATGTAGATCGTCTAGTCGATACTTTTGGCAATGTTCCTGGGGACTTCTTAAACTTTGTGTTTGTCATGCTGAAGCCATTCCAGTTAGGAGTGAAAAAGTACATTGACCTTCTGGAGATAATTGACAATGAAGAGAAGCTTGTCAACTTTCTCAGGATGGAGAAATGGATTTTTGACAGCCCCGATCAAGCTGGTGAAGCTTACCGACAGTTTATTAAGGACTTTTACCAAGGAAATAAACTGATTAAAGGTGAAATTAAGATTGGGGACAAGCGAGTTGATTTGGGGAATATCCGCATCCCGGTTTTGAATGTTTACGCAACACAAGATCATCTAGTTCCCCCTGCATCCTCCTTGGCTCTGGAGAAATACGTTGGCAGCAAGGACTATACGGTTTGCGCTTTTCCTGTGGGACACGTTGGGATATATGTCAGCAGTAAAGTTCAGAGGGATCTACCTCCATCTATTTCCGATTGGCTGAAAGCGAGACTCTCCTGAGGTAAGAGGTTAGTCAGTTAATAAATAGCTACTATAAAGCAAACTGATTTCAGAATTGCGATCGCTGCCACCTTATACCCTACCTCCTTGCTTGATGGTGGTTGGGCGCAAGACTGAAACAAACCTTTTTACCCAAAAGGAAACTTAATTTTATGTCATCTTCTCAAGCTAAACCTCAAGCTAAACGCATCTTAGTTATAGATGATACGCCAGATAATCTCTATCTTTTAGAGACAGTTTTGGTAGAAGAAGGGTATGTAGTTGAGGTTGCTAGCAATGGCAAAACGGGGTTAGCCATGATAGAAGCATCACCGCCCGATCTGGTCTTGCTTGATGCGATGATGCCGGGAATAAATGGTTACGAAGTCACTCGGCGTATTCGGGAGAATAAACAACTACCTTTTATTCCTATTCTTCTGATTACGGCTTATATAGAAGCTGATATACCTGAAGGATTAAATTTAGGAGCTAATGACTTTCTCCGCAAGCCCATTGACTATGATGAACTCATGGCAAGAATTAAAGCATTTTTACGATTAAAAGATAATCTGAGTCCTACAGTTTGAAGAGAAAAAATTAAAAAATCTCTACATATTTCATCTTTCATTCTTTAGTCTTCAAGCTTGAGTTGACAGGCAAAATAACAGTGAAAGTGGAGCCAACTCCTACTTGCGAAACTAACTCTATTTTTCCTTGCATAAGTTTTACCAACTGCGAGACAATTGCTAGCCCCAAGCCAGTACCATCCACTAGGTGGGTAACACTATTCTCAGATCGAAAGAAGGGATCAAAGATACGCGCCCGATCTTCTGGTGCAATTCCAACTCCTGTGTCACTCACCGAGATACACCACTGGTTGTCAGGTAGCATCCCGCACCTTAATTTGATGCTTCCTGACTCTGTGTAACGAATCGCATTGCTGAGAAGATTTGTGACGATTTGTTGTAATCTGAGCGGATCGACTACTACTGTTTTAAGTAGGTGTGAAGTGGAGCGCTCGCCGAGCGCAAAATTGCAATCAACGACTATCTCTAGCTCTTTTGCACTAGCCAGAGGCTCCAACATTTTAACCACATCATCAATGGAAGAACACGCATCTGTTGGTACTGGATGCAGTTCCATCTTCCCAGCCTGATACCGCGAGATTTCTAGAGCATCGTTGATGAGGCGCAGTAACTGTCTGCCGTTACGTAGTACTCGCTCAATATGTTCAATATGGCGAAAAGTACTCTCAGCCTCAGTATTCTTTTGAGAAGATCGCAAAATCAACTCCGAATATCCAATAATTGAATTCAGAGGATTTTTGAGTTCGTGGGCTAGTTGAGAAAGGTTTTCCTGATTGGCTTTTACCAAGCGAGTCAGTTCCTGATTGGTTAACTCTGCCTGACTTTGTAGCTGCTGTAGTTCCTGCAAGCGTTCATCTACATAACTTTTAAAGCACTGACCAATAGCTTCGTCGATAGTTTCGTCAATTGCTCTATGAACTCGTATGACTTCTCGAACTGTACCGTTGACTAAGTCTGCTTCTAGAGTAGAAAAGATGATTTGACGTAGCAGACGATACTCGCGTGCAATTTCTGATGGAGTGAAACCTTGTGCAGCACGTAAAACACCATGTTCGAGGCTGTTTTGCACGATGGACTCAATATCGCTTTTCTGGGATTGAGAAAGCACGGTTGTCATCGCTTTGAGAACATCAGGAAGGTGATCCCGTATAGCTGAATGCGGTAAATTATTGGTACTCGAAATTTGTCGATCCAGGCGAACAGCTTCAACCCAGTTTTGGATGATGATGTCTATTTTCTCATCAAGTAACTGACTAAAATTCATTGTGGTTCTGGTGCGGGGGGAGTGAATCGAAAAACCCTTTTGGTTTAATTTTACCTAGCAGAAATTAAAACTTATACAACTTTCATGACAAAACCGTAGGTAGGGCTAAAGCCCTACCTTTCTCGTTCCCAGGCTCTGCCTGGGAATGCCTTATCAGGAGGCTCCGCCTCCAGTAAGGAATTTCCAAATAAAAAAATTTCCCAAAATTTCTTGTGGTGTGCGTGTCAAACTGCTTCTAGCCCGCCATAAATATAGAACGGGCGTCCTCGCCCGTTCCACAAGATAGATGGTTTATTTGTTGGAAATCCCTAACAGGAGGCTCCGCCTCGCTCTACGCATTCCCAGGCTCTGCCTGGGAACGAGGACAATTGAAACTCGTTACTTAATATTTTGTGTTCAAAGCCACAAGGTAATGTGAAACCAGTAGGAATGCCTCCCCTATATCAACCCAGTCTTGTGGCTGACGCTATCCTTCATGTTGCAGAACATCCAACTCGCGATATCTTAGTTGGGGATGCGGCTAGGGCATTGGATTTTCTACAGCGACTTTCGCCAACACTTGTAAATTCTTTGTTGCAACTTGCGGCTTTCCGGCTACAGCGCACTTCACAACCAAAGTCTGAGGATGCACCTGATAATTTATACGGACCTGCTCCCGAACATGACAGGGTTAAGGGAGATTTTGATAATCTGGTAATACCGAGTTTTTTGGATTGGTTTGATAAAAATATATTGGTCAGATCGAATTGAACTGGTGCCAATACTGCAAGGGCTGAGAATTTTAGCTTTGTTGGGTTGAGCGACAGCGAAACCCAACAAATGCTTCTAGATGTTGGGTTTCGTTCCTCAACCCAACCTACAGTGTCTTAATGTTTACTTTATAAATCATCTCTTATTTCTTGCCGTGTAAATTTTAAATGTATTGACAATTACAAATCAAATTAATATTATCTAAAGTTATAGATAAGCTGACAAATACGCCTATTGACAGAAGGTTAAAATTAAAAATTAACAGTATTTTTTAAATCAGGTAGGTAAATTAAACCATCATTATTTTTCAAGCAATTACTTTCTTGTCTCTCTGGTACTACCGATTTTTATATAGTGAGCGAAGCTCGCCAATATCTGCGCCTTTAAGTCATCTTGTAGTCAGATGGGAGTCAGAAAGTGAAAAAGGTTGTTGAGAAGAAGCGATCGCTTTACTATTGCTCTCAAGACAAAGCTTTTTTGAGCTAATTTTTGGCAACTTTATTACAGATAACATTCATCAAAATTCCAGGAAATTTATGACAATAAGCATTATTGTTCACGGTGGAGCAAAAACGATTTTAAAGGAAAAAGTAGACGCGAACAATGCAGGCTGCTTGGCAGCTGTAGAAGCAGGTTGGGCAATACTGAAGCAAGGGGGTAGTGCTGGAGCAGCTGTTGAGGCAGCAATTCGCGTTCTTGAAGCAGATCCTACATTTAACGCAGGTTTTGGTGCAGTTCTTAACACTCAGGGAGAGGTAGAACTAGATGCAGCAATCATGGAAGGTGCTACCTTAGGCTGGGGAGCAGTCGCGGCAGTTCAAGGTGTGCGCCATCCTATCTCGGTAGCGCGTAAGATTATGGATAAAAAACCAATGCTGCTTGTAGCGCAAAGTGCAGAACGCTATGCCGCAGAAAACGGAGCCGAAATGTGTGCAAAAGAAAACTTAATTGCTGAAGAGCAGCAGCAACAATGGGAAGAGGAGCAGGAAGTTATCGATCGCCCCAATACTATTGGCTGTGTAGCTTTGGATAGCAACGGTACCTTAGTGGCTGGTACCTCAACGGGCGGCACCACAAATCAACCCGCAGGTCGCGTTGGTGACACTGCAGTTGTTGGCTCTGGCTTATACGCTGATAATCGACTTGGTGCATGCTCAACTACAGGTGATGGCGAGTCGATTATTCCAGTTGTTTTATCTAAAACTGCGATTGATTTCCTTACTGGAGACAGACACCCAGACGAAGCAGCACAGATGGCCATTGACTTTTTAGCCTCTAGGGTAGAAGGAGAAGCAGGCTGTATCCTTTTGGATCGGCAAGGAAGAGTTGGTTGGGCGCATAACTCATCGGATATGGCTTGTGCTTACATGACTGAGTTACAGGACAAGCCAAGTGCATTTACAAGAAGGTATGCTCAAGAACCTGCTTTTGCAGGAGGTTGAGATAATACGAAGTTGCGAGCGAAGATATCAACCACAACAACCTCATTCTGTTGCTTCTGCCATCACTAGGTTGACAAACAAACTCTGTCATGCGTGGCTTAGATTGATTTAAAGTAACGACTCTTGTTGCGTTTAACTTCTAGCCAGAGAATGGATTTATTATAAAAAAGGCAGAGGACAGTTATGCAGAAGGGACGAAAAGTATTTTTATTTGTCCTAGTGTCAGTAGCTCATGACGAATAGTTAGAGCAACTCTATTTTGATGGCTGAATTTAAAGATTTGTCAAGCAGAAAAAAAATTGTCAAATAAGTCAAAAAATCTGTCAATATATATGAGAGTGTGTATCTATGGTCAGCACCCCGCTCTGAAGAAACAGGCACTACTCCTCTGCTTATCCAACCCCGTAAGAGGATGACTAATAAATTAGCTCGTGTCGTGTTTCCTACGCGACCTGAAGGTGCGCGGTTTCCACACTCCCGGAGGTTTTTAGATGAGTGACGACCTAAGTACCCCAGACTTGAAAACAACGATGGCAGAGTCAATCTCCGAGCCAATTACACCATATCAGGCGATTCAAAAATATTTTGAAGTTGTTGAGGCAGTCCAGAAAGCTTTAGGTATGGAGCCTGCAAGCGATCGCAAGCCAGCCATTGAGCCAGAGATTGAGAACGAGTTAATTGAGTTAGAACCCGTAGAACCCGACACGGAAATAGGATCGGGTATAGTAACTCCCCAACCTCTTGTTGAAAAAAATAACAATTGGACTGCTGAACAACTAGCAGAGGAAAAGTGTTATTTAGCAGAGTTAAAGGCAGAAAACCTAAAGATGAGCGCTAACAATCATAAAAGATTTATTGAAGCTCAAGCTAACTTTGCCAACACTCAAGCTCTGTTTGCAGCCAGTCTATTCAGATTTAGTTCTAGAAAGCAGGAGAAAAGCAGGCAACAATCTTGATTTGTGAGAATAGAAGCTCAGATCCCCGACAACTTCTGCGGATGCCGTTGGCGAATGGTGGGTCTGACCCCTCACCTCGTTCCCAGGCTCCGCCTGGGAATGCCTTAAGGGAGGCTCCGCCTCCAGTGTGCAACTAGGTAAGCGAGGCAGAGCCTCGCGATCTGCATTCCCAGGTAGAACCTGGGAACGAGAGTTTGACTTAGGACAGACGAGACTGCTATATTTAGAATTCATTAAATTTGTTTAAATGCCTGGACTAATAGCTGAGGGTTGAAATGAGGCTGCGGCACCTTGGCAAAAATGCGATGCGTAATATTTACGGTTGTGAAGAGGTTTGAATTAGCTGCCGTCTCACTACTACCAAGAAAGAGGAAACCGCTCTCCTTAAGGCTAAAGTAAAAGCGTACTAAAGTTCTAGTTTGTGCTTCTTGACTGAAATAAATCAATGTGTTCCGGCATACTAATAAGTCAATCCGAGGTATTGGAGTGTCGTGAATTATATTGTGATGTTGAAAAATAATGGAGCGGCGTAAGTCATGGCGGAAAACATAATAGTTATTGGCTAGTTCAAAATATCGATTCAACAGAGACTGGGGAATATTTTTGACTTCATCACTGAGATAACTGCCACGGGTGGCTTGATTCAGTGCCTTTTCACTTATATCTGTGCCGTAAATTCTTACCCTTTGGCGAAACTGTTGTAATCCAACGCTTTCAGCCAAAATCATTGCTAAAGTATAAGTCTCTTGTCCAAAAGCACATCCTGCACTCCACACACGGATGTCTTCATCTGGTAACTTACTTGCAATGATTTCAGGAACAATCTGACTGCTGAGATAATCCCAATCAGCTTTATCCCTGAAAAAGCTAGTCACACTAATCTGTAGGGCATTGAAAACGTGAGTAACTTCTTCTGAATGCTCTTCTAAATAGTCTTTGTACTCTCTGAAGGATTGGATGGATATTTGTCGCATCCGATAATAAATTCGACGCCTTAAGCTGTTACTTTTATAACTGCTAAAATCAAAGTTGTGTTTTTGCCTCAAGTAGTCTAGTAATGCCTCAAAATCATCTTGCTCTAGTCCTGAAGACATTTGAGTTACCTTTGATTTACTATAAACTCCTCCATCGCCCTCACAGATAAGCGTGGCAGATCTTGGCACAGCATTTAACAGGCAAGAAGACTCCTATTGTAAGAGAGATTGGATGTAAGAGAGATTGGAGTGTTTGCGATTTTATTGAGGTTGATTTTCAATTGATATTAAAATTATTATCACTTTAAGTAAAGAAGAACATTTAAAATTTACAATTCTTTAAAAAGCTTTATTTTACTTTAGCCCACGCAGGTAAGCTTCGTCTGTATAGTCCCTATATTTCAATAAAAAAATCTCCCTCTAGACCGCAACATTAGAGGGAGAACAAGGTCAGAGGACATCCAAAACATCACTAAACTGGAAGTATACTTAATAC
>NZ_WJFC01000330.1 GCF_009725235.1 Scytonema sp. UIC 10036
TCAGAGGAGATGTCAGTGTTATGGAAACAATTTATAGAATTGACAGGCAAAACTCATCATATTGTTATCCTCTAATAAAAAAAACAGATTTAAAGAAAAAGTAATTGTAACCGCCAAGAATAATTTTTCTAACATAGCTTTTCTCCCACCCACACCTAATAATGATTGATGGCTGCATTTTGAAAGAGTTCCAGGGAGCGCAAGTTCTCTCAACAACGTTTTTCAAATATCAGCAGTGGCATAATCTTCTCTATAGCCCTAGTGTGCCCAGGACTTTTAAGAAAATCATGAGGGAACTGATAATTGTTTATAAATTTTTTGTAACTATAAAATGAACGTAAAAAAAATTTGCCAGTATTTCTGTGTAATTTACTAGTGAAGAGATTTGAGAGTTCAAGCTAGACTGGGGTTAGCGTACAGAAAAATCCAAGAGTTGAATGTGGTGGAGAAGGTATACAATGGCAAGGGCAAAAAATGACTCTTTAACGCGTATAGTGATGCTGCTATGTTTTGGGACAGCATTTCTATCTCTCGTTGTCCATTGGCGCATCACCACCTCTACAACCCCTCAACCAAATTTAGCAAAGACATCTAAAACAGCGTTGAGAGCACATAGCCAAGGACACCCAAATGGCATAACTTTGCTATCCGCGTTCGCACCCTCAAAACAAACGACTTTAGCTGCATCTCAAAACAGGCAACTCGTCGTTGATTTAAGCGATCGCCGCGTATATGTGTATAGTGGGGAGACAGTGATAGCAAGTTACCCCATTGGTATTGGCAAGAAAGGTTGGGAAACCCCTACTGGTTCATTTCAAGTCTTACACAAGCAACGCGATCCAATCTGGCAACACCCCATCACGGGGAAAATTTTCTCATCTGGTACTGATAGCCCTTTAGGAGACCGATGGATCGGTTTTTGGACAGATGGGCGAAATCAAATTGGCTTTCATGGAACCCCAGATGATGAAGTGATAGGCAGTGCCATATCTCATGGCTGCTTGCGTATGCGTAATCCTGATGTTCGCTTGCTTTACAAACAGGTCAATTTGGGAACACCAGTAGAAGTACGGCAGTAAGTGTCATTGGTCAAGTGTCATTTGTCAGTTGTCCTTAGTTAATGACACTTGACCAATGACCAATTTACTTTTGCTCAAATTGGGGTGCGTAAGATTCAAGTAAAGCACTCACTTGTCGCAGAACTTCATTGCTTGTGTTTCTAGTTCCTACTGGCGTGTTACCAACGGTAGGTCTATCGAGACTGCGAGCAATTGCTTCGTTAACTTGTTGAGCAATTAATTCCTGAAGTTGTGCTCTAGCCTTTTGGCGCTGGTAGGTAGCACCTTCTTCTGTGGTGGCGTAAAGGGGTGGTAGACGGTTGAGAGCGTAAGCAGCAATATCACCGACATCCAGAGAACTTTCGCTAGTCGCTTCAATTTCAGCAACGCGGGCTATTGCCTCGGTAAGTACCAATTCTTCCATGACGTTGATAAACTGTTTGCGCGGTACCGCCATCACCTCGCCAGTTAAAAGCGACCCCATCAGCCGATCTAACGCCATGTACTCTTCTATTGATAGTTCGTTAGCGTTATCGCAAATTCGCCCGACTTCTGCTTCCATTGCTGGTGTAAGATAACCATCCTGGAGAGCTTGTTCCACAATTTTTTCTATACTCATAATGTTTATCATCTTATAAGCCATCCAAGCAAGGTTGGGACGGTACCAATCCTACTTATTCTGCCCAATTAAGAGCCAATAGTACGCAAAAAGTTACCAATGCAAGAAAATTTTTATTTAACTTCTTGTTTTCGCCAGGGTACTGGGTCAATAGATTTACCATTGACATACAAACCCCAGTGTAGATGAGGTCCCGTGGAAGCGCCTGTTGAACCGACTGCACCAATGAGTTCACCGGGTTGAACAAAATCTCCCTCCTTTACATTGATGCGGCTCAAGTGCAAAAAAACGCTAGTTACGCCTTGCCCGTGATCGATACCAACGACATTACCGTGGACTCGAAATCCTTCTGAGACTCTGCCCACCAATGAGACTCGCCCAGCTGCTGGAGCAATGACAGGCGAACCTGCACCCCCAGCATAGTCAAGACCTCGATGGTAGTAGTCCTTAGCAAATTTACCATTATAGTAGCGACGTATTCCATAAATTGTACTCACTCGCCCTTTATTTGGTGCTAGGAATGGACCCTTCCAATATTTTTCTGGTGTTTGCAACGCTTTAAAAGCCGCAACACGTTGAAGTTCATGTTCTGTAGCTTTGACTCCTGCTTTTCCAGGCGGTAAATTAATTCGTTGTACGGGAAATTTGCGAGACCGTACTTGTAATGTCAAATTCTGTACCTGTCCTTCTCCCGTCACTTGAATGGTTCTATTCCCTGGAGTTTCCAATGGTGTCGTAGGGATAAAAGCACGGTACTGATTGGGTGCAATTTCATATGCCGGGTACTTATCATCACCACTGGTAACAGTCACATTATTACCGGGAGCGGCATCATTTACATTTACTATAACTGATATAGTGTCTCCTAATTGAGGAGATTCCGGGCTAACTTGTACCTGTAGAGCTAGTACAGGTGAGGTAAATACAACAGGTAAAGCAGCAAAGATGCCAAGGAGAGCATTGGTTACACGGTTGTTGGTTTTTGATTTGTTCTGAAAATGGGTAACGCTATACACGGTCTTGTCGAAGAGAAAAACAACTTGGATAGTTCTGTTGAGAAACAGACTCACTTATAAAGAAAGGGAGTTCCCAATCTTCCATGTTGTTTTTAGCATAGAAAACCTTAAATAAATAAAGAATTGTCGAATACAGTATAAAATACTACTTTAAAAAACATCCTCTAAAATCCAAAATCTAAAATCTAAAAGATCGGGTACTAGTTCTACAAAATCGCGCTTAGTTTTCTTCAATCGTTCAGCCGTACAAAGGACACATCGGGAGCGCGTAAATTTGTACTAGCTCCATTGCTAGCATTTATATCAGTACCTGGTAAGATAAATCCCGCACTCGAACCAGTCACCCTCCCGAATTTCCTTGGCATGACCCATGTATTTAAAAAGGGTACTTAACCGAGTGCCAATTTCCTCTGACTCATAATCCGATAGACCCATAACTACAATACTCCCATCTACCAGTTCCATTTACCACTCTGGATGCTCTATTTGCAATTGCTCTAAGTCTTTAACAGTTAACATAAGACAACCAAGAATGCGTCTGTTTATATCATAAGCGTGGGGATTGGCATTGGGATTGAAGATAAATTATTCTTCAATGTCCCCGTGTCCCCATGTCCCATGTCCCCATGTCCTCCATGTCCCCATGTCCCCATGTCTCCCCGTGTCTCCCGTGTCCCGTGTCGCCCGTGTCGCCGTGTCCCCATGTCCCTTTCCCCAATAACTATCAGGCTGATAAAAAACTTTGTATCCTTATTGTAAATAGGTCTTAACAGTGTGTCTCAAAACTTGTGCAGGAAGATTTTAGACTGATAGTTGATTTAGTTTCGGTTTTTGCCGTGGCTGCTTGTGGCGGTCTGCTGGCTGCGCTTTTGCGACAACCAGTTTTACTGGGGTATCTAATTGGCGGAATAGTCGTCGGACCAACCGGACTGGGACTGATCAAAGAAGTCATTCAAGTGGAAACTTTGGCTCAGTTCGGAGTCGCCTTTCTATTGTTTGCTTTGGGTGTGGAGTTTTCGTTTACGGAACTTAAAAAAGTTCAAAACATTGCCCTTGGAGGTGGTGGGCTACAAATTGCTTTAACAATTTTGGTCACTGTTATGGTTTGCGGGGTGACTGGGGCTTGGGCAACTTTGCCGGCTAAGGGTATGTTTTTGGGGGCAATTTTGTCTCTATCTTCTACAGCAGTTGTCCTGAAATGCTTGATGGAGCGGAATGAAACAGAAACGCCCCACGGACAAGTGATGCTGGGTATTTTGATAGTACAGGATTTGGCACTGGGGCTGATGCTTGCAGTCTTACCTGCGCTCGATCAACCGGGGGAATTTATCGGTGTAGCTGTACTCTTGGCATTGTTAAAGATTGGGTTATTTGCTGCTGGTGCTGTTGTTGCTGGAATTTGGCTCATACCTCCTTTATTACAATTGCTAGCTCGCACTGAAAGTCGCGAATTATTTTTGTTAGGAGTGGTGGCGCTGTGTTTGGGTATTGCTCTACTAACAGCGTATTTGGGGCTTTCTATTGAAATGGGGGCATTTGTTGCAGGTTTGATGATTTCGGAGGTGGAGTACGCCGACCAAACTTTATCATATGTGGAGCCACTAAGAGATATTTTTGCTAGTTTGTTCTTTGCTTCTATTGGGATGTTGATTGACCCAGTGTTTTTATGGAACAATCTGGAACTGATTCTGGGGCTAGTGGCACTGGTATTTGTAGGCAAGCTCATAATTATAACACCATTAGTAAGACTGTTTCGTTATCCATTAAAAACGGCATTAATTGCTGGATTGGGATTGGCTCAAATTGGAGAATTTTCCTTTGTGCTTGCTAGTGAAGGACAAGCACTGGGGCTAGTTTCCCGACGAATATATTTATTGATATTGGGAACAACAGCAGTGACACTGGTACTGACCCCGTTTGTGCTGCGTTCGGTTCCGATTTTATTTGATTGGATAGAGACAGTCCCATGGCTAAAGAACTTTTTAACTGATGAGGGTAAGCCCTTAGAAGTTACCAAAGAATTGTCACTGAAAGATCATGTGGTGGTTTGCGGTTATGGGCGAGTGGGACGGAACTTAGTTAAGTTATTGCTGGCTCGCGAGTTACCTGTTGTCGTCATCGATCAGTCGGAAGCCAGAATTCAGCAATTGCGAGAAGCTAAAATTCCTTATGTCTATGGCAATTGTGTGAGTTTTCACGTTTTAGAAACTGCTGGAGTCAACACTGCACGAGGAATGGCGATCGCACTCCCTGACCCCATGAGCACTCGTCTTTGCTTGAAACGAGCTTTGGAATTATCTCCCGATTTAAATGTTGTTGTTCGTGCTATTAATGATAAGAGTATTGAAGTCCTTTACCAACTCGGTGCAAGAGAGGTTGTGCAACCAGAGTTTGAGGCTAGTTTGGAAATGATAACTTACATTCTCACCCAGGAAGTGGGCTTATCGCCTGCACTCGTGCAGCAACAAATGCAAGAAATTCGCAACAGCCATTATTTAGACCTCAGACCCGTGCGTACTGCTTCTGAGGTTTCTCGCGATTTGCAACAAGCAACTCAAGACCTCAACAAGCGCTGGTATCCCCTACCATCTGGTTCACCTCTCATCGGTATGTCCTTGGAAGAAGCCGATATGCGCTACTTAACGGGGGTTAGTTTGATGGCTATCCGCCGTGAAGGAGGTGAGGAAATAGACTTTCCTTCTGTCGAAACTAAATTGCAAGAAGGCGATCGCTTGTTAATTGTGGGTTCTGATGGTGAGTTTGCTGCTTTGGATGAATTTGCCAAAGGACAGGTTGCTGTTCCCGGTGAAAACAGCGCATGCCAATGGGTTGCGGTTAGTACAGACTCTTCAATGGTTGGTAAAACTTTGGGCGATTTGGATATATACAACCAGTATGGGATCAAAGTGCAGGCAATGCGACGAGATGGAAAATTTATCCGTTTTCCCAATAACAGTATGGACTTACAAGCTCGCGACCAAGTCTTGGTATGTGGTAGCTTAGTTGCTGTCAATCAACTCGTGCAGTTGCTTGCACCGGAAACTACAGCGCCTTCGCCTGTACCAGTAGTAAAAGCTGGTGAAGCTGACGCACTCAACTAACCCGTCAGGAGTCCCCCACGCTCATTTGGTACTCCAAATCAGTGGCGGGACGGCAGGCGCTTTAAGTCGGGGAACCCGCAGGGGCGCGCTGCCTCAGGAATGACGGGGCAAAGACGAGGTACATCCCCGACCCATGTTAACCGTTCCGGTTAACGCGGGAGAGGGGTGTCCGAGTCTTTGCCAATATGTTCTCTAGCCCAGCGCTCTACGACCTCGCTTGCGCTTATACCTTCTTTGTCACCTACCGCTTTAATGTAATCCCATGCAGTAGGGGTTAACCAAACTCCATGTATCTTTTTACGCTCCTCATAGAATAGAGGCTCGTTTCTCATTGCTTTTTTTCCAGACCTTTGACTTGACATAGTTAGCTCCATCGGTTAAGCTAATTATAGGATGTGATAATAATTTTGGAAATACAAACTTTGACAGCAATTTGTAAATTAGAGGTTGACGCGGTTAGTGCCACTGACATTGACAACTTAATGTTAATGTTTGCGGCCACCTGTAATTACGTAAATGCAAGTGTTAACCCAAAATACAAAAGTGCGACGCGGATACAGAAACTTATTTACAAGGACGCTAAAGAAAAATCAGGAATGCAAGCAAATCATGTCATCCAAGCTTGTATTCGTGTTGCGGGAAATCGTAAAGTTAACCGAGTAAAGGAATACAAGCCTGGAAGCGTACCGTTTGATGTTAGAACAATGTCCTTTAACTGGCATGACAATACTGTCAGTCTTACCTTGCTGGGTAAACGGGTAAAAGGTATTCCTCTCGCGATTAACAAATATACAAATTATTTGTTGTCTGATAGGGAGAATAAGGAGATTACTAGTGCTGTTTTGGTAAGAACTGGTAAGACATATTGTTTGCATATTCAGGTTGAGCATTCTGTATTGCAGCCTGCTAAATCTGACCAATATTTAGGCGTTGACTTGGGAAGGCGAGATATTGCTTATACCAGCGATGATGAATCTTGGTCGGGTAAGCAAATCGAAACTGTTCGAGCTAGGTATTCCAAGATTCGAGCAGAGTTGCAGCAGAAAGCCAGTAAAGGCACGCGGAGTTCTAGACGTAGATGCAGACAACTCCAGAAACGGTTAGCTGGCAAAGAAAGAAGATACCAAAAGTGGTTAAATCATAATATTTCCAACGCTATATTGCTAAACGCTAAGCGCACTAATCGCCATGTTGTGCTTGAAGATTTGGAAGGAATCAGAGAGCGATTAAATGAAAAACCTAACAAGCGAGAACAGCGTTTTTTAAGCAACTCTTGGTCTTTTTACCAGTTGAAACAATTCGTCTGCTACAAAGCGAAGATATATGGCGTTTCGGTAATTTTGGTTGACCCTAGATATACGTCACAAACTTGTCACAATTGTTTGCACATCCATCCTGAAAAGGGGAAGTCTTACCGCAGTGGTAAAAACTTTCATTGCCAACACTGTGACTGGAAAGGTGATGCTGATGCGAATGGGGCGCGAGTCATCGCACTCCTAGGGGAGAATGTAAACCGCCCCTGTGGCTCGGAATTTATCAGCTGCCAGATACCCGTAGTTGGTGGTTCCAGGGCTTCTAAAAGCCTACACTTACCCGCAAGGGAAGTGTAGGTAGTTTACGGAGTTTCTTCCCATGGATAACTTATTGGATTAAACCAAAGACGTGCCATGGGATGTCTCTACATCATTGGTTTGATATAAGCGATCGCTTGCTTCCAAACAGTTATGTGCTGCTTGTTTTCGTCTACACAACACAAACACTGTACGTCTTGCCATATCATTTTCCCAGTAACAAGGTCACCCGTTACTAGCTTGATTTGGACAGAAGCACCTTCCTTAATCAGGTTTTGTACTTGTCGAATACTAGGCAGAGAGGTATCAAATTCAGTAATCATAGTCATTAGTCATTGGTCATTAGTCATTGGTCATTAGTCATTGGTCATTAGTTATTCATCTTTTATAAATGACAAAGGACGAAGGACGAATGACAATGGACAGATGACTAATGACAAAACACAAATATAATTCACAAAATTGAGAAATGGCAATCGAATTTACTAAGTATCATGGTTTGGGTAATGACTTTATCTTGATTGACAATCGCTTGTCATCTACACCCGCAATTACACCAGAACAAGCAATTAAGTTATGCGATCGCCACTTTGGTATTGGTGCTGACGGTGTAATTTTTGCACTACCGGGAGAAAATGGTAATGACTATACCATGCGGATTTTCAACTCCGATGGTTCAGAACCAGAAATGTGTGGGAACGGTATTCGCTGTTTAGCTGCTTTCTTAGCCGATCTCGAAGGAACTCAGAGGAAAAGTGACAAATATGCGATTCATACGTTAGCCGGTGTGATGACACCCCAACTGATGTTGGATGGTCAAGTTAAAGTAGATATGGGGCTTCCGAAATTACTTGCTGGTGAAATTCCTACGACTATCGCTCCCGATGACGAAAAAGTTATCGATCGACCGATAGAAGTGGTAGGAAAAACTTGGGATGTGACCTGTGTGAGTATGGGCAACCCTCATTGCATTACTTTTGTAGAAGATGTCGCTGCCATTACTTTGGAAGTTATTGGTCCTCAATTTGAAAACCACCCCGTATTTCCCCGACGGACAAATACAGAATTTATTGAAGTCGTTAGTCGTGATTACGTAAAAATGCGCGTCTGGGAACGAGGTGCTGGTATAACTTTAGCCTGCGGTACTGGTGCTTGTGCATCATTGGTAGCTGGGGTGTTGACAGGAAGATGCGATCGCACGGCGACTGTGGATCTTCCCGGAGGACCCTTGCAAATCGAATGGTCAGAAGTAGACCAACGGGTTTACATGACCGGACCAGCAGAGCGAGTTTTTACCGGGAAAATCAGTTAACTGAGAACTAGGGGGGAAGGTAGGGGCTCCCTTTGGGAATAAAGGGCTGGTGGAGTCCCCTCCTTATTCAGGGGCAATGGGGATTGGATTTGTAACTGTAACCAAATCCTTACCCAAAGCTATTTATTTGGTAACTGCTGTCAACCCCATGATTGAGCGCTGGCAGAGAAAGATATTGGCTTTGACCTTCGAGCACCCGTTCCGGCAAGCAGGCGACCGACATCGTAGAGAGGGTCACCGAGAGACAAAGCATCCCAATCAACAACGCCAATACCATCAGGACTGTAGAGAATCCGATCGCCGTGGAGATTGCCATGAATAGGCTGGTTTTGTAGGAAAGGCAGCCGATGGGATAAATCTTGAAGAAGAGCAAGCACGCTGTTGAGTTGGGCTTTGAGTTGAGGAAGAGCTCGCTTGACACCTTTTAAACAGTAACGGAACCGGGCAAGCTCTTCGCTGGACGTCCAAACCGTCTCTGGGCGAAGATCCATACTGTGGAGTTGTGCCAGGACTCGCCCCACAGCAGCGAAGGGTTCGCTGATGGGGCAATGCATCACTTCTGTGAACTGAGTACCTTTGACCTCATTAGGAGTGTGCGGTAAAGTCATAAGCAGAGAACTTAGAAGCTTTTGTACTTGTTGAATCTCCAATAAAAAAAGACTCAAGTTGTGCCAATACTGCTCGGTTAAGCTTAAAAATACGAAAATACGTAGGTTGGGTTGAGGAACGAAACCCAACATTTACAAGCATTTGTTGGGTTTCACACACGGTAAACCCAACCTACAAAAACTCTCAGCCCTTGCAGTATTGCAAGTTGTGCAGATGTTAAGTCTTCAACAAGTAAAAGCTCAATGAATTCATACCCGGCAGTGAGAGTTCCACCCCGGTAGAATTCATTAATGATAATCTTTGCCACAATTATTCTCCTAAAAATTCAAGAAAATGACCAAGTTTATTGGCAGATACAGAAAATAATTTTGGCTTTTTCACACTTATTGGTGTACCTTCTTTGATTGCTTCGTGCCTACTCGTGCTTATCTTTACGCTAGTAATTCTCCCTGGTACAACCTGTATATTAATACGTATTTCCAGGGAA
>NZ_WJFC01000331.1 GCF_009725235.1 Scytonema sp. UIC 10036
ACACTAACCACTAACCACTAACCACTAACCACTAACCACTAACCACTAACCACTAACCACTTACACCTTCTTATACTTACCGCCTTTAGTTGGATCGGACCAATCACAAGAAAATGCCTTAGTCTCCTTCACAAATTGATTCCAAGGAATTGGTTCAACAGGAGCAGGAGTAGCATAAACAATATCAAACAAACCATCATCTCTTACTTGACCGATCCGCACAATTTTGGTTAGATGATGATTGGCATTCATTGTCACTTTGCCTACAGGAGCATCAAAAATTTGACCGTATGCTGCCAAACGTACCTTGGCTAAATCAGTTGTCCCAGCTTTTTCTACTGCTTGTTTCCACAAATAAACACCAGTGTAAGCTGCTTCCATTGGGTCATTTGTCACCCGTTCTGCACCATATTCTTTCTTGAAGGCTTCAACAAATTTCTTGTTAGCAGGATTGTCTACTGTTTGGAAGTAGTTCCAGGCTGCGTAATGACCTTTGAGATACTGCACGCCAATTGCCTTTACTTCTTCTTCTGCAATACTGACAGACATGGAAGGATATTTATCTGCTGTTAGTCCTGCAGCTTTTAATTGTTTGAAAAAAGCGACATTGCTATCACCATTTAGCGTATTGTAAATCACTCCACCATTTGGTAATGCTTGCTTAATTTTGGTAATAATAGGTGTCACTTCTGTGTTACCTAGAGGTAAGTAATCTTCCCCAACAGTTTTACCACCAAGTGCTTCTAGTTGGGATTTAATAATTGTGTTAGCTGTACGGGGAAAAACGTAATCAGAGCCGATTAAGAAAAATTCTTTGCCCTTATTTTTTAGCAACCAATCAATCGATGGCTCAATTTGTTGATTGGGCGCTGCACCAGTATAGAAGATATTTCGGGAACATTCTTGACCTTCATACTGCACTGGATACCAGAGCATATGGTTTTTACTTTCAAAGACTGACTTGACATTCTTACGGCTAGCAGAAGTCCAACAACCAAAAACAACGCTAACTTTATCTTGGTCGATTAATTTGGTAGCTTTTTCCCTAAAAGTGTCCCAGTTAGAAGCACCATCTTCAACAATTGCTTCAATTTGTTTGCCTAAAACACCACCAGTAGCGTTAATTTCTTTAATTGCTAATTTTTCAGCATCTACAACGCTTTTTTCACTAATCGCCATTGTTCCACTGAGAGAATGCAAGATTCCTACTTTAATTGTGTTTCCAGTATTAGAAGCACTGACAGGAGAAGCAGTAGGTGCTGAACTTTCTGTGTTATCAGTTGAAGAATTGTTAACACAACCCTTTAACAAAATACTTGCACCAAAGGAAGCAGAACCGTAAACTAAAAACTTCCGTCGATTAAATTGTTTTGTCATATCTACATAATTTGACTTTAAATGAATCAGCTAAATACAGTGCTTTGCATCTAAATGGAGTACACCCCCCTTTCATCCCCCAAAGCATCGGGGGGACAGAGGGGGGTAATTTTTGTACCTCACCAAGTTGAAATCTGCTGTATGTATGCAGCTGATAGTATCAATCATCGAGTTGCAATCTTAGTGTTATATTTATCTCACAAAAAGTATATGTTGATACTTTTTAAAAAATATTAAAAATTACATGAGTTTTCAAGGTTTAGAACCAATACTTGTCGGTTAAGCCTAAAAGGTACGAAAACACGTAGGTTGGGTTGAGGAACGAAACCCAACTGCTCTTTGTAGTAGTAGAGTGGGCTATGCCGAACATTCGTTATTGTGCAGCATAGCCCTACTTACGTATTTTAGTAATCTTCTGGCGTTTCGGGAGTATGTTTTTGAGATACGAAGAAAGCCTATATATCACATTTTCTGAACAAACAGCAATTCTCCTCTAGGACTAAATAGTTACACTTACGCCGAACTAAAATCCCTCAAGTTGCCTGTTGGTAAATCTTTTAGCTAGATTATCTAAGTAGATATTCTGAAAAGAATTTTAGTTGTTACAACAGAGGAAAATTATGGCTATCATCAACATCGCTGAATTGGAAACTGAATTGCAATCCATTAACCAAGTTGAAGAACTGAGCACTGAAGATTTAATATCTGTAGTAGGCGGAGTAGCTCCCGCAGTAGGCGGAGTAGCCCCCGCAGTAGGCGGACTAGCAATCTTAGACGGAATACCAATCGTAGGCGGGCTATTGGGCGGACTCCTAGGCGGACTCTTGGGTGGTGGTGGAACAGGAGTAGGCGGAGGAGCAGTATAACTGAAAAAACTTGAGACATTATCCCAAGTTTCGTCAATCATCAAGTTCTTTTTCTACAGATCCTAGCAACAATCGGAAGAACTGAAAACTCAATTTTGGGAAATCTTCCTAAAAATTGACAAAGGGTTTGTTAAGCGCTCCGTCATTTCGTTTGTATTTGAAGAGGAAACTGCGGTTTCCCTTTTCTGCAAACTACGCACTCCTTTAACCAAACAAAAACTTGGGACAAACTCCCAAGTTTCCTTTTTTTCAGTCAACAATCCAACGCTCACTGTACCATCCTACATGAGGTGCGTTACAAAATGAGATTGCAAATTGTAGATGCTGATAACGTTGCCAAAAATCAATTTGTGTGGTTGTAAAGTTTTTTTAACAAAAGGTTTGCTAATTTCTCTTTTAAGAGAGTACTAAAATTAAGAGACAAGAAAAAAGAAATATTATTATCCTCAGTCAGGTAGTCAAAAATTAGGCTGTGGTTTTCCCATCGCTAAAATTGGCGTTTTCTTCAGCTTAGCCACTGGTGCCGCTAACGTTACACAATTTATCGTACTGCCATTCCCCCAGAAAAACAGAATTAGTCGTCAAGTTTCATCTTCAGCCAAAGTAATCAATGCATCGTTGAAATTGAGATTTAGCTGTTTATCTAGATTTGGTGCTAAGTAGATGCCAAAATTCTTTTCCTTATCGCGAGCGCTCGCACCAATTCTTACACCAATGCACAACTCGTCACGCTCTTGTGCAGCTTTTACACAATCCGCAAAACTCAACTTGCCAAACTGTTCCTCTGGAAAGTAAAGCGATACAGGCTTGATATACAGTTCGCTTCCATCCATAGAGAACAAATCGTGGTAGATTGACATGACATCAGGTTCTTGAGATACCTGAGCTAAAATTTTAGAGACGAATTGGTTGGTGAGAAGAAAGTCTTTCACACCCGCTTTAATAACTAGATCGGTGTCTTCAGAATCAACGATTTCTGCAATCAGTTCCGTCGTAATCTTGTCTCCAGTTTCTCGGGTATAATCTCGAAAGACTTGCCTGAGTTCTAACAAAATTGTGAGAGTTTTCGCATCTATTTCTTCAGCATTTTGTCCGCTTAGAGCCAAAATTGAAATACTATTATATTCGTAGGGCTTGAGTGCAACAAGCTGCTCGACTGAGTTGAGATCGACTTTTAGAATATCCATCTTAATGTCTGAGTATTTCTTGGAAATCTTTTCAAATTCAGCCTGCATATCAGAAGTTAAATCCTGTACTGCCAAGTTAACTTGTGAATTAGCAACCAAGTATTTGGCATATTCTTCTAGGATAATTGGAGTTTTGCTGTTCCACCCGATAACAAGATACTTTTCAGGCTTACGCTCTAGGATTTTGCGATCGCCACCATAGCCTAAATTTTTTGGTTGTACGACAGGCTGTGAATGAAACTTGATAGTTGAGTCATCTTCTGCGAGGATGACAACTTCATCATTCTCAACTAACTGGTAATTTTTGCTGGGTTTGATGGTTAAAGTGCCATCTGCATGACGTACCGCCATTGGTATACCATTGGAGAAACGAAATGGCAATTCTCCAAAGGTTATACCTTGCCAGTTTTTTTCCGGACGATAGAAATAGAATTCGTGACCTTCAAAACCCACCAAGTTCAAATAAACTGTCGCTAGCCCCAAACTTCTTGAAGTTTGCACTAATATCCGTGCCAAAATATCTGCCTCATTCAAAGTTGTGACGATTCCAGGCGCAATATTTTCTGCAAGTCTACGATATTGTTGCGAGTGTAATTCTACAACAATAGGTGGCAAGGAGGTTTCTTCATTAGCTGCCACAACTGCTAGTATTGCTTTTACAACCCTTGCATCGGCTAAAGCCTTGACTTCCTCTGCATCAGAAGCTTTGGAATCATTTAAAATGATAGCCGATTTAGCAACCTTAACTCCAACTTTATCTAAGTCATTTAAATTCGTGATAATGCCATTACGAGTGACGACACGTGTTGTTTTGAGGTCGCTTAGATTATCTCGAAGGAAATCATCCATTTCCTCCTTATCTTGATGAGACAGGATGACAACAACTGCATCCGCAACAGATTCATTAGCGACGACTAACTCGTTAATAATGTCTACAATTCTGTCGCTGAATCCTAAAATTAAGGTATGGTTCTCTTCTACTACTAGGCTTTTACCTCTTCGAAGTAATTGGAGTCTTGATTCAAATTCTTGAGTAATGAAAGCGACAAGGCTAGAAAACAATACCAAGCCAATAAAAATCGTGAGTACACCAACAATCTTAGTAGCTAAATTAGCATTATCTCCCGTATCTCTTAGCCCAATCAACTGGACAAAGACTTCCCAGTACAAATCTGAGGATTCTCCTGTTTCATTAGGAAAGAAGGCTTCAGATATATAACGAACTATTGTCATTACAGTAAAAGCACCAAAAAATAATGACAATAATGCCAGAAATACTGAGAACCCCCCCTTCGACATAAAATTGTCGAAGTTATACTGTAGGCGCTTTTGCCAAGAGACTTTATTTTGAAAATTTCTTTTAATACTGCTAGTCAAAGTACAACCAACCTTTATCTGCGATCGTTAGTAATCGGTAACGGGTAAATTAAAATTACTTAACTACCAGATTAACAGTTACCAATTACCGATTGTATCGAATTAAACGGATTTGAGCTTCTTCAAATCTAATTCAGATCCAAAGGCAACTCCTGCACAGCCAGGGATCTGAAGAACCCCTTCCCTCAATCAGATGGAAGAACTTGGCGAGGCATTGTTAGATTTTACCTTTTTCTTAAGTTGTCACCAATAGGCTCTGCCCATTGGTGACAGTTTAAAATAATATTGCTTTTGTCAATTGTAAATTATGCTGAAATTTTAAGAAAAATCAGGTATTCAAATAATCTTTATACTGAAGTTTGAGCGCACAAGTGAATGATGAGTGCAAAGATTAGGTGATTGCTCAACTAAAAACAATATTTTTTCTCACAGTTTTTGGCATTATTTTCATACTATAGGTTGATTGACAAATGCATCATAGCCTTAACTTGTCATTGATGGGCGGAGCCACCGGATCGAGACAATACCAAGAAGGTGGGGTTTAGTCCCACCTACATAGTTTTTTACAAAATGAAGTTGCAACTTTTTGATGCCGAGCGCGTTGCAACAAATCAATTTGTGTGGTTATTACTGCTGTAGTGAATTCTTGTACCAGCCCACAGCAATTTCTCTCGCAACGTTTGATAGTACGAGTTATTTTCTCGCAAGATAATGAACTTAGCTCGAGATTCTGCCATGCGTATATCAACGCGATGTCCGGGCCAAATTGAAGTTGCCAAAACCCCATCAGTCCATAGTTTGGTACTTAACTCGTAATCACCTAAAGGCCAAACGCTGACAACGGAACCTGGAGGTAAAATGAGGGGGCGACTCGAAAGACTCATCGGACAAATAGGAGTGATGGTAATCGCTTCCATACCATCATGCACGATTGGACCGTTGGCAGAAACAGTGTAACCTGTTGAACCAGTGGGTGTCGAGACTATTAACCCATCGCCCTGATACTGATCCACAACCTCACCATCAATTTCCATTTCCAAAATTGAGGTGATCATGCGATCGGCAGAAGCAGGTTTGACACACATTTCGTTTAAAGCGAAAAAGCGATCGCTCACTGGTTCTAAATTAGTACTGTTACCCTCAAACACTGCAGCTTGTAACATCATCCGACGTTGGATAGCGTAGCGATCTTCCAACAATCTTTCCCAAACTTTCTCAGTGTCTTTAAACTCTTCTGGTGATTCAGTAAGAAACCCCAGATGACCTCCCACATTAACAGCTAATATTGGGATGCCAGCTGAGGCTAAATGTCGCGCACCAGTTAAAACAGTACCGTCACCACCAAGTATCAAAGCCATGTCAATTGGCTGACCTGCAGACGCCAAAAATACTGGATAAGGATTGTCTTTTGGCCCGCTTGGTCCCATCAGAACTTGGCATTGGCGACTTTCTAGTTGCTTTGCACAAATTTCTGCCCAACGTTTGCTCTGGGGGTCTCGTGCTTTATAAGCAATAATTACCTGCTTTAGATCCACGAATTTACCACTTTAGGAGGTTGAACTGCTCCATATCGACAGTATCGCGGTTGCGATAGATGGCAAGTACAATAGCCAAACCTACCGCTGCTTCTGCTGCCGCTACGGTTATCACAAATATAGTGAATACCTGACCCTTAATTGCAGTGGAGTCTAGGTAGTTAGAAAACGCCATTAAGTTCAAATTAACAGCATTGAGCAACAACTCAATAGACATCAGGACTCGCACAGCATTGCGGCTGTTAATTAAACCATAAATACCGATGCAAAACAAAGCTGCTGCTAGTAACAAAAAGTACTGGATTTGCATGAATCTTAATACCTCGACGGGCTAATTGCTAATTGCTAATTGCTAATGGCTAATTGCTAATTGCCCTAATACCATTAGCCATTAGCCATTAGCCATTAGCTCTACTGTATATTCCTACTTGCTTCGCCTACCGATACTAGTTCTCTAGGACGTTCTGGCAAAGTCAAAACGGTTTGCCGATCTTGAGAGAGAGTTTGTTCCGGTAGATATTCGCGACGCGCCAAAATGATTGCACCTACCATTGCCATTAACAGCAAGACAGAAGCTAGTTCAAAAGGCAGTAAAAAGTCACTGAAGAAATGCTCGCCAATGAGAACAATAGAGTTTGCCACGGGTTGAGCATTAGACAATGACCAAGGAGTTGCCAAAATCATTGTACTTAAAAGCGCAAACAATCCTACGCTTACAATTGCTGTTAGTGCTTTACGTATCCAAGCCGTAGGAAAAGGTGCAAAAGCTTGCCGCTTATTCACTAACATAATGGCAAACAAAATCAACACATTGACTGCACCAACGTAGATGAGTAATTGCGCTGCTGCTACAAAATCAGCATTCAGCAACAGGTACAAACCAGCAATGCTGACGAATACGCCTCCAAGCAAAAAGGCAGAGTAAACGATGTTCTCGATCAGGACGACACCCAGTGCTGCCCCAAGTAACATCACTGCTAATATGCCAAAAGAAACAAACTGTACTCCTGCTGCTAGATTCACTTTTTTTTCCTTTGCTAGTCGTTAGTAGTTAGTAGTTAGTGGTTAGTTGTTCTACTAATAACTACTAACCACTAACCACTAACATTTACTCTTTTTCCACAAGATCTTCTGGGCGAGCACCAGGGCGGGGCGCATCGTCAGGTAAACCGTGGGGGTCCATGACGCCTTTGGGTAGGTAAACCAGTTCGCGCAAAGGTGTCACCATGGGGTCAAGGGTGACTTTGTATGGCAAACGTCCTAATGCCACGTTGTCATAGTTCAATTCATGGCGGTCATAGGTGGAAAGTTCGTAATCTTCTGTCATGGATAAACAGTTGGTCGGACAATATTCCACACAGTTACCGCAGAAGATACAAACTCCGAAGTCAATGCTATAATGCTTGAGCTTTTTCTTTTTGCTTGCTTTGTCGAATTCCCAATCCACTACAGGTAGGTTGATGGGACATACTCGAACACAAACTTCACAGGAAATGCACTTATCAAACTCAAAGTGAATCCTACCGCGAAACCGTTCGCTGGGAATCAGTTTTTCGTATGGGTACTGTACGGTTACCGGGCGTCGCCGCATATGGTCAAAAGTAACAGCTAACCCCTGACCAATATACCGACCTGCTTGCACGGTTTCTTTGGCGTAATCACCAACTTGTTTCAGGAATTTCAACATTTTTTGTGTCTCTCTCTTCAGAATTTTGGATTTTGGATTTTAGATTTTAGATTTCAGATTCAATCCAAAATCTAAAATCTAAAATCTAAAATTCATTTATCCGCCAAAAGCAACGGGGAAAGCTATTTTCAGGGCTGCGGTTAGTAGCAAGTTAACCAAGCCTACTGGTAGCAAGAACTTCCATCCTAAATCTAGCAGTTGGTCAATGCGAACTCGTGGCACTGTCCAACGTACTAATACCGCTAGAAAAACGAGGAAGTATGCTTTGAGTACAGTCATGGTGATTCCCAATGAGGCAGTCACAACCTGTAGAATGGGATTTGTTTCACTGACTCCAAAGACATTGGCAATCAAATTCAGGGGAATGGGGAAATCCCAACCGCCCAAGTACAAAACTGCGAACAGCAGGGCAGAAAGGACTAGGTTAACGTAAGAACTCAGGTAAAATAAACCAAATTTCATCCCGGAGTACTCGGTTTGGTAACCTGCTACGAGTTCTTCTTCTGCTTCGGGTAAGTCAAAGGGCAATCGTTCGCATTCAGCAAGGGCTGCTATCCAAAAAATGATCAAGCCAACTGGTTGCCGCCAAATGTTCCAGCCAAGAATGCCATAACCAGATTGCTGATTGACAATGTCAATAGTGCTGAGGCTGTTGGACATCATAGCTATGGCTAGCACCGAGAGTGCCAAAGGAATTTCATAGCTAATTGATTGTGCTGCTGCCCGCAACCCTCCTAAGAGAGAGTATTTGTTATTGGATGAGTAACCAGCCATCAACAAACCAATCGGTGCAACGCTAGATAGGGCTATCCACAAGAAGACCCCTAGCGAAACGTCTGTAATGACTAGGTTCTGTCCGAAAGGCACAATTAAATAGGACAAAAACACCGGAATTGTCACAATAATTGGGCCGAGGGTAAATAGTATTCGGTCAGACTTGGCTGGCACCACATCTTCTTTAAAAACCAGCTTAAGACCATCTGCTACAGGTGCCAGCAAACCAAAAGGACCTATGTACTCAGGACCAATTCTCTGCTGTGCTGCTGCTGAAATCTTCCGTTCCAGCCAAACGCAGACTAGTACCCCTACCGTTGCACCAATTATCATCAGTATCATCGGTAGTGGCATCCAAATGGCTTTAGCGGCATCGGCGGGCAGCCCTAACTCCACGAGGGATTCAATAAACGTTCCTTGCAGATCAATTCCTGAATTCATGTTCTATCAAGTTATGAAGTATGAAGTGTGAAGTATGAAGTAGGTCGTATGAAGTATAAAGTATGGTGTTTTTACCCTTTATTCTTCATCCTTTATCCTCGATTCTTCATTCTTTCCTTTACCCTTGTATGTTAATAACTGTAAATTCACCTCTTACTGTTTCTTTCTAAATCATGCAAAATTTAAGATCTTTTGCAATTCCCATGCCTAGTATACCGTTGGATTGTTTGAGTCCCTTACAGGCTAAACAAGAATTTCTACCTATGGTATGAATTGGGATTTGTTGATAGGGGTTAGGGGTTAGGGG
>NZ_WJFC01000332.1 GCF_009725235.1 Scytonema sp. UIC 10036
TTGAGGAACGAAACCCAACTCATACAAAGATTTTTTGGGTAAATATTTTTTCTTTTTCTTCAATAGTATTTTTTGCTAGTTGGTTTTGTGTTTCTAATTCATTAAGAAATGTTATTTCTTTTGAATGAATTTGCTTGTCAGCACAAATCAAATATGCAAGTAATAAAATTTCATAATCCAGTTGTTCAGAAGATATTTTAGCGACCTCAACCACCTTAAAAGCTCCTATTTAATCAAATGGTATTGTATTGCACAAGATGTTTACTTTTAGCAGTGATGATTGTAGTTAATATGTTATGCATAATACATTTGTATTAAATAAATGTTTTGTCAAACTCTAATTCTAAACATCAAACCCATATTTACCTTTTAATAAAGCTTTAAGCGTATCATTAGGTTTTTCTCCATAACAAGAACCAATAACCTTTCCGTAATCCTCTAAATTAATATTTGGATTTGATTTGAGTGCTTTTGTGAACTTATGTTCTAAAGCGGGTCTTACATAAACGTAGTAATATGCCCATTGATCGGTGCTATCTTTAGCTTTGATTTTATGAATAAGATCGCCTCGTTCTGCAAAAAACTTATTTTCATGCATATGACTATTATTTTTTTGCTTCAGCGCATCTAAATTCCCCATGCCGATAAGTCCTAGAAAGCAACGTTCAGGTAAGTCATATTTATCTGTATTATCCTTCGAGCTATTCAATCCATACGTGAGTGCAGAAATAACTTGAGAATTACCTATAAACACTAAATAAACTAATGCTTCGTCACGGTCATCACGAGAGTACATATCATCTTGAAAAACTTGCAGGAGCGGGTCTATCATTTCGGGTATAAAGCATCCTAGTCGTCCAAGCGCAATGGCTGTATATCTTTTAGCTATGCTCGGTAAATGTGAAAAAATTAAACTTTTTATCACCTCAATATCTTTCGGACAATTGAGATGTGATATTTTTGGTAACTTACTTTGAGGCTTGACTCTATCTGCCACAAGTACCCATTCATAAATCCAATCTGCTTGGGCAAGTATAGTTTTTTCAGGGGTACAGGCACTCAAAATCAGAGCAGACCTACTTCGAGCAAAAGCATCATGTTTCTCATTGATAACAACTTGCCGTAAAATATCAAGTTCTTCATCAGTAAAAGTATAGGTTGTGTAAGGAGCACAAGTTTTTGCACTGGTTAGCCATACAAGAGCCCATATCGCTGTGGTTGACACTGCGTAATTACCCACCGTATATTGTTCAGCAGCCGTAAGCAATACTTTGACCACTTTATGTAAGAGTAAGCTCGGTAAAAAATCTATTCTTACATCATTCTTTTGAACCTGTGGACGATAGAATGCTTCTACTAAATGCATTGCTGCGTAAACACGCTCTTCAACCGAGCAGAAGATAGTTAAATTCTCCAACAAAGGTATTAATATTTGAGTAGCGTTTTCTGCATTGAGGATTTCACTATTTGTTATTGCTGTATTAAATAAAACACCACCAATATTATTTCGATGGGCATCACGAGTTTGTATATAACTTTGTAACAATTTTTTATGCAATAGCTGTCCAAAATGGGATTGCATCACGGAATAAAATGCTTCGTCCATTAAAGTGTTATGCTTGTTAAATCCATCAAGGTCGTTGAGGTTATTTATAGCTTTATCTATTACTAAATCAACTGTCTCGTTCTTCAAGTCAAGTTTTGTTCCTAGGCATTGCATAGTAAAACTAGACAAAGCACGAGCTTCTCTTGGCGATCTATTGGAAGATAATAGCATTAACATCACGTCATCAGCAGTGATAAGACCTGAATACTCCGATGGATTGTTTTTTCGCTCTAATTTAAATATCCAAAAGCGCATTAATTCTTGCCAATGAGCAGCGACAACTGGCTCAGTTTTTTGACTTGTGCCAAAAATTTCAATTCGTCTGTCTACAATCGGTATGTCATGTACCTTCTGACACAAATAATCTAAGATATCTAAAGTTTTTTGTTGGCTCTCTTTTTTTAAAGATTCTATTTCTTTAGCTATTCTTTCAATTTGTTGTTGACATTCTTCAATTCTCTTTTGTAATCCAAATCGTTGAGCTGCATCGCTAGTAACAACAAATTCCTTCTCTAGAAAGGCAAGTTTTTCTTGCCAGAGAATCCTCACTTGCTCTAGATCCCTTAATAAGCTATGTTCTCCATTATCTGCTGACATTCTCTATCTCCGAACTATTCTCTTAATTTCCTCCCAAGCTTTGTACATCAATCCCTCTGTTTCCATATCCATTTCGTAAGATACGATCGCAGGAATTAATGGTAAAACAACCTTCAACTTGGCTGAAGCTGCTTTATCTTGTTTCTCTAACTTGTCTCGAATCTCTTGCACCAGAGAAATTAATTCTGAAGGATAAGTAATAGAAGGCATCTGTTCGATAGATACAACTGCTTGCTCTACCCTAACCAGTTGGGTTTCTGCTTCCTCATCAGAAATAATAATCGTTTCTTGAGGGTAAAGTTCCCAGTATTCTGTCTCGTATTTACGAATATTAGGGAGAATCTCTCGCTTAATGCGCTGCTTCAAATCAAAATTTGCCGGTTTATTACTACTAAACATTAACTCTTTTTCAAACTCCCCTAGCCTTTCATAGAGTAAGTCTAAAATATCTTTTAAGTCATTTAGTCTGTTATAATCGCTCATAATTTATTATTTTTAATTTATATTTGTTAAGGTAATAAAGTTGTGGACGTTGCTGAATGATGGGATGAATAAAATCATACAGATACAGTTTTATATTTAGCGATCGCTGTAGTAACAACTTGTGAGAAAAATCCTGCCAATCCGAATAATAACCACGAAACAACCACAATTACAGTAGCCTAACGCTTTTGTAGTCCTGCTTTAGCATGGCTAAAATTTGCGCCTGGAATATTTGCATAACTAAAATTTGTACCCTCAAAGTTTTCACCTCTAAAGGAGCGATCTCGGAAATTTTGACCTGGGTAGTCTGGTGGCATAGCTGGGCAAGGTAACAAACCGTAAAGACTGTCTTGTTATAGTTTCTATTACTACCTTGTATTTTCCGGATTTTTATCAGCTAAAGAAAAAGCTCTAGAATCGTTCGCTCAATTTTGTACCCAGAATCACAGTTTACGCCTGATACGATACCTGTAAGATAAAAACGCTATATAAACAGGAGCGTATAATCTAGTAACTTTTTATACAATCTTTTTATATTAATTAAAAGAATGCACAATAAAGTATAGCGCGATCGCCTATTAGTGAATCCGTAAAAACAGAATTCCGAATTTCACTCAAATTTTTCTATGGAAGAATGCTATTGCTTTTATTATTTAGTACTAAATAAGTGCTGTTGCATCAAGAATTGTTCCGTTAAGCGACTGCATAAACCTCATTTTCTTGACGACGCACCCGCAGTTGTTCAACAGTTAAGTTGAGAAGTTCTGCTGCCTTCATTTCTGAAATTTTATCTAATTTTAAGGACTGCCAAATTAGAAATTCATAACGTTCATTTTCTGGATAATTCTCCGCAACCAGTGCTGGTGGTAATTCCATTGAAGGGAGCAAAGATGCACCATCATGAAGATTTTTATAAATTGCACAGATTTTGGCTTTCTCTTTAGCAAAATCAATGATGTCCATTTCTGCTATACGATTCAAGATGACTAGGTAACTCACCCGAAAATGCCATTTGAGTTTGACAATATCTTGGGTAAGTGAGTACATCCGCTCAAATTCAGCTTGAGGAACAAGTAGGTGACTGGCAAAGTAATCAGCCACATTTTCTCGTGCTTTTTCTTCATATGAGGTTCCTTCTTCAATTAGAGTGTCTTGGTACTCTACACGGTGAAAGATTAAGTGTCCAATTTCATGTGCAAGGGTAAATAATTGACGTTCAATAGTGATGTTATGGGTATTTAGCAAAACAAAAGCACCTTCAATATCACTATAAGCACTCAGACCAAAGAAACCTTTAATGGGAACGGAGGAGCGTAAAACTTTTAAGCCGATTTCTTCTACAGACTGAAACAGGTTGGCAATGGGAGCATCTCCCAAGCCCAGGCGATGGCGAAACAAAGCAGCTATTGCCTGAATGTGCTTTTCGTTGCCTTCTACTTGATGGCAAGGTGTACTTTCTGGGGTATAGGTTGGTAAACCAACGGCTTGTTCTAGGGCGTTATAAGTTTGCAGCATTCGTAGCACTTGGGCTGCAAACTGGGCATTTTTGAGCCAGTGCGTTGCTTTGGTTCCCAAAGTTGAAGCACCTGGCGTGTCGAATGTTACATGAGTGCGGAACCGGAAGTTAGGTAGTCCTTCACCAAGTGAGCGTAGCAAGTCATCAAGTGTAATGCCTAAAGCACTCGCCAGAGCAGAGAGGATTTTGCTGTCTGGTAAAGTTTTGGCGTTCTCGTAGTTATTGATGCTCTGGCGAGTTACCCCGATAGTTGCTGCAAGTTGCTCTTGAGACAAGCCTAGACTTTTACGGTAGCGGATCAGGTTCGCAGCAATAATCTCTTTCATGGCTGATTCTTTTGAACAGTCTTCGTAGCGGCTCTGAACGCGAGTGCGTCTCCGACAGGAGAAGGAGCATCGCTAGAGGTGTCAAAAAATGTCAACAATTTTGACATTCTTTTTTCTAATTATACTAGAAAATGTAAAAGAGCTTTTACATTTTCTAGAAGGAGGTGATAAAGATATGGCAAAGAAAGCGGTATGGTTTCTATCACTTCTAATTGCCAGAAACCCGCAATAGCATTCTTCAATCGCTACATTAGAAAATACAAGAAAGAAAAGTCGCTTTTTGCTTTTATTTACCGGGTACTCTTACACAATGATGAGTGAAGCAGTTATTATATCCAATAACCCCTTACTAAAAGGCGCTGGCTTACCACCTTTTACAGAAATACAACCAGAGCAGGTTGTACCAGCTTTCAACCAACTTTTGTCAGAACTAGATCGAGAACTCGTTACATTAGAAGCTAATGTTGAGCCTACATGGAGTGGTTTAGTACAACCTCTAGAAAATCTTACAGAACGTTTGTACTGGAGTTGGGGTATTGTCAATCATCTTATGGGTGTAAAAAATAGCCCCGAATTGCGTGAAGCGTTTGAAACTGTACAGCCACAGGTGATACAGTTCTCTAACAAACTCAGCCAAAGCCAGCCAATTTACAATGCTTTCAAAGCACTCCACGCCAGTGATATTTGGGCAACTTTAAGCACAGCCCAACAGCGTATTGTAGAATCTGCTATTCGAGATGCAGAACTTGCGGGTGTTGGCTTGCAAGGAGAGGCAAGAGAGCGTTTTAACGCTATTCAGATGGAGTTGGCTGAAATATCTACTAAATTTTCCAACCATCTGCTAGATTCAACTAAAGCTTTTAGCTTGACTTTAACAACTCAAGAAGAAATTGATGGCTTACCTCCCAGCTTACTGAGCCTAGCTGCACAAGCTGCACGCTCTGCGGGAGAAGAAAACGCTACAACGGAAAATGGTCCCTGGCGCATTACTTTGGATGCCCCCAGTTATGTGCCTTTTATGCAACACAGTACCCGACGAGACTTAAGAGAAAAGCTGTATAAAGCTTTTATCGCCCGTGCTTCATCAGGCGAGTTAGATAATAACCCACTTATTGAACGCATTTTGGAATTGCGTCAAGAACTCTCAGAGTTGCTGGGTTATGAGACATATGCTGAATTAAGCTTGGCTAGTAAAATGGCTCCTAACGTCAAAGCAGTAGAGTCGCTGTTGGAAGAATTGCGTTCCCGCAGTTATGATGCTGCTTTGAAGGAATTGGATGAACTCAAAGCTTTTGCTGCATCCAAAGGAGCACCAGAAGCAGAGGATTTGTGGCACTGGGACATTCCCTTTTGGGCGGAACGTCAGCGAGAAGAAAAATTTGCCTTTACTGCTGAAGAATTACGCCCCTACTTCCCACTCCCTCAAGTTCTTGATGGTTTATTTGGATTAGTAAATCGATTATTTGGCGTGACTGTTACCCCTGCTGATGGACAAGCCCCTGTTTGGCATGAGGATGTACGGTACTTCCAAATTGCTGATGAAGCAGATCACCCTATTGCTTATTTTTACTTAGATCCTTACAGCCGCCCTGCTGAAAAACGTGGCGGTGCATGGATGGATGTTTGTATTAACCGTGGCAAAGTTTTGGAAAATGGAGTTACAACCATTCGTTTACCTGTGGCTTATTTGGTTTGCAACCAAACTCCCCCTGTGGACGGCAAGCCCAGTTTAATGACCTTTGACGAAGTTGAAACTCTGTTCCACGAGTTTGGTCATGGTTTGCATCTGATGTTAACAAAGGTGGATTATCCTTCGGCGGCAGGTATCAACAATGTTGAGTGGGATGCAGTGGAATTACCGAGCCAGTTTATGGAAAACTGGTGCTACGACAGACCAACTTTGTTTGGTATGGCAAAGCACTATGAGACAGGTGAACCTCTGCCAGATAATTATTACCACAAGCTGGTGGCAGCAAAGAATTATATGACCGGTACTGGTATGTTACGACAAATCCATATCAGTCTCCTTGATATAGAACTGCATCACCGTTACCGTCCGGGTGGCGAGGAAACTCCTAAGGATGTGCGATCGCGTTTAGCTAAAACCACAACAGTTCTGCCTCCATTACCTGAAGATGCCTTTTTATGTGCTTTCGGACACATATTTGCTGGCGGATATGCGGCTGGTTATTACAGCTATAAATGGGCTGAAGTCCTTAGTGCAGATGCTTTTGCTGCTTTTGAAGAAGCTGGTCTTGATAACGAACCAGCCATAAAAGAAACAGGCAGGCGCTACCGAGATACTGTGTTGGCGCTTGGTGGTAGCCAGCATCCCATGGAGGTATTTAAGTCCTTCCGGGGTCGCGAACCCAGTACCGAACCATTACTCAAGCATAATGGTCTAGCTGTTGCAGCTTAAAAATTTGTAAAGATATAGAGACGCGCCATAGCGCGTCTTTAGCATTGAATGCGGCAAAAATCTTTAATTTTTGTAAACAATAAGCAGTAATATTCATCTATTATTTCAAGTTTTCTTCGCATTACTTAATCTTTGTTCTAATTAAAAAGAGTAAATATAGATTACAACTAATAAATTTAATAACCATTCATTAAGTTCATCAGTCAGAATTAATAGTAAGCTTAAATCACCAAAAACCCAGTTAATCCTTTCAAAAACTGGGTACCAATAACTCGAACTGTTAGTAGTTAGTGGTTAGTGGTTAGTGGTTAGCGATCGTTAGAACAGTTACTACTAACAATTAACGACTAACCAATAACCACTAACTATCAGTCAGTCAATTAGGTAACCTGAACCCCAAGAAGATCTAAGATGATAGAAAAAATTTTGCTAGCTGTCTCTGGATTAGGTCACGCCGAAGAGATGCTCAAAGCCTTAAAGGATGTGCCATCAATTCAACGAGCAAAAGTAACCGTTTTGCACGTTGTACCAGATCAAGTAAGTGCCGAAAATATGACAGCTAAATGGGAAGAAGGTGGCAAAATTTTAGCGAATGCTATTCAGTATTTGAACCTAGATCCCAGTCGGGTTTCCTCTATTTTACGTCAAGGCGATCCCAAAACTGTGGTTTGTCAGGTCGCCGATGAAATAGAAGCTGACTTGATTATTATGGGTTCGCGAGGACTCAAACGCCTCCAATCTATTTTATCGAACTCCGTCAGTCAGTATGTTTTCCAGCTATCTTCTCGCCCCATGTTGTTGGTTAAAGATGACGTTTATGTCAAAAGAATTAACCGCATTATGGTGGCAATGGATAACTCAGATGCTGCCAAGCATTGCTTGACTTTAGCTCTATTCTTGCTACGAGATATTAAGGGAGGAGAGTTAATTCTAGCTAATATCAATACGGATTTGCGTGGCAAAGCATCTGAAATGTATGAAATTAATTCAGAACACAGTCCTGCTTTAGCTGCAGCCGCTGCAGAAGCTAAAAAATATGGTATACCAGTTCGTTGTGTAGTCAGTAGTGGTAAACCAGGTGAAGAAATTTGTCGCTTAGCAGATGAATGGAAAGTAGATTTACTACTTCTTGGTTCTCCAGATCGCCGTCCTTCTATTGCTAAGAGTTTAGTAGATATAGATAGGCTTTTGGGTGCATCTTTGTCTGATTACGTTCGAGTTAATGCAAACTGTCCAGTTTTGTTAGCACGAACAGTAGATTAAGCAAAGTTTAACAATCAGTGGTTGATAAATAAAAACCCCTACACTATAAATGTAGGGGTTTTTATTTGATGTACAGAAGAATTACTAAGCTGTCACGCCTGTAATTTGCACAATGCAAACAGCTATAGCAATCCTAGATCGTTCATGAAAAATTTCAAATAATGTAGGTAGGGCTAAAGCCCACCAAAAGTGTTACTGGTGGGCTTTAGCCCTACCTACATATATTTCACAAATCAAAGAGGATTGCTATAGGTGGCTTGCTAGCTAGGGTTCTCTTAATTTTGAATTTTGAATTTTGGATTTTGAACTGCTTTCTAATCTTTTTTACCTTCGCGGCTAGCAGTTTGAATGTAAAGAATTATTAAAAAGACGGCGGGAACGAGAACGAACAGAATGCTCGCTACGAACCCTAGATCGTTAACTTGCATGGGAAGACAGCCTCTCTTCAATATCTAGGTAACACATTTAGGATACCATTCTATGGTTGAAAGAAGCATGAAGTACAAATATGTCAAGATTGGCTTTCTCCCCATTTCGTAAGACTTACTTGATACTTCATCCTCGCTCGTTTCTATGGCTTTGTGACTACACTGACTGCACCATGTACCAGAGTTTGACAAGCAAGACGGCAATTTTCTGGCTTTTTCTTTAATAATTTGTTTTCTGCATCGGTACGGGGCGATAAATTTTCCAATCCTTCAACAATCTCTACCACACAGCAGCCACATTGACCGTATCCTCCACAATTCATCATCTTGCCAAAAAGTTTGTATATGTCAACATTGTTTTGCAAGGCTCTTTCGCGTAAATTCGCGCCGTTAGCTGCTACGACTTCTTTGTTTTCTTTCACAAATGTGATGTTACCCATTTCTGATACCTCGTTTACTGTAAACTCAACTAGAAAAGCATTAAGGATAAAGGGTAAAGGATGAAAAGGTTATAGTTCGTCCTTCATGAGATACAACCTCCCGAATTTCGCGGTAGAGGCGTTACTTGTCATAGGTCTTTTATTTTTATATATTACCTACTCTTTTAATTTATTACAATTTCTTAAGAAGTATCAACTTTCTTGACAAAACCTAAGTAAAAGAAAACCCGGCTGCCAAAAAGCGTCGGGTTTGGGGAGTATTGAGCCTATAGTTAGGTCAATTGATTTACCTAAAACCAATAGCGGCTTGCCATACAAAAGCCAGCAACAAGAAGAACACGGGGATGATTGGCAGAACGTCTACCAAAGGATCGAGAACTTGATAAGCTTCGGGTAATTTTGCTAACAACAATGCTG
>NZ_WJFC01000333.1 GCF_009725235.1 Scytonema sp. UIC 10036
ATATCACAAATTGTTTCTGAGGTAAAACTCTTCTCATTAAATCTGCTATTTCAAGGCTTGGAGAAAAGAAATCCGATCCGTCCGGTTCAAGATAAGCCGGTGTTTTTTCGTCCTTTAAATAAAAATATTTAGCTTTTTCGATCAGCTGATTTTCAAATTCCTTGTCTCCGGCCGACCTTGCCCAATCCACCGCGAAAGCCATGGCAAAAGCACTGTTGGGATGAACACCGGTTCTGTTCGGATAAGTCTGCTTGGGTAAATAGGCTTTCCAGGCCGATAAAATTTTATCCGTTAAAGGTTTAAGATTCTGATGCCAGATTTTAGCTTTGGGATGCTTCCATGTGATAAGTTCTTCATCCAATTTCAGGAGCCATGCCCAGCCGTAGGTTCTTTCAAAAGTTGTGGTAAGCTGATATTTGGTAAAATAATCTGCTTCCGCCTGCAGATTTACTTTGCTGAATGATTGATCGAGCGTTTTTTCAATCTCTTTCGCTATGGTAAGGCCCGGCTTTGTCTTTAATAAACGAACCAGCATCCAGTGCCCATGCACCGAACTGTGCCAGTCGAAACAGCCATAAAAGCTGGGGTGCAAAGCTTTCGGACTTAGAGGAACCTCATTTTCATTGTTGATGATGTGCGCGGTTTTATTCGGATATTCCTGAGTGATGCAATGCAAACGTTTTTCGGATAATTTTATGGCCATCTCATCGGTAAGTTTCGCAAACTTCCTGGGCCAAACATCAAAACCGGAAAAGACAATAGCTAAACGTCTTTTTTTCATTGTATAAAAATATAAATTAATTCAATTTTTCATTCATGATCAGTTGAAAAACATAATCTTAAATTATACATTCAGAAGATAGAGTTTCAGAATAATGATACTGAGGAAATTGATTAACAAAAGAGTTCCTCATCAGAATTTGATGCGCTTGGTTATTCTTTTTCGGATGGTTTGGTTCGGTTTTAGCTAAAAACATCTCTCGAATGATGTCACTGAGAAGTATACTGTGTTTCCATCAAACTTTGCCAATTAAAAAGATACTATCTTGAGAAATACCGCGATATGCTGAAAAGGTGGCAAAAACAACGAAAGACATTTGGAATTCAGAAAATTCCGTGAACTGCGCAGATAAATCGATTTTCGGCAGCAGGTCTTCGTTTTTATTCAGACGACGGTAACATTACAGACAACTTGAATTTAAAATTTTATACAATGAAAAAAATCAGAAGTTCTACGACATCAAAATTGCGTTTTGGAACCGGTTAGGAGATTAAGCTAAACAGAAGGATGGAACAGCTTTGTGGCTTTCTTTTGGGGAATTTATTTCGCTTGGCCGTTCTTTTTGCTGATCCCTGTGGTTGTATTTCTTTGGAGAAATGGAGAACCAGGAAGAAAAACTAAATCAGATTTTTTTCATATTTTGCTAAAAAAATGAATGAAAATGAAATTTCTTATCTCGTAAGAAAATGTATTTTAATGTATACAACAACTTGGTCGCGGGCTACTTGAAATTGTTACAAGCGATATTATTTATGAGCTTGAAGAAAAGGATTGGATTAAAATCAGAAGTAGAAATACCTGTTATCTATGACGAGAAAAAAGTTTGATTTAAATTTCAGAATTGATATTCTGGTGGAATAAGGTATCTTAGAATTAAATCTGTAAAAAGTATTGAAGAATTCATTATAAGCAATTGCAGACTATTTGAA
This sequence comes from Scytonema sp. UIC 10036, assembly GCF_009725235.1. The sequence continues at coordinate 1,711 of NZ_WJFC01000333.1, forward strand.
ACTTTCAGATAAAAGGCTCATTATGATTATTTTATACAACAAATATTGATGGAATTAAAAGAGTAGTCAATAGTTTATAATTTCTCCATGCTGATTTCGAAGATCGGGCAGATCTTAATCTAATCAGCGTATCGCAAAATCAGCGCGAGATTATAATCTTCTATTTCACGAGAGAAAATATATTGCCGGGATTTATGCAGTTTTGGTTTGTGCTCCGTTGATGAATTCATGTTCGAATCATTGATATTGGCGAAATGTACAGCTTTGTATTGGAAGACAAAAATTTCTCCCGCTGATTTGCGGATCAGGCAGATCTTAATTTAATCAGCATAATATGCACATTATTGTGAAATTATAAATCTTTCTATTTCCCAGTACAAACACAGCGAATTTATGGAGTCCGGTTTTTGCTTCTGACATTTTGATGGTTTGGTCTTGATGAATTCATGTTCGGTCGTTGATATTTGCAGCAATACAAAGTTTGTATTAGGAGATAAAAACTCGTAGGTTTCAAAAAGGGCATTTCCGGTATGGCGTTTCGATAAAAATCTGGGAATATCCTGTCTTCTGAACCAGACTTTCCAAATGAAGAATCTTGTCTTTTCTTTTCACTTTATCATTGGAAGATAGCCATTTGAAGTAAATTCCTGTAACGTTAAAACCACTCGAAATCAACGCTAAAATAATTGACGAAGCCCCTGAAATCGTGATAACCAGTTGATGTCCTTGTCATGAACATTTTACAATGCAGATTTCCCGGATCTGCAATACAGGGAGTCCGGCTTCCGAAGCAATCCGAAATCCCTGTACCTTCAGCATCAACTGCTGTGCGCTTTCATATCTGCGTTCCGTATATTATCCACAGAAAAAGTTTTAAATAGTAGGCTGTTTCTTTTCAGGGGCAAAGAATTTTACACTTTCCTGGAGTTTTTTCATTTTCCACGAAAAATAATCGGTCTCATGATATATTCTTTATCACGGTGAAAACATGGTCGATTGAAGTATTTTCCGAAAGGTAAGCAGGAAGTAGAAAAAGCATTGTTATATTTTTTAGTTTTCCTAAAATTTAGAATCTGCATGCTCTTTTACGGCCATTACTTAGAGAGGTAAAGCTGTTATGCGAATTTTGTTTAAAATAGCATGAACAACCACGACCCAAAAGCTGAAAAAACTCTTCAAATCTTTAAATATCGCCCCAATACGGATCCGCACACTTCCATTCTGATGGTCCCCAAAATCCAGAAAAGGGAAACTTTTTTCGTTGATCTTCGTCTCCTGCTTTAGTCAACTACATCTGCCAATACATGCCACATCCAGCAGATAAATTTATCAAATTTTTTCAAAATCTGCGTTGTAATGGGCCTGATATCTCCGTTGGAAAATGTCAATTCCCTGAAGCGAGCGGTTTGTACGGCTTTTATCAGGATGTTACCCTTCATGAGTGAAATGGTTCCTGCTGAATCTTATAACTAATCTCAGCGAGTTTAGCTTTCAGAATTCCCTCTGCGAGCGGACTTCTGCAAATATTTCGAGGCAGACCATCAGTATGTTCATGCGGTGTTGTATTAAAATTCAAACGAAATTAAATAAAAAAAACTAAATTTATTCTCCATTTTCCATATTTACATTAATTATTTCTATTGCTTAATTTTTCGATAGTTCCTTAACATATTTTTCACTCTTTGTCGATTTAGAAACATCTTTAATGTTTCACAGGCAGTACATTACTGATTAGAACTGTCTTTTCCTCCTTCATTTCCTCGCCAACTTAGTAAAGGTTGCATTCGTAAGCTCTTCGCAAAGTACATAGCGAGCTGTCTCTGGAAGGCACTTTCTCTTTTTTTCTGGTTTGGATAAAAGCTCTCTTTTGATTCCGAAATAATCAAAAACCTCTTCCTGAATATAAGGAATATTGATAATTTTCTTCGATGGCTGCAATCTTATTGATGGTATCCTTTAATAGCTCAAGGCTTAATATGATTTATAAATGGTAGAAATACGCAACAGCGAAGTTAATCACACCATATGTTCTTCGTTGGTTTTAGCTCCGAAGCAAGAAATCGTGCATATCATCTGTTAAGGACAATACGTCTGGCTAATTTATCACGATAATCTGTTTACGGGTCGTTGTAATCCGGAGACTTGATTTCTGCGAAAGCCCGACTTGAAACGGGAGCAATTCTGTCCTGAATACCATGATATCTGCCGGAGCTTTATCGGAAGTAAGAATATCTGTTTTCCGTTCTGGTGAAGATATCGTTAAGATATGAGAAGCTTTCCTGCGTACCCGATTTACCGGAAGGAACTGGATATCATCAATATCAGAACATCCACCATCTGGTAGAAAATTGGCAAATTCTTTTGCTTTGTGCTTTGGCAGCGAAATAAAATGTTGGATAATTTTTCAGAAGAAAAGTCTAAAAGACCACTTTATCGAACTGGCTTTTAACTTCCCGTCCAACAGCCTGACAGGTAGGTCTTTTTCCTACCCGTACCCCATATAAAAATAAAGGGTTGAAAGCTGTAGCACCGGTCTTTGGCAATCGATTCTCGCAACCTGTTGCCGCAAATTTATTACTCTCCCCTCTGACGTAATTATCAAAAGAGAAATCGATTTTAAGTTGGAATCAAATTTACTTTTGATTCCCGGTACACAAAAGGATTAACGATATTTGATGAAAATTCCTGAGGCATCGTTTCCTGAACTTTTGGGGTGGAACGTTTTTCCTTTCATATCATGGTAACGGGCTACTTCTAAGCCGGAAGGCTTATTCTCCATTACCGACCGTAGCATAATTCACACCTTTTCCTATGTTTTTCTTCAGGGCAGCGAAAGCAAGGACTCTAATTATCCTCAATATATTCTTGTAATAAATCCGCTCGGGACCATTAATGGTAGATTGTTGTCAACCAAAGAAATTGGCTTACTTTATCAAACAGAAATCGAAAATTTTTCAAGTTTTTTAAGATCAGAATTGTCTTCAGCAGCGTTTAGATTAATCGCGCAGAACTGAAGGCACTTCTGCCATGTCAAATTAAATTTTCATCCATAATTTATGCCCCGATTAGTTCTTAGTTAGTATTGCTTTTTAGAAGGAAGACAAAGGTCTATATTTTTATTTCAAAAAAAAATATTGTTGCTTATTTGATTATTTAAAATATATTTGTATGTATATAAGAGCAGAACAAATGATACACACAATACACTCATTACGAGACTTACGGAGAAACAGATCTATGAAATACGTTTATTACGGCAATTATGCAGAGTACCTCGAATGGGAAGGGTAGAACTTTTCGAAGCATCGGAATGTCTTATAACGAGATTGGATCGAGGAATTTGGTGCCTGTTTGGGAGGTATGAAAGTAAGTATTGAGGGCGGCTTTTATGACGAACAACTGGAAATCGATACGTATGTTAAAAAAATTAACAGGCGTGAGAAATTGAATTCGAGTATGAATTTTTTAACGAAGAAAACATTAAAACTCGAAGCATCTACCACCCTTTAAACCTTCCTGGATGCTAAAACCAAAAAAGAGTAAATGACCAGATTACCTGCATGGAATGATTAAAGAGAACTGGAAGAAGAAAAATTTAAAAATAATGAAGATGTGCATATTTGGGCCCGGAGCCAGCTTTACACAGCGCTTGCAGCCATTCAGCTTTATCCCTGATGGATAAGCTGATACCCAAACCAAATTTCTCGACTGCTTCGAAGCCTAGAAAGAGGCGAAGCGGAAAAGCTGTCGTTCCTCTCAAAACTCTATTGAGGAACAGCTTCCATGACGTTGGATTATCTTTACAATACGCAAAAGGAATAAAAATATGGCTGAAGCCGTGATGCCGATTGCCAGGATCCTCTTATTGCATCCTTCTTCAATGTTTCCATTCGGCAGCTATTTAAACAAGAGTATTCAGCACATCCTTCAAGGCACTGGCAGCATTGCTCTTCCTTTCTACGGAACACATATTTCAAAGAAGTCGACCGAAACGGATTTCTCTCTACAGCCCTCGCTGCACAATATTGTTCCTGACCGGATAGAAATTTAGCAGCCAGTGCCAATCAGTTTGCGGCAATCTGTACGGCACTGAATCATTCATGCACAACTATTTCATAGATTTTGGATCAGAATTCACACAGGGTTTGTTATTATTTCATCTTCGCAAAGCTACGAAACGACAACACCTGAAAGTTTAAGTGTGAATCCGGGCTGTGTTATGTTTGCGTTGAAGAATCAGAGAGTCTCTCATCAGTATTTCCAGTCTTTAGCATGGAGGAAAATGAACCTCAGCAAAAAGATGGTCAGACACATGTAAATTAACTTCCGGACGGGAAGAATTATTCTCTTTCTAATCACACGTGTCGTGCGCAAATGGGTGCACCAATGACTTCCATCCACATGCGTTGAGGAATTCAGGCACTGGAAACGCCAACTATTTCTTGGAGATATAAAGAGTTTGTTTTAAGATGGGTTCTAAGTTTTTATTGCATCGTGATTTTTACATCATGCGCTTATTCAGTAAGACATTGAAACTTATATTGATAAGCCATGCAAATCGGAAGTAATGTCGTCATATCCTGGTCATCATTTTATTTATCATCCGCGTGGTTGTTCTTTTCAGCAGCGCTGAATTCGAGACGATAGGTGCTATTCTCTACAACATACTGCAACATTTCCGTGAGGACGGAAATCCGCAGTATGACGTACTGAACCAGCACCAGATCGTCTTGAATTCAGAAGGCTGCTGAAAAGAACCACCACGAGGATGATAAATAAAATGATGACCAGGATATGACGATTTACTTCCGATTTGAATGTATTATCAATATAACTTAAATGATTATTGTATAAGCTACATGATATTAAAATCACGATGCAATACAATCATATTAACCCCTCTTAAAACAAACTCTTCATATCTCCAAGAAATAGTTCTGCGTAAGCCAGTCTCCTGAATTATTCAAAGCATGTCTGATCGAAGTCAAGATTAACACCCATTTTCACTCCACTCACGTGTGACTCGAAAAAGAATAATTCTTCCCGTCCGGTCTTTTAATTTACATGTGTCTGACCATCTTTTTGCTGAGGTTCATTTTCCTCCATACTAAAGACTGGAAATACTGATGAAAGACTCTCTGAATCTTCCCGCAAAGATAACACAGCCCGGATTCACCCTTAAACTTTCAGGTTTTCTCGTTTCGTAGCTTTCTCGAAGATGAAATAATAACAAACCTTGTGTGACTTCTGCTACAAAATCTATGAATCACTTGTGGATGAATTTTCAGTCCCGTACAGATTGACGCAAACTGATTGGCACTGGCTACTAAATTTCTATCCGGCCAGTTAACAATATTTTGCAGCAAGGGCTGTAGAAAGAAATCCGTTTCGGTCGACTTCTTTGAAATATGTGTTCCGTAGCATGGCATATCTCATGCTGCCAGTGCCTTGAAGGACTGCAGAATACTATTACTTAAATAGCTGCCGAATGGAACCATTTAATAAGAAAAATAAGAAAAAAAGGGCAATCGGCATCACGGCTTCAGCCATATTTTTATTCCTTTTTGTTTTGTAAAGATAATCCAACGTCATGGAAACTGTTCCTCAATAGAGTTTTGAGAGAAACGACAGCTTTTCCGCTTCGCCTTTTTCTAGGCTTCAAAGAAGTCGAGAAATTTGGTTTGGGAATCAGCTCTCCATCAGGGATAAAGCTGAATGGCTGCAAAGCTGTGTAAAGCTGGCTCCGGGCCCAAATGGTGCACATCTTCATTATTTTTAAATTTTTCTTCTTCCAGTTCTTTTTAATCATTCCATGCAGGTAATCCGGGCATTTACTCTTTATTGGTTTTAGCATCCAGAAAGAAAAGGGTGGTAGATGCTTCGTTGTTTTAATGTTTTCTTCGTTAAAATTTCATACTCGAATTCAATTATCACGCCGGGAATTTTTTTAACATACGTATGGCTTTCCAGTTGTTCGTCATAAAAGCCGCGCTCAATACTTAATTTTATACTTCCCAAACAGGCACCAATTTCCTTGATCCAATCTCGTTATAAGACATTCCGATGCTTCGAAAAGTTCTACCCTTCCCATTCGAGGTACTCTGCATCATTGCCGTAATAAACGTATTTCATAGGTCTGTTTCTCCGTAAGTCTCGTAATGAGTGTATTGTGTGTATCATTTGTTCTGCTCTTATATACATACAAATATATTTTAAATAATCATTAAGCAGCAATATTTTTTTTTGAAATAAAAATATAGACCTTTGTCTTCCTTCTAAAAAGCAATACTAACTAAGAACTAATCGGGGCATAAATTATGGATGAAAATTTAATTTGACATGGCAGAAGTGCCTTCAGTTCTGCGCGAGTAATCTAAACGCTGCTGAAGACAATTCTGATCTTAAAAAACTTGAAAAATTTTCGATTTCTGTTTGATAAAGTAAGCCAATTTCTTTGGTTGACAACAATCTTCCATTAATGGTCCCGAGCGGATTTTTTACAGGAATATATTGAGGATAATTACTGTCATTGCTTTCGCTGCCCTGAAGAAAAACATAGGAAAAGGTGTGAATTATGGTACTTCGGTAATGGAGAATAAGCCTTCCGGCTTAGAAAAGCCCGTTACCATGATATGAAAGGAAAAACGTTCCACCCCTAAAGTTCAGGAAACGATGCCTCAGGGATTTTCATCAAATATCGTTAATCCTTTTGTGTACCGGGAATCAAAAGTAAATTTGATTCCAACTTAAAATCGATTTCTCTTTTGATAATTACGTTAGAGGGGAGAGTAATAAATTTGCGGCAACAGTTTGCGAGATTCGATTGCCAAAGACCGGTGCTACAGCTTTCAACCCTTTATTTTTATATGGGGTACGGGTAGGATAAACCCGACCTGTCAGGCTGTTGGACTGGAAGTTAAAAGCCAGTTCGATAAAGTGGTTTTTTGGATTTTTCTTCTGAAAATTTATCCAACATTTTATTTCGCTGCCAAAGCACAAAGCAAAAGAATTTGCCAATTTCTACCAGATGGTGGATGTTCTGATTATTGATGATATCCAGTTCCTTTCCGGTAAATCGGCTACGCAGGACAGCTTCTTCCATATCTTCGATTATCTTCACCAGAACGGAAAACAGATTATTCTTACTTCCGATAAAGCTCCGGCAGATATCATGGATATTCAGGACAGAATTGTTTCCCGTTTCAAGTGGGGGCTTTCCGCAGAAATCAAGTCTCCGGATTACAACACCCGTAAACAGATTATCGTTGATAAATTAAGCAGAGACGGTATTGTCCTTACAGATGATATGCTCGATTTCCTTGCTTCGGAAGCTAAAACCAACGTAAGAGAACTTATCGGTGTGATTAATTCCGTGATTGCGTATTCTACCATTTATAAATCAGATTTAAGCCTTGAGCTATTAAAGGATACCATCAATAAGATTGCAGCCAATCAGAAGAAAATTATCAATATTCCTTATATTCAGGAAGTGGTTTGTGATTATTTCGGAATCAAAAGAGAGCAGCTTTTATCCAAAACCAGAAAAAGAGAAATTGCCCTTCCAAGACAGCTCGCTATGTACTTTGCGAAAGAGCTTACGAATGCAACCTTTACTAAGATTGGCGAGGAAATGGGAGGAAAAGACCATTCTACGGTAATGTATGCCTGTGAAACAATTAAAGATGTTTCTAAAATCGACAAAGAGGTGAAAAAATATGTTAAGG
>NZ_WJFC01000334.1 GCF_009725235.1 Scytonema sp. UIC 10036
TTAAGGTAGGTTGGGTTGAGGAACGAAACCCAACATTTATCAGCATTTGTTGGGTTTCACACACGGGTTTACCCAACCTACAAAAACGCTTATCCGAGCAGTATTGGGTTAGGGTGGGGTAACACTAAATCTAAAACCTCGGTCTATTAGCTATTTCAGACTTGTGTATATCATAGCTTAAAAAGGGGGCCTATGCGTAAGTCCTATTTATCAGTGATTTCTTGTACCCATAGCATTAAGTTTCTCATTTAACTCCCGAATGCGCCGTGATAGCACACCAATAATATTCACCGCAATTTCAGGAGTTTCTTCTATAGCATCGTACAGTTGCTCTTGTGTGAGTTCCAAACAATCACAAGGTTCTAAAGTTGTTGCAGAAGCAGAACGGGTTTGGGCATCAAACACTGCCATTTCACCAAAAGATTCTCCTTTAGGAAAAATAGCTAATTGTTGATTTCCTATATGAACTTTCACGCATCCTGAAACGACTATATACAGCGATCGCCCTTGTTCGCCTTGCCTAAAGATGGTGTAATTGCTAGGAAAAGATAACTCATCCATCACTGAAGCTAAACGAACAAGAAAATCATCTCGTAATTCTTTGAAAATTGGTACTCTTCGGACAAACAATAAACGGTCAACGCTAGTTAACATGGTGGATAGTGGTTAGTGGATAGTGGTTAGTGGATAGTGGTTGGTTGTTAGTGGTTAGTGGTTAGTGGTTGGTTGTTAGTGGTTAGTAGAACTTCGCTTGTTATTTTTAGAGGCGGTTTCAAGATATTTTAGATATGCATTTAATTTAGGTGATAATTCATCAAGAATTGGTTTGAGCTTATCTATTTGTTCAGTTGTCAATAATTTGCGAGTATATGCTCGCCTCAACCAATATCTTGTCTCATGTAATGAACCTCTGGCAATTTTTACAAAGCGTTGATTATCCTGAAAATTATGACGACCAGTACCTTCTGCAATATTAGCACCAATACTATCAGCAGCACGTATAATTTGCTTGCCTACAGTATCTTTTTCCAATGCCTCCCAATGTATGACAATATTCCAAATTATATCTGCCAACTTTTCCGAAAGTTGAAAAACTTGTAAATCCTCAAAATTTGATTTTTCCATATTTCATTCCTACCACTAACTACTAACGACTAAATATGTACAGGCTTAAAGCCGCCGTGTCCCAACTAACCCCTAACAACTAACCCCTAACAACTAACCCCTAACAACTAACAACTAACAACTAACAACTAACAACTAACAACTAACAACTAACCCCATATTTTGCAATAAGACGCTTGATTTGAGAGGCAACAAGGGGATGTGGATCGTTTTTTAATTGGGGTATAAGTTCTAGAAGAACACGGCGAGAAACTACATATAAGTATGAGATCGCTGCTTCTCTGACATAACCTGTAGGATGGCGCAAACTCTCTAAAACTTGTTCGCTGGTTAGTCGTATGCGGGAAACTCGCGCAAAATGGAAACAGCACGCCAAGCACCAATCGGACAGCGACTCTTTATCTATTATTAAACTTCGTGTTCGATCGCCTAATTCCATTTTTTGATATTCAACTATGCCTTTTTCTACAATTTTTTGCAGTTTTTCCTTGGGCGATCGCTTATCTAAAATATTCAGTAACACAGATTTATTAGGTAACTTTACAGTATGGTCTAATATCTCCAAGCCTCTTGCCCAATTTTTTACAGATTCCGATCTAAGATTAAAGGCTACTGCTTTAATTATTTCAGGAGAATAAAGTAATTCTAATAGGAGTAACAATCGTTCTTTGACATCAATTTCTAATTCTAAAAGAGAGCGTTGGAGTAAATCACATACAGTATTCAATTGGTCACTAAATTGAGAATTTTTTAGCTTGTTTCGGGCATCAAAATCAATGTAAGCGGCGTAAATATAACCTAAAAATTGTAATTCTTTATCAATTAATCTTTTGACCTTATTTTCAAGCGTCTTATCTAATAAACTGACAATTCCCTCTTGTTGATATCTTTTAAGTAAGGTACGGAGTATATGATACCTGGTTGTACCTTTGGAAGTTTCCAAATATTGCCATAAAGCATCTATTGCTTCCGAGGTAGAGATTTGTCCGATAGTCCGCCAAGCGTACATCCGCACAACTTCTGGTTTGTAGATGTTAGTGGCTAAGCTAACTAACATGGGTAGGGCTTCATTTTCTAAATGCACGAGAGATTGTATGGCTGTACTTCTGGTTGATTTGTAGTAAAGCCCACTCAGTAATGCTGAATAATATTCTTCTAAATGGGTTCCTGCAATCATTTCTAGGACTGCACACCGCACGCGTAAAGATTCATCCTGTAATAAGTTGGGAATGTAAATCCGTAGTTCTTGTAAATAAACGGCTTCTGATAGCGCTTTGACTGCATTGACTCGCAAGCGTTCATTTTTATGAGTTAGCATCCGCCGCAAAATATGTATTGCTTCAACTTTTTGCATTGGCGTCCCATACCGCAACAAAAGGACGGCTGCGGTTGCTTGAATGACGGAGTGTTGTTGGTGTTTTAAATACTCTTCTAGTTCGGCAAGATTTGGATTTGATTCTGCAAGCCATAGGTAGCGCAAGGCAAGAGCAAAAACTTGGGCGGCGACTCTTTCATTGGGTGCATCCAATAACGCCCGCACTTCTGGTAAGTAAGCAGGATTTGCACCACCTGCAAGCATGACTTCTAAACTGTGAATTTGTAATGAAGGTGGTAATTTTAGAAGCAGGGGGGCTAAAATTTCCCCTGCGCCTTTAGAGTCAATTTGAGATAAAAGTTCAATACAGGAGTGTTTATCTGCTTCTGTACCTTGTTCGCCTAAAGCTTTGATGACGGCTTGCTTGAATGCACGTAAATCTACATCTGCACCACTTAGATGTCCCCTTCCTGCACTAAAGACTAGCAAGTTAACGTAGCGCGATCGCATGACTAAAACAACACCCAGACAAACTAAGGCAACAGCGATTGTTTCTGCAAGCAAAATGAAGTTGTGTTTGGAGAGTGTAAATGATGTGGCAAACCAGAAGGAGACTAGAATGAAAACTCCCCCTATTCCTGTTGCAAAAGCTTCTGCTATACCGCCTGATAGTGCTTGTACGTAGCTGCGTATTTTGTCTGGAATTGGTTGAAATAATAAGGGACCGCTACTTGTGACTAAGGTGTAGCGTAGAAGTTCATCTGAGAATTTAAGAATGACCAAACCCCATAAAAATTTTTGTGACTGGCTTCCTGGAAGAAAATTGAGAAGCGCGATCGCAACTGGCATGAGAATGCCTACACTTAATGGTAAAGTGGCAGCACTAAAAAAGACTCCAAAACGTTCGAGAACCCTGCTAGAAATAAAGACCTGCATCACCAGTTCGCATATTCCCGTAATACCACCTAAAACACCAAGAAAACTAGCAATGTCTTTACCTTCAAAGTTTGACTCTAACTGAGTCAGATACTGAAAATCTACTAATACACCAATAAGGTGCAGCAGGGTAAAAAAACCAAATAACAGGAAAGCATATTGCTTGAGTGGATTGGAAAGGTGGCGTCCTTGAGAGTGACGGACTTCTGGAACTTCTCGTAATGGAGCATCGGGGAAAACTTGTTGGTAGTTTCTACTTAAATGCCAGAGGATGAGTGCCCCCAATGTGATAAACACCCCAGCAAAGGGCATAATCACGTTTTCCAACCCGACAAAGATTAATAAAAAAGGTAGGCTAAAGCCACTAATGACATCAGCAACTAAAAGACCACTGCTAACCAGTGGGTAGGCACGTTTAATTTCTCTAATGTTAAATAACTGATTGGCTGCTATGGAGGTGTTGAGTTCGTTAACGACATAAAAGGCGTCTACCCAAAGCCTGAGGAGAAATATGGTAATAACTCCTAAGTAGGGAAATTGCATTCCCCAGTTGAAGACAACAAGTGGCACAAACATACAAGGTGCGATCGCCACTATAATCTGACGCAAGGGGAAAATTTGTTGCAACCAAGAGTATAAATATACCAACAAAGTTCCATTGACTGCACTGGCTATATAAATCCAAGGTAGGTGCTGCGCTCCATATTTATCTAGAAATAAAGCTACCGTACTATCTTCAGACCAGCGCAATCCTATTGAAGTTGCTGTATAAAAAGCAAACATAAGCCAAGTGCGATCGCTCTCCTCAGGGCGAAGATTCACCCATTGTAGGAGTCGTGTTGGAACACCTTTATTTGGAGTCCACAAGTGATTTTTGAGTTCCATGCATCTTAATTAATGGTCATTGGTCAAGTGTCATTGGTCATTAGTCAAGTGTTATTGGTCAAGTGTCATTGGTTATTAGTCAAGTGTCATTAGTTACTAATTAAATGACAAAGGACAAATGACAGTCCCCATAGCAAAAGTCCCAAGCAACTGAGTATAGTTTGCCCACTCAGAGCTCGGGACTATCAGCATATGCATGATTTGTAAATTAGGGTAGGCAATGCCTCACTATCGATATAGGTGGGCATTGCTGTAGGGCGAGGCAGAGCCTCGTGGACTGCATTCTGTGGCTGAGCCTGGGAACGAGAGAATACAAAATCCAAAGTTTATTTCTTCGGGGAAATCAGCATCATCATATTTCGCCCTTCTTTCTTGGGCGCTTGCTGCACTTCACCCACTGATTCCAAGTCTGTTGCCATTCGCTTGAGCAGTTCTTCGGCCATATCACTGTGCTGAATTTCTCGACCTCGGAACATCACAGTCGCTTTGACCTTATCACCATCTTTGAGAAAACGCTCTGCTTGTTTGACTCGCACGTTGTAGTCGTGTTCTTCTATTTTGTAACGCATCTTAACTTCTTTGACGTCAGCCGTGTGCTGCTTCTTTCGAGCCTCTCGCGCCTTTTTCTCTTGCTCAAACTTGTATTTCCCGTAGTCCATAATCCGACAAACAGGCGGGTCTGCTTTGTCACTTAACAGCACAAGGTCAAGTTCTTTTTCCTCGGCCATTTGCAGTGCTTCCTGGGGTGTTAAAATTCCCAGCTGAGCGCCATCAGTGTCAATAACCCGAATCTTCGGGAAGCGAATACGTTCGTTAATTTGGGGCAGATCGCGATTTCTTTTCTTTTCAATCACAGACATGGATTTTGTGGGAGCTGTTGTTAAGAATTTGGTAAGGTTGTTAGTAGTACGCGTCAGAGAAAAAATACTAAAATAACTGAGAATTGACAAAGAAAGCCATAGTTCTAGATTAACTATATCTATAGCGAGTTTTCATTGTCATCCTTTTATCTGTCCTCATTCTACCCACTCTAAGACGATTTCTGTCTTATCGTTAATTTAAATTACACCACAGTAGTATTATTTAACGATCGCTACAGCTTTTGTCAAGCTATTGACATTTTCTCTTACCGTGTATTAACGGTATTATCAAGTTTAAATTATACAAATATTTGTTTTTTATTATGTATTCCCTATAACTGGCTTTTGACAAAAATAAGTGGATGCCCGGTTAACGCAGGAGATTTGGTTTTTCTCTAATATAGAATGTATATAGAAACTACCCTCAAGCGGCACCGTTTGGCGATCGCTTACACAGATATTTTGCACGATGAACTGGACAGGCACGTGAATGTAGTACACTGGGAGCAACGAATCGGAAATCAAAGAGACTGGGTTTGGCGGGGTTGGCAAACGCGTTATACTTATATCCGTCAAAGACATAGCGATGGCAAAACAACCCCTGTGATTTTACTACATGGGTTTGGTGCCTCTATTGGTCACTGGCGACACAATATAGAGGTGTTAGGCGAACACCATACAGTATACGCTCTTGATATGTTAGGGTGGGGCGCTTCTGAAAAAGCCCCAGTAAAATACAGCGTACAGCTTTGGGTAGACCAAGTTTACGATTTTTGGAAAACCTTCATCAACCAACCAGCCATCTTAATAGGTAATTCTCTTGGTTCGCTGGTTTCCTTCTCAGCATCTGCCGCCTATCCGGATATGGTGCAGGGATTGGTTATGATGAATTTACCCGATCCCTCATTGGAACGAGAAGCTTTACCTCCTATATTAAGACCCGTTGTAGCAACCATCAAAAGTTTTGTTGCTTCCCCACTGTTACTTCAGCCCCTGTTTAATGTCATCCGCCGACCTAGTGTAGTACGTCGTTGGGCAAGTCTTGCCTATGCTAACCCAGAGACTATTACTGATGAACTGATAGAGATTTTAACAGGTCCACCGCAGGATAGAGGTTCTGCTCGCGCTTTTACTGCCCTGTTTAGAGCTACTATAGATGCAAACTTTGGCCCTAGTGTCAAAACCGTCTTGCCAACTTTACAAATTCCAATGTTGCTAATTTGGGGACAAAAAGATAAACTTGTTCCCCCTGCACTTGCCCGTCAATTTGCCCAGTACAATGAGAGGTTAGAGGTACTGGATGTAGAGAACGTGGGGCATTGTCCTCATGATGAACAGCCAGAATTAATCAACCAGATAATTTTAGATTGGTTGAAACGAATCAGTAACCAGTAACCAGTGACCACCTGACCAATTACTCGTACCATCAAAACCTCTTAATTCAAAGAAATTGATTCATGATTTCAATCCCTTACTTTGAATTATGAAAACTCACGCACCGCTAATTACTGGTCAGGTGGTCACTGTTAACTAGCCTACTGTAACTTGACTCGTGTCAACATTTGTTGCACCGTTGACTGAACTTGCTACAGAGACCATTTTTTGCAGAATGTCTTGGCTGGGAACTTTGCCCTTTAGGACTACGGTGCTACCTGTTTGAGCTACCCAAAGAGTATCGATATCATCCAGTTGATTGTCTTGGTCAAATGCAAGAGCAACTCGCTTAGCTAAACCGCTTTGATCGTATTCTCCATTTAATCCCACACGTTCGGGGGGAACTGTTTCAGTTGTTGCAGGAGTTGCAGAACGAGTTTGTTCTGCTGGCTGTGGAGTGGGATTCACTTGTGCGTTCTGTGGTTTTTCTAATCCAAAAAGTCTTTTTAACCAACCCATATACCTTTTCTTCCAAGTTACTTATTCTACCTAGATAAGGATACTAGACTTGGTGAGAAAATATCCTCTATCTGTAAAGTTATTTGCACTTAAACGAGTTTATGCTTACAGTATGATTTATGGAGCTTAAAAGTATCAGAACTGTAAGTTCGCTCCTGATTGAAGGGTGAGAGGAATTAATGCCTGACAGGGTAAGGAAAAACCATCAAGTAGTTAAGCTTTAATGTCGGGAGTAGGGGACTAACACCCATACTTAGAGACGTAAGGCTATTAGTATTCCAATGGACTACGGACTTAATGAATTGCAGGATCTTAGGAACAACACCAGCACCAGAGCCAGAGCCATTAGCAGAAAGAACAGCAGCGATTGTGATGTGGAAGCGCGATGTTGATTTCTATAAATGTGTTTTCGTCTAATCATAAAATAAATAGCTGAACGAGGGTTTGCTCGCGTCTTCTATTGGAATACGAGACACACCCTGACCACATCTGTCAGGACTTACGCTTTAGGAGCTGGAGCAGGCTCTAGACCGAGAGTCTTAGCGAAGAGGTCACCGATGCTGTCAGATCCCGTTATAGGTAAGCTGCCGGGTCCTCCCGTTATATCTATAGGTAAGCTGCCGTTTCCTCCCGTTATGTTGATGTTGCTAATACTACCTTCTCCTAGTGTCGGACTTAATAGCGCACCTAAGGTGAAAGCAGCGTTGCCCCCAAAAGTTCCCCATATTTCCCGATCGCTTAGTTCATCAAGAAAGCTTTCAGAATCTTGAAACAGTTCAGCGCCTGCAAGACGCAATTCATTAATTTCGAGTCGTGGCATTTGATTTTTCTTGGATTAATGAAGATGGAATAATTTAGTTTTTAAGTAAACTTTGGTAAAATGCGCCTACCATTTTGGAGAGATTGAGCTCCTTTATTGAGATTACAATTCAAAAATTGGTAATTCAAGCCCTTGAAGCTACTTTATTTAGAACTATTGCGAGTAATTATTTCTCTATCTTGAAAATAGGGGTGCTTCCGTTTTGTGCGATCCGACTGTCTTCCGTTAGCGCTTACGCGATCGCTACACCTAAAGAGCTTGTAGTCTGTTTGAATACGACTAGGATCTTTCTCAAAAATATCCCACCTCCAGGAATCACGCGCTAGAGGCGGTTTATTTGAGTTATAGAGATTCATTTTGGTCGAACATTAGCTGGAGTTACAAATCTATTAACAACCCCCCAATCCATTCCTCTCTTCATCCAAAGAAACAACATCATGAAACCGGGCATAGTTGATACAGCGCCTGCCATCCTTTGTTTTCCCTAAAATATCGACAAACCTCATATTCCAAATAATTTCCTCGGATATGTAAGAGTGACGGGCGTGGATTGTTTGAGATACAGTTTCATCCAGCCCTGTTAAAGTAATCACAACTTCCATTTCATCTTCTACCATCTCCTCCGATGTCACTCCATAGAGAGGGCTATTCTCATCAATAACGTGCATGACTGTCCAAGTTAAGGCAAAAAGAGGGGATTGACTGCGAACAAGAGGCATATCGTAAAATCGTCGCATTACGTCACCTTCTTTGGTAATTTCAGTTCGTGCTAAAGTAACCCGGACTTGTGCTTCTAGTATTAAATTTTCTCGTTCGTTAGCAACCCGAAACATGAGAGTTGGGGCATTATTATATGGTGTAATAACCGCAATATTGCTAAACAGGACTCGTGCTCTAGGAAGAGAAAATCTAGCAAACATTAACCCACTTCCCATTGCCAATCCGATCAACCCCAGTAGTGATTCAACTGTGACTAAGAAGTTTGCATAAGGTGTTTTAGGATACATTGCCCCATAGCCAATTGATGCCATTGTCTGAACACTAAAAAAGAAGGCATCAAAGAAGTTACCCGGACGTGCATTTTCTATCCCATCGCCTCCAAGAATATATGCAAAGGCAAATAGGGCGTTAGCTATGACATAGCCTGCGCTAATCAGTAATAATGTGTAATACCAAGGAAGAGTGAGTAGCAAATGGTACGGATCGTGCCAATGTTTGTGAGAAATCCCTTTACGCACAACGTTGAAACTTCCATGCCGATTCACCATGCGGCGGCTGACTGGGGCTTTTCGACGGGTTGTTTTCATTGGATTAATTAGGGTAGCAAGAACCGAGGAGCAGCAATTTTATTATCTGATTAAGAGGCTTCTAAATAAAAAAATTCTAAAATTTCTTGTAGTGGCATCTTTTTACTTGTGTCTGCGTCTCGACGGTTAAATAAATGACTTTTGAACCGCAGAGGCGCAGAGAGCGTATATCTAGTTCCCTCCCCTTTCCAAGGGGAGGGTTAGGGTGGGGTAATTCTCTCTCGGTCTCCTGCACCCCACGCGTTTTAAGAAGCGTTCTCG
>NZ_WJFC01000335.1 GCF_009725235.1 Scytonema sp. UIC 10036
CTCCCTTCCCTCCCTCATAGCATTAGTACGAAACTTAAAGCAACTGCAAGCAGCACTCGAGACAGGAATTGAAACAATTTATTGTGAATTTGAAGATCCCCGTGCGTATAAAGAAGCAGTACAGATAGTCCGTTCCTCCCCAATGTCTTCAATTTGGGTTGCACCACCCAGAATAACCAAACCAGGAGAAAACTGGATTTTGCAACAAGTGCGTTCTTGCGATGCTGATGGTTATCTCATCAGAAATTACGATCACCTCCAATACTTTGCCCAAGATCGTTGTGTGGGAGACTTCTGCCTAAACATTGCCAATTCCCTCACAGCAGACTATTTTAAAAACAAATTTGGGTTAGAAAGAGTTACAGCATCTTACGATTTAAACGTAGCTCAATTGGAAGATCTCCTAAAGAGCTGCCCAACGGACTGGTTTGAGGTAACAATTCATCAGCATATGCCCATGTTTCATATGGAACATTGTGTATTTTGTGCTTTCTTATCCAAAGGAACAGACTATACCAACTGCGGACGCCCCTGCGAAAAGCACGAGGTAAAATTGCGGGATAGGGTGGGAACAGAACACATCCTCCAAGCTGATGCAGGCTGTCGCAACACAGTGTTTAATGGTACAGCACAAACAGGAGCAGAATACGTACATCGGCTTTTAGAGCTTGGATTGCGTTACTTCCGCATTGAATTTGTGAATGAGACACAAGAGTTGGTAATACAAACAATACATCTCTACCGTCAACTGTTGCAGGGAGAGATTACAGGTTCTCAACTTTGGCGGGAGTTAAAGTTACAAAATCAGCTTGGTGTGACTCGCGGACCAATGGCTGCAAATGCAATGCGATCGTAATTTTAAGAAGCTTCAGGAAGAGGAATATTTATTATACAATGCTCTCTTCTCTCTTTTCTTCGCGCTCTTTGCGTCTTTGCGGTTAATTATTTTACAATTTAAATAGGACTGCCATAGAACACTGAAGCTAAAATTAGGGATTAAATTCATACCCATATTTCAATTAGTAAATCAGGATATTTAAATACCATAAAAGAATAATCCGAGCGCTTCTATCCCGCTTGAATATTACCTAATTAAATGAACCGCAAAGACGCAAAGTACATGAAGAAACAGGTGAAGAAAATCAGTAATCTTATGGCGGAAAGGAAGTCTCAGTCATTAATGTACCAAAGCAGCAGAGTTGGGATTCTCTGCTAAGCGTCCATCTTCCATATAAATGATGCGATCGGCAATGTCGAGAATGCGGTTATCATGAGTGACAAGTAATATGGTGCAGCCTTGTTGCTTTGCCAGGGCTTGCATCATTTCTACAACATCTCTACCAGATTTTTTGTCTAACGCTGCTGTTGGTTCGTCTGCTAATACAATTTTAGGCTGACTGACAAGCGCACGAGCGATCGCAACTCTTTGTTTTTGTCCTCCCGAAAGACCATCAGCGTAATAGTCCACCCGATTGCCCAAACCAACCGTTTTCAGAATTTCGGTTGAGATAGCATCCATATCTTGATTTAAATACTCTTCATGTAATTCCAAAGACATTCGTACATTTTGTTTAGCAGTCAAAAAGCTGAGAAGATTGTGTGCTTGAAAAATATAACCAATTTGCTTTCGGACTTGTCTCATCACCTCTTGACTTGCGCCACGCATTTCCTGACCTAAAATTTTTAAGCTTCCTTCTTGTGCTGAACGCAAACCCCCCATTAATGACAGCAAAGTGGTTTTTCCCGAACCGGAAGGTCCTGTCATAATGACAATTTCTCCCATAGAAATATCAAGATTAATATCAAATAAAGCTTGTTTTTTTAGGTCTCCTTGACCGAAGTAATAATTGAGATGACGAACTGTAATTACAGATTTGCTTTCTGATGATGTTTGAAAAGTCATGATTGATGTATTAAATATTTTTTACCCCACCCTAACCCTCCCCTTGTGAAGGGGAGGGAACTGGCCATTCAATTTCCCCCCTTTACAAGGGGGGACTAAGGGGGGTAATTATATGATTAAAATGACAATCAACCACTTTTCAAACATCCTCTTTGACGTCTCATTAAAATTAAAGTTAGAAATAGTCTTTTCCATAAGAATTCGAGCCAAAATATTTTCAAATTAAAAAACATCAGCAGGGTCAGCCGATCGCAATTTACCCATGGATACAGCCGCAGAAGCAATACACATAATAATGGTTAGAAGCAGCACCATTGTTGAACGGCTTAGGTTCATCATAATGGGTAGCAAAGTTGCTTTTTGAGCAATTTGGTAAAGCCCGATAGAAAGCACAAATCCCGGTAAGAACCCCAAAATGGCAAGAATAAGAGATTCTTGCACGATGACACCAATCAAGAAATTATCGCCATAACCCATAGCCTTCAACGTAGCATATTCTGGTAAATGATCGGAAACATCAGAGTAAAGAATTTGATATACAATAATAAACCCGACAAAAAAGCCAACAGTTGCTCCAAATCCAAAGATAAAACCAACAGGGCTATTGACTGCCCAATACATTTTTTCCCTGTCTACAAATTCCTCTTTTGTAAGTACTAAAACATCTTTAGGTAAATAAGCTTGTATAGCCTTCTGTACTTTCTTAATGTCACTATCGGGTTTTAAGTTAACTATACCAATATCAATTTGGTCGGGTTGACGTTTTGGAAATAGTCGCAGAAAGGTAGAATCGCTAGTAATCAAACTGCCATTAATTCCAAAAGATGTTCCAATACGAAACAGTCCAACGACTTTAACTTCAACGTCATTTACTTGCACGGATAAGGAGTTCTGTTTTTGGAGAAGCGTAGGAACATTTCCAAATTGCGGTCTCCCTGCTTCGTCGTACAGCACCTGATTCAAAACTTTGAGATCGTTCAAGCGTTCGTTAACTTCTGGCAAATTAAATGCTGGTTTTGCAGGATTGATACCGATAACAAGTGCATTGCGGTTTGCTAGGTTTTGAGGGTTGCGCCAATCACCTTGACCGATGTACAAGGAGTTAATTGACTCTACTCCTTTGACTCCCGCCGCTTGATACAGCCTTGCTCTGGGGAAACTTTTTACAGATTGAATGTTATCTGACAGTGGATTGACGATGAACAAATCGCCTTGCATTGTGTCGTAAACTTTCTTTGCAGAATCGTATAGCGAGTCCATGAGTCCGAGTTGGACAAACATTAAGACATCAGCAAAGGCAATTCCTGCTAATGCGATCGCAAGTCGAGATTTTTCTCGTGTCACTTGCAGCCAAGATAGGGGTGTTTTGCGGAAGAATTGGCGAAGCATATACTTTATTAGGTTAAAAACAAACAATATCTAAAGTTGAATAGCAGCTTGAACTTGTAAGTTTGTTAGATTGGCAACTTGCTGGCTGTCTTTTGGGTTGAGGCTGATTCTGACTTCAACCACTCTCCGATCTAAGTTTTCTCCTGGCTGATTGCTAAAGACTTTTTGTTGGGTGATTTGCACTCCCATCTGCCGAACTGTTCCACGCAGTTCTCCAGGGAATGACTCACTCGTAATGATGGCGGTTTGTCCGGGACGAATCTTGCCAATGTCAGTTTGGTAAACCTCCGCAACCACTTCCATTTGGTCAGTTTTCCCCAAATCGGCGATTCCATCTTGACCGACGGTTTCACCAGGCTTAGCATAAATCTCTAAAATGCGACCTGCCATTGGCGCACGGATATATGCTTGCTTGAGATCGGCTTCAGCTTTTTTGACCGCAGCTGTTGCCTGCTTGATTTCTGCTTGAGATGCCCGCACGTCTACAGGGCGTACTTCTGTGATTTTTTCTAGAGTGGCTTTTGCTTCTTCTATCTGCGCTCGCAGTGTATCTGCTGTACGGTTTTGGTTGGCTTGGGCTTCCAGAAGTTGTGCTCGAGCCGTTTCAAACGCCAATTTTTTATTGTCAAATCTCAATGCAGATTCTGCCCCCTCTCGATAGAGCATTTGGTAGCGCTCGTACTCCGCACGGGCTATGTTCAATTCCGATTGGCGGCGGGTAATGATGGCTTTTTGTGTGGCAATTTCTCCTTGTAACTGTGCCTGAAGGCGGGCAATAGCTGCTTTCTGTGCGGCAATTTCTCCAGATTTCGCTCCGGCTTGAACTTGTGCTAATTTGGCTCGCGCAACTTCTACTTTCTCTTTGGCTTCCAATACCGTTTCTTGCAAGCGATCGCGACTGTCTAAAATTGCAATAACTTGACCGGCTTGAACGGAACTACCTCGTTGCACAAACAACTGAGCAATGCGATCGTTGTTTAAGGTGACAGGCGCTGAGACTCGTATCACTTCTTCTGCTGGTTCTATTCGTCCTAAAGCTACAATCTGCTGGATGGTTGGAATACTTTCTATTGGTGTGGACAGTTGAGTCGTGCGATCGAATTGGGAGATGCCGTAGTAAGCCGTCATACCTGTAATGCCCGTTGCAATCAGAATCAGAGGAACTGTCCATTGATTGGGTAATTTTGATGATATTTTCAAAGCCATAATAATTCACTCCTATGCGGGTATAAGTTGGAGCACATTATAGTACCCAAATTAAACTTGCTTGTTTAGTTTATATACACTACGGTATCGTATCGAAATTGAAAGGTCAAGAGTTTTGATTAGCTTTTTGGTAAGGCAGAGGTTAGAAGGTTTGTTTGCTAGGATGTGATTCTATAGAGTTAGAGCTTTGATTAACCTAAAGCGCAGTTCCAATACCGCTAGTAGAATTGAATCATGAAAGAATTTGCTAAAAGCGGTCGTCCGAGAAGTACTCAGGCAGATCGATCTATTATTCAAGCAACTCTCGATCTTCTTGCGGAAGTTGGCTACGAACGCACGAGTATAGAAGCGATCGCATCTCGTGCAGGGGTGGGTAAAACTACCATTTACAGGCGGTATTCATCAAAAGCAGAGCTAGTGGCGGATGCGTTAGAAAGCAGGAGAGAACAGATTTCCATCCCAGACACGGGAGACTTTTGGAGAGACTTTGAGATTCTCATTGAACAAGGAATCCCCAAGCAAGATTCTTACCTGGAGCGCCAGACAATTGCCACAATCGTCAGCACCTCAAGCAGCAATCCTGAGTTTGCCGAAATTTATTGGAAGAAGTATGTCTTGCCTCGACGTAAAGCTTTCTGCCAAGTTTTCGATCGCGCTAAAGAGCGAGGAGAGATCTCACCAGATGTAGATAACGACTTTATCGTCGATCTTTTGATAGGTTACGTGCTATTTACACTTTGTATTAAACCGCAAACAGAACCTTTTGAGGTCAGTATTCGCGTGCTATCAGGTTTCTTGTTAAACCAATAGATGTGGTACTCTATGAAATGGGGATGGGGACAGGGACAGGGGACAAGGTAAACTTTCTTCCTTGTCTACCCCCTCTCCCCTGTCTTCCCATGTCTCACCCCTCTCCCCTGTCTCCATGTCTACCCCCTCTCCCCTGTCTCCCATGTCTACCCCCCTCCATGTCTACCCTGTCCTAAATATTTTTAGTTCAGTTGTTAAACCGTGCTATTTTTTGGGGAATCTATAAAATAGAAAAATCTATCCAAGGCAAGATGCTCAATTTATGAAATTAACAGTCAACTTAGAAGCAGAGTTTTTCTATAACCAAGGATTGCGTCGAAACAAAGCGGCAAAGTTTGAAGAAGCGCTCGCTAGTTTTGATAAAGCGTTGAGGTGTAAACCCGATTACCCTGAAGCGTTATCCCAAAAAGGTTTTGCTTTGGGTTCTCTGGGTCGTCATGAGGAAGCGATCGCTTGCTTTGACCTCATTATAAAATTCAACTCAGCTGATTGCTGGCTTTGGCACAACCGAGCCATTGCTTTAGGAAAGCTGGGGCGTTACAGCGAAGCAGTTGGTTGCTTCGATCGCGCCCTTGAGTTAAATTCCAAAGCTGGGACTATTTGGCACAATCGCGGTTTAACCTTGTGTGACTGGGGAAAATACGATAAAGCAGTTAAAAGCTTTGAGCGAACTTTAGAATTTCAACCCGATGCTTATTGGGCGTGGAACAACAAAGCAAATGCTCTCAAACAGTTGAGACGCTATAAAGAAGCGCTTGACAGCTACGATCGCGCCATTGAGTTCGATCCAAGTAACACAATGGCTTGGCACAATCGAGGTATGAATTTATTTGAGTGGGGGCGTTATGAAAAAGCCCTCAAAAGCTTTGACCGAGTTTTGGAAATTCAGCCAGACTATTACAAAGCTTGGTTCAATCGAGGTGTGACTTTGGAAAAATTACAGCGTCACTCTGAAGCACTAGCTAGCTACAAACAAGCTTCAGAATTACAGCCTAATGATGACGTTATCTGGTACAACTTAGCTCGTTGCTACAATATAGAGAATAATGCTGAAGAAGCTATTAAAAATTTACAGCGAGCCATCCGTTTATGCCCTGAAAAATACTTAGCCGAACTGAAACATAACTCTGATTTCGACAATATTCGTAAAGACATTCGATTTCAATCCTTACTAGCTTAGTATGGGACTCGTATTTGATTTTTGAACTACATGTTGGTAGGGCTGAGCTTACCACAAAACTTATGTAGAGACGCTTTCATGAGAATGCGTCTCTACATAAGTTAGATACGATGCAGAATAAATATTTGGAGATGTTTTAATTTCACCCACTTACTAAAACTTTATATTTAGCAAGGCTTGCAACAAATCTCTTTTGATTTTTCACAAATAAAGCCCGTACTTCTGCATATTGTTCAGCCATGGCGCGGGCTTTATTCAAATTATCTTTCATTGAATCGGAAGTTTTGCCACTAACTGTTGCTGGAGTATTAAGTACACTCTCACATACACTATGACCTACTGCAATGCCTTGCTCCAATGTATTCGTTTGACTTTGAATGTTTACTTCATCCCCAAGTATTTCTAGCCATTTTTGAAACATTAAGGATTGCTCGTGAATAATTTGTAAATATTCAAGTTCTGGGGTTTTCATGAGTAATAGGCACTGAGGTGAACTATTATGTATTTAATACTCATTCTGCCTTAAAATTTTGTCTTTTTAATCTTTACGCAAAATTGTTGATAAAGGAGTATGTTTGCGTATATCAAACACGCTTGCGAGAGTTTCTTGGCTGGAATTGCGCGACATACTGTGTTCTGGTGGCATAACTGTCACTACAGGTTGTGCTTGACGTGCGGGTACTGCTACAGCAGCCATTTTCGCTGGAACTAAGACTGGTTTGTTTCTTGGCGGACGCGGTGCCATTCTTTGGTGGCGTTGCGTTAGACGTGCTTGGTAGCGGTTGAAATGATTCTTCACCATTTGACGCTTTCCTGGGAGATTTAACAGCAGGAATAAAACCAAGCTGCCACTTCCACAACTTAGAGCGATCGCCAGTATCATCCATAAAGGCATGGGATTCTCTGTCTCTGTAGGAGTACTACTAATTGGTTGGACAACCTCTGCTTCTGAGACTTCTGGTTCTTCCTCTTCTACACTTCCAACGGAACCCAGACTGTACAGGGCAAGAGTACCACTAGCAAGAAAAACTCCCGACAATCCTATAGGTAAAAATAACGGATATTTTGCCAATACGCTCATTAAGGAATTTTTAGCTGTTGCTGGCTTGGACTTTTTTTTCTTCATCATTGGCATCGGCATTTCCTTTTGAGATGCCTGTTGCTCTAGATTCTGACTGCTTTCCATAATAAATTAAAGTCTGAATGTGCCCTCAAATACTAAATTTTACTTAAGGGTTAAGCTTCCTGTATCCGTAGCGCAATTTATATTTAAGTAACTTTTTTTCTAAAAATTCTTCACTTCATTACATTTTTTTGGTTTTTTTTAAGTATATTCGGTCACTTAATAAAGACGCGCCATGGCGCGTCTCTACATTTATTAACCCGCTGCTCACTGGTCACTGGTCACTGATTACTGTCTTTCAAGCGCAAGTTGAATGAGTGTATCTACAAGTTCTGGAAAGGGTACACCACTATGAGACCAAAGAAGGGGATACATACTTGTTGCTGTAAAACCCGGTAAAGTATTGATTTCATTAATAAAAACTTCTCCTGTCGCCTCTACATAGAAAAAATCTACTCTTGCCAATCCCGCAGCATCTACAGCTGCAAAGGCTTGCAATGCCATTTCTTGTATTTGGTGGATAACAGTTTCTGCAACAGGTGCGGGAATCAGTAAATCTGCTTTTCCTTCCGTATATTTTGTTTCATAATCATAAAAGTCACTATTATAAGTAATTTCACCGACAATAGAAGCTTTAGGTTGGTCGTTTCCCAAAACCGCACACTCTAATTCTCGTGCAACAACGCCCGCTTCTACAATGATTCTGCGATCGTAGCTAGCGGCACTATCTAAAGCAGTTTCTAACTCTTGTCGCGATCGCACTTTTGCAATTCCCACTGATGAACCCAAGTTAGCAGGCTTAACAAAACAAGGATAGCCCAAAGTTGCTTCTATTTCATCACATAGCTTGGGAAAAACACAAGGATTGGACCAAATTTGCGATCTATTGACACCAATGTATTTGACTTGGGGTAAACCTGCTTGAGCAAAAGCTGTTTTCATCGCAATCTTATCCATTCCGAGTGCCGAACCCAAGACCCCAGAACCGACAAAAGGAACTTGCATTAAGGTGAGTAACCCCTGAATTGTACCGTCTTCGCCGTTAGGACCGTGAAGAATCGGGAACCAAACATCAACAAGTGCAACTTGAGCGGGAGATTGCCAGCGATGCAAAGTTTGAGTTTGAGCAACTGATAATTGAGAATTATTTGTATCTGCTCCCTCAACTTCAGTTGCTTGAGATAACTCCAGTGGTTTTCCTGATGCCAAAACTTGTTGTGGTGACTCCCCAGCCAACCAACGCCCATCTTTTTGGATGTAGAAAGGCAGTATTTCATACTTGCTAGCATTTTGCCCCGCACTTAAAGCACCTGCGATCGCTCGTGCTGAATTGATAGAAACTTCATGTTCTCCCGAACGACCCCCAAATAATAATCCTACCCGCACCTTTGCCATATAGAAGACCTCTGTCACTCTAGAACCAAGCTAGCGTAGCATACTTGAGCCAGTTAGGGAGTAGGGGGGAGGGGGTAGGG
>NZ_WJFC01000336.1 GCF_009725235.1 Scytonema sp. UIC 10036
GGGTTAGGGTGGGGTAAAAAAATATTTCATACATCAATCATGACTTTTCAAGCATCCTCTCACATAAATCTTTGTATTCTGTGTAATTTAATACATTTTTTTACAAGTAACCTGTGTAATATTGCTTTACTTTTACCCAGAGATATACTTACAGCTTAGACATTTCCAGAAACTAATTGTGTATCTTCATACAATCTTTGTAGAGACTTGTATGGCCAGCCTCTACATTCTTACGTGGAGATATTTAATGAGTACAATCTAAATTTTCTGCTTGCAATTGCTCTTGTGCTATCTGTATTAATTGGCGAGCCTTTTCTAACTTAGTTTCATCTTTAATCTTCTGGCCAAACTTCTGTGAATAAACAGATTCGAGGTAATGTAGGTAAGCTTGGAGATACTGAATGCGTAAGCGTGGGTTTTTATCTTGAAGGAAGAGAATATCAGATTCCACCATGTAACGGATAACAAACATGGGGATGGGGCTTTGAAATGGATGGAATTTTGGATTGTGTGCTCCTGTTCCTTGAGTATGTTTGTGAAATTCCCCAATCATCAGCCCTAATTCCACAAAAAAAGGCTTCAGTATTTGGTGGTTGCTATCAATGATTTCAGTGGCATCGTCAGGATCGACATCAGGCAGAACGATTAACAGTGCTTTTTTTAAGGCGGCTACCCCCTCACGTGGTTCTGTCTCAAGAAAAATATCTCGGTAGCGTAAAACATTGTCTATTAATTCCTGCCGTTCCAAATTTTTAATCCTGAGAACTGCTAGAGACATGCTGTTAGATCTGATTGAGTGAGGCACAAACGGGCAGACAGGACCTGGTCTACCTAAATCGGGATGAGAACGCCCTACAAAATTTTCAACCCACTCCATAGTTTTAATTAAGTAGGGAAGGTCTTGTTCAAGCTGGTTGAGATCGGTAGGTGTATAAAGTTGCATTGTGATTATTTGGTGAGATGTTGTTCCAATGAAAATTTTTAACTTATGTAGAACGGAGTTATTAACGGTCAAACAGCGAAAGTCGCCTTCATTTCTTCTAAGAAAGTGGCTTTTAGCTATATGGCAGATCTGAGGCAATAGATATAATTGCCAATTGATCTGGAACTCTAGGCAGTTACACCCGACCTTCAAGCGGAAGCGATATATGTATTTTTCAAGTGTTTGTATACGTGACTTTGTCAGAGCTTTCTAAAGTTGAGTAACCAAACACTTCTTCATAAAAATATTTTCTTTAACGAAATTGCCTCACTGACTCATGTAATTCTACCTAATAAATAGGTTTACCAAAAAAATTGTAAAGTTCAAACTGATAATACCTAGTAGAATTATAAATTTTTAATGTAGAAATGGAAATCTCTATTTTCAGCATTTTTTTATCACTCTAATTATATAGATTGCGTAGAAAAAATATGAGTTTTGTTAATATCTCATAAAGGCATTTTGATTATATAAAATACTGAATATCTTTTTTATAAAAATTCTATGAAAGTTCAGAAATATTTTATAAAAACATTATAAATCAACTTGTTAATCTCTGTGTTTACACAAAAAATATAATTTTATTGGAATCAAAATATATTCGAACGAGATTCTATTAAATTTCAAATCAATTTATTATAAGTATAAAAACGTACTACTTAAACCAATAACGTACTTAAACTGTCTTTGAAGACAGCGCAACTACAAACTCAGTAGGTTCACGGACTAAAAAATCAGTGATTTTAGAACGACAAGAGAGTAATTGTCTTCCTGTAAATGTTGGGTTTCGTTCCTCAACCTGTAAATGTTGGGTTTCGTTCCTCAACCCAACCTACGTGTTTTCGTATTTTTACGTTTAACCGACAAGTATTGGTATTTGTCTTTCCTTCTACCCTCTAGTGTCTGGTTTCTACTTCTTGACTTATCATCAGTTTTATGCATACGCTTCTTAAAGAAAAACTTAATAAGAAAAAAATTTATTTAAAATAATGTCAATTAATTTGATGTAAAAAAGTTGTCAAAATCATCAGAAAAGAAGGATGATTTTGAGTAGCTCAAAAAATAACAACAGTCAATTAGCTGCAAAGCTTACTTGGATCGTTTTTAGAGGAAGGCTGAAGCACAACAAACTAAGTAAGAGCAATTGCAAGGCAGCTGGTGTGGACTGAAAGAGAGAACAACTAAGCGAGAACGTTGAATTATATGAATATCAGCAGTGCAATGACCGCAGCGCAGGTACTGGGCCAGAAATTACCATTCCCACTCAAGCCTTTGGCAGAATTAGCTTATAACTATTGGTGGAGTTGGACGAGCGATCGCATTGCGATCTTCCAAACCATCGATCCCCAAGAATGGGAACGGTGCGGTCACAATCCAGTAGCAATTTTAGAGACAGCATCATACGAACGTCTTACCCAGTTAGCAGAAGACCCCTTTTACCTCAAGCAGATTGGGGCGCTCTCAAAAGAGTTTGATGAGTACATAACTAGAAAAGATACTTGGGTGAGTCGGGTAGCACCGCAAATTTCAAGAGAAAATCCCATTGCCTACTTCTGCGCCGAATTTGGTATTCATGAATCCTTACCTGTCTATTCTGGCGGTTTGGGAATTCTCGCAGGGGATCACCTCAAATCAGCATCAGATTTGGGTGTTCCAATGGTTGGGGTTGGCTTGCTGTATCGCCAAGGTTACTTCCGACAAAGGCTAAATCGGAATGGGTGGCAAGAAGACTATTATGTAGATAATCCCTTCCATCGCATGCCCTTGGAGTTAATCAGAAACGAGCAAGGGGAACCAATTACTATTGATGTAGACATTCGCCATCGCCGGGTGAAATTGCAAATTTGGCAAGTGCAAGTGGGAAGAGTCAGTCTTTTCTTACTGGATAGCGATCGCCACGACAACGATCCCATAGACAGATGGCTTACCGGGCATTTATACGGTGGTAACCAAGAAACCCGTATTGCTCAAGAAGTGGTTTTAGGAATTGGAGGCGTCAAAGCGCTAACAGCTTTAGGCATTCAGCCTTCCGTCCATCACCTCAACGAAGGACACGCCGCCTTCTGTACTTTAGAATTTGCCCGTCAGGAAATGGAACGCACGGGGAAATCATTCTACGACGTAGAAGCCGATGTACGTTCTCGTTGCGTCTTCACAACCCACACACCCGTTCCCGCCGGTCACGATGTATTCTCACCTGACTTAATCGATTCCTTCTTTGCCCAATACTGGCCCAAGTTGCGCCTTTCTCGCGAGCAATTTTTGGCTTTAGGTGCAAGAAGATTGGGCGATCCCTGGGAACCCTTTGGCATGACTGTACTCGCATTAAGAATGTGCCGTACAGCCAACGGTGTGAGCAAATTGCACGGTCAAGTTTCCCGCAAGATGTGGACGATTTTATATCCCGATCGGGCTGAGGACAAAGTTCCCATCGGTTACATTACCAATGGAGTCCACGCTCCCACTTGGACTGCGCCCTTACTTGCAGAGTTGTACTCGCAATATTTAGGAGCAGATTGGAAGACTCGTGCGATCGATCCCAAAACATGGGAGAAAGTTGACGAAATCCCTGATGAAGAACTGTGGTGGCGACATAGAGTTTTGAAAGAGCGGCTCATTGCCTACACGCGTTACAGAATTAAGAAAGCTCGCGAACTGCGTGGTGAAGACTACGACAAAATTCAAGCAGCCGAAACCCTACTCGATCCTAACGTGCTGACAATTGGATTTGCCAGACGCTTCAGCCCTTACAAACGAGGTCACTTGCTGTTGCGCGACGCTCAAAGGGCAATTAGGATTTTTGGCAACGCCCAACGTCCAGTGCAAATTATTTTTGCAGGAAAAGCTCACCCAGCAGATGAAGAAGGCAAACGCATTATTCAGCGTTTGATGGAATGGTGTCGAGATTCAGCAATTCAACATCGAGTTGCCTTTATAGAAGACTACGACATTTACGTTGGTCAAAAACTAGTGCAAGGCGTTGATGTTTGGTTGAACAATCCCCGCCGCCCCTTAGAAGCATCAGGTACAAGCGGACAAAAAGTTTGCTTTAACGGAGGTATTAATTGCAGCGTACTAGATGGTTGGTGGTGTGAAGGGTACATAGCAGATGCAAATGGTAAAGGTATAAATGGGTGGGCAATTGGTGAGGACGCTCACACCAGCAATCAGGATTTGCAAGATAGTATAGACTCAGAGTCGCTTTATAAGCTTCTGGAAGAGGAAATAGTACCTCTATACTACGACCAAGACAGCAACGGTATTCCTCACCGTTGGGTGCAAATGATGAAAGCATCAATTAAGACAAATGGACCCCTGTTTAACACGGATAGGATGATTGCTGACTACGTATCACAGGTCTACGTTCCAGAGATTGCGACAAGTTTCCAACCAATTTTGGCGAAAGTTCTGCTTTAAGAAAGAAATTCACGCTTTCCTGGTTCAGTATCAGGGCAGGTATAATACCTGCCCTTTTCTTATACCTGTAATCTCGTTCCCAGGCGGAGCCTGGGAATGCCTGATTGGGAGGCTCCGCCTCCAGTGTCACCTCGTTCTCAGGCGGAGCCTGGGAATGCCTGATTGGGAGGCTCCGCCTCCAGTGTCACCTCGTTCTCGTCAAGGTGCTCTTATCAGACCTTCAGGAGGAGTGCCAATGGTGGTGAAAGGGGTGCGTCGCGAAGTGCAAGCCGTACCGGGCTTATCGCAAACTCCAAAAGCCTTGGAAACTGCTACCTCTATCTAACTCAGCTCACTGAATTACAGATTGTTGTAAGGATGCGGCGGTCTTGCTCCCCTACTGATGTAATTCATTTACCTAAAAAATGCTGTATTTTATTATTTTAAAACTTACTTACCGTTAGAACCAATTTGTGATGAAATAGTCACTTTTCTCTCCAAAAAAGTAAATACTACTTGTATCATTTCATTTTGAAGAGCATTCCAGGCTAGGATAAACTTTTCTAATAGTTTTAGTATAATCAAGAACTTATTTAGACGAAACCCTTAACTGCCGATCGCCTTTGGGAAAAACTTTTTGGTTTACTGATTTTAATTTACTAGTACAGCACGGCATAAATAAAGCAACCATTCATAACAAACAAAAAGCTTACATTCAAAGCTTTTGCGCCTTCTGCTATCTGCCTCCGAACTTCTGCCTTCATGTACTAGTACAATTATTTAAACCTAAAATCTAAAATCCAAAATGAATCTCAGCAACCAAACAGCTATCAAATTTCGTAACGTCACGTTTAGTCGCAACAACCGCCCTTTGGTATCCAACTTGAATTTTACTATAAATTATGGAGAAGCACTGATATTATTGAGACGTAGCGGTAATTGGTTTAATGTATGGAGGTGAATTAGTAGTATTGGGTACGCAGGAGGAATTTATGCAATCGCAGCATCCAGAAAGTCTTGCATTTCTACAATGTCTCAAGCCAAAATTATTATGAATTTCAGTGATTTTTTTCTAATTAAATATGCTCCAGAAATTCTCCAGCATTCTGGCGAGCATTTATTTTTGGTAATTATTTCTATTACTATTGCAACAATTATTGGCATTCCTTTAGGGATTGTGATTACTCGAAATAAAAGCTTACAAAAACCTGTTTTAGGTATAGCCAATATTCTGCAAACTATTCCTAGTTTGGCTTTATTTGGTTTATTAATTCCGATTCCAGTTATTGGTGGTATTGGTGCAACTCCGACGATTGTGGCTTTAACTTTATATTCGTTATTACCTGTAATTCGCAATACTTATACAGGTATTATTACCGTAGATGCAGCGATTATCGAAGCTGGTAGGGGGATGGGAATGACGGATAAACAATTATTATTGCAAGTAGAAATTCCTTTAGCATTGGGAGTTATTTTAGCAGGGGTAAGGGTGGCAATGGTAATTGCCATTGGGATTGCAACTATTGGTGCTGCAATTGGTGCTGGTGGATTGGGTGTGTTTATTTTTCGGGGAATTGCAGTGGTAAACAATCAATTAATTTTAGCTGGTGCTGTTCCTGCGGCAGCTATGGCTTTGCTAGCTGATTTGGGGATAGGGTGGTTGGAAAAGCGGTTAGGAGTTAGGAGTTACGAATGAGAAGATTTTTGGTATTTTTGGTTTTAGGGTTGGTTTTGATTTTGGCTATTGCTAGTTGTAATTTGACCAGTAGTGGTGGAGGTGGAAGTGATATTGTTGTTGCATCTAAGGATTTTACGGAGCAGGATATTTTGGGGGAATTGTTAGCGCAGCAGATTGAAGCGACGACTAAGTTAAAGGTGGAAAGAAAACCTCGGTTGGGGGGTTTGTTTGTTTGCCATAATGCGATTGTTGCGGGTAAAGTAGATGCTTATATTGACTATACTGGTACTGTCTATACGGCAGTATTAAAGCAGAAGTCTATTAGTAGTGCTAGGGAGGTTTTTGATAAGTTAAAAGCAGCTTACGCGCAGCAGTTTAAGTTGGAAGTTATGCCTCCTTTGGGTTATGAAAGTACTTTTGCAATGACTATTCGCGGTGAAGATGCAAAAAAATATAATCTGAAAACCCTTTCGGATGCTGCTAAGTATACTCCTCAATGGCGGGGTGGTTTTGGGTACGAATTTGTTGAACGTCCAGATGGTTTAGCAGGGTTGGCTAAAACTTATAATTTACGTTTTCGAGAGCCGCCTAAGTTAATGAGCTTGGATTTAATTTATCGGGCTTTAACTCAAGGTTTGGTTGATATAGTAGCAGGAAGTTCAACTGATGGGCAAATTGCTCGTTTGGGTTTAGTTGTATTGAAAGATAATTTGGGCTATTTTCCTCCCTATGAAGCTGTACCAATTGTACGTCAAGAAACTTTACAAAAATATCCAGAATTAAAAGCAGCAATCTCTCAACTTATAGGAAAAATTACTGCTGGGGAAATACAAAAATTAAATAGTCTAGTGGAGGGTGAGTTGCGCGATGTCAAGGAAGTGGTACGAGAGTTTCGCAAATATCATGGGTTGTAAAGGTAGTTAAATAACCTTTTTTTACTTGGAAACCCAAAAGAGTTATGATGTTTAGTTCATATTCGCCAACACAATCTTTGAGTCGGAGGAGGAAGCTCCACTAACCATCCCTGAATATTCCCCGTTATAGTTGGTAAATTCAGATGCTGCTCTCCGAATATTAGATAGACGAATTTGCCAATCAGAAACCTCCGCGTAGCTCAGGTGATGAGTATTGGAAGTAGTTGTCCATACCGCTAATTTAAATCTAGAGAAATCTGGGTAAATGAAGTTTGTATACATTTACGAGGTTTTCTAGACTTAGACACAGCAACGGTTACCGTATCATTTCCCCTTGGACTTACACCAAGCTCGAATAGCTCCAGTTGAACTGGATTGAGTAAAAGTCCATCCCTACCTATAGAATAAGTAGAGTGACGATTGCTCGTAACCACTCGTGTCCTGTTAAGACGGGCATTAAAATATTGATGTCTCGGAATCAACTTAAGACTCTTTGACAACTTACTCCATTGAGACCAAACGTGCTTTCCTTGCGGATAGGCGGACTTGGAATGAAGTAGAGAATTAAGTAAATGATGTTGTTTTGGAAGCCTTTCTGAAAATCTCCTACCACGACGAGCAATAACGAATGCTGCTGATGACGCTGAATTCATGCCATACATAGACATAAATTTGAGCATCCCAATTTTGCTACTAAAGGCAGGATTTACTTTCTTATGATAAATCCCGTATTTTGAGCAAGCCGCGTCCAAAGCTTCATTCCATTGGGAATAACCAAATGATGAAAGCATTCTGGCAGATTTTTTTCCTTTCTCCTTAAGTTGTCTCTTTTTTCCAGAAAAATCTAATTTCTCAGATGCAACTGGAAAATTGTATTTTTTAGCTTTGAGTGCAATAAATGTGGCAGCATCTCTCAGGATAGCTTCCCTCTGATTAGAGCTAGTGGAATGTAAATCTAATTTGTAGTCGCCATATTCTAATAAATTACCTTGGGCATCGCACACTGCCCATCCAACGGAATCTGCATTTAAGTCAACGCCAACATAACCAGATAGATATTCAGATGTGATTTCTGGAAGATTAATATCCGTAGTAGCGGCAACGTACCAACAATTATCTTTCCAATAGAATCGGAGGGTGACAGCACTACAACCAATTACCCATTTTTCAGTTCCGTCCTTAGTTTTTACCTTGTAGCAACGAGCTGAGATAGATTCGACTATTTCGTGGAAGCCATATTTGAAGTTCAACCCATCAATCCGAATGTAATCACCACCCAGTCTTTCTTCTAGCGCATAGGGAGTGCGGATAGAGAGAACAAAGCTATCCGTTTCTTCAAGATAATCAAATTGCGCCAATTGGTTGCCTGATGACTCATCTTTGCTACCTACTAATACAAAGCTGTTGGCAATATCTGGTAGCGTGTACTTTATTGATGTGGACTTCAAATGAGCCAATTGTGATTGGAGTAGGTTTAATCGTCGTTTCTTTTGATGTAAACCAAATTTCGCGTCTTGAAGTTGCGTTGTTTGACGCTGCTTGGCGTAAATACTACAAGCTTTTTTGATTCTGGTTTTACTAGTTTTAAATCCTTTTTTTGCCGGATTTTTCTGATTGGTTAATTTCTTTTCTTGCTTGGCGAAATCTTTAATTTGCTTCTCGCGCTTTTTGATATCAGATTTTATGGACTTAAGCTGACCTTCTAAAACTTTAATGCGAGCGAGCCTGTTTTTATTGACATTGGTGACAATTCCTTGCACCTCAGTGTATATAGAATTGCTATATCGTTTATTTATATTGAATTTAGCTTGTAATTCCTTATTGCAATCAAGTTTACTTTTTCCCGTCAGAATCATGGACAGACAATGATGTCGGGCAGAATCCATTAAATTGGAGATAGTAAATAATTCTCCCCAATGCCAAAAGTTTATTTGGTCTGTATAGGTTTTGGTTGATTCTGCCACACTAACATCCTCTTTGTGTGCGTCTATAAATCCTACCACAGATCTAGGGAGATTTGCCAAGGTCAACACCAGATTTTTTTAAATATCTTGCAAAGATATCTCGTGCAGTTCTTTCATGAGTTTGAGATTTTTTC
>NZ_WJFC01000337.1 GCF_009725235.1 Scytonema sp. UIC 10036
CCCCCAACCCCCTCCTCCATAGACATCTCTGTCACCCAAGGTTCAACTCTCTACGTTGTGGATGGGCAAAAAGTTAAGAAAGGTCAATTGCTCGCAGAGGTTGCACTGGGCGGACGCACAACACGTGCGAATACAGAAAAGGCTGTCAAAGACGTAGCTTCTGACTTAGCCGGGGAAGTGAAGTTCGCTGATGTTATTCCAGAACAAAAAACTGACCGTCAAGGTAATACCACCACAACAGCCGCAAGAGGTGGTCTGGTTTGGATTCTCTCAGGGGAAGTTTATAACTTACCCCCTGGTGCGGAGTTGGTTGTCAATAACGGCGACACTATAGAAAGCGGTGGAGTTTTGGGAGAAACCAAGTTAACCACATTGCATGGTGGTGTGGTGCGTGCCCGTGAAGCAACTCCTGGTAAAGGAACGCGGGAAATTGAGATTATCACCGCTTCTGTGGTGTTAGACAACGCAATCGTCACCGCTCAAACTAGCCAAGGTCGCAACAACTATTTAGTCAAGACTGCTAATAACCAGGAATTTCACCTGCGAGCCACCCCTGGTACTAAAGTTCAAAACTCTCAAGTGGTAGCGGAGTTAATTGACGATCGCTATCACACAAAGACTGGTGGATTGCTGAAGTACGCGGGTGTGGAAGTTCAGAAAAAGGGCAAGGCGAAGCAGGGTTACGAAGTTGTACAGGGCGGGACTTTGCTGTGGATTCCGGAAGAAACCCACGAGGTGAACAAAGATATTTCCTTGCTGATGGTAGAAGATGGTCAGTTTGTCGAAGCAGGTACGGAAGTTGTCAAAGACATCTTCTGCCAAAACTCCGGTGTCATAGAAGTGACCCAGAAAAATGACATATTAAGGGAAGTGGTCATCAAACCAGGAGAATTCCTCATGGTAGACGACCCAGAAGCAGTCATGGGCAAGGACGGCACTTTTATTCAACCAGGTGAGGAATTGCTGGGACAAGTGAAGAACGAGTTGCGCTACATTGAGTACGTAGAATCACCAGAAGGACCAGCACTCTTATGCCGTCCGGTTGTTGAGTTCCCCGTACCAGACAACCCCGATGTGCCAGCGACGACATCAGTGAGTCAGCAAACAGGGCGTTCGATTCAACTGCGGGCAGTACAGCGTTTGCCTTACAAAGACTCCGAACGCGTCAAGACTGTTGAAGGTGTGGAATTACTCCGGACTCAACTGGTGCTGGAAATTGAGACCGAAGGAGAACTTGACCACAATGCTTCCCCATTGGCAGCCGATATTGAATTACTCAACGATCCCGATGACCCAGAAATTCAGCGCTTGCAATTGGTGATTCTGGAATCTCTGGTTATCCGTCGCGACATTACTGCTGATGCGACTCAAGGTAGTACGACGACTGCGCTTGAGGTGGAAGACGGACAAACCATTACCCCAGGGGCTGTTGTTGCACGTACCCAAATCTTGTGTAAAGAAGGTGGTATGGTACGGGGGGTACAAAAAGGAACGGAAACTGTTCGTCGCTGCTTGATTTTGCGTCATAGCGATTTGGTGAAAATGAATAGCATCACTGGCGTTCCCAAGGTAAAACCCGGTGATTTGATCGTCGAAGGTACAGAAGTGGCTCCTGGAGTCTTTGCTGAAGAGTCCGGACAAGTTATACAGGTGAAGAAGGTAGAGGGAGACAAGGGGGACAAGGGGGACAAGGTAGAAGAATCTTCTCCCTTGTCTTCCCCCTCTTCCCTAGCCGCCCCACCCACCTACACTCTCACCATCCGTGTTGGTCGTCCTTACCGAGTCAGTGCTGGTGCTGTGTTACAGGTGGATGATGGCGGATTGGTACAGCGCGGTGATAACTTGGTGCTGTTGGTGTTTGAACGGGCGAAAACTGGCGACATCATTCAAGGTTTGCCCAGGATTGAGGAACTTTTGGAAGCTCGTAAACCAAAAGAGGCTTGTGTTTTAGCACGTCGTTCTGGAGAACTCAAAGTTGTTTACGGTGATGGCGATGAAGCGATCGCTGTCAAAATCATTGAAGCAAGTGGTGTTGTGACTGATTATCCTATCGGTCCCGGACAAAACTTAATTCTTTCAGATGGACAAACAGTGAATGCGGGACAACCAATTACTGACGGACCGTCAAATCCTCACGAAATTCTGGAAATTTTCTTTAATCTCGGTTCTGAGGATGGAATTTATGCTTGTGCGAGTCTAGCGTTGCAGAAAGTACAAACGTTCTTGGTGAATGAGGTTCAGTCAGTTTATCAATCCCAAGGTATTGATATTGCTGACAAGCACATTGAAGTGATCGTCCGCCAGATGACATCTAAAGTTCGGGTAGACGATGGTGGTGACACCACAATGCTTCCTGGTGAATTGGTGGAATTGCGCCAAATCGAGCAGGTCAATGAAGCTATGGCAATCACTGGTAGTGCAAGAGCACAGTATACTCCCGTGTTGCTCGGTATCACCAAAGCATCTTTGAATACCGACAGCTTTATCTCCGCCGCATCCTTCCAAGAAACAACAAGGGTCTTGACCGAAGCCGCTATTGAAGGCAAATCTGACTGGTTGCGCGGTTTGAAGGAAAACGTCATTATCGGCCGATTGATTCCCGCCGGTACTGGGTTCAATGCTTATGAGGAACCAGGCACGATTGAAGATTACTCTACTGATATGAGTAGCAGTGTCTTGGATGAAGTTGACGATCCTCTCGACATGGTTCTTGACGATCGCACTGCCCGTGCGTATCAATTAGAACCTCCATCAACTTTAGGCTCAGATGGATTCCGACGCACTCCTGATAAGGACATTTTGGATGACGATGATTTGTTGCTCACAAATGCCACTGCGATCGATCCTGAAGATGACCTTGTGGAAGAAGAAGATTATGGCGAAGATGACGAAGATGATGAGGATTTGTACTAGATAAATAGCCCTCTGACTAAAATTCTAGAGTTACACAAAAAAAGTCCGCGCAAGCGGGCTTTTTTTTACTCCCTTCCCTCCAAAAGATTACCTAAACACGTAGGTAGGGCTATGCCGCACGTTTGCTACAAAAATTATTAATTTTAGAGTGGAAAGGGAGTCATACATTGATTTTTAGTTATGTTGATTGAAATTACCAACCTTGTTCTTGGATAACTTGTACAATCTCAGCTTCCAATATTTGAAAAGCTCTTAAAGCTCTTAAAGGAGAAAAATCATTTATAAGTTCTGCTACTCGGTGAACGCGTTCATGAACTGAATATTGCTTTAGTCTCCGACCTGTCAATCCACTGGCTTCGTACAAAAGTTTATGAAGAATATCTTTAGGATTTGGTAGTTGTTCAAGTGTTGCAATAAGTGGTAGTCGTAATGGCTGATTCCCACGAGGATTTCCTGCAGCATTCCGTATTGCGATTTCATCAAATAATAGCCATGCTTCTTGCATACGTACTGGAATAACACAAACAGTAGGTGGTACTGCCACTGATTCTTTTATTGCTTCTTCTACCGCTTCTCGGATCTCAGCCATACGTTTTTCGCGTGGTTCCTTTTCTGCATCACGGTGAATGAACAAGAGGTCACAGGGATAGAGATCTAAACCGTTCTTAATGCGTTGCCCCAGAGTTTTGGGTGGTTTGGGTAAGCGTCGCAAATCCGCCCAAGTAGATTGAATAGCGCATTCAACTTGATGCTCTTGTAATAACCAGGTCAAAATTGACATGAGTGCTTTGTCTGAACTGCCATCTGACAGCAATGTGTAAGAAAGTTCTTTCATGCCAAGTCAGTAGGAAATCCAGGAATTAGTGGTTGAAGATCGGCTCTATCCACAACTCGACGTTTTTTTGGTTGTGTTGTTTTTGATGGTTGAGGGCTTTCTGTCTTCCCATTACTATCAACTTCTGTGTCATTAAGTATAACTGGATTCAAGTAAGCAAGTAATTTATTTTTGGGGACAACACTCACTCCTTCCGGTGCTTTTTGTCTCCAAGTCTCAGGTAAACAACCAAAAGATACTCGTTTAAAGCGCTGTCCCGAACGTACCATTTCCTTTAATTCAGCAACCAATAAGCTGTCATCAGGTACTTGCATCACTACAGCTGGTGAGTGAGTATTCACAATCACTTGACGAAGTGGATTATCTATAGTTATAGGTTCATCAACATCAGTAGCAATATCTTGAAGCAGCTTGAGTATTTTTGGAATCCGTTCTGGATGAATACCATTCTCTGGTTCCTCCAGACACAAAAGACCTTGTGCTTGGGGGTCTAACTCCAGAACAGCTAACGCCAAAAAGCGGAGAGTTCCATCGGATAAAGCCCTTGCCGGATAGGATGTGCCGTCTGAACCCGTTACTATTAATGTTAAAAGTTCGTGGGGTTCGTCCCTATCTATCCCCACTTGACCCACATCCTCAATGAGTTCCGCTAAACGATTGGCAACTTGGCTGTAAACTTGTGCTTCTGTCTCATCGTCTGATACTCCATTTGCTAAATGGTTCTTGTTGAATTTTGCCAGGTGATAAAGTGTTGCAGCCAAGTGAGAGCCATCCATGTCCAATTTTGTTGGAGATGTAAATTTGTCTGGTCGCCGTAATGCTGAAGGTTCTAATTGTAGTAACCGCCAGGATTGCATTTCTCTTCGGGCTAGCAACACTGTTGGACTTTCGGCAGCATTGGCAACAGAAAGTACAGTTCGGGGCAGATTCATTGCTAACCGATGTAACGGTTTTCCTTTTATACCATCTTGATGTAGTTTAATGACAGTTTTACCTTTGTCATCTTCAGTTGAAATAAATGGTGAAGTTCGTCTTCCCTTAATAGCAGATTTACGCCATTCAACATTATGAGGAAACAGTAAATTTTTTTTGGCATCACCAAGGTTTATATGAACTAACTCTTCTCTCAGAATTTCTAGCGATCCAAAAGAACGAAGGCTATCATCTGTTCGATAGGCAAGGATGATGGTGTAGCGAAGAAACGTGATACTAGCTTCTGCCTTTTGTCCTAAATCGTCGATACCTTCATAAGGCACAATCATTTCTGCCTCAAAGGACATTTCATTTACATACTCATCCCCAACACGATGGAATAAGCTACGTACATCAGATGTTCTACCCCCTCGTTCGCGTACTGATAAAGCAGCTTCAATCAGAGGACAATCAGCAATCGCGCTCAAAAACCGGATAGCATCAAATAAATTAGATTTACCGACGCCATTAGCACCTGCGACACAAGTAAATGGTCCAAAACGAACATCGACATCCACTAAATTCTTAAATCCAGAAACTTTTAATCGAGTTAACATAATTTCCTTCTCTTGAAACTGAAACTGGTTGCAAGAGTTTACCTAAATATATCTTCCGCTAGCTGCTTTAACACTAGCAATTTGTCAGTTCATCTTGGTAGTACGGTATATCCAAGCAGCACTATTTCTTTTTAGGAGGTAGAGAATTGTGTCCTTTTGAGTTGTCTGGGTAAAGTTGTTGGCGTCCGTTGCGAATAATCCGTAACATTTCTTGAAGTTGCTGCTCAATATTTTCTAAAACGCTATCAGCGTACTCGTCAGCACCTTGTTCGATCGCTTCGGCTTCTGCAACTGCAGCCCGTCGCATTTCCTCAATTTCTTGCTGACAAGCGCGTCGTTTGCGATCGATTTCCGTAAGAGTCTCTTGCATCATCGCCTCACACTCTTGTTGTACTTGTTGCCGCATTTGTTGCGCTTCTCGTTCTGCTTGCCTCAAGATGTCGCTTTCATCCAAAATTTGTGCTCTTTTGGCTTGGGCTGCATCAACAATTTGTTGTCCGTATTCTTCTGCCTGTAGGAGGATTTCTTCCTTTTCTTGGAGAACTCCAGCTGCTTCCTGAAAAGCTTCAGGCAAAGAAAGCCGAATGAAATCTAGCTGATCGAGTAACTTGTCTTCATCCACCAACGTGCATCGCGTTAGCGGAATATTTAAACCTGAAAGAATCATTTCTTCGAGGCGGTTAAGTTCCTGCTGAAGATCTACGCCTCCTGTTGGCGTAGCGTCTCCATCGTAGGAGATTCCATTGGGGTACTCTTCCGAGAGGGGATTACCTCCGTTGTGATTTGGTTCGATATTTGGTTGTTTTGGGCGTAGCATTGGTAAATATCAAGGGCAACGTGCGGGGGAACAAGATGATTTATAGAGCCGCCAAACTTAGCAATCTCTTTTACAACACTACTACTTAAAAAACTATACTCGTTGGATGTTGCTAGAAAAACTGTCTCTATTTGATGCGAAAGGGTTTTATTAGTATG
This sequence comes from Scytonema sp. UIC 10036, assembly GCF_009725235.1. The sequence goes on from NZ_WJFC01000337.1 coordinate 6,253, forward strand.
AGCCATCTGAAGCTCTACCTCAAAGTCGGAAATGGCTCGCAAACCACGAAGAAGGACTTGCGCTTCTCGCATTTGGGCATATTTGACGGTGAGACCATCAAAAGCATCGACTTCGACGTTAGTTAAATGTTGTGTTGCGAGACGAATCTGTTCCAAGCGTTTTTGGACGGTGAACAAAGGCGTTTTGTTGGGATTCCGCAAAACAGCTACAACAACCCGTTCAAACAACCGACAACCGCGTTGGATAATGTCAAGATGTCCTAAAGTGACAGGGTCGAAGCTTCCGGGATAGATGGCAATCACGATGACAGCTGCCTCAACGTTGATGAGGTGATTATATCTGACCTATTTTAAAATTTGAATTTTTAATTGCTTATGTACCTCTATGAACCCACAGCAACTTAAAATCTACGCTGTAGGTTGCCCAGCAGTTTTCTATGCATGCATTTTAAATAAAATATAAAATCAAAAAGCATTTCTGTTTTGAGGGTTTCAACAAACGCACTTTTCAACCCACACTTTTATTCTCTTGCCTTTTATGTACTTTTGTATGATACCGGACTTTTTTACTTTACCCTTGGCATTTCAATTTACTTCACCAGGCCCGACTCTGGTGAAGATAGGACCATTGGTTATCCGTTGGTATGGCTTTTTGATTGCTTCAGCCGTTTTGATTGGCGTTAGCCTTTCTCAATACCTAGCAAAGCGACGCGATGTAAATCCCGATTTGCTCAGCGATTTATCAATTTGGTTGGTACTTGGGGCTATTCCCGCAGCTAGATTATACTACGTTTTGTTCGAGTGGTCGGAGTACGCCCAGCACCCAGAACGCATCATTGCCATTTGGCAAGGGGGTATTGCTATTCATGGAGCAATTGTTGGTGGTGTCATAGCAGCATTAATCTTTGCCAAACTCAAGCGAGTGTCTTTTTGGCAATTAGCAGATTTAGTTGCTCCTTCATTGATTCTTGGTCAGGCAATCGGACGCTGGGGAAATTTCTTTAACTCAGAAGCTTTTGGCAGCCCTACTAATCTACCTTGGAAACTATACATTCCAGCAGATCGCCGTCCTCCAGAACTAGCCGAATTTAAATACTTCCATCCTACCTTCTTATATGAGTCTCTATGGGATTTAGCGGTATTCGCTTTACTGATAACATTGTTTTTTCGGAGTTTATCAGGCAAACCCTCTCTAAAAATCGGTACGCTATCTTTGGTTTATTTAGCAGGATATAGTTTGGGACGTCTTTGGATAGAAGGTCTTCGGACTGATAGTTTGATGTTAGGTCCATTGCGAGTGGCACAAATCGTCAGTCTAGTTGGAATTATTTTGGGGATAGGTGGGTTAGCTTGGCTCTATGTAGTCAAACGGCGTTTACCAGATGTTGTTTCCCCAGAATAAGGGGGTAGAGACAAGGGAGACAATGGGGACAAATGACTTTTGACCAATGACCAATTTCTTTTGACAAATGACCAAAAATAAAAAATGCCCCAGAGTGTTCTCTAGGGCTTAACCAGGGTGCATCTACCAATACATTCTTCTTAGCTAAGGGGGTACATCCGGAAAGCTACGGAAAAATGCCAAGATTTTTTTTAGAAGCTTTATGGCGTGCTTGTTTATGCGTGAATCTACTATCCTTTTAAGCGACAACAAAAAACTTATGACCGTAGAACCAGCAGTGTATATTGTAGGCGCGGGTCCTGGAGATCCTGAATTGCTCACGGTTAAAGCACAAAAACTACTTGCTGCTGCTGATGTGATTTTATTTGCTGATTCTTTAGTACCGCCACAGATGCTGCAGCTTTGCCGAGATGATGCTGAGATTATTCGCACTGCAAATAAAACTTTAGAAGAAATTGTACCCATTATGGTAGAACGGGTGCGATCGCAAAAATCTGTCGTGCGCCTTCATTCAGGCGATCCCAGTCTCTACAGTGCGATGTACGAACAAATGAACCTTTTGGCAGAAGCAAACATTCCCTTTGAAGTCATACCGGGTATCAGTGCTTTTCAAGCTGCAGCCGCCAAACTCAAATTGGAACTGACCGTTCCCGGCTTAGTGCAAACAATTATACTAACACGCATCAGTGGACGTACAGAAGTGCCCGCTACAGAAGAACTTGCAACTCTCGCCGCCCATCAAGCTAGCCTTTGCCTGTACCTAAGTGCGCGTCATGTTGAAGAAGCCCAAGCCAAGTTACTGGAACACTATTCAGTAGAAACACCCGTGGCAATTTGCTATCGTTTGGGATGGTCTGATGAGAGAATTTTGGTTGTACCCCTCAATCAAATAGCGGAGTGTACTCATAAAGAAAAACTAATCCGCACGACTGTTTACGTCATCAGCCCTGCATTGTCGCAAACAACAGGACGTTCCCGTTTATATCATCCCGAACACAGCCATTTATTTCGACATTAATGGGAATTGGGCATTGTTAAAAGTCATTCATTGCCCATTACCCAATCCAAAATCCAAAATCCAAAATCCAAAATCCAAAATCCAAAATCCAAAATCAAAAATCAAAAATCAAAAATCAAA
>NZ_WJFC01000338.1 GCF_009725235.1 Scytonema sp. UIC 10036
AAATACTATTTTTATGCAAAGCACAATTTAAACCATGGCTCTTTGTCTCACTAATTTTTCAATTCTAAAGTCAAGCTAAGATTTTACAATTTAAAAAAATTACAGAATTGAAACAATAACTTTTTTTGACGACTCCCGAACTGCTAGAAGATGACCATTAGACGTAGTAGCACTGGTAATTTTAGAGCAGAAAAGGAGTAGTTGCATATGCCCTGCTTGCAGCATTACTTATGGAAAAAAGAAATTGATTCACGATTCCAATCCCCTAGTTTTAAGTAAAGAGATTCACTGGTCACTGGTTATCGGTTACTGTTAATAGCCCGTCTACCATTAGGCATAAATTTAGAATTTTCATTCTTCAGAAAGAGCAATACAAGCCATTTTGTTGGGTACATTTCTTTCAGTGCATGAAATTCTTGCAATTTCTTTTGTCAATTTACGCCTAAAGTCTTTTGCAAGGTAGTTTAAGACGTTACAGAGGATACTCATGACTAACAAACTAGTAGACAATATCATTCCGCAACAGCCCCCAATCGGCGCACAGTCTGATGTTCATGTTCTCAAGTCTCGTTTGGAATGGGGCGAACCTGCTTTTACAATTTTAGATGTGCGCGATCGCAATGCCTTCAATCAAGGTCACATTATGGGTGCAATGCCCTTTCCACAAGACGAATTGGTAGAGCGTGCAGAATCCATAGCAAAAAGCCGTGATATCTATGTTTACGGTGAAAGCGATGAACAAACTGCTCAAGCTGCACAACAATTGAGAAGCGCTGGTTTTGTACACGTGTCTGAACTCAAAGGCGGTTTGGCTGCATGGAAAGCGGTAGGAGGTCCTACTGAAGGAATTATCGAATCAAGAACTCCAGCTGGTGCAGATGACTACAACGTCGTAGATCGTTTGAAAAATCACGCAGAAACTCAGCAAAAAGGGTAGTCACTAGTCATTAGTCATTAGTCATTAGTCATTAGTATGAACAAATGACCAATGACTAATGACTTAATGTTCAAACACATCCTTAAATTGCAATAAATCTAAGGAAACTATAGTTGGCAAACACTCAAAACACTCTAGGGCGATTTCATAACGTTCTTCACGTTTGAGCATATCGACAAGCTTTTGCCGCGCACTAATTAAGTAACGTACATCATTGGCAGCATAACTCAGTTGTGCTTCTGATAAATTGGTAGCATTTCCCCAATCAGAGCTTTGAGAAGTTTTATCTAACTCCACTTTTTCCAACTCTTGCACCAAGTCCTTCAGCCCGTGGCGTTGGGAATAAGTGCGTGCTAACTTACTGGCTATCTTGGTACAAAAAACGGGTTGGATATAAATGCCTAAGTTGTAACGGATCGCGGCTAGATCGAAACGTGCAAAGTGAAATATTTTCAGGACATTTGTCGCTTCCAACAGTTTTTGTAAGTTTGGAGCCTCTGTTTGTCCCTTAGCAATACGGATTGCCGTAACTTTTCCCTCTTGGTTGCATAGTTGTACAAGACACAAGCGATCGCGTTGTGGAATCAGCCCCATCGTTTCAGTATCTACGGCAATTTCATCGTTTTGTAGATAATGGGATAGCGTATCTTCAGTGAGGTCGCGATCGCAAACCTGAAAATCTTCCATGAATTAGAGCAGTTAGGTTAAACATCTATATTATCTAATTGCTAACGGCTAATAGCTAATAGCTAATAGTTAAGATAATTTTGACCTAGCAACTAACCATTAGCCATTAGCCATTAGCAATTTAAATTTATCTAATGCGAACAAAAATTTGTGTCAGGTAGACTTCCCCATCGCTGTTAGTGGCGACACCAATGCCAGTCAGATTGTAATTCCCCTTAATATTCTTTAAATGTGCGGGGCTTTTCAGCCAGCTTGTCACAGCTTCTTGAACCGGATCGCTGTACCCTTGGTTAAAAGCAAGATTTTCTGATGCGCTTCTGTAGCGAAGGGGAATCGCATCAACTCTCTTTTTAAACCCTTGGTGACTAAATGGGGATTTGCGTCTGGCCATATTTTGACTGTGAATCCTAGCTTGTCGAGTAATTCTGGGATTTAAAGCTAGCTTTCGCAAACCCTTAGAAACCCGATACCGATTAATTTGCTCAAAAACCGATTTTTCCAGATCGGTTGTTTTAAAGGTAGAGAATGATTTAACCTGGCGTGATGGAATTGATACCGAATTACTTTGGGTTGCTTTTTGTTTAGAAGAGTAACCCGCTAGTATACTCGTTGGTAATCCACTGGCAAGGACAAGCATACTTAAAGCAATGCCAAAAGCAGTTTGTCGGAACATGGAGTGTTAAATAACGTGTAAGTTTAAGAGACACAATCCCTGGTTTTTTGTTTCTTGCGATACCAGTATGATTGATGGCGATCGGCAAGTTAGGAAATATTTGCATATTCAAAAAGCTCCGTCAAGAGTCGCTTGATATAATTCAAGCGAACTTTCAAGACAAATATATTTACATCTAAAATCTTATCTTTTAAGTATTGGCAAAAATTGTTACTAATGTATTTAATGGTGCGATCGCTCTTTAGCGCTTTGTGTTGCCAAATGTGGGAGCGATAAGCTGGGTAAAGCTTGCACCGAAGCGATAAGCCGGGTACGGCTTGCGCCAAGGGCGATCGCAATGGATTATTTATGCAGGATTCAAGTACTTAGCTACGGCTTGTACATCTTTATCACCACGTCCCGAAGAGTTAATAACGATATTGGGACTACCGCTCAGTTGGGGACACAGTGTTTCTAAATAAGCAAAAGCATGGGCTGTTTCTAAAGCAGGAATAATTCCTTCCAAGCGTGAAAGTCTTTGGAACGCGGCCAAAGCTTCTTCATCAGTTACGCTGTAATATTCAGCACGCCCTAAATCCTTCAAGTAGCTGTGTTCCGGACCTACACCCGGATAATCTAATCCAGCACTAATTGAATGAGCTTCAACAACCTGCCCATCTTCACTTTGCAAAAGGTAACTCATAGCCCCATGCAATACACCAATTCGACCTTTTGTCAATGTTGCTGCGTGTTTGTCGGTGTTAACTCCTTCTCCAGCAGCTTCTACACCAATTAACCGCACGGACGGTTCATCTACAAACTCGTGGAAGATTCCCATTGCGTTAGAACCACCACCCACGCAAGCAATAATAATATCCGGCAAACCACCCCACTTGGACATTGCTTGAGCGCGAGTTTCCTGTCCAATCACTTTGTGAAAATCACGTACAATCATGGGGTAAGGGTGAGGACCTGCAACAGAACCTAAAATGTAGTGGGTCGTTTCCACATTTGTGACCCAATCGCGGATTGCTTCAGAAGTGGCATCTTTTAAAGTACCAGTTCCTGCCGACACGGGACGTACTTCTGCGCCCATTAATCGCATTCTAAAAACATTCAAAGCTTGACGTTCCATATCGTGAACGCCCATATAAATAACGCATTGCAACCCAAAACGAGCGCATACAGTAGCCGTTGCTACTCCGTGTTGTCCGGCACCCGTTTCTGCAATAATTCTCTGTTTGCCCATACGCTTTGCCAGCAAGACTTGACCCAAAGCATTATTAATTTTGTGAGCACCAGTATGATTTAAATCCTCACGCTTTAAATAAATTTGGGGTCTAGTGCCATCTGGTTTTGCATAATGTGTACTAAGGCGTTCGGCAAAATATAATGGTGTTGCACGACCTACATAATCTTGCAGTAACTGTTGCAGTTCTGTCTGAAAAGCTGGGTCATTGCGATACTGCTGGTACGCAGTTTCCAACTCAGAAAGAGCTGGCATCAACGTTTCAGGAACATACTTACCACCAAAGCGACCAAAGCGTCCTAGTGTATCAGGCAGTTCAGTAGATGATTGAGAACCCGAAGGTAGGGGAGTAGTACTCACGAACAAGCTAGAATTACGGAACGACCTTAATTATACTCATACTGCTGAGCCTGTTTCTCTTAGCACTGATTACCTGTTAGCGGTTCTTTACAAAGTTAACCTTATGTCTTCATCAAATCGTAACAACCCTGAAAAGCGATTCGTCTATCAAGAGTTTGGCAATGATAACTCTGCTGCTTTTGAAAGAGCAACTCCCGACCTTCCACCAGAGAAGCAAAATGTGCGGGTACAAGCAACTCGCGCTGGACGTAAAGGTAAAACCGTGACTGTAATTACTGGCTTTCAAACAAATCAAGAAACTTTACAAGCTTTACTCAAGCAGTTAAAAACCCAGTGTGGTACGGGTGGTACTCTAAAAGAAAATGAAATTGAAATTCAGGGCGACCACAAGCCAAAAATTCTTGAGATACTAATTAAACTTGGTTACAAAGCCAAGATAAGTGGTGGCTAGAATCATGTCTGGCGATCGGTTTAGACGGTTTACCGCACTCGTTCAACCAGATGAGTTGAAAAATAAATGCTATCTTTGATGAGTATACAAATCCTGCTCATTTTAATACTTATGGGAGGGGGCAATGGATTTAGTTAGAATAATTTGCGCTGTTTTACTACCACCTCTTGGTGTGTTCTTACAAGTAGGTATAGGTAAAGATTTTTGGATAAACTTACTGCTTACTATTTTTGGATTTTACATTCTTGGGCTTGTTCATGCAATCTGGGTAATCGCTAGACAAGATTAATCTAGATTTCAAATTGTTTTAAGTTACCTATCGGAATTTTATTTATACATAGGCAAGTTTTTCCATAGCACAACAGCCTTAAAGGTTGTGTGCTAGCTTTTAATTTATACTTGCCTTTAAGACTCAGATTTATAGACGCAAAGGCGAAACGTCTGTGTCAGGAGAGCCAAAAATGCTATTGCATGAGTAGCAAGGTGAACAATTCTTGCTTTTGGTAGTAGTTGAGCGATCGCTGCCTTGAGTTGGATGCGAGCGGTCATGCGATAAATATGAGGTTGATACCCAGCAACTTGGATTATTTATTTTATTTTGTAAATTGTTACTGCAAATACTTTTTTTCAACGTCTTTAACTACAGAATACTTCTATCTTCAGGCTTTGCTCGCACAATAAGCCAAATACAGCCCGCATTATTTGGTCTTGATACCCAGTATGACATGGTTCGCGTCAAGTGTCTGTCAAAAATTTTTAAAGAGCCGATCCGACAAACTTTTAGACCTTCTGCCCTTTGCCCTCTGCCTTTATGTACTAGTCAGTCACATCGATCGCTTGTTGCAACTTCGTAAAAGTCTTGCATTATACCACAAAACAGGCTTAAATTGTGTAGCCACTTTCCTAATTAAGCTGGTCTTATTGTAGCCAGTTTCCCCATGAGAGAAACTACGAAAGAACCTTGTAATCTCAACGCAAATAGTCATATGCTGGTATAGGCTTGCAAAGTCGAAGACCACATAATTCTGGCGCGTCAAAGGGTCTTACTTTAGGTAAGTTAAGCAGTGCTAGCAGCTAGTCTCTGTTTATTCCCAGTTGATGAAATCATCAGAATATCGAGGTGGCTACCATCACTTTTTCTCGCTCAACTGAATAATCGACGGCTGACAATCAAATATACACTCCTTCAAGATCTGAAATTACCAGATTTTGAGGTTCTCTCTGCAAACAAAGTGGCACTTTCCTCAGAGTTACCACCTATAAAAAAAGGAAATGTGATTATGTCAATGGTGAATAGTTCCATCATTCCTTTTGAAACCGTAGGTTTTGAAAATCCTGTAATTCCTAGTAGTAGCTTGAGTTATCAGCCTCTCACTGGTTAAACTATATACAATTTTAATAGTCTTGTGCCTGTCAACTCAAAAGTTGAGACTTCAATATTAGCGTCTAATCGCGGCTCAAGCTATTATTGTAACCAAAATTTATAAATTCACCGACATCCTACCAATTAACATCTTGTACCGTCTGGGACACAGAAGTTGATTTTGATAATCTCCGTTTCACTGCAAAAGCGACACTGGTCTCGGATAGTGAGATTTTCGCAGGGCAAATACCATCATGCCTTTCTGCTAATCCTAATATTGGAACTCAACGCTTTTCCTGCTTGAGTTCTAGCTTCAAATGGGACAGAAGCTCATGAATGCTGGTACACAGCTCTATGTTGCCTGTAAAATATCTCGTGATTTGCAAGCGTTCGGGGAATATCAATCCTTTGTCCTCACTCACATCTCCCTATTCAAAGGTGATGAGTGAAGAGTCTCTATGGCTAAAGATTGGGGTGAAACGTCAAGTCAGGTAACTATCACGTTTGAAGTTCTAATCTTCAAGCTTTAAACTTCGGTTTCTCTACACAATTCTAGATACAACTGTTACTAAGTCATTAAGGATTGAGGATCGCAAATTTCATCCATATCATGTATAAACTAGTACTTATTTCTTGGCACTACTTTTTGTACTGCTTTTGCAGCAACGCTTTCACAACAGTCTTGAAGTCGATCCTTACAGCAAAAATTCGCTGTTAAAGATCGATCTCAGTATGAAAGCTTGATGTATATTTATGAACGCGAAAAAAAGTCAGGCTCTCTCCAGAAAAAGTACTTTTTATACTAATAAATGGCTTAGTACTAAACCTTGAAAGGACTGTAGTATTTTTTTGTTGCAGGTGATGAAAATGCTTTTACAAACAAACAAAAAACAGCCTATTGTCCCTACAGAGTCTAAGTCGCCTCTGCTCACACTCTCACAGGCTCAAGCACTCTGCGGGCTTTCTGTACAAACCCTACACGATGCTATTTTCGAGGGAAGGCTTAGAGCTAGGATGATTGGTAAAGATTGGAAAATTAGAAGTAGCGATTTAAAAGAATATCTCTCTACCTCTAATAAGAATCGGTGACAAATGACTCTTGACTAATGACAAATGACAAATTTTCAGTCCTGATTTTTGCGTGCAGCTAAATACTCGTACATTTGCCAGCGTGCATTTACCTCAGCTTGTGCCTCTTCTAGCAAGCGTTTGGCGAGGGCTGGTTTGTTCTTGGTGAGCATCTTGAAACGATTTTCTTGATACATTGACCCTTCCACAGACTGTTTGGGCGATCGCATATCCAATTGCAAGGGATTTCGACCCTGTTTTTGCAAATCGGGATTGTATCGATAAAGCAGCCAACGACCTGATTCCACCAACTCTTTTTGGTGATTCATGGCTGTTGCCATATCAATCCCGTGAGCTATACAGTGGCTGTACGCAATAATCAAGGATGGTCCATCATAAGCTTCGGCTTCTAAAAATGCTTTGAGGGTATGTTCAGCCTTCGCGCCCATCGCTACACTTGCTACATACACATTTCCATAGGTCATGGCAATCAGTCCCAAGTCTTTTTTAGCAGCAGGTTTACCACTAGAGGCAAACTTAGCAACCGCACCTTTTGGAGTGGCTTTAGAAGATTGTCCGCCTGTATTTGAATAAACTTCTGTATCCATGACCAAAATATTGACATTGCGACCGCTAGCCAGTACGTGATCGAGTCCGCCAAAGTCAATGTCATATGCCCATCCATCACCACCAACAATCCAAACACTTTTCTTGACTAAATAATCAACTAGTGTTAAAATTTGTTTAGCTTCGGCAATAGGAAAATCAGAAATAGAAGAGTGTGTTTTCATTAACTGATGTAGCAAAGATTTGAGACGTTCGACTCGCTGCCGTTGTTGATAAATATCTGCCTCTGACTTTTGCTGTGCAGTTAAAATAGATTGAACCAAATCATTAGGAATTAATGGTTCAACTTCTCCATTGCCGATTTCTCGTTTTGTATTTCCTAATTTTTTCAGCAATTCCATCGCAAACTCAGTCTGCTTATCCAAAGATAAGCGAAAGCCAAAACCAAATTCTGCATTATCTTCAAATAAGCTATTTGACCAAGCCGGACCTCTACCTTCATCATTTGTTGTCCAAGGAGTTGTAGGTAAGTTCCCACCGTAGATTGAAGAACAACCCGTCGCGTTAGCGATCGCTGCCCGATCTCCAAACAATTGTGTTAGCAATTTTAAATATGGCGTTTCACCACAACCAGCACAAGCACCAGAAAATTCAAATAACGGTTGTTGCAGTTGTTGTTGGCGGATTTGTGTGAGTTTAAGCTGTCGGCGATCGGGATTTGGCAAACTTAAAAAGAAGTACCAGTTTTCCCGTTCTTGCTCTCGCAAAGGCAATTGTGGCTCCATATTAATTGCCTTGCGTTCTGGGAGAACTTTATTTTTTGCAGGGCAAATATTCACACAAATCTGACACCCCGTACAATCTTCTGGAGCAACTTGAATTGTAAACTTTTCTTCTGCAAAATCTTTATCTTTAGCATCAACAAATTTAAAACTCGCTGGAGCTTTATCCAATGCATTTGCCTGGTAGACTTTACTCCGAATCGCTCCATGAGGACAAACCATAACACACTGATTGCACTGCACGCAGATGGTGGAGTCCCAAACAGGAATCTCTTGTGCAACATTGCGCTTTTCCCACTTGGCAGTACCTGTAGGATAAGTACCATCAGGAGGAAATGCGCTTACAGGCAGTTCATCACCCTGCCACAACATAATTTTTCCTAAAACTTCCCGCACGAATTCGGGAGCAGCAATAGGGATTTTGGATTTTGGATTTTGGATTTTGGATTTTGGTTTTTGGATTTTGGATTTTGGATTTTGGATTTTGGATTTT
>NZ_WJFC01000339.1 GCF_009725235.1 Scytonema sp. UIC 10036
GTAGGGGGTAGACTAGGGAGAGGAAGTAGTAAGAGGTAGACTAGGGAGAAGAATATACTGTCCCCCTTGTGCCTCTAACCCCTACCCCCTAATCCCCAGTCCTTAAAAAAAGATGAAAATAAGCATTTGGAAATTTTTAGGGGTTTTGATTGCGATCGCCTTTTTGATAATTGGATGCGAGCACTTACCAAGCATTTCCACGAAATCTACCCCAGTCGTTATCAAACTCAGCGGTTGGATAGCTAGCCCAGCAGAACAAAAACTTTTGAAACAAGTCCTGCATGAATTTGAGGCAAAGCATCCAAATATCAAAGTGAAACATGAGGTTATTAATGACCAATATATGGATGTGATAAAAACTCGTTTGGTTGGAGAAGCAGCGCCCGATGTCTTTTATTTGGATGCTTTTGAAGCTCCTTTCTTGATGAGCCAGAATGTTTTGGAACCACTAGATACATATATTACCTCCGAATTTGACTTGGCGGATTTTGAGGAAACGTTATTAAAGAGTTTTCAGTATGGAAATTACATATACGGTCTTCCTAAAGATTATTCAACTCTTGCTCTGTTTTATAACAAAAAAGCTTTTGCTAAAGCAGGCTTAGATAGCCCCCCAAACACTTGGGATGAACTCCGCACCTATTCTCAAAAGCTCTCTATAGACCCTAACCAGGATAGCAGAATCGACCAATATGGCTTCGGTGAAATCCCTGAATTAGCACGTCAAGCTTACAAAATTAAAGCTTTTGGAGGACAAGTTGTAGACCGCAACGGTTATGCAACGTTTGCCAGTCAGGAAGCTTTGCAAGGGTTGCGCTTAGCAGTAGACCAATACCAAAAAGACCGTTCTTCAGCACAAAAATCTGATGTTGGGACTAACTCTGGTGGTGAAATGTTCGGTCAGGGCAAAGTTGCAATGATTGTTGAAGGGACTTGGACAATTCCGTATCTGACGGAAACTTTTCCCAATTTAGAGTTTGCTACCGCAGAAGTACCGAGTATTAACAATCAAAAAAGCACAATGGTTTTTACTGTTGCTTATGTGATGAACAAGCAGTCAGAGCACAAAGCCGAAGCTTGGGAATTAATTTCTTATCTTACAGGCAAAGAAGGAATGGCAAAATGGACGCAAACAGGTTTTGCCTTGCCATCACGGAAATCTGTTGCTCAGAAACTGGGATATGACAAAGACCCTTTGCGATCTGCACTGTTAGCAGGCGTAGACTACGGGATGCCATGGCAACTGGGTAAATACCCTGCACCAATTATGAACAATTTTGACAACCAGTTTGTCAGTGCTTTACTCGGACAGCAACCCCTCAACCAAGCAATGCAGCGAGGACAGGAACAAGCAAATCAATTAGTCAAAGCGATCGCGATGGAGTGATACTATTTATAAGGTTTACCATGGAAAAATACATGGATACAGGAACAGAAAATGACTACTCAAAAAACTTATGCCGAAGCTTGCAACGACTTCGATGAAATTTACAATGAGGCAATTAAAAGCCGAGAACCTGTAGTTGTTTCTCGTGAAGGTGCTGAAAGCGTATCCGTAATTCCCACTTCAGAATTGAACAGTATCATAGAAACAGCATACTTGTTCCAGTCACCTGAAAATGCAGCGCGTCTTTTAGATGCTTTGCAACGTGTCAAAGCTAAGACTAATAAACCTCAAACTATAGAGGAGCTTCGTAAGGAGTTTAATTTATACGAAGAATAATAACAAGTCAATGTCAGAAAATTTAGAACCCGAAGAACTTTCTCAATCTGAAATTTCTCAAGAGATTTCACAACCTGACCTCGTTTTTGACAAGCAGTTTTTGGAAGACCTTACCTATTGGGTAGAGACAAATAGAAAGATTGCACTCCGAGTTTTATCTCTAGTTGAAGAGATAAGACGCAATCCTTTTGAAGGAACAGGCAGACCTGAAAGATTAAAATATTATCATATGGTCACGGCGGCTCACTCAAGTAGATCGCATTGTTTATGTCGTGAGTAACAACCGCATTGAGTTTATTCAAGCTCGTTATCATTACAGCGATCGCTAAAAAAGAGTTTTACTTTTTCAATTGAGACAAAATGTAAGTACACTCATATTTTGCAGTACTATGGAGAGCTTCAAAATGGAGCCAACAACTATGGGGGCAGTCCGAGTTAGAGTCAAACTGACAAACGCAATAGACGAAGCGATGATAAGCCGAGGAGTGCTTGCTCCCCATTTGTTGAGAGAGTGTGAAACCGAAGCATTAGTAGATACAGGAGCACTTACTCTTGTACTGCCAATGCAGGTTGTCGAACAATTGGGTTTACGAATTAGAGGTAAACAGGTAGCTCGTTACGCAAATGGACTAGAGGAAACAGTGGGCGTTACCGAACCCGTTCTAATTGAATGTCAAGGAAGACAAACTGCAGATGAAGGATTAGTGGTGGGAGACGAAGTTATGCTAGGTCAAGTTATTTTGGAAAAACTAGATTTTTTGGTAGATTGCAAAAATCAGCAATTAGTTCCAAATCCCGCCAATCCTGATTACCCAGTAGCAACTATCAAGTAGTCCTCATCTTAAGCTTACGGTGTAACAAACAACTCATATCATGTCCGGTAGCATAACCATGCGGAAAAGATGCTTAAATTCTTAGCGCCTTTGCGACGGCAGGCGCTTCAACTGGTGGTAACCACAAGCTAGCGCTGCCTCGTCTTTGCGTGAGTTTTATTTAAGTATATAAGCGGACGTGATATCAATCCTAAAACTGCAAACGCAACCAAAGCAGTTGTTGTACCTGATTCGGGAACTTTTGTTATTGGACTAATCCTCAGAACTTGTCCCTGTCCTGCGCGATCGCCCTTATTCGATACATAAACATCGCCCTCAGAACCGACGGTAAGAGCAGTTGCTGACTCAAGCCCATTACCACTCAAGAGAGTTGTACGAGTTCCATCAGGGGCTATCTGGATAAGAGACGCATCTGCGGTACCCAACCACTGAGGTTCATTGGAATACTGCAACGCATACAAATTCCCTTTAGCATCAAATTCTAAATCGGAGAGCTGGGTAAAACCTTCGGCAAAAACCGTAACTTCGCCATCAGACGCGACTCGCAAAATACGTGCTTTTCCTACCGGAAAAGGGAAACCCGTGTACTCACTAACATACAAAGCACCATCGGGACCAAATGAAGCACCGGTTGGAACAGACTCAATCTCGATTTCTTCAGGAATGCGATCGCTTGGAGGTGCTTCAGGAGGTAAAACCTGTCCAGAACCGGGAGTTGGAAAGACGGGATTGGATATCTTTTGCTTGGGAAGTACAACAAAAGATTTCAAATTACTACCATCAAGCCCTACAGTTAATACATTATTGGCAGCTGCATCAATAACATAAGCAGTATTATCCTTTATCGCCAGGGCATAAGGATTACTAGCTATCTCACCACTGGTATCAAGGACATTTCCCCCATCAGCATTATTAGCCAATTCATATTTTGCAAAATCAGCAATACTTGTTAGCGAACCCGTTTGAAAATCTACTTTATAAAGTTGTCCCCAACCTGAAGCGCTTTCTGGAAAATCATTGATGGTGGGATTACCACCATACCCAATCAAAAGGTAAGGATTTCCTACAGCATCAAATTGTATATCTTGGGGACCTTCTCCCGTACTTCCACTAGGTCTTAAAGCTGTAGATGGTAAACCTTCAAGTATGCGCTCTTGTTTACCATCTTTCACTCTAGTGACTGCACCAGTTGTACCTACACAAGAATCAAGACCTTCCAAACTAGGTCCGGGAACGCACCGCCCATCTCCTCCCACACCTGACTCTGTAATGTAAAGACTGCCATCGGGACCAAAGTTAAGACCTCTTACATTATTGAGTCCATCAGCAACAACGCTGAATGAAGCAGCTACTACTCTTTGAGTTCCAAAAACAGTAGCAAAACCGAATACAAGAGTTGCAAAGCTGACAGTTGTTCGAGATAGAAATGGTAAACGCATACAAGAATTTAGGCGTCAAAAGGACAAAAATCTTTTGTGTTAATTAAAAATATTGAAGGTCTGTACTTTTTACAGAGAATATATAGGATAATGGTGAGCGATCGCAATGAACTTTTTTTCGATTGACTTGATATTTTTTTGTTTTTTATTTTCTATTTTTCATCTAAGAGATGATTTATAAATGATTCTTTGAATGTTCCTTCATATTTCATAAGATATATGACGTTTATCCTAGAGACAGACTTTGGCTCATTCACAAGATTTACTTCATAAACGTCTACATGGCTAAAGCTCATTCACTAGGCATATATACTTGTATGCATTTCCTTAACTCATAATTTTGAAATAGAATTATTGTAGTTCTATTAAATAGAACTTTCTCCAAGCCAAACAAACTCTATATGTAATCAGCAAAAACTAACGAATTTATGATGCAAGAGCAACTTGAAGATATAGAAATTCAATTGCTGTTAGAAGGTATATATCGTTACTATGGATTTGATTTTAGAAACTATGCTTTAGCTTCAATTAAACGTCGAATTTGGGGAACAATTGAATCTGAAGGATTAACGAGTATCTCTGGATTGCAAGAAAAAGTGCTTCACAATCCAGAATGTATGGAAAGATTGTTATTTAATCTTTCAGTTAATGTCACTAGCATGTTTCGTGACACTAGTTTTTTTCTAGCTTTAAGAAAAAAAGTTATACCCTTATTACGAACATATCCTTTTATTCGCATTTGGCACGCTGGATGTTCAACTGGTGAAGAAGTCTATTCTATGGCAATTCTGTTGCATGAAGAAGGGCTTTATCACCGCTGTCGGTTGTATGCAACTGATATTAACGAAATGGTTTTAAAACAAGCAATATCTGGAATTTTTCCACTTGAACTCATGCAAACCTATACTCAAAACTATTTACAGGCAGGAGGAAAAAAATCTTTTTCAGAATATTACACTGCTGCATACGATAATGCGATATTTTCCTCTTATCTTAAAGAAAATATGGTTTTTTCACAACATAACTTAGTCACAGATAATTCTTTTAATGAATTTCATGTCATTCTATGTAGAAATGTATTGATATATTTCAATCAATCTTTACAAAATAGAGTTCACAATCTTTTTTACGAAAGCCTTAATAGATATGGTATCCTTAGCTTGGGCCGTCAAGAATCCCTCAAATTTACTCCCCATGACAAAGATTATGAAATGTTAGACGGCGATGAAAAGATTTATCGTAGGATTAGATAGTGGTTAGTGGTTAGTAGTTAGTGGTTAGTGGGATTGAACGGACGTGGGTCAGAGGTCATTTATAAAGTGAATATTAAATCGCTAAATGTATTGTGGTAGGTTGGGTTTCGTTCCTCAACCCAACCTACTGTAATAAACTACTAATAAGCTAACCAACTACTAACAACCAACCACTAACCACTAATGACTTTTAAACTGATTGTTATTGGCGCATCTTTAGGGGGAGTCAATGCCATGTCCGTTTTACTTGCAGGGTTATCGAAAAATTTTCCAGTTCCTGTGGCTATTGTTCAACACCGTCACAAAGATTCTAACGATGATAAATTGAAAACTGCGTTACAGCAATACAGTCAACTAGCGATCGTAGAACCCCAAGATAGGGAAGAGATTTTACCGGGCTACGTGTATTTAGCGCCTGCTGATTATCATTTACAGGTTGAAGGGAGAAATGATGCCGTACCGCACCCTTATTTTTCCTTGTCTGTTGATGCTCCAGTGACCTATGCAAGACCATCGATTGATGTCCTCTTTGAAACGGCGGCGGATGCTTACGCCGATAAAGTGATTGGCGTACTCTTGACAGGAGCCAATCATGATGGTACACAAGGACTGGCAAGAATTAGATCGCGAGGTGGCAAAACAGTGGTGGAAGAACCGTCTACTGCCTATTGTGCAACAATGCCCAAAGCAGCTGTCGCAGCTGGCGTTGTGGATAAAATTCTACATTTAGCAGATATTGCCCCTTTCTTGGTGAAAATTTGTCGTATTTAACATAATTCTTATCTTTATTTTGATATAGATAAAGTTATGAACTAAACTCATTCATAAGAATAACCAAATTTATAACTTAAGGTAGTGTGAATAAATGAACTATAGGCGTCACAGTCAATAGAAAGACTTTGAAAAGCCTTATTCTATTTCTTGAAGCGTACTGATTGCGATGTCATTAGAACCAAAAGTTAATGTTCTGCTGGTGGATGACCATCCAGAAAATTTGCTAGCCCTGGAGGCAATTTTAGATAGCTTGGGGCAAAATTTGATTAGGGCTACATCAGGAGCGGAAGCACTGCGGCACCTTCTCAATCAGGATTTTGCCGTCATCTTATTGGATGTGCAGATGCCAGATATGGACGGGTTCGAGACAGCAGCGCTTATTCGACAGAGAGAACGTTCCCGCCATACACCAATTATTTTTCTCACAGCATATAGCACCAGCGACACTATGGTGTACAGGGGTTACTCTGTTGGTGCAGTGGACTATTTGTTTAAACCTATAGAGCCAGAAATTTTAAAGTATAAGGTATCGGCTTTTGTGGACTTGTTTCAGAAAAGCAATGAGGTGAAGCGACAAGCCGCACAACTGGCATTGATGAATGCTGAACTGAGAAAACGTGAAGAAATGTTTCGTTCATTAAGCGTTTGTTCGCCTGTCGGAATTTTTCTAACGGATACATTAGGTAAATGTACTTATATTAATCCTCGCTATCAAGCTATCTATGGCATGACGTATGAGGAGAGTTTGGGTGACGGTTGGACGTTGGCAATTCATCCAGAGGATCGACAACAAGTTATTGCTGATTGGTATGCTGTATCCAGTAAAGGGCAGGAATACAAAGGGGAATTTCGCATCCTCACCCCTAGCAGTGTTGAGCGTTGGGTACTTATGTCTTCATCTCCAATGCTTTCTGATGAAAAACAGGTCATCGGTTATGTTGGTACGGTAGAAGATGTTACAGAGCGAAAAAAAGCTGCAGAAGAACACATAAAGCTAATTCGCGAACAAACAGCAAGACAAGAGGCGGAAACAGCAAATCGCCTGAAAGATGAATTTTTGGCAACCCTTTCCCACGAACTTCGCACGCCACTGACTTCAATACTTGGTTGGGCGAGATTATTGCGCCAACGAAAATTAGATGAAAAAGCTATAGTTCGTGCGTTGGAAACGATTGAACGCAATGCGGCTTTGCAAGCACAACTCATTGATGACATTTTGGATGTTTCGCGAATTATACGCGGTAAGTTGCAATTGAACCTTGGACGAGTCAATTTAGCATCTGTAGTTTCAGCAGTCATAGACAGCGTTCATTTAGAAGCAGAAACTAAAAAGATTCAACTGGAGTATATTGTTGAATCCACTGATTCAGAAGCAGCAAAAACAAGAGGACAAAAAGACGAGAGGAAAGATCCAGTACAGCTTGCCGTGTCATTGCGTCTCGCCCTCGCCACATTCTATTACGTTTTGGGCGATCCCAATCGCTTGCAGCAAGTTGTATGGAATTTAGTGAATAACGCGCTCAAGTTTACACCAGAAGGTGGACACATTCAGGTTCGACTGTCAATGGAAGAGGGCATTGGGCATTGGGCATTAGACGATGGGGATTCTTCCCAATCTCCAATCCCCAATACCCAATCCCCAAGATATATTCAAATTACAATTAGTGACACGGGAAATGGTATCAGCCCAGAGTTTTTACCCTATGTTTTCGATCGCTTCCGACAAGCAGATGGCAGTATCACCAGAAACCAAGGCGGATTGGGGCTGGGGTTGGCGATTGTACGTTATCTAGTGGAAATGCATGGAGGAAGCGTTCGTGCGGAAAGTCCGGGAATAGGACAAGGAGCGACTTTTACTGTAAGGTTACCTCTTTTACAAGGAAAAGACATTGTAAAAAAGGAAATGGGAGGAGAGAGAGAGGGAAACAAACCTTCCCTTGCTCCCACTCTCCCCAACATAGAACCTAAAATCAACTCTGGTCATAGCAGTTTCCACATCCTCAGTGGCTTACAGGTGCTAGTTGTTGACGATGATACTGATACTAGAGAGTATATCACGACTGTTTTGCAACAGCACGGTGCTAACGTCACCGCTGTTGCATCAGTTCATCAAGCACTTTCAACTATTGAGACATCACTGCCCGATGTATTAGTAAGTGATATTGGAATGCCAGAAGAAGACGGTTACACTCTGATTCGCAAGTTAAGAAACTTGGAACCAGAGATAGGAGGACAAATACCAGCTATTGCACTCACAGCATATGTTAAAGAACAAGACTGCAATCGGGCGTTGGAATTAGGTTTTCAAGAGTACGTCACCAAGCCAGTAGAACCAAGTAACTTGATTAATTCAGTGACAAAGCTCATCCAACATGGTAAGAGTTAATTTGTCAAGTGTCATTTGTCAAGTGTCATTGGTCAAGTGTCGTTAGCCATTAGCCATTAGCCATTAGCCATTAGCCATTAGCCATTAGCCATTAGCCATTAGCCATGAGCCATTAGCCATTAGCCATTAACAATATCGGGAAAA
>NZ_WJFC01000340.1 GCF_009725235.1 Scytonema sp. UIC 10036
TTTCAATGGTTAATCCTTCGTGTGCAATTTCAAGGGTTTCGATCGCTACCTCGTTACCATCTGCTTTTAAATCGCTAGACTGCATTTTCACAGGGAAAGCATTTTTAACTTTCCAGGTAACGGCAGGATCGCCGTTCTCATTTAAAAGAGAAATCGTGATGGATCTTCTCTCAACCGTATTGAGCTGTACAGACTGGAACCACTCGAAAAATTCATTATCGCCCTGGAAAGTCCCTCTTTTTAAGGTGATATTACTGAAGGTTTTCAAGCCAGGCTTTTTCGTTTTGCTGAAATCAGGGCTTGCTCCGTGTCTGTATTCAATCACAGCCGTTTCCAGGTTCATTCCGGATGCTTCTGTGAATCCTAATTTTGTTCCGCCCCAATCTACTTCAAAGGCAAACTTTACTAATGGATATGTACTCATAATTGTATGTTTGTT
The DNA here is from genome assembly GCF_009725235.1 of Scytonema sp. UIC 10036. Next base: position 440 of record NZ_WJFC01000340.1, read on the forward strand.
TTAATTGTTATTTAGTTTAATTTTTAGGCATCTTGTAATTTGTGAGAAAAACGAAGCACGATGAATTCAGCCGGACGTACCGATGCCATACCGATCTCGATATTCATTCTTCCTTCCAGGATATCCTGTGCAGACATGGTTTTGTTTAGTCCTACGCTTACGTAATAGGCTTCTTCAGGCTTGCTTCCTGCCAAAGCGCCGTCCTGCCACTGCTGGTTCAGGAAGTTTTCGATCATCGTCTGTAACGCCGATCCAGGTGTTGGCCTATTGGGCTTCGAAAACGAAAACTTCTGTTGCTTTTTTCACAGCATTCTTCCCACCATGTTGAAGAAACGGCGTACGGAGAATGTATCTCCACCGTTGCCTGTTTCCTCTAGTTCTTGCTCCCCAACCAAAGGTCCCTCTTTCGGTTAGGTTCTGATCGCGTTGTGGACTACCTGATGTTGGGTCTACGTTAAGCGGCATCTTGCTGTCTCATCAGAAATCTTTTCTAATGGTGCTTCTACGAAATAAGGCCTACATTAGCAGGATGCCTTTTAAATACTCCGGCATGCTGTCGACTTAGCATATACTCCTGCCATTGCACGAGGATGTAAGCTAATACGACCTGCTAGATTCAACAGCTTTTTTTAGCCTGGTTATAAAACTCTGAATTTTGTTACTTGCAATTGTTTTTCTACCAAGACTTGCAATTCGAATAACCTGTAACTGACAACATCAGCTCATTATATCGTTAGCTCAGTATTGTTTTCAGTTAGGATAATAAAAGCAGCATCCGTATTTTAAAGCCTGGATCAGTACCCTTTCTCAAAAAATAACATCATTACCAAGAACATCCATAAATAACGAAATCTGTCTTTCATTAAGTTCCGCCTGATTTAAAAGCACTATTGCATATACCGAATAACAGGCAGCAATCTGCTGAATCTACACCTTGCAAAGGGCGATCCGCATAAGCTCGGCTTCTGTTTGCTGTGCTGTTGGCGGAATTAGGAAAGATTATTGTAAATATTCATGTACAGACATATATGCGCAATCAGCGTTCAGCACCTAGCGGGTATTTACCAGCATTCCTGACAGCATTCTCGAACAGCTTTAGCAGCCTGGTTTTCTGTAACCTCACTAAGATATTCAGGGTTAGATAATGGGAGTAGGGCTCGAGTAACGTTTAGGCGTTAGGCCACTGCTATAACTGCTCTGAAGATTCTTCTTCATCCTCTCACAGGCTGAAACAATACGGCTGCTTATAAACATCGCTTGACAGCTGCTTTGCTACGGAAAGCTAATAACCGCACCTTTTCTTTTCTGCCAAATCAGCGGCAGATTTCAGCGCAAGGCAGCAACTTCTAGCAGCAGCAAAGGAACCAAACGCTTGAAGATCCGGGGAAAACGATAAAGTTGGTGCTCTTTTTTAAGCAATTCGAGTAGCCATAACAATAAATTTCCATTACAGTTGTTATATAGTTTCCAACGTTACCTGGTATCATAGTCTCTCCTACGGAAACGAATAACAGGGGTCCGCCGCCATTGCAAAATACATCTGCATGGCATAGTACATTTTAAAATACGTTACTTTCGTGTTTGCGTTGCAACGCCATCTTAAAGCTACGGCAAAACGTTTCCGGATGTGCCTTTCGAAAAGCTGTCTCGAATCCAACATTAGAAGTGATTTCGTTGGCTTATGTCTTTCTTGGGCCCTTCGACAGATATCCTTAAAAGCATGGAATGGCCGTTTCAAACTTTGCGCTACGGAAGCCGGAAATTTTTCCATAGCTCCTCTCACTAAACTCCAGGGGTTTGTAATTCTTGGTTAAAATTTTAAATTAAGATTAATTATGACCTCGAAGAGCGCGACAAACTTCGAATATTTTGTTTGTTGATTTATCTATTTGCGCACACTGTTCTAATTGTTGTGCGAGACAATTCAGACGATAAATTCTGCGAAACGTACTAAATGCTTTTTGTACCGGGTAACATTCATTGGGTTTTTGGTTAAGAATATCGCCGGATACTTTCACGTTGATACGCCTTCTTTTGAATTGCCTTCCGCCAAATTTCCACCATCAATCATTGCTGGTTATAAGGAAATTTTCTATCATTGCTTCTGCACGCTAGCCAGGTTTGGGAAAATTGGGTTCAATTGAATGAATTTTCCGTCAGTTAAAGCTGCTGCTTATTGATAGTTTAAAATCATGTCGAAGTAGCGGCGTACGGTGATGTATTTCCAAATATTTTTCTTCATCCATCCTTCGGTTTTTTCTCTGGCATCTATCCGTTCTCGTCCCCAACCAACGTTCTTTTCCGGCGGAAGGTTCTTGAATGGCTATTACAATCCTGCAATCATTCACATTCATATCAGATTTGTCTAGATCCGAAAGCTTTTTCCGTAGGGCTACCACATAATGCAGCTTACATTGTGGCAGGCGGCTTTCCAGGCTCCTCTTGTGTCTGTCTATTCTGCCAATATACTCCTGCTACGTGAGTTGGAGGCAAAACAACTTTTAATGATGAAATTTCTTTTTTATATTCTGATTGTACAGAGCGAGTTGGAATGATTGTAAGCTTTTCAGGTTTTCCCGTCTTGCAGCCCCTGCTTCATCTTTACAGCAAGAATTGCGTCTCTTAATGCATCAAATTCCCACTGAAAACAGGAGTTTCTGCTTCCAATCCTCCGGATTTACAAAAATTGTCTATTGTACCCCGGTTCATAGATGGCTTCCAGAACGGCTTTTGATTCTGCATAGCATTGCACCAAAAGGTGCTTTTGCATCTAAAGGAAATGCCCGGAAGCTTCATCTGCTGTTCATGGAATTCTGTCTGCAATAGCTATTGCCTGCCTTAGATAAATCGGCTAACACATAAGCACTCTACGGGACTCAAAAAATTAACAATTTCAGCTACTTTGCCAAATAGCTTTAATTCTCCTAAAAGCCTGGTAATTTCATCGGCATAAAAAAATAGCGCTGGCCTGCACTTTATTTTGTAAAACCGGCCAATGAAGAATAGGAATGTAACGGTTTCATCAAAATTATAATTTAAGATCGTTGGATTAAATGAGGCGAATAAGTAGCATCGCACAGCTATGGGTGAGTAAGCGCTACATTTTCTCTAAAATTGAGCAACTGCGGTATTATGGATTAATTGGAATTTAGTCACAAATTCCGTAAACGTAATCTCTATGCAGAAACCCGTGAATTAGCTGCTAGATCTCAATTTAGCAAATTGTACTGATTATAAAGCGTTATAAAAATCGGCTTCCGGCAGCGAAACGGCATCGGCGGAAAGCATGATAAGGATGGTATTCTTCTGAACTGATTAATCTTGTTCAGACCTGTACTAAAGTGGGAAAGTTCAAACCTATTCCGGCCTTGTATTAATTTCCTGCTCGAAAAAATACTGACAAGGTCCCGCCTCCATTAGCAAAATACATCTGAAGCGAGATTAATACATTAAAATGTGCATCCGGGAGCATAATTTCGATCTCTTTTTATTTTTCTTTATCTCTGAGTGTGATGATTACTTTCTCTTTTTTGGCTTTTCCAAGTGCTTTTTCGATATTCCATAAGAGAGCTGAATGCTCAACTGTTCTGTGATGTTCTTCAGGGGTAAAGCTCGGCTATATCCAAGACAATATCCGGAATGGCCGACGAATCAATAATGAAATGAATGAGGAAGCTTTAGAAATTCTTCAACTGGAAACACCTGGTGTTGTCGGATTTTGCATGTTTAAAAATTAAGTTACAAAGTTATTGTTTTTAGGGTAGTTTTTTCATCTAATTATCTGGCATTATTCATGCTTTTAATTTTTACAAAGGCCACACAATTTTTAAATAATAACTTATTGGACATGATGATTAGTACTATCTTTAATGCTTTAACAATCATATCATAATTAAAATTAATATTCGTTTCTCCTGTGTGCTTTCAATTTTCACCAACGCTTATTTTATATAAGGCAGATGCAATTACTTGCCCGCCTAATAATCCCCCAGATATAGCTCAGCTGTTCAAAACGGATTGAATGCAGCTCAATCCTGAAACTGAAAGTTTTTATATGCATTGAGAATCTAATATTCCGATCACGGTGTTAGGTCTGTATAAATATTTACGATAACTTTTGCGATTATTCAGATAAAGATTGTATCATAGCGATACGGTTGGCAGCAATCATTCAGTATAAGTTCAAATAAGCAGGGCGGAGTTTTTTGCTTTACATCATACAAAAGAGGATTTCACTCACCGTAAGTTTGTATGTACTCACGATCGTTTTTTTAAAGGTTGATTCTTACTTTCAAGTTCAACGATGTAACTTAACTTACTGGTAATCGTGTAAGGCAATGATGGTTTCGTCTTCATGTTTGCTAGTGATCGTCAACCCACAGCAATATCGCCAACTCGCAGTCCGTCTTTAAGGCCGTTTTCCGGAAATTAGCTTATTTTTTAAAAGTTGTGTCTAATATCACTTCTTTAATTATAAATTTTGGCTCTTTAATTATGATGCAAACATACCAATCACAGTTCGCTTAAAAGCACAATATTTTTGAGGGTCAAACCTGTTTCTGCCCATTAAATATATTTTTTGATTTTAAAAAATACGCATTTTTTAAAGCATTAGATAATTAACTTCTTACATCTTTTAAATGTTGAAATAAATGATCTGAAATCCGCCATTGCTCTAAAATCCAGTTGAGGTGAAATTTTCTGATCTGAATTGATATTAGTTTCTTGAACGCAGAGCTCACGAAGATTTTTTTAAGATTTAGCTGTTTTTTTAGTTCACGAAGGTGTTTCACTGCTGCAAGAATTCACTGAGTTTGTGTTGAACAGGAATGAGTTTTGGGTGCTCTAAGGTTTCCTTTTTTACTGCAAAGACAGAACAGAATGCCTTCAGAATTAGCATGCTGAATTTCTTCTTTTAATTTTGAACCAATAATCTAATAAAACTTAAATCATATATATCAAAAAAATTTTGTTGGCAAGCGCAATGAAATTCAGTTGGCCGGCCGATTCTCATGAACTGCGTTCCACAAATCGGCATGGGCGAATCAGGATGAGGAAGCTGTTTTTTCTCTTTGCGTGAAGAGATCTGCAATTGCGTGTCCGCCTAAAAAGTCAACAATTGCAACGCCATTGAAATGGATGATCCTGAAACCCTTGAAGTTGCAATGCCCGAAAGACGTTTCATTAAGAGGTATTGCGGAATGCAGGGCTGAACGCAAAACTCCAAAGACTCTAAGCTACAGTCTTGCCCGGCTGCGTTTGTCTGGGGTGGAGAATTTGACATGGAATAAAGTGTGTTAAAAGTTAAAATATTCCCATGCAATACATCTTTACAGTGAGCAGAATCATTTAATTCAGAAAGTTTTTTTTGAAACCATTACCGTCACAACAAGGATAAAAGCACTTATATAAAAGATGACACAACAGCTTTCTGGCTAATTGATGTTTTTCGGAAATCGAAAAGTACATTTAATGCGATGGAAGCGCAATGGCTGCGAACGCAAAATGCAAATTCTCTTCTGGAAAATGACTCTGGATTGTAAAAAGCAGTTCGTTGATACTGAAATTAAAAGATAAATCACGAACGTTTTAAGGAAAAATTATCAGAAATAATAATTCTGAATAAGCAATCCGATGCAAGAACAGAACATCGTCCCCCCTCCTGGTCAAATATCAGAAAAATGCTGCAGACTTTTATCTTTTTGTTTCAGAAAACGGATTGTATGCCGTGATGTGGAATTCGGATTAAAAAAGTGTGAGCCACTACTGGAGTAACAGCTTATTCGACTAATATAATTTCTACGACGAGTTTCCGGAAAAATATATTTCCCATTTTGGAGAAGGCACCATGTTCAGGGCGATGTCATTCATCAGCGTTGCGGTCATGAGCAGCTTGTTGAGCTCTGCCTGGCGTATTCTGGGAAGAAAACGAAGCATTAAAAATTCAGTTTTATTTAGACTGAGAATTCATATAATCTGCTCTACAAGTATGAACTATAATGAAGAGAGTATTGATCTGGCGTGCCTTGATTTTTAGAATCCTTGCAAAACATCAGACTCGCTTCGCAGACCTTTTTCCTCCGCGAATTTGTTCAGAACCGAATTTCAAAGAAATTTCAGGACAAAGCAGCCTTAAAAAAAGACAATAGCTTTAGTCCAAAATTTTAACTTTTGTATTAAAGATGATGAAACGGCTGAAAATAGTTACAGACAGGTAGACAAGCAAATTTTAGGACATATTGAAATGTAAAGAGGTTAATAAGTAATATATTAAAATGTTGATAGCGTTTGAAAGATGTTGAAGGTTGTTTAAAGCTCAGTGAAAGCACTATAAAAAATAGTAAAACTATCTTGAAACACCGCAGAAAGCTTCAGAACATATTATTAAGAATCAGGAAAATTCATTTTTACATAAGGATCGGAATTCCGGATGAAGGACAGTACGTATCCTCCGCGAAGCGCGGGACTGGATCCTGATTACATCCTTCCTTTTCAAAACCTTTTTTTGAGCATTGTAATCTTGGATAAAGAGACACTGATCAAATCTACAGCGATCTCTCCTTGAAGTTGTGTGCCTATTTTTGCTCCATTAATTGCCTACAGGAATACAAATGCCTCTGGAACTGAATATGAGAAAAAGATATTTGAAAATTTGCTGCAATATTCCCCATCAATCAAAGCATCGAAACAGACAATATTAAACTTTTCCGGATAGCATAAAGACTGATGGCCGGAAATGTGATAGAAAGACGTACTTTAGAGAGCTAGGAGCCGATGGAAAAACGAGTCGTCTCCAGTTCCATATATTCAAACACAGTGATTTCTTTCAAACACGTCCTGGGAAGCTTGTCGTTTCCGACCTGATTATACACTTACGGTGAAAGAACAAATCCAGGATATTCTAGCTGGACAGCTTGGATGGGAGTCTGGTTTGTAAAATTACCTTGCAAGGACAAATTTATGTTGGTTGCAATTTGGTAATTTATGTGTTTAAGAAGGCTTTGACTTTTGTGATTGAAACGTTTAACCACAGATTGACACAAATTTTCACAGAAACATTAACACATCAGCACAAAAGAATTTTTTTTGATTAATGTCTTGAAAATATTTTTAGACATATTAGAAAATCAAAGATTTTTAAAACTTATGTTGTTCTGAAATACGCATTAAAGCTTTATTCTGGATCTAATTGGTTATGAGCTTATGTGTTAAAAAGCTTTCCTTTTTGTGGTTAAAAATTAAAAGCCACGGAGTGCGACGCAAAGATTTTCACAGAAACGTTTAAATACATTGCAGTCACAGAGATTTTTTGATTTAATGCTTGAAATATTTAGAACATATTAGAAAAAATCAAAGATTTAAACTTATGTGTTCTGAAATACGCGCTAAAGCCTTTATTCTTGAATCTAATGTGTACTGATATGTTCTAAAAAACTTTGACCCTTTTGTGTGAAAAATTAACCACGGATGACGCAGATTGTCACAGAAACGTTTAATGACATGAGTCACAGAGAATTTTTTGATTAATCTTGAAATATTTTTAGAACTATTTAGAAAAAAACAAAGATTTTTTAAAATTTTGGGTTCTGAAATACGCATAAGCTTGTATTCTTTGAATCTAAATGTGACTATATTGTTTAAATGCTTTGACCCTTGTGTGATTACATGTTAAACAGAACTTTTTTTATAATGCAGAATAGGGTTAAAAGGAAAATAGCGAATATTCCGTTTAATTCTTAAATTAGTCTTCATGAAAAGGAATCTTTATCTCATTCATCATATCATTTTCTCTTTATCAGCTGCTACACGTATCAGGTAAAAAAAACAGCCGGGACCGGTGGCCAGAAAACAAGAAGGAACGTAAAAACAACGGCAAACAGGTCAATATGAATATGCCTCCTCAACATAGCAACGGACAGCAATTGGCAGCTCCGGTTCCTGTGAATGTTCAGGAGAAACTGACGGCCGGCAAAAATGTGAAAATAGATGTTGACGGCAAAAAATACAAAGTAATCGTAGACAAATGGGAGAGGGACAGCCTTATAGCACATCCGGTT
>NZ_WJFC01000341.1 GCF_009725235.1 Scytonema sp. UIC 10036
CCATTATGGTTAACAAAAATTTGCTACTTTTTAATGGCAAATAATAATGAAATAAGAATGATATTTTTACACCTTTTGATTCGCTTTTTTAAGCAAAATTGCCAAGATTACCAACTGGTTTTATCTGCTTATAATGCAATAGATCTTGGCAAACAAGGAATTCAATATATACATTGGATTAAAGTAGTTGAAGGAACATCTTTCCATAGAAAGATATCTGATTTCTCCGACATACAATTAACAAAAAATATTTCTCTAACAAATTCTTGTTGTGTTGCAAATGCCGTTAAAGAAGTCTATGGTATTGATTCCAAAGTAGTATTTCCACCTGTTGTGATGGATACTCCAAATATACCTTGGACTGAAAAAGAAGATGCATTTATTTGTAGCGGTAGGTTAGTAAAAGCGAAAGAGCCTCACAAAGTTATTCAAATTCTTAAGTCAGTTCGCGATCGCGGATTTGATATCAAGCTACATATTACAGGTGGAGGGGGAGGTGTCTATCAATGGCAATATAATCGGTTTATTAAAAAATTGGCAGAAGAAAACTCCTCTTGGATTACTTTATATGAAAATCTTCCATATAAAGACTATATGGAGCTTTTAGCTAAATGTAAGTACGGTATTCATTTTAAGAAAGAACCATTTGGAATCTCTATTGCAGAAATGGTTAAAGCTGGTGCTATTCCCTTTGTGAGAGGTGTGGGTGGACAAGTTGAAGTTGTTGGCGATCGCAATCAAGAATTATTTTTTAATAATGAAGAGGAAGCTGTAGAGAGAATTGTTGCTGTTTTAAAGAACTCTGCTACGCAAAACAAACTACTTCAATCTTTAAAGGAGCAAAAAAAGTTGTTTTCAACCCATCGATTTATGTTAGAGATGAACGAGGTTGTCGGCTCCTATTTTGACAGCTTATCCCCTATTCCAACTTCACATCTTCTTCACAAAACTCATCTTGACTTAAACCCTGAAAGCGCCATATCTGACGCCACGCTTCATAAACCATACTAAAGTGTTACTACAAACTAGTTATAGTCAATTTTCCTGGAAAAATCGACTAGCAAAACTGATTCTTAATTATGTGAATGAATCTTTTCGCCCATCTCTACAAATAAATTGAATTATGGGCTTTGGGTTTGTCTGAAAGATGATTTATAAAGTAAACATTAAGAAGAGGGTAGTTCAATTTGAGTTTTTAGCAAAACCTACGTAGTATTGGGGCTGGCTCCCCAACCTACGTGTTTTCGCATTTTTAGGCTTAACCGACAAGTATTGGGTGAGGTTTGATTGTGGTATCTTCATACGCAGGGAGAACACTGAGAGAGTTGTTTCGTCACGACTCTTATAGAACTCTGCTTAGTACTTAAGTACTAAATCCGTGAATTGTTATCTCTTTCCTCCGTGAATTCGCTATATTATTTATGAAAACAAGGCAAAAAATTTATCAATTACTGATTACTTAATAAAAAAATGAATCAAGGAAATTAAAATGAATAGTAAATTATAGCACAAAATCTTAGAGGTTGTTTGAGTTGTCAGCCTAGAAAAGAGAACTTAATGCAGCAGATTTCAACAGCTTTCAAATTTTTATTAAGCTTTAATTTACGACTAGATAGGAGAATTATTAAAATTGAAAGTCTCACTTGTTGTCAGTGACCTCAGTAGCGGTGGTAGTGTTCGAGCTATTTTACTAGCTCAAGTTCTGAGAAAGCTAAATTATCAGGTTGAAATTGTAGGCTTTCTCTTTGGCGATGATTTTTATACTATCCCTCCTGCTGACATTCCAGTAGTTGCGATCGCGGGCAAAAACTATCCACAGTTCTTTGGTTCGGCTAGAGAACTTTTGCAAAAACTAGATGGAGATCTCCTTTACGCTGTCAAACCCAAGCCCACCAGTTTTGGCGTTGCTTTAATTAAAAAAATTAGCACTCATTGTCCTTTACTTTTAGATATGGATGACTGGGAATTAAGCTGGTACGGAGGTTTTGATTGGAAATACAATCCTAGCGTCAAGCAATTATACAGAGATATTTTTAAAAGTCATGGAGCATTAAGATTTCCGGATCATCCATTGTATATAAATTGGCTGGAAAATCTGGTAAATAAGGCAGACGCGGTCACAATAGACACTCAATTTCTTCAAGATCGCTTTGGCGGGGTTTATGTACCTAACGGTAAAGATACTGATATGTTCGATCCCAGCAAATACGATCCAGAGGAGAGTAGAAAACTTTACGGTCTTTCTAATTATCGAATTCTCATGTTTCCGGGCGCACCAAGACCTCATAAGGGCGTTGAAGATGTCTTGATGGCGTTAGATCTGTTAAATCAGCCTGACTTAAGACTTGTGATTGTTGGTGGCAGCCCTTATGATAACTATGATGAGAAACTCATTCAACAATGGGGGCGTTGGATTATTAAGTTACCCAAATACCCAGTGACAGCAATGCCCAAGGTTATAGCAGCTGCTCACATCGTAGTTGTTCCCCAACGAGACACAATAATCGCTCGCGCTCAGTTTCCCTTGAAATTAACAGACGGTATGGCAATGGCTAAACCCGTACTATCTACTAAAGTTGGTGATATTCCAGAGATTTTAGGAGATACTGGTTATCTGGTTCAACCGGGCTGCCTGGAACAAATTGCCGAACAAATACAACTCATATTTGAGGATTTGGAAGCAGCAAATGAACGGGGGCATAGGGCTAGAGAGAGATGTGTTGAGTATTATAGCGTAAATGCTATGGCGTCTACACTGTCTCGAATCATTGCTGAAATTAAGATTTAGACGTAATTATAGCTGGTGGCAATAAGTTATTGCTTATGTTACTTAATGAAAGGACTCAGTTGAAACGCTCTCTATTTACGAATTCAGTACTGCTTAAATTTACGAGACCTTATCCTCTGTTAATTTTGTCAACGATATTTCTAGGCTTTTCTGGAGCTTTATTTAATGGTATAGGTACGATATTAATTGTGCCTGTTATTCTTAAAATAGTGGGACAAACAGTTAATTTTGAGGGTTCATCTCCGATTTTAAAAGGGATTATGCAACCTTTTAATAGTGTTCCAGAAGATTACCGTTTAGGAGTCATGGCTGGAGCAATTATATTTATGATTTTTCTAAAAAATGCAGCTACTTATGCAGCTACATTGACATCAAGTTCTTTATCGCGCCTTCTCACTGCAAGTATGCGCGAAGCAGGGGTAAAAACTTTACTTGATGTGGATTTAGGATATTACGCCAAGATGAAAGTTGGCGATCTAATTAATAATTTGGGTGGCGAAGTAGCTCGTGCTGCAAGTGCTGTAGGAAATTTAACTAAAGTTATTATTTTGGCAATTACAATTTTAGTTTTTGTCGCATTGTTAATATCAATTTCTTGGCAGTTAACGCTTGCTACAACTGGTTTATTGTTTGTAGTTACATTAATCAATCAGTATGCGATTTCGAGATCTAAGATTTTTGGTAAGCTTCTATCGGAAATGTCTAAGATTTATTCTACTGAGATCTTAGAAACACTCATGGGAATTCGCTTGGTAAAAGCAACAGGGAATGAGGAAAGAGAATATCAAAAGCTAACCAAAACTATACGCGATCGCGAAAAAGCAGAATTTCAATCTCAAGTTCATTCAGAATTGATTGCTCCACTCAGTGAAATCACTGGTGTCATGGTTTTAATTTTGATAGCTTTTTTGAGTCGGCTCTTTTTTCCCAACCAAATTAACTCTCTTTCAGCTGTTCTGTTTACTTATCTGTTGCTTCTTTTACGTCTACTACCATTTATTTCCCAGTTAAATACTCTTCGCAGTAGCTTTGCCAATTCTGCTAATAGTGTTGATGTAGCAACTGAGTTTTTACGGCGAGACAATAAGCCGATCATGAATAGCGGTAAGCTTGTCTACTCGAAATTACACAGAGGGGTGCATTTTAAGTGGGTTTCTTTTACCTACCCCGGTCATGAAAAGCTAGTACTTAAAGATATTGATTTATATCTTCCATCGGGTACTACATTGGCATTGGTTGGTGGATCGGGTGCTGGTAAATCGACACTGGCTGATCTCTTACCTAGATTTTATGACCCGACTTCTGGCTGTATTACTATTGATGGTGTTGATTTACGCGATTTCGATCTCCCATCTTTAAGAAAAGCAATGGGGATTGTCAGCCAAGATACTTTTTTGTTTAATAACTCGGTGCGGTACAACGTTGCTTACGGAAAACCTGAAGCTACAGAAGAGGAAATTATTACCGCAGCGAAGCGAGCAAATGCTTATGAATTTATCAGTAAATTACCTCAAGGATTTGATACTCAAGTCGGCGATCGCGGCGTCATGTTGTCTGGCGGACAAAGACAGCGTTTGGCAATAGCGCGTGCTTTATTGCAAGATCCGGATATTCTGATTTTGGATGAAGCGACTAGTGCTTTGGATACTGTTTCCGAACGTTTAGTGCAAGCAGCAATAGACGATCTGAGCCGCGAACGCACTACTTTGGTGATTGCTCACCGTCTTTCTACAGTACAAAGGGCGCATCAAATAGCTGTGTTAGAACAAGGATATGTTGTAGAGGTGGGAACTCATGACGAACTTTTGCAAAAGAGTGGTTACTATTCTCGTTTGTACGAGATGCAATTTGCTTCCCAGGCTGAAGCAACTGGGAAGCAGCATCAAAGTTTAATTCGTCTTTCACACGAACTTCGCGATCGCCTTAATACTACAATAGGCTTGCTCCGTCTTTTGCTGGATGATATGGCTGACAACATCCAACAACATCAGGAACTAGTTGAAGAGTCTTACAAATCTACAAACAGAGTGCTCAACACTATTGACGTTTTTGATGATATTGTGAGCTTGCAAAAGAACTGGCAATCAAGCCTGTCATTGGATAAGGATCGTAGTGGCAGCATTGACAATCACGCATTGAGCCGCTTCTGTGAAGAATTTCGCAACAACCTAAAGCCTGTGCTTGCTTCTATGCGTTTTTTATCTGAAAGTATGGTAAACATACCTAAGAACGAACAAAAGGAACTCATCCAAGACGCTTACCAAGCGGTAGTGGATTTGATAGACAAACTCAAATTTTTTGAAGTTCGTAACAAAATATAATTTTTTCAATTTAAACCTATTGCTTTCAAAAGCAGGAAAAATGGCATCCTTTAATTCAACTGCGTGGATTTACCCATTTCAATCTAAATAACCCAATGTTAAGTTTGTAGAGTTCTATGAGGTCAATGGAAACCTAAATTAAGTTCAGATATTTTTTCATTCATAATTAATCTATGACAAAAAAAATAGTAGGGATGCTAACATCCTACTCTGCTATTAAAAATATTGATTGGCTGTGGCAACAAACTCCCCACTCTTTTGGGCGTTGGGGTAGTATTCAAATGCTGGCTAAAAACCCAAACCCAGATTTTATGCTGCTGTATCAGTTTGATTTTCCAGAACCTCCCCCACAGCAATCTTGGTTTCAACGTATTCACCCTCGCCGAAAGCCTGTTAAGTCGCCGATAGATATTAATTCTCTTTTGCGCGATGTTTCTAAAGAAAGAATCATTTACTTATTGCGCGAACCTCCGTTAGATGAAGTTGTGGAAAGAAATAAGAGAAACTACCAAGATGCTCAGAAGTATTGCGGTTATGTTTCGGGACCTGATGACTTTGCTCCTACACCTAACTATATGCCAGCTATTTGGTATCATGGCATTCCATTTCAAATATTAAATGAAATGCCGCCTATCCAAAAGCAGGAAACTTGCAGTTGGATTACCTCTGGAATCAATCGCACTGCTAGCCATCGTCAGCGTCTTGCATTTTTACAATCTTTACAAGAGAGCAACATTAAGTTTGATTTGTATGGGCGCAATTTACCTCCTTGGGCAAAAGCACCAGGAGAACTGGGCAGTAAATGGTATGGGATGGCACCATATTATTACAATCTTGCTATAGAGAACTATGCTGAAAACAGTTGGTATGTGAGTGAAAAACTTTGGGACGCTATACTTGCTTGGTGTTTGCCAATTTATTATGGTGGGGCAGCTGCAGATAAGTTATTGCCACCTGGTAGTTTCTTGCGGTTGCCAAGCTTAGATGAAAAAGGTATTGCTTACATTAGAGAAGTTACAGCTACCCCTGATGCTTGGTATGCAGCTAAGGATGCGATTGGAGAAGCCAGACAAATTATTCTTCACAAACTTAATTTGCTCAACTGGCTTTCAGAATATGTTTCTGAATTTTCGTAATAATTTTTTAAAATTCTATGGATGGTATTTGTGTTCTTGCTAATGACCGAGTTTACGATCAACTTGTTGCCTTGCTTAATAGCATAGAGGCAATTTACGGGGAAAATATGCCTGTTTGTATCTATCCTTATGATGATAGAACAACAAAAATTTCTGCGGAAATTGCCCGTCGTTCTTACGTAGAAATTTATAACAACCAAGAGTCAATTCGGTACTGGGATGAGTTTGTTCGTAATGTTTGGGATACTCATCCAACCGCCCAAATGAATTGGCAAAAACTTAATGGGGAGAAGTATCACCGAGTGGGTACTCATCGGCGTTATGGTGCTTTTGATGGGCCTTTTGACCGTTTTGTCTACATGGATGCTGATACTCTATTAATGAGTCCTCTAGATCGACTTTTTGCTCAACTTGAAAATCACGACTGGATTGTCTATGACTTTCAATTTAAGGATTTATATCATGTCTACAATATTTCGTCTCCTAAATTAGGTGAATTATTTACGCCAGAAAGATTGCGTTCGGGAACATTTTGTTCTGGATTTTATGCATCAAAGAAAAACATCTTTGATACGCAAAAATGTTCGTGGTTGTTGGAACAACTGCGTCAAGGAGAATCAGAAGTTCTTTATGAAATGGCTCCCGATCAAACACTTCTTAATTATATGGTTATGAAGTCAGGTATATCTACTTATAATTTTTCTTTAAATCTACCAAAAAGTGACATCACTGGCTGTTGTGTTACCTCAAATCACTTTGAAGTCAAAGATAATGTGGTTTACGATCGCGGAAAACAATTAACATATTTGCACTACATTGGATTGTCTTCTAGTTTATTTAGTCGTCTTTGTTCTGGAGAAAATATTGATTTTCCCTACAGGGATGTTTTCTTACATTACCGCTATTTACATGAGCCAGACAAAAGACCAAAATTTACAACTAAACCCAAGTCTTACAATACGCAACCAAATTTGGCAACACGAATTTTCAGAAAATTAGGAATAACAAAATGAGGGTAACTTTATGAATCGGGGAATTTATATCATCGCTAATGATAAAGTAACAGACCATGCGATCGCGCTACTTAATAGTATACGACAGCACGATTGGGAAACTCCGATTGTCATGATTCCCTATGATGATAACTATCATAATATTGCACATACTGTCAGCACATATTATGGTGTCAAAATTTACGAAGACTTAGAATTTATCGATAGGTTGTCAAGAAAATTACACGAAATTTTTGGCAGTCAATTTTTTGCTCGTCCCAATCAGTTTCGCAAGCAGGCATGCTGGTTTGGCTCTTTTGATGAGTTTTTGTATATAGATACAGATATAGTTGTTTTTGAGAAAATTATTGAGAATCTTAACTATTTAGGTGAATATGACTTTATTTGTTGTGATTATCAACACGCAGGCGGTATTAAAAATGTCTTTTCTCCTAAAGTTTTAGAAGAAAAAGTTTTTACTGAGTTTGAAGTCCAAGATATTTTCAACGGAGGTTTTTGGGGTTCAAAGAAAAACTTAGTTTCCGAACAAGATTTGTATGATATCTTCACAGAGTGTGCTGCCCATCCAGAGTATTTTGACTTTTCGGAAAAAACTTCTGACCAACCAGTAATCAATTATATGCTCCTAAAACGAATTCCTCGCCGCTTTAATATCGTTCGCAGGCAGGGGAAGGCACCGGGGAACTGGGGAGGCAGCCCCCATTTTCAAACTCAAGGACATATCTTGGTCGATCCCTCTGTTAATCAACCCTTACAATACCTTCATTGGGCAGGCATCCGCATTGAACCGGGTTGTCCGTATTGGGAAATTTGGGAACATTACCGCCATCTTAATCCAGCACTGCCAAGGGCTGTTTTTCCTTCTAAACCCAAGAAAAGTCCTTGGGAGAAAGGATTAGACAACCTCAAGAATCAACTGCGGCAGATCAAAGCTAAGCTTTGACTGCTTTACTCTCTAAGTTGATCTACACAACTTAAATTTTTTTGCTATGGTAGGCACGCTGAACCAAGACATCTATTAATAGATAAGTTTGAAAGCCAAAAAATTGTGAAAGCTTGAAAACTACTGTGGCATAAGGGTTTGAGGAATTTTTAAAAAAATCAGCAGAACCCCTTGACAAAGCCAAAACGGGTTGTTATCTTGGATAAAGTGTGAAGCGAGAGAGAAAAGCGCCCACACAACCGAACCAAGATAAAGCAA
>NZ_WJFC01000342.1 GCF_009725235.1 Scytonema sp. UIC 10036
TGTCTACCTTGTCTCCCTTGTCTACCTTGTCTCCCTTGTCTATCCCTCATCCCTACCCCTAACCCCTAATTACCTGTACCAAAACTCTTCTTTAGGTTTGTCATTAAACAATCCCAACAACGGACCGAGGACTGCACCGAAGATAAAACCTCCAGTGTGCGCCCAGAAAGCAATACCACCATTGTCAACGTTGGTAGGTGCTTCTAAACTCGCTGCTCCGGAGATGGCTTGTTGAAGAAACCAAAACCCTAAAAAGAAGAATGCTGGGACGCGAAATGTTGGAAAGAAAAATCCCAGGGGTATGATACCGAGAATTTCTGCTTGGGGAAACCGAAGAATGTAAGCACCCATTACGCCTGCGATCGCACCACTTGCTCCCAAAGAAGGAATTGAGGAATTTTGTGCAAAATACCACTGACTCAAAGACGCTAAAACACCGCAGGTCAAATAGAACAATAAATATTTAACGTGACCCAATTTATCTTCAACGTTGTTACCAAAAATCCATAAAAACAACATATTACCACCCAGGTGCAATATACCTGCGTGTAGGAACTGGGAAGTAATCAAAGTTGACCACTCTGGTACTGGTTGATTCACCGGAATCCCCGCAAAACTAGCTGTGAGTTCTCGCGGTACAACTGCGGCTAGGCGTAAAAATCCGTCTAATTCTGCTGGTGGGAGACTCGCTTCAAAAAGAAAAGCAATGATGTTGGCAGCAATCAGCCCGTAAGTAACGTAGGGCGTGATTGTTGTGGGATTATCGTCTCTGATTGGAACCACAGGAGTTTTTCCCCATTTTTGACAAGAAGCTTAGCTACGAGAATATCTATTTTTTTGAAACTTTCTTCAACCTATGAAACTAACTAGGGGTAGGGGGTAAGGAGGTAAGGGGTAGACAAGGAGAAAATCTACCTTGTCCTCCTTGTCCTCCTTGCCCCTTGTCCCCAATCCCTAATCCCTAATCCCCTAATAACTTTCATGCCCGTTGCATCTCGCGCTGATCTTGACGTTTCTTAATATCTTCACGTTTATCATGAATTTTTTTACCTTTTGCCAGACCAATACTGATTTTTACCCAGCCGCGCTTGAGGTACATCTTGAGCGGTATCAATGTTAAACCTTGCTGTTCGACTTTGCCAATCAACTTGCGAAGTTCGTCACGACGCAACAGCAGCTTGCGCGTGCGTCGGGGTTCGTGGTTGAAATACTGACTGCTAGCCGTGTAAGGAGAAATATGGACGTTAATCAGCCATGCTTCTCCATCGCGAAGCAAAGCATACCCATCTTGAAGATTGACCTTACCCGCACGAATTGATTTTACCTCGGTTCCTGCAAGCTGGATACCAGCTTCATATGTTTCCAGAATTTCGTATAAATACCGAGCTTGACGATTGTCAGTAATGACTTTGTAACCTTCGCTTTTTTCACTCATTGAGGATAATATTTACGTACTGTGTTGAAAAAGTTAATATGAATGAATATAAAAAGAAGAAAACTTTACATAAATTTTTGTTACCCACTCCTCTGAATGTTACCTTTATCTTTCTAATTTAGCTTTTTTACACAGTTTTTGCTGGTTTGTATTGTTAATTAATTTTTTCCTAAAAGAATGTTTGTAAATTATTGAGTACCTCCTTTATCCTTCACAGTTTATCTGTTGGAAAAAATATCGTATATCTTCAGGTGAGTTCAGATAGAGTTTATTTTACTGCCGTAGAATGATTTTGTTTGGGGAGGGACTGGCTAAATTTGTGATTGAACGCGAAAGGAATTTGGAATTTAACTATGAAAAGCAAATTGACTACAGCAATTGGCGCTAGCGTTATCGGTTTAAGCCTAGCTATTATGCCTCTAAATTTACCTGCTTCTGCTCAAAACAATAATACCGATACTGGCACTGGCACCACCACTGGCAACACCACAACTGATACAACAACTTACCGTGGTGATAATGATTTTGATTGGGGTTGGTTGGGTTTACTTGGACTGTTAGGTTTAGGTGGTTTAGCTGGCAGACGCCGTGAAGAACCAACTCGTTATCGCGACCCCAACGCAGTTGGTAGCTCTACCTACAGAGAATAATTTCAGTTTCGGCTAAGCCGCCATCCAATAAAGAAGAGAACTTAGGACTTTTTTAATTGAATTACGAGCAGCTCGAGAGCAAGCCTTAGAACGCAGTAGTCTAAGGCTTATTTAGTATTTATCGGTCATTGATTCGCGGTTGCGGTTTGTAGTAACTAGCAATCAAAGCGACCATTAGCCACCAAACTGTGTTAACTTCAGGACGAAACCAGACGGTATCAACCGTATTGTGCCCTAGTGTTCCTGTTATGGCTGCGATCGCACCAATAATCCAGAAGCCATCTAAACTGGTTGACTCTCGCAAACGGCGCAGTTGTAGAAGACCTGTATTAAAAATGACAATAAGCAGCCATAAGAAACTAGCTAAACCAATCAACCCAGTTTCCACAGCTATCTCTAAGAAAATAGAATAGGCACTCAATGCAGTGTAGCGGGGAAGTTGGTAAAGAGGATATATTTTGTTAAAAGCGTTGTGACCGGGTCCAATACCAGTCAGAGGGTAATCCTCAATCATCTTAAAAACAGCAGTCCAAACATTCTTACGAAAGTTATTACTACTATCATTTCTATCTGCAAAAATACTGAAAAAGCGTTCTCGTACTGGTTCAACAAACAAAATTGCCAGCAGTAATACTCCTGTTAAACCACCCAATATTAACCATAAAGACCATTTGCGCCAGAAAGGTGGCATATGTACGCTGAACCAAAAGTAAAGCAATCCCAGTAAAGTCAGAACAGAGACAACCAATCCAATCCAGCCACCACGGCTAAAAGTCAGAATTAAACAAGCACCATTAACAATCAGCATTGTTGATGCCAATGCTTTCGTAAACCAACTTCGCCATGCAAAAATTGCAACTGCGCTTAAAGCAACAGCAGGCAAGAGATACCCAGCTAATAAATTGGGATTGCCAAGATAACTGTAAACCCTTGTTGTTTTTGACAAAGGAGACATTGGGTCAACCCAGGTAGCCAGCGCTGGTGCTCCAAAAAACCATTGTCTCAATCCATACACGCTTACAATAAGGCTTATGTGCAAATACAGAGCAATCAACCAAGAACGAAAGCGAGGAAACTTAAGAACTCGCGCACAAAGAGCGAACAGTAGCAAGTAAAGCGTAAAATTTCTTAAATCGGTTAACGCCGCTTTCTTAACAGGTGATAATGCTGTAGCTACGACAGCAACCCCCCAATAAAGCAATACAAGCAGGTGAATGGGAGTCACGCTAGGAGTATTTGGTGCGGTAGTTTCGTCAGATATGGTTAACAGGAGCCAAAATCCTCCACAAGCAACCAATATTAACCCCAGTAGGTCATTCGCTACAAAAGGAGCAAGCCCATATATCAAGGTGAGCAAGGCTGTTGCTATTGTTTCCCCCCACTGCAAGAGAATACTACTTTGTCGCCAAGAGTGCAGTAACCCTACAACAGAACGGTGCAGGTAACTCGTGGCAAGGTATTCTTTCAACGGTAAGTAAGATAAAGTGAATTGTTGCCAAATTAAATTCATATACAACACTGTGAATAGATAGCACGCCCGCGCACAACTTTGAGGATCGTGATAGTCCCTGATTCTAAAAGTTCATAACGCAGATTGCAAATTGTCAGTCCCATATTCAGTGACTGGTTGTTGTGGGTTCTAGGTTTTTTGTACTAACCACTAACGATGACAGGCGAGACGCCTGTCCTACACTACCAAGCACTAACCCCTAACTACTAACCACTAACTATATATATGTCAGCCAAGTATCCAATAATCTGGACAATTTGCAATGTTAATCTAGCACAGTCACGTTGTACCGATTATTTACCCTCCCAAATTAAAATTCCTTTGAAGATTCTACTGTGCTTGAACTCATCAACGGTAAACTTAGCACGTAACGGTACCCCGATTCTGATGAACCTTGAACCGAAATTTGTCCGCCATGTAGATGTGCTAAACGACAGCTAAGTTCTAAACCCAAGCTTTCACGAGAAACATTTCCAGATGATTTAGTATTTAAGTCAGTGACGATCGTAAGGACATTTGAAACAGGAGGATTTAACTCTGTTGGTTCTTCCGTCATGAAAGACAAATCGGTGACATCCTCAGATAAGTCTGAATAACCATTGCTATTACTATAAGCTGAAGGACTCGCTGTAAACTCCAGCATTGGCGCTAAACTCTTAAGACGGAAGTAAGGCTCTACGTCTGTTATACCGTCACCCAACCAAGGATGTGAGACCCAAACTGTAATGTTAACTAGATTGTCTTTGTAGGAAACGTGAATGCGAACAACACTTCCTGTAGCAGAAACTTGAATTACATTAAAAACCAGATGATATAAAATTTGTCGTACTTTATCTTTATCTAGAGGTAAGATACGACTGCGCCCTGGTTCTATGGATAAACGAATATCTTGCTCGCGTCTATTAGCTGCTTCTTCTAAGGTATTGATAGCTTGTTGACAGAGCATTTCAATATCTACAGGAGCTAAATTGAGTGTTAATGGGTTTTCATCTATTGTTCCAAGTTCAGAAATTTCATTCACTAGGGACAGTAAATATCGACCGCTATGTTGAATAATCTCTAAATACTCTCTCTGTTTGGTGGTCAAAGGACCGTAAATCTCGCGTCCTAGAACACCTGCCATACCGAGTACAGATGTTAAGGGAGTACGCAACTCTTGAGTTAATTGCGCTAACAGTGATAATTTTAGCTGATTGGTAGGAACTGGAATTGATTCTTTTTGAAAAACACTTGGATTGAGTCGAATTTCACTAGTATTAGTATCCTTGAATGACCAACCAGAAACATTCATGGGAATACTGCTATTTGAGCCAGCTTGTAGCAGTCGGTTGCGTTCAAATTCACTCATGCTCCAGCGAGCTATGATTTGTAAAAATTCAACATCTCTGTTTGTAAATTTACGCGGAACTAAATCCATGACTGCCAACGCACCCAGGCAATAACCCGAAGCATCAAACAAAGGTGCCCCTAAATATGCACGAATACCGTAATCTTGCAACAACTTACTGTAAGTAGAACGTTCTGCACCAGTTAGAAGATGTGTATCATCAATCACAACAATTTGTGAGCTTTCTACGACCTTAGCGCAAAAAGATTCCCGACGTGCAAGTTGACGGCTTTGCGCCAGTTGGTTCATCAGCCCAAGTCTGGATAAGCCTACAGCTGACTTAAACCAGTGGCGCTCATGATCCACAAATCCCAAAACACAAATTTGTGCTTCCAGAAAGTGAGCAGCTGTTTGAGTCGCTTCTTCAAAAACTGGAATTGTCTCTGGTTGACGCAAACCTAAATCAGTCAATGCTTTAAGACGTTGTTGTTCTCTCGTCTCTTGAGATGCCCAACCATCTTTAAGAGTAAATAGTTTGTTTTCAGGCTCCACCATTGCCACCGTTACCTTGATAATAGCTAGGGTACTGTAATTTACATAACCACTAGGTCTGGTTATTTGCTATTTCTAAGATTCCCCAATTTTCTGCCAGACAAACATATTAGAGAGTAATTTTTTTTCAGTACAGGTTTTTAGCTATACAACGGCTGCCTGACTTGATGTTCTGTTAATAATACACAAGTTATTTCAGTATACGGATAGGTTTTTGGGTAATGGGCATGGGGCAATGGGCAATTGCGTATTGACTAGCTGTTCGTGATGCCCTATGCCCTGTTCCCAATTCCCAATTTTTCAATCGATCTCGTTAGTTTCAGATTTGACTTGGGTATGATAAGGTTGTGCCAAAAAAGCGATGGTGACCATTACCAGTGACCAGTGACCGGCGATGGGTGACCGAAATCTTTTAAGATACTAAGCAGGGATTTTATTAATAAAGAAGATCTATCAAAAATTCATCAAAAAAATACATTTCCTTCACAAAGCTGATTGTTTTAAACTTTAGGATTCAGTCAAGAATATAACAGATGCCTAAGAGAGTGTTCTTTAAGCGAAATCACATAATAGATCTAACGAACAGAATTCGTGGCTCTACAAGCACAACCAGCCAAGGCGGTTGAGTTGATTGGTCCGCCTATGTGTACTTAAAAACAATATTTCAATGTTTTAATTTGTGAGCCTGAACCTAACAATGAATAACGTAACTGTTAAGATTCCATTTGTAGACCTCAGTATACAACACCAAGCAATTCAACCTCAACTAGAACAAGCAATCCAATCTGTAATCGCACGAGGGGATTTTGTATTGGGACAAGCCTTGAAAGATTTTGAGGCAGCATTTGCCGCAGCATCGGGAACAGAATATGGTGTAGGTGTTGCTTCGGGAACTGATGCGATCGCTCTTGGTTTGCAAGCCTGTAACATTGGTCTTGGAGATGAAGTGATTTTACCAGCCAACACCTTTGTAGCCACGTTAATTGGGGTATTACGTGCAGGAGCAAAACCGGTTTTTGCAGATTGCGATCCACAAACAGCGTTAATTGATTTAGAGTCAGCAGAGCGAGTCGTCACACCTAACACCAAAGCTATTATTCCCGTACATCTCTACGGTCAAATGGTATCGCCACAGCAGTTATTAGACTTTGCTGATACACACAAACTGCTTATCTTTGAAGATGCAGCGCAAGCACATTTAGCAACAAGAGAAGGATATCGAGCAGGTTCAGTGGGGATAGCAGCAGCTTTTAGTTTCTATCCAAGCAAAAATTTAGGAGCATTTGGAGATGGAGGAATACTCTTGACAAAAGATCCAGATGTAGCTCAGAAAATGGTTCGCTTGCGGAATTATGGTGCAGCGCAAAAATATGTTCACGTTGAGCCAGGTACAAATAGCCGCTTAGACACGATGCAAGCGGCTGTACTGCTTCAAAAGCTACCGCATTTACCAGAATGGAACCGTCAGCGTTGGAATGCAGCACAGCAGTACGACGCCGAACTAGCAAACGCCGCATCAAGTGACATTATTCCCATACAAAATGAAAGCGGGGAAGGACATATTTATCATCTTTACGTTATCAAAGTTGATAGTTCTTGTCCCATGAAACGGCAACAAATTCAAGACAAATTAGCTGCTGCAGGGATTCAGACAGGAATTCATTATCCAATACCCTGTCATCTTCAACCAGCCTTTACCTATCTAGGTTATGAAGTAGGAGATTTCCCTAAAGCCGAAATGCTGTCAGAGCAAATATTATCCTTACCCATGTATCCTGGTTTAAGTAGCACTCAAGTTAAAGAAGTTGTGTCAGAAATTATGAATTATGAATAATGAATTATGAAATGGTATTTTTCATAATTCATCATTCATAATTCATCATTCATAAAGTTATGCAAATTCAACGTCAGCTAAAAAACACAAATTCCTCACAATTGATAATCCTAGCGATACTGGTTATCCTCGTATTGCTTTACGCCCCTGTGTTGATGCACTGGTGGGAAGGTTGGATCAAAAAAAATATTAGTACAGAACACGAATATTTTAGCCATGGTATCATCGGTATTCCATTTGCTGCTTACTTATGTTGGAAAAACCGTTCGAGATGGCAAAGACTACCCAATGTTTCCCATCCTATAGGAGCTTTTTTACTAGTAGTGGGAGCAATTTTTTATCTGAGCGGTGTTAGCGAATGGGTTAACATATCATTCCCCACAATCTTAGCAGGAATATGCTTGTGGTTAAAAGGAGTTCCCGGCTTTAAACTACAGGGCTTTTCATTGTTGCTAGTATTTTTAGCGACACCAACAGCACTACCGTATCTTGTTGCTCCTTATACCTTACCTCTCCAAAGTTTTATCGCTGGTACTGCGGGTTTTATATTGAGTCAGTTTGGCTTACCAGTGACTGTTGATGGCATCAATATATACACAGGAGGAAGAATTGTAGAGGTTGCACCCTACTGTGCGGGATTAAAAATGTTGTTCACGACTCTTTATGTGGGCTTAATGCTGCTTTACTGGACTGGTGCTTTATCTTCCCGCCGTACAACAATTTGGTTTTTGTCTACAGCCGTTGTTATTAGTGTGAGCGCTAATATTATTCGCAACACATTACTAACGTTCTTTCACGGTACTGGACAAGAAGGTGCTTTCCATTGGTTACATGACAGTTGGGGTGGAGACCTTTACTCTGCTTTAATGTTACTAGTATTAGTACCTACATTAAATTGGCTCGACCAATATTTTCATGAAGTTCCAACAGAGGAGAGAGTGGGGACTGGGGAATAG
>NZ_WJFC01000343.1 GCF_009725235.1 Scytonema sp. UIC 10036
CTTATTTTCCTTTTTGTCGTGGGCTCGTTGATTTGTATAAGATAAAGATAGAAGAAAATTGGGTAAATGTGTTCAATGAAGAATGACAATTGACAATTGACCAATGACCAATGACAAATGCCCAATCCCCCCTAAGGTGTAGTACTTGGAGTTGGATTCATAAGTTGACTTGGTACAAGTTTACTGGGTGGAAGTTGTTCTGTGGTAATCAGAGCTTCCATCACTGTTTTCACAATTGGTGCAGCAACAGTACTCCCAAACGCATGATTTCCTTTTGGCTCATCTACCAACGCCAAAACTACATACCGGGGCGCTTCTACTGGCAGAATACCTACAAAGCTAGTGATTTTAGCCCCGATGATGTACCCACCTGAGGCACTAGCTTTTTGAGCTGTACCCGTTTTACCCGCAATGCGGTATCCAGGAATTTGAGATGCTTTTCCTGTTCCATCATCAACTACAGTTTCCATCATTTCTACAACTTTGCGGGTAGTCGCATAAGAGAAGATTTGGCGCGTTGCTGGTCTTATGGGCGTATAGTGAACTTGTCCTTTGCTATCGACAAGTGCTTTAACTACATGAGGCGAGACTAATTTACCACCATTGGCTAAAGCACTATGCATTTGTACTAGCTGCAATGGTGTTAGAGAAAAGCCCTGACCAAAGGATGTTGTAGCAGGTTCAACTGGCGTGCCGAGAAATTGTTCTTGACTTTTTAGCTGACTGTTTACTGCGAAAGGCAAATCTGTATCCACACTTTGCCCCAAGCCCAAACGTTCCAACCAACCATAATAAACTGATGGTCGCAATTTTTGAATAATTTGCACCATAGCAATATTGCTAGAATTTTGCAAAACTTGAGCTATGTTCATCCGCCCAAAACGTTTGTTTTCGGCATTTCTAATTGTGCGATCGCTAACTTGAATTGACCCGGTATCGTTGAATATGTCTTCAGGTTTGATAATTTCTTCTTCTAAGGCAATAGCTATATTTAACGGTTTAAAGGTTGAACCTGGTTCGTAAAGATCTGCTACCGTCCAGTTTTTAAACAGTGAAATATCTGCTTTGGAATATTCATTTGCATCATAAGTGGGTTGACTGACTAGGGCAAGTAGGGAACCATCCCAAGCATCCATAACAATAACTGCTCCCCGTTTTGCCTTATATTTTTTCATCTGCTCTTTAAGGGCAAAACGGGCAACTCTTTGCAAGCGGTTATCAATAGTTAATTGCAATCGCAGGTCATCAAAATTGAGAAAGCCTTCCGGAGCATAATCTGGCATGATTGCTCCGTTCCCCGCTCTACTGAGGCGCATGGTTTGAACGGAACGCTCTAGTAATTTTTCTTGACTGTATTCCACACCTGCTTGACCCCGACGGTCAATGTTAACATATCCTACCACTTCTGAAACTAAATCTTGCTGTGGGTAGAAGCGAGAATATTTTTGGACTAATTCAAGTCCATTTAGCTGAAGTGCAGTCAGGCGATCGGCAACTTCTTCTGGTAATGCAAGGGCTAATGTAATGCCAGTTTTTTTGTTATCAAACTTTTTTTCTAACTCAGTTGCATCTCGATCCAATATGGACGCAAGCTGTACTGCCATCTCTTTATTAGTTTTTGAAAACAGCTTGGGATGGGCGTACAAAGTGTAGACGGGACGGTCAATGGCTAGTAAATCTCTGTTGCGATCGACAACAGGGCGGCGAGGCATAAAAGGTCGTAAATTAACCATCTGTTGATTTCGTGCTCTTTCTGTTAGCTTTGAGCCGCGCACGATTTGTAATTGATACAAGTTAAAACCCAGTCCAAGTCCAACAGTAATAAGTAGACCCCAAACTATCAACAATCGGGTTTTAGTGTTACTAACCCCATCACGTAAGCGAGTTTCCAAGCGTTCTGTTGGGCGAACTAGAGGAACTTGCTCGTGAGTTTGTTCAATAAGTTTATTTTCTGCAACTTG
Organism: Scytonema sp. UIC 10036; assembly: GCF_009725235.1. The sequence goes on from NZ_WJFC01000343.1 coordinate 1,962, forward strand.
TCTTGAAACACTTTGTCGTCGTTTGATAAACTCAGGTTTCGGAAAATTTCTAAATTTTGTTCTACTTGGTGGTGATTTTTGCATAAATTTTGTCATTTGTCATTTGTCATTTGTCATTTGTCACTTGTCATTTGTGTTAACAACTAACAACTAACCACTAACCACTAACCCCTTAATTAATATCCCGTTGGATTTAAAGTTTCCTGTTGGATTTCAGAAATTGGTATTTTGGAATCGGTAGATGGGGATGCTGAAGTCACAGGCGCAGGAGTTAAAAAAATCATGCGATCGGGAGTTGGTGATAGTAGTTTTTCTGGTTGTTTCTGTGCTTGTTTTGCCATGTTGCTTTTTAGCACCCCATTAGTTGTCATTAATTGTCGTTCTTGGCGTTGTAGGTTTTGCAGTTTGCGGTATGACTGACTCCAAAGTTCTTGCGAGTAAACTGTCAATCCGTAAACTACTAGCGTTACAATGACTAACAAAAATGCTGCTATGGATGAATGACGATGTATCCCGTACAGGCGTAACAACCACACAGGGATAGCTTGAGCAGAAGGCATAACAGGAATATTTCTCACTTTTGGTTTGTTTACCTCTGCCCTAGGGAAGGAAGTTTTTTGGGGACTGAACGGGTTAATTGCAGTGCTCTGTAATGGAGAGAGACGATCTTGTGATGGCTGTCTTCGTTGTTTGGAAGACTCTGGGGGAGAAAAGGTAGACTCTGGAGCTGGGTTCGCTCTGAACTGCTTTGCACGCAGGGCAACTTCTTGATGTGTGGCAAGTTTTTTTTGGTTCCTATTGGGGCGCTTTCTAGCACTTTTAACTGCTGATTGAGATAAGCTGCCTGTTGCAAAAACACCTGATTTTCGAGCAATAGACATAGTTTGTTTGGATAAAAAATACTGTAATGCTGTATGGTTGATTGCTGACTGTTAACTGTTAACCGTCAATGAATCAAGTAACACCCTACACTGAATCAACATAATTCTGATAGGTAGCTGCACCAATCTTTGCATTCTCCCTGAAAATCGGTTCTTTCAGGGAAACAAGCTTTTTTGGCAATTTTTACTAAAAATTTGATACCCTAATCCTTGAGGGATCGCATTGCCTTAGTATGAGAAGTGCGTGAAACGAAGCTAATTCGTAAGAAATCGAAGTCATTCGGTTTTTGGCTTCACCAGACTCAATGTAGAATGATATATTTTACATTATCCGCAAGGATTTAAGTCCGCTTAAAGGTCATGACTTAATGAAGTTAGCCAGCTTCAAGCGTCGGAGAAGGAACATGGCTGCTCACGACAGTGCAAAACCGGAATCCATTTACAAGCCTTTAAGCTGTGTTGAGGCAAACTATACCCCGATAGGGAGTGCTCAAACGAGCAACTTAATCTAGGATTTGGTTAATTTCCAAATTCTGGATTCTTTAAACTTTTCACACACAGTTTTCCTACGATTGACCAATATTTACTACATTTTAGTGCTATTTGATAACATGACAACCCCAGCCTCCGGAGGCAAGAGTGTGCAAAAAATATATTTTTTGGTAACATGACTGGATTGGGAAGTTCATTCACCATGTTTTCTGCCTTCTGCCTATATCTATAGGCAGAATTGAAATCTTTTCTTTCAATGTGTATTCCAAAGTCACTTAAAAAAAATGAACAAATAGGGTATCGTATTCAACAGGCTAAATTCGTTCTTGCCGCAATTGGTGAAAGAGGAGTTATGAAAGTAAAAATCCTTAGTGTTACCTTGATGTTAAGTCTCGCAGCAGTTCTCGGAGCTTGTGAAGGTGGCGGTGGTGGTGGCACCACTGGTGGCGACACATCTTCCCCAGCAGCTACTTCTACACCGGCTGCTGAACCAACTGATACTGGCGCAGCATCTCCTGCTCCAACTACTACGGAGAGCCCAACTGCAACCCCTACCCCCTAAGTTATTATCTCAAAACACCCAACCCAAAAATTGAGATTGTTGCAGCGCTGCTCAAAAAAACTAACTAAGTCAACACTTTCAAAGCAACACTAGGTGAATGGCTGTATTTTGAGCAGGCATAAGGCATTCACTATCGCTGCTAGCTAATTTTCGCAACTCCGTGTAGTGCGTCTGTTACCAAGAGTAATCGAGCTGGTAGTACTCTTTAACCTTACCAGGTTTATGAAGAAACCCGGTTTCTCAGTGAAGCCGGGTTTCTTAGTAGTTTGCGGACTGTAAGTATTGGGTAAACATACACATCCTTAAGATTGCCCAGAAGTTCATACTCTCCCAAATAGTTCTTGATTGTGAAGCGAATTACATTTATCGTTTTAAGCGTTAGCACTATCATTATGGTAGGGTTAAATAGCCATTGGGGGGGGTTGGTGGTGGCATTACCACCTAAACAGGACATACCAGAAGAAATTTTGCGGATGGAAATTATTACAGCTGCGCGATCGCCTATTGATGGTAGTCTTGTCAGTGCCGCTGAGTATGCACAGTTACAAACACGACTTTCAGTCAACCCGCCTCCAAAACTCGATCCCAAGATAAGAGAACAAGTTTTTTTATTACGGATACGTAGATTTTTACTTCAGATTTTCCCTTTTTTAGACATATAGTGAATGGGCATGAGGCATAGAGCATAGGTAAATGAGTATTCCTTTCTCTTACTTCCTTAACCCCCTTGTCTTCCTTGTCCCCTTGTCCCCCTTGTCCCTAGCCCCCCACCCACAACCCTAATCCCCGATCCCCAGTGCCCAATCCCCCATTTTCTTACCCTGGTACGATGATGAAAGCGACAAAATTTGCAAAATAATGTAAAGAATAGTAATAGAAGTTTTAAAAAGTCAGTTTACTTAGCCAATTTACTAAACGTAGGTAGCTCCATGTCTATGACCACAATAGCCCCAGAACAAGTTAACCGTATAGTTTGGAATCAGCATCACAACCCCTTTGAAGTATTAGGCGCTCATCTTGTTGAAGAAAATGGCAAAACCAATCGTTGGGCTGTGCGAGCTTACCTACCCAATGCCAGTTCAGTGACAGTTATCCTTCCAGAAGAACGGAAGGAGTACCCAATGGAAACGGTTCACGATCCCCACTTCTTTGAATGCACCATAGAAACACAAGAACTCATCAACTACCAGTTTCGCGTCAAAGAAGGAGAACACGAGCGAGTCATTTATGACCCTTACGCTTTCCATTCTCCCAAGTTAACAGAGTTTGATTTGCACCTATTTGGAGAAGGCAACCATCACCGAATTTACGAAAAACTGGGAGCACATCCAACTGAAGTCAACGGTGTTGCGGGTGTTTACTTTGCTGTTTGGGCTCCCAATGCTCGAAACGTATCAGTCATCGGAGATTTTAATAGTTGGGATGGGCGCAAACACCAAATGCGTAAAGGGCATACCGGTATTTGGGAACTCTTTGTTCCTGGATTAGGGGTAGGAGAACACTACAAATATGAAATTAAAAACACAGAAGGTCACATTTACGAAAAATCCGATCCCTACGGTTTTCAACAAGAACCTCGTCCCAAAACCGCATCCATTGTCTCAGATTTAAAGTCCTACGCTTGGGGCGATGAAGACTGGCTGGAAAGCCGCCGTCATACCGATCCCCTAACGCAACCGATTTCTGTCTACGAAATGCATTTAGGCTCTTGGTTACACGCCTCTAGTGGAGAACCAGCCAAACTCCCCAACGGCGAAACCGAACCCGTAGTTACTGTATCAGAACTCAATCCAGGCGCACGCTTTTTAACATACCGAGAACTGGCAGATCGGCTCATTCCCTATGTAAAAGAGTTGGGATACACCCACATTGAAATACTACCCGTTGCCGAACACCCCTTCGATGGTTCTTGGGGCTATCAAGTTACCGGATACTACGCCCCTACCTCCCGTTACGGTAAACCAGAAGACTTTATGTATTTTGTTGACCAATGCCACAAAAACGGAATTGGGGTCATTGTCGATTGGGTTCCCGGTCATTTTCCTAAAGATGGTCATGGCTTAGCATTTTTTGATGGCACTCACCTTTACGAACACGCGGATCCCCGTAAAGGCGAACACAAAGAATGGGGTACTTTGGTGTTCAACTACTCACGCAACGAAGTCCGAAATTTCCTAGTTGCCAATGCATTGTTCTGGTTTGATAAGTACCACATTGATGGCATTCGCGTTGATGCTGTTGCCTCCATGTTGTATCTCGATTATTGCCGTAAAGACGGAGAATGGGTTACTAACCAATATGGTGGTCGAGAAAACCTAGAAGCTGCCGATTTCTTGCGTCAAGTCAATCACATCATCTTTAGCTATTTTCCAGGCGTTGTCTCAATTGCTGAAGAATCTACCGCATGGCCTATGGTGTCTTGGCCAACATACACGGGAGGGTTGGGCTTCAACTTAAAGTGGAACATGGGTTGGATGCACGATATGCTGGACTACTTCAGCATGGACCCTTGGTTCCGCCAGTTCCATCAAAACAACATCACCTTTAGTATGTGGTACCACCACAGTGAGAACTATATGTTGGCACTGTCTCACGATGAGGTGGTACACGGTAAGAGCAATATCATTGGTAAAATGCCAGGGGATAGATGGCAAAAATTTGCCAACGTGCGTTGTTTGTTCGCTTATATGTTTACTCACCCTGGTAAGAAAACCATGTTTATGAGCATGGAGTTTGGACAGTGGAGTGAGTGGAACGTTTGGAGTGACTTGGAATGGCACTTATTCCAGCATGAGCCTCACCAACAACTCAAAGAGTTTTTTAAAGACCTCAATCATCTCTACCGTTCTGAACCAGCTTTGTACACCCAAGATTTTGCAAGAGAAGGGTTTGAATGGATTGACTGTAGCGACAACCGCCACAGTGTAGTTTCGTTTATCCGTAGAGACAAAGACTCTGATAATTTCGTTGTCACGGTTTGTAACTTTACACCCCAACCCCACTCCCATTACCGTATTGGTGTTCCAGAACTAGGGTTCTACACCGAGTTGTTTAACAGCGATGCTCGTCAGTACGGTGGTAGCAATATGGGTAATTTAGGTGGTAAGTGGACCGATAATTGGTCATTCCACAACCGCCCCTATTCCTTGGATTTGTGTTTGCCACCTCTCGGAGTATTGGTTCTGAAGTTGGACAAGGAGAAGACGGCAGAAGCGTTGGCTAATTCATAATTTGTCAATCTTAGGGACTTCCAAATCAAAAAATGTCCCACAATTTCATCTTGTGGTGCGGGCCGAAAAGCCCGCCATTAATTAGGGACGGGCGAGGATACCCATCCCACAAGATAAATAGTTTATTATCTTGGAAACTGACAACAAAAATACTGGACGCAAAAAAACTGAGTCTTTTTGCGTCCAGTATTTCTCTGTAAGGAAATGCTTGTTTCTCCCAAACCTATAGCTATAGATAAATTCAGTTGCTATTGAAAGAGCAGATAACAAATCCTTTTGTTGTTATGTACTCTTTGAATAGGAGCAGATAAATGTCAGATAAGAGTAACAAGTAGCATTTCTTAAGAGCAGTGAAAGTGTTTAACTTTTCATTATTGAGTTTTACAGACTGCAAGACTTTTTCACTTCTTTCTTTAGATAGATAAGCAAATATACTTAATATTATCTTTATATTCCGTCGTTTAGAATCAAAATAGTACAATAAAACTAAAAAATTATGAATGTACTAAAAAAATAGTTTTTTTTATGAAATTAAATGACTTAGGAGATAAAAATAGTGAGCAATTTAAAATCATATTATGATTCCAAAGGTATTACGACCTCTGCTAATCTGCTTCCAAGAGAGATTGAGTTATATGAAAGTCTTTCGGAAGATAATTTACTCTTATCTAAAGCCAATGAAGAATTAAATCAACAATTGGAATTAACGAAACAAGAGCTAGTTGAAAAAGAAAAAAAGCTAAAGTCTCGCAGAATCAAAGATTTTGGCATTATAATAACATCTGCTATGGTAGGCTTAGGTGTTTTATTTGGCACAATGTTCGTACAAGAAAGTCAAAGAAATAAAGAATTACTTCGACAAATAGATTATTTAAAAGCGAGTGAAGTTGTTCAAGAAAATAACCAATTGAAAAGCGAAATAGAAATATTAAACAGTCAAATAGAAGTATTAAATCAACAAAAAAGAGATGAGGATTTGAAATTTTACTTAATAGTTGCAGGCAGTGGTTGTATAGGAA
>NZ_WJFC01000344.1 GCF_009725235.1 Scytonema sp. UIC 10036
GAATACACATAGATAAGAAATTTTCGTCTTCTTATGGCAAAAGTTTGTGTACGAGGCAAAAATGGCAAAATTGGTCTGGGCTTCTATTTTGGCGAAGGTATTGAAAGCTGTAAGAGTATTTTTCTGGGTTGCGCTTAAGCCAGAGATACCAGTGATATTCATACCTTCATAAGGACGAGGCGATCGCAATATCTCCTGACACTCTCCTGTCAAAATATCCCAAAGTCTAATTGTTTGGTCTTGACTCGCACTTGCTAGAATTCGTTCGTTGGGATGGAAAGCAATTCCTAAAACCCAATGCTTATGTCCAGAAAGTGTTTTCAAGCATTCTCCCGTATATCTATCCCAGAGTTTAATTGTGCGATCGCTCTCAAAAGATGATAATATCGAGATTGTGGGGAAACCAAAAGTTTATCGTGACAATCAGGGAAAACCTTGGTTATATGTAGCGAAGGAAGGCAGCGCAGAAGATACAAAAATTCGATGTTTTGTGCGTGCAAATGCACAATACCATCGTTGCTCCATAGCGAGAGGTGTATTGTCATTATAGTAAATCAGCAATCAAATCATCAACGCTTCCCCTATGAGCTGTCCCATCCTTAAAAGCCTGCATGACTTCCTGGGCGTTAGCCAAAATTTCAACCCGCCGTTTCTCAATTCGTTGTTGTCGAAGAAACTCAAATAAATACTCTCGTTCTTCTACGGGCAAACTTTCAATAGAATTAATAATTTCTTGTAAAGTCATTAAAAAAGCTACCAATCAAATAAATTCCGCCTTTGCTAATTCTATTTTAATCTCTAAATCCAAATCTTCAGCCTCTTATATCTGATTTTTGTAAAATATGATAATAGATTACATTATTTAAGTGTAAAGGATTTTGTCATGTTCGCGATCGCGGTTCCCAACAACACCAAAACACAGCCCAAGATCGTTGTCATCGTTACGGCTTCTTGCAGTACGATCGCACCCCAGAGCATTGCAAATAGGGGAATGAGATAAGCTACTGTTAAAGCTTTAGTTGAGCCAATATTTTGAATGAGCCTGAAGTAGAGAAAATAAGCAAAAACTGTTGATAGCAAAGCTAAAGCAATGACTGATAAGACTACAGCAATAGATGGTGTTTGTTGAGGTATTGTGAACGGTAACATAGGTAAAATTAAGAATGCTGCGCTGAGTTGACTCCCAGTTGTAACAACTAGCGAAGGAACACCTCTGAGATTTTGTTTGATGTAAGGGGCTGAAATCGCATACATCAAAGCCGCACATAATCCAGCTACTACTGCTGTAAAGAAAGTTGGTGTGGCTGCAACGGCTTTCCAGCCAACCAAAATGACTACGCCTGTGAACCCTAACACAAAACCAATGATTCGAGTTGTAGTTAATTTCTCCTTCAACCAAACAGAAGCAATAATCGTGCCAAATAAGGGTACTGTAGCATTCAAAATAGACGTAAATCCAGCAGGAAGAGACACTGATGCAAAAGCAAGAAGTAAAAATGGAATGGCAGAATTCATCCAGCCAACGACAACGATAGGAATGAGATTTCGTCGAATCTCTTGCAAAAGATTCAATCGCATCAGGATTGGCAGTAATATTAATCCAGCTAACAATACTCGGAACTCGATTAGCCAAACAGGACCTAATACAGGGGCTGCAATTCTCATAAACAGGAACGAACCACCCCACAACGCTGCAAGTAACAAAAGCTCAAGGGTATCTGAGATTTTCATAATGTTGGATTAACAAACTTGAAATTTTGAACAGTAAGGGCTTTAGCTTACATCAAATAGAGCGATCGTTCTCACTGGATTACAACAATTAAATAAATTGGTTAAAAAACAAACTGTGTAAAGGTATGTAAACACGCAAAAACCCTACTAATGACAAATGACGAATGACGAATGACAAATGACAATCTTTGTTTGCTCGTGCTGAAGTAACCATTGCTTGCGATCGAGTCCACCTGCATAGCCTGTCAACTTACCATTAGATGCAATGACTCGATGACAAGGCAGAATAATGGAGATTGGATTTCGTCCATTGGCAGAACCAACAGCGCGAGATGCGACGGGTTTTCCAATCTTCTTGGCTAATGCTCCATAGGAAATTGTTTCACCAAAAGGAATTTGAAGCAATAGTTGCCAGACTTGTTTTTGAAACGCTGTTCCCTGTGGCTCAATGGGTAAGTCAAAACGTTGGCGCTGGTAAGCAAAGTATTCGGCTATCTGTTCTTGAGTTTGGACAAAGGGATCTACTTGCTGTGACTCATGCCAGTCTTTGGTTTGTTCTGGGAAAAACTTTTGTCCTTGTAGATATAATCCAGTTAGCGATCGCCCATTCGAGGTGAGCAATAACTTTCCTAGAGGACTATCTAGCCATCTGTAGTAAATCATCCAACTTGCTCCAAAGATTTCCAAAGGTACATTGCTGCATAAGCTCGCCAGGGACGCCATGGTTCGGCAATTTGCAAGACTTGTGCGGGTTTCTCAACGTTCAACGCCCGACGTAACCCTAAATCGGCGTGGGGAAACGCATCTGGATATGCTAGCACTCGCATCGCAATGTATTGAGCCGTCCATTCTCCAATTCCAGGGAGTGTTTTGAGACGAACAATTGTCCTGTCAATTTCTGAGTAAGTGTCTAATCGCAAGTCTTTGTTTACAATCGCTTGAGCGAGCGCAATAATTGATGTTGCTCTGGTTAACAAGATTCCTAAAGCCGTTAAATCCTGTGGAGATAATTGAGCGATTTGGGCTGGAGTTGGTGTCAGATTCGTCAATCCTGTAATTGGAGTTTGAATTGGCGTACCAAACGTCTCAATCAATCTTCCCATTAAGGTTGTTGCAGCTTTCACACTGACTTGTTGACCGAGAATTGCACGGACTGCAACTTCAAATCCATCAAAAGCACCCGGTACTCTCAAACCGATATAGGATACGGTGAGATCTCTAAGATGATGAGCAATTAAGACTGGATCGGCTGCTAGATCGAAGAGTGCTTTCACTCTGGTGAGAACGGGTAAAATAACTGCAACTAGAGAGGCTGAGAGTTCGACTTGCAATTTGTCTTGCTTGGTAATGGGAGATACCCGAATCCAACCCTGATATTGGTCTATTCTCACTGTACGCTGATAGCAATTACCTTCAATCGCTTCTATACCTCTACTCGCCCTACCTTGTAGAAAGCTGAGTAACCCTTGCCAATCTAAAGGTGGACGATAAGCAAGCTCGCACCGCAAAATATCTTGTGGCAGATTTGTAACTTTGCGGAGTGCTGTAGGATTCAGTCGATAGTGCTTCTGAAACAGTGCATTCAACCGTCTTACGCTTGAAAAACCACTGGCAAATGCAATCTCTGTAATCGATAAATTACTATCAGTTAGAAGCCGCTTAGCCAGAAGTAATCGCTGTGTTTGCGCGAGTTGAATGGGAGAGACGCCAAATTCCTGCTGAAGTACGCGGCGTAAATGGCGATCGCTAACGCCGAGTGAGTTTGCCAGTTCGCTCACCGATCGTTCTGTTAACGCACCATCTTCAATATAACTTGCTGCTGCTGCCGCTAATCTACCCACTGCGTCAATTTTAGCTTGTCCTGGAGCTAATTCAGGACGGCAGCGCAAGCAAGGACGATAACCAGCTCGTTCTGCTGCGGCTGCACTGGGATAGAACGTACAGTTCTCACGACGCGGTGTTTTAACCGTACAAACAGTACGACAGTAAATGCCCGTACTAGAGACACCAACAAAAAAAATTCCATCAAAACGCCGATCTCGGCTCAAAATAGCACGATAACATTGCTCGTCAGTCAGCATAAACTTATGTCGAGTCGAATAACCTCAGCATAAAAGGAATTTCACTCACCGTCTCGCCATTTTCGGACGTTAATATTAGACATCTCCGAACGAAAGATGTAGGGGCGCAATGCCTTGCGCCCCTACCTAGACTTTTGGGTAATGCATAATTAAAACTGATATGACAATTATGTTCCCGGACGAGAGCGAAGAAGATGGCTGATATGATGGCGATCGCCTAATATTTCTAACAAAGGACCATTAACGTCAAATTTAACCATACTGACCGACGCGACCAAAATATTTACTCGATAGCGATAGCGTCCCAAATCAATTCCCAGTAAACTGCAAAGTAGAATCCGAATCGTGGCTTTATGGGAAACTACTAAAACATTACCTTGGGGATGTTTTTCTTGAATTTCAGCAATTACAGGCAGAGAACGGTTAGCAATATCTACCGCAGTTTCTCCACCTAGTGGTGCATTCCAAGCTGGTTCTGTTAACCATTTTACATAGTTTTCTGGGTAATTCTCTTGGGCAAAGGCTTTACTCTTAGTTTCCCATTTGCCGTAACTACCTTCTCGAAGTCCGTCACGTAACTGCATATCCATACCGATAGCATCACAAAAGGGCTTGGCAGTTGCAATTGTACGCTTCATTGGGCTAACATATATTGCTTCCCACTTCAATTTTTGATAAACTTCGGCAAAGTTCTCTGCCATCTGCATCCCTTCAGAAGTTAACTCCGCATCAGTTTCACCGCAGAAATTACCACTTTGACTAAAAGTAGTTTCTCCATGTCGCAGTAAATATAAATTGAGTGTCATAGCTGGTATCGCGATTGGGATAAAGGAGTTCGTGCAAAAATAAAATACCATCAATCTCGCAAGCGAGTATGTGACACCAGGACAAAGTCATCAACCAAAAAAGTTAATTAACCACAAAAAACTTTTGACCTATGAAGCAAATGTCGGACTACAACTTCTTTAAGCCCGAACTACTTGTGTGCCCTGACTGACGCAGTATTAGCAATTTAGGGAAATATATGTTAGTCTCTAGCGATCAAAGTACCACAGAGCCTACCAATATTAAAGATCGTATATCTAATAGCGAAGAATGTATACAGCAAATTTCAACTTGGTGAGGTAACACCCCTTTCATCCCCCCTTAGTAAGGGGGGATGAAAGGGGGTGTACCTCATTAGACTGAGAAAGGCTATATATTATAAATATATAGATCCTTGTGTGTATTATTTAAATATGATAGGAATATACATATATCAAATATTTTTTGTTAATATTGATAACAATACACAAAGTAAGCCATACATTACAGACCTATTAATAGTGAGATTAATAGGCTCAAAATGAAGGATACAAATATTGAAGTTGAAATAAAAATTAAAGAAAAACTAGTAAATGAAGAAGGTTTGAAAAACTTTTTTCTGAAAAAAGTTTCAGATCGGACACGGACAGTTTTAATTTTTCAAGAAGTTATAAAGATAATAGTTTCTATATATCTAAAATTAACTTTTACTGAAAGTAAAGACTCTTATTACAAAAAAGGAGAACGCGATCGCTCTAGAATGAATTTATTGTTTAAAGATCTTAAAAAACTAAAAGAAGCAATACATGACGCCACAGATATTAATATTAGAAAATATCCTGAAGATACATTTCCTCCATTTCAAGAGGAACTTAAGAGTCTTTTAAAACCGTTTAATGAGATGACTTTGGAACTGATGGAAGTAAGTAGGAAAAATTAAAATCAGCTGTGCCCTGAAAACCGATACCAATTCACGAAATGCACAATACATATACATTGGTGGTAGGGGCGCAATGCATTGCGCCCCTACCAGGGCATTTGGAGCACCAAAAAAGTGAAAAATTTTTAATTACGAATTACAAATTATTCGGTCACTGGTTACTGTTCACTGCTCACTGATTCAATTTCTTGCCAGTATTTATAAGCCGAGTACGCTAAGGTAACGACTCCAGTAATAATGGCAGTTTCATCGACTTCAAAAAGGGGATGGTGCAATGGATAATTTAAAATTCTATCCTTGAAACCTACACCTAATCGAAACATAGAACCAGGAGCGTGTTCTAAATAGACAGAAAAATCTTCAGCACCAAGGGATGATTCGGGGAGTACTTGGACGCGATCGCTACCCCAAGCTTCTTCGGCGGCTGATTGCAGCAGTTGCGTCAAAAAGTAATCATTTTGCACTCCCGGTACACCCTGACGGTAATTCACTTGATATTTTGCGCCGTAAGAATTACAAACACCAGCAACAATTTTTTCAATCCACTGTAGTAAATTGGCGCGAGTTTCAGGATGGAGAGAACGCACGGTTCCTAGTAACCGGACTTTATCAGCAATGATATTTGGTGCTCTACCACCTTCAATCTTTCCAATGGTTACGACTACGGGACGTAAGGGATTTTGTGTCCGGCTAATTGCTTGTTGTAGGGTCGTGATAACTTGTGAAGCTATCCAGATAGCGTCAACCGCTTCATGAGGTCGAGCACCATGCCCTGACTCCCCAATAATGATAATCTCTAAATCATCAGCCGCCGCAGTGAGTGCGCCATAACGGATACCAATAGAACCAGCAGGTATTGATGGGAAAACATGAAGGCTAAGTATACCCGAAACATCTTTCATTGCTCCATCAGCTACCATCCAATTAGCCCCTTGAGCAATTTCCTCAGCTGATTGAAATAAGAACCGTACTTTACCAGGTAATTCCTCAGCTATCTGAGACAGTACCATTGCAGTTCCCAAACCAACTGTTGTATGAACATCATGACCACAGGCGTGCATGATCCCAGGAGTGCGAGAAGCGTAATCCAAAGCAGTTTGTTCGCAAATTGGCAAAGCATCCATATCAGCACGTATTGCCAACAATCGGTTTGAATCACCAGTTCCTTTGAGTTCTCCGATAACACCTGTTTTGCCAACGCCTTCTTTAACAGAAAGACCACTCGAAGATAAAACACCAGCAACAAAGGCCGCTGTTTGTGACTCCTGACCACTCAGTTCTGGATGGGAATGAATGTGACGGCGAATTTCAATTAAACGAGGTGCGAGTGCGATCGCTAAATCTTTGATGCGAGTAAGCATTGGTCAACCAGGTTACAATTTTTCTTTATCATAAAGTGGATGGTAAAAAACAATGTGCTACTTGCGACAGTAAATGACTTTGATTTTTAAAACCCCGACTGCTCTGAGAAGTCGGAGTTCTAAAAATTTCATCCCTTAAAATTGGTATGCTGAACTACTTTTGTTCACTTACTCTGTGTAGCAGGTTGTACCAGTAGCGCGTTCCAATTTAAAAGCGTTACAATCTTTAGGGCTTTCGCGCTGTAACGACCATTGATAAGGTTTGTCAGAAGTGACATTACCAGTAGGCATAGTTGTCAGGCGGAAGTGTGCGCCTCTAAAATTCGTGAACTGTGTTTTTGCGTCTTTAAGATTAGCAGCTTCTAAATTAGCGCTCATAAAACCTACATACCTGATATCGGCATTTTCTAGAGAAGCTGATTTAAGATTCGCACCAATTAACGAAGCACCTTTGAGATTGGCAGAATTTAACACAGCGCCTTGCAAATTGGCACCTGTTAAATCCGCATTTGCAAGATTGACCCCGGATAAATTAGCACCTTGTAGGTTAGCATCTCTCAAACTTGCTCTACTGAGATTGAATTGAGTGAGATCGGCATTAGTTAGATCGCAACGTGGACAGGTATTTGTTGCTTTTAACTGTTCTAAATCTTGCGGATTTTGAGCCAAGACTTGTGCTGTCAAGCCAAAACCAGTTAACAACGCAGTCGTAACAGCTATTTTTACGTTCATAGTTTCTTTCAAATAAATCCTAACTCGGAGAATTTGGCGTACTGCTATACTTACATATAGAAGTTATTATGCATATGTTAAAATTAAAGCAACAGTAAAGAAAACGTAAATATACCGTAAAATCTTGTGAAGAAGCTAGTCAAAAATAAGTCAGCAGCATAGAATGGAATCATCAACGACCTATACAGAAACTCTATAACCTACGAATTATAACTCCCCTCAGCTTGGTATAAAAGATGGCTGGGGGGAAAATTTTTGGGAATTTTGGATTTTAGATTTTGGATTTTAGATTTTGGATTTTAGATTTTGGATTTTAGATTTTGGATTTTGGATTAAGAATTCGGTCTTCTCCCCTACCCCCTACCCCCTAC
>NZ_WJFC01000345.1 GCF_009725235.1 Scytonema sp. UIC 10036
CCCTAACCCCTACCCCCTAATTCCGCTAGACTCAGAAATGCTGTAATTTTGCTGTGCGAGATGTCCGACCCTCAAACGATTAGCGCTGCTGTCGCCAAACTCTACAACACTTACCCCTTCCCTCCCGAACCATTATTAGATGAACCGCCCCCTGGTTACAATTGGCGCTGGAATTGGTTGGCTTCTTATAACTTTTGTACGGGTCAAAAACCTGATAAGCAAGATATCCGCATCTTGGATGCTGGCTGCGGTACGGGGGTGGGAACTGAGTATCTCGTTCACCTCAATCCTCATGCTCGTGTTGTCGGTATCGATCTCAGTGCTAATGCTTTGTCTGTGGCAAAAGAACGCTGTCAGCGTTCTGGCGCAACTCGTGTGGAGTTTCATCACCTGAGTTTGTATGACGTGGAACAGCTACCGGGTGAATTTGATTTGATTAATTGTGTGGGTGTACTTCACCATTTACCCGATCCTATCCGTGGAATTCAATCTTTGGCTAAGAAGTTAGCTCCTGGTGGTTTGATGCATATTTTCGTATACGGAGAATTGGGACGGTGGGAAATTCAACTGATGCAAAAAGCGATCGCACTCCTTCAAGGTGACAAGCGGGGCGATTACTGCGATGGTGTTCAAGTTGGACGGCAAATATTTGCTTCTCTACCAGATAATAACCGCATTCTGAAAAGGGAACGGGAACGATGGTTGTTGGAAAATCAACGGGATGAGTGCTTTGCTGATATGTACGTACATCCTCAAGAAATTGATTACAACATAGAAACTTTGTTTGAACTTATTGATGCTTCGGGTTTGGATTTTGTAGGTTTTTCCAATCCCAGTTTCTGGGAGTTGGGGAGACTTTTGAGTCAAGCACCGGAGTTAATGGAACGAGCACAAGAGTTGAGCGATCGCCAGCGTTATCGCTTAATAGAGTTATTAGATCCAGAAGTGAGTCACTACGAGTTTTTCTTGAATCGCCTACCGCTACCCAAAACAGATTGGTCAGAACCAGACATAATACTAGCAGCAATTCCTGAAAGAAATCCATGCATAGAAGGTTTCCCCAGTCAATGTCTGTTTAACTACGATTACCAACTTATTAACTTATCGGAAACAGAGTTAAAGTTTTTACAAAGTTGTGATGGTAAATCAACAGTGGGAGAAATTTTAGCAAGCGTACAGTTAGAGTTAGATAGGGTGCAAGAGCTTGTCAAACAACAGCTAATTATGTTAGCACCATGTTGAAAGAATCACATTGCCAACTTGAGAGACGCACAACATCACTCAAACGGTAGAATAAGAGTTAAAAGAATAAACGCTTGGCTAAGATTCCCGACCTCTTAAAGAAGTCGGGGATCTTGGAGTCCATCAATGGGTAAAAATGTAAAAAATTATCCTTTTTTATCCAAATTTCTTGTATTAAAAATCCTTTTTATGCATATGCATCTACCAAGTTTTTTTCTTCAGACAATAAGTTAATTGTTTTTTTCTAAAGTAATGTTACCCAATCGTGATATGATTCAGCTGGCTGGGCAAACAGTCAACACAAATAACTGTACTGGTTTCAACTCCCGTGAGCTTGTCAGACGAATCAATTAAATCCACGCCAACAACAGGACAAGATTCAAAGCCCGGTTTGGAGAACCCAGAACCGAAAAGCTCTTCCATGCAAGAGTTTTACCATCTCTACAGGGAATTGTTGGTTATCACTCTTGTCTTGACAGGGATTATATTTGTCTCTGTATGGATTTTGTATTCCCGAAACTTTGCTCTGAATTATTTGCTTGGAGCATCCACGGGTGTGGTTTACTTGAGGATGTTGGCAAAAGATGTTGAGCGTTTGAGCAGAGAAAATCGCAAGCTGAGCAAAACTCGGTTAGCTTTATTAGTAGGAGTTATTCTACTGGCATCACAGTGGAATAAGCTGCAAATATTGCCAATATTTTTGGGATTTCTCACCTACAAAGGTACGCTTCTCATCTACGTAGTTAGGGGGGTATTTCTCCGGGACTCGTAAAAGCTCCACCAAACCTTAAAAGGCGATGGCGCGAGTGCTTTTCGGCAGGAAAATCCAGACGGCGATACGGCTTTAACCGTTAAGGATCGCTTATCGCTTGCCTCATTATCTCCAGTTAAGATTGGAGAATCGAACGACATGGAAAGAAAATGGTGAATTTTCTGAACGTTTTCTATTCTTCCCCTCTTGCCTCATTGGAAGTGGGTCATCACTTCTACTGGCAATTGGGTAACCTGAAACTGCACGGGCAAGTTTTTCTCACCTCTTGGTTTGTAATTGCTATTTTAGTAATAGCTTCACTAGCAGCTACTCGCAGCATCCAAAAAATTCCTAGCGGCATACAGAACCTCATGGAATATGCCCTGGAGTTTATTAGAGATCTGACGAAAAATCAAATTGGTGAGAAAGAGTACCGCCCCTGGGTGCCATTCATTGGCACGCTGTTTCTGTTTATCTTCGTATCGAATTGGTCGGGCGCTCTGGTTCCTTGGAAGGTCATCAAGTTACCGTCGGGAGAGTTGGCTGCTCCGACCAATGATATAAACACGACAGTAGCACTGGCGTTACTGACTTCGTTAGCTTACTTTTACGCGGGTTTTAGCAAGCGCGGTTTGGGTTACTTCAAAAAGTATATAGAACCGACGCCGATCTTATTACCGATCGCGATTCTTGAAGATTTCACCAAGCCTCTATCCCTAAGCTTCCGACTATTTGGTAACATTTTGGCGGATGAGTTAGTTGTGGCTGTATTGGTTCTTCTAGTTCCTTTGTTCGTGCCTCTGCCGGTAATGGCTTTGGGTTTATTTACCAGTGCCATTCAAGCCTTGGTATTTGCTACCCTAGCGGCGGCATACATACACGAAGCACTAGAGGGACATGGTGAAGAAGAACATGAAGGTCATCATTAGACCTTCGCAATCAGATTTTAGATGTCTGAATGTTAAGTTCACGGCACAATCTAAAATCTAAGAATATCTCAAATCAAAAACCATTCATTTTGTAGTAAAGGTAAGGAAATCAAGATGGATCCATTAGTTTCTGCTGCTTCAGTTCTAGCTGCTGCTTTGGCGATTGGTTTGGCTGCGATTGGACCTGGAATTGGTCAAGGAAATGCTGCAGGTCAAGCAGTAGAAGGTATTGCCCGTCAGCCAGAAGCTGAAGGAAAAATTCGCGGAACTTTGCTGTTGACCCTAGCTTTCATGGAATCCCTGACCATTTACGGTCTGGTAATTGCTCTAGTACTATTGTTCGCTAACCCATTTTCCTAAGACTTAAAAACTTGTCAGTTGTAAAGACGCGATGCTTCAAGTCCTTACAACTGACTATGCTATGAGAAGTCAATCGATCCTTAATAGCCACAGGATCGCCAAAATGAAAGGTTAGATGATTGTAGATGCCACAAAAACAGCGGTTCGAGCCGAATAAGGAGAGAAATGTTTGATTTCGATGCTACTTTGCCTGTAATGGCATTGCAGTTCCTGCTGTTGGCAGCTCTATTGAACGTCATTTTCTACAAGCCATTGACCAAAGCGCTGGACGATCGGGAAAATTACATCCGGACGAACAATCTTGAAGCGAAAGAACGTTTGGCTAAAGCGGAGCGCTTGACGAAAGACTACGAGCAGCAGTTAGCAGATGCTCGCAGACAAGCGCAAGCTGCGATCGCACAAGCTCAGGCTGAAGCACAAAAGATAACTGCCGAAAAATTGGCTGAGGCGCAAAAAGAAGCCCAAGCTCAGAGAGAACAGGCGGCTCAAGAAATAGACCAGCAAAAGCAAGAGGCAATGCGTTCATTAGAGCAACAAGTCGAGGCCCTCAGTAGGCAAATTTTAGACAAACTACTGGAACCAACTTATTAAATAGAGCGGTTCTGTGTAAGCTTACGCGCAACGGGGCGTTGCTCCGGTCAGCGCTTCATTCGAGTGTCAATTTGACACTTTTCCCTTGGGGAAAATTCAACGTAACTAGCAAGGGAGCAGCGCAGTTGTAAATGGGTATCATAGGGACTGTTTTATTTTTAGCCACTGAGGCAGTCGCAGGAGCAGAACCAGAAGGCGGTTTCGGTCTGAACACAGACATTTTAGAAACCAACATCATTAACCTAGCGATTCTCATTGGCGTTTTATTCTACTTTGGGCGTAATGTTTTAAGCAATACCCTGAACGAACGGCGCTCAAATATTGAAGCGACGATTCAGGAAGCAGAAGCGCGTGCAAAGGAGGCAGCGAGCGCCCTCTTTGAGGCTCAGCAAAGGCTGACTCAGGCGCAAGCAGAAGCACAGCGAATCGTAAAAGCGTCTGAAGAAAGTGCTCGCGCATCTCGTGAAGCAATTCTGGCAGAGGCAGCTAAGGACGTGCAACGCTTGAAAGAAACGGCATCTAGGGATTTAGACACCGAAAGGGAAAAAGCGATCGCAGAAGTAAGAGCGAGAGTCGTTGCTTTGGCACTACAAAGAGTCGAGTCTCAACTAGAGACTGGAATAGCCGAGGAGACTCAACATAGATTAATCGATCGCAGCATAGCGCTACTTGGAGGACGCTGATGGCAAGCAATGTAGCAACATCCGAAATAGCCACTCCCTACGCCGAGGCGTTGATGTCACTCGCTCAAGCAAGAAACCTGACAGATCGTTTCGGCGAAGATATCCGTTCGTTACTGGGTTTGCTTTCGGGAAGTGAAGAGTTGCGAAACTTCCTCATTAACCCGTTTGTGAAGCTCGAAGACAAAAAATCTGTCATCACCCGTATCCTTGGAGATGATGCTGATACTTACTTCCGGAATTTTTTGCTGCTGCTGGTAGATAGAAGGCGGATTGCATTGCTCGAACCCATTTGTCAGCAATATCTGGCGCTTTTGCGGCAACTCAAACAAACTGTTCTTGCGGAAGTTGTTTCTGCAGTTCCCCTTTCCGAAGCACAGCAACAATCTGTCAGAGAAAAAGTCATTGCGTTGACGAATGCTCGTGAAGTGGAATTGGATACAAAAATAGATCGCGATCTCATTGGTGGTGTCATTATTAGAGTAGGATCTCAAGTGGTTGACGCCAGTATACGCGGTCAGTTGCGCCGCCTATCATTACGCTTAACTAGCGCGTGAAAAATTATGAATGGTGAATGATGAATTATGAAAATAATTTCTAAAATTCATAATTCATAATTCATAATTCATAATTCATAATTCATAATTCCTCAACAGAGAAGATAGACAAATGGCAATTAGTATCAGACCAGACGAAATCAGCAACATTATTCAGCAACAAATAGAACAATACGACCAACAAGTCAAGGTACAGAATGTTGGTACTGTTCTACAAGTAGGTGACGGTATTGCCCGCATCTATGGTCTCGACAAGGTCATGGCAAGCGAGCTTCTGGAGTTTGAAGACGGTACTGTTGGCATCGCTCAAAACTTGGAAGAAGACAACGTGGGTGCGGTGCTGATCGGTGATGGTCGTCAAATTCAAGAAGGTAGTTCCGTAACTGCAACTGGCAGAATTGCTCAAATCCCGGTGGGAGAAGCGATGGTCGGACGAGTGGTAGACTCTCTCGGTCGGCCCATTGATGGCAAAGGTGAAATCAGAACCACAGAAACCCGTTTGATTGAATCACCAGCACCGGGGATTGTGGCTCGTCGTTCCGTACACGAACCCATGCAAACGGGGATCACAGCTATTGACGCCATGATTCCTATCGGTCGCGGTCAACGGGAATTGATTATTGGGGACCGTCAAACTGGAAAAACTGCGATCGCAATTGACACCATCCTCAACCAAAAGGAAGAGGATGTGATTTGCGTTTACGTTGCCATCGGTCAAAAGGCGTCTACTGTCGCTAACGTAGTACAAACACTACAGGACAGAGGCGCGTTGGACTACACAATTGTTGTCGCCGCTAATGCCAGTGACGCAGCTACCCTGCAATACTTGGCTCCCTATACTGGTGCTACCCTTGCTGAGTACTTTATGTACAAAGGGAAAGCCACCTTGGTTATTTATGATGACCTTTCCAAGCAGGCTCAAGCGTATCGCCAAATGTCCCTGCTGTTGCGTCGTCCACCCGGACGGGAAGCATACCCCGGAGACGTTTTCTACATCCACTCCCGCTTGTTGGAACGGGCTGCTAAGCTCAACGATGAACTCGGTGCAGGTAGCATGACTGCTCTACCTATCATCGAAACCCAAGCAGGTGACGTATCTGCTTACATCCCCACCAACGTGATTTCCATCACTGACGGTCAGATTTTCTTGTCTTCTGACTTGTTCAACGCTGGTATTCGTCCGGCGATTAACCCCGGTATTTCTGTATCTAGGGTGGGTTCAGCTGCTCAAACCAAGGCAATGAAAAAAGTTGCTGGTAAGTTGAAGTTGGAGTTAGCTCAGTTTGACGAATTGCAAGCTTTCGCACAATTTGCTTCTGATTTAGATAAAGCCACTCAAGACCAGTTGGCAAGAGGTGCTCGTTTGCGGGAACTCCTGAAACAGCCACAAAACTCACCTCTATCAGTTTACGAGCAAGTTGCTATTTTGTATGCGGGTATTAACGGATATTTAGATGACATACCAGCTAACAAAGTGACTACCTTTACTAAAGGCTTACGCGAATATTTGAAGACTGGGAAGCCTCAGTATACAGATAGCGTGAAGGCAAAAAAAGTTCTAGGTGATGATGAGGAAAAAGCCCTCAAGGAAGCAATTACCGAATTCAAGAAGACCTTCTTAGCAACAGCGTAACAATTTTGGATTTGGGATTTGGGATTTTGGATTGAATCTAAAGTCCTAAATCCAAAATCTAAAATCTAAAATCTAAAATCGAAATATGCCAAATCTAAAAGCAATACGCGATCGCATTCAGTCGGTCAAAAATACCAAGAAAATTACAGAAGCCATGCGGCTCGTGGCTGCAGCTAGGGTACGTCGCGCTCAGGAACAGGTGATTGCAACCCGCCCCTTTGCAGACCGCTTGGCTCAAGTACTGTATGGTTTGCAAACCCGCTTGCGGTTTGAAGATGCAGACCTACCCCTACTGCGGAAAAGAGAAGTGCGCTCAGTAGGGCTACTCGTGATATCAGGCGATCGGGGATTGTGCGGCGGTTACAACAACAATATTATTAAGCGTGCTGAAAACCGTGCTAAAGAAATCAAGGCAGAAGGTCTTGACTATACATTTGTCATTGTAGGACGTAAAGCGGCTCAGTACTTCCAACGCCGAGACCAACCCATTGATGCAACCTACACTGGCTTAGAGCAAATTCCGACTGCAGCAGAAGCCACAAAAATTTCTGACGAACTACTCTCGTTGTTCCTGTCTGAAAAAGTAGACCGGATTGAGTTAGTGTACACCAAGTTCGTCTCTTTGGTCAGTTCCCGTCCCGTAGTGCAAACCCTACTTCCTCTCGATCCACAGGGTTTGGAAGCACAGGATGATGAAATTTTCCGCTTAACAACTCGTGGCGGTCAATTTGAGGTAGAGCGCTCAAAAGTCACTACCCCAACACGGACTTTGCCTCGTGACATGATTTTTGAGCAAGACCCCGTACAAATTCTTGATTCTCTGCTACCTCTGTATCTGAGCAACCAGTTACTGAGAGCACTACAAGAATCTGCTGCTAGCGAACTAGCAGCGCGGATGACAGCAATGAGTAGCGCTAGCGACAACGCTAAAGAACTCATCAATACCCTCACCCGGTCATACAACAAAGCACGCCAAGCCTCGATTACCGATCAAATTCTTGAGGTGGTGAGTGGTGCAGAAGCGCTAAAGTAAAGTAATATTGGATTTTGGATTTTGGATTTTGGATTTTGGATTGAATCTGAAATTCAGAATCTAAAATCTCTTGTGGTACATGGAATTGTGCCTAAAACCCAAAATCTAAAATTTAAAATTTCTTGTGGTACATAGGATTGTGCCTAAAATCCAAAATCTAAAATCCAAAATCTAAAATCCAAAATCTAAAATCCAAAATCTAAAATCCAAAATCTAAAA
>NZ_WJFC01000346.1 GCF_009725235.1 Scytonema sp. UIC 10036
CCTGTCATTTGTATTTGCAGGAATCAACAACACGATGTCTGCTTTCAACGGGAAATAATGCAGCGCGTTATGTTAAAACAGATTATCTTTTGTACACGGTAATGTCCATCACTATCTTTTTTTCAAGAAAATTCTTTTCGTTGGGAGTAAAGCGGTAATTATGTTACTTTCAGCAAAACTCCAACGGTGTGGTTGCGGTATCATCTGCCTTCCATTTAATGATCATATAACATTATTCACGGAATTGATGTCATTATCTGAAAATGAAAAAGAAGTGCTTGAAAGAGCTTGTAGATATCTTCTCTAAACTCGGATTTTGCTTTTTGAGGCTGCATTGAACCATATCTTTTAACAAAATAGAAAACGGTTTGCCAATATATTTTCTTATTCATTTCAAATTTTTTTGCGATAGCCAGCCGTCCGCTTATTCATCATTTTTTGCCGGAATTGCTGAATTTAACGAACAATTCATTTAAATAAAAATAATTTGTTTTGAGTAAGCCATATCAATCAGTAGTTTCAGTGTAATTAATTTTCTTAATGCAACCAATGACATGTCTAAGTTTTCGTGAGAGGTTTTATCATTTCAAAAGTAAGAATTTAAGAATAAATCTGGCTTAAATTATTGGCTATTTATTACAGATAGCTCTTAACTTACGCTAAGTAAACTAAATAAGGCCATTTCCATATCGTCTATGCCTTCTGAGTTATAATTGTATCTTATTAAAAACATTTAAATTTTCACAATCTATCGTATACGATTAAGTTATATTTATTACATGTTGGATCATTTTTCCTTCGTTAGCTGGACTGAAGCAGAGAAGGATTGCTACAAACAGTCTGTACAGCATTCCGCGATTCTTCTTTACAATATCATAATTTGCTCCTACCAATTTTAATATTTTGCCTTCCTGCGCCAAGCTTTCTTAGGGCGAACTGGCTTGCGGATTATCTTCGATAGCGCTTCCTTACGTGGTTTGAATGGTTTAAGATCTTTTCAAAAGATTGGTGTTTTTAGAACTACGCTCTTCGCCGTCTTCAAAATTATCTGTTTGAAATCGTGTCAAATGATTATAAGTGGTTCAGGTTATCTCATTAGCATTCATCACCAAGTCACATTCAACATCTATGTGCAAGGCGAGCTCAAGGGCCGTCTCATATCTTCAATAGCTACGCTGCGACCTTGGTGTGTGGTCCAGCTACAAACAACTCATGCTTGTAGCCTGTTTCCTCAAGGCAAATAATTACATACCCGACACCCACATAAACACGATTATCCTGCTGGCTTTTCTCAATAAATTTCCACTGGCAATCCTGATACTCTTGAGAAATACGTGAACTCTATAGACAACACTGATACAAAGATCACCCTTGCTGGACGGAAGTAACGGCGTTGTCTATACAGTCTCATGAGACCATCTAGCCAATAATCGAAGCACTGTCCTTCGCGGTGAGCATTTACTCTGCTTCCAGAATATCTATCGTGTGGCCTTAAGGTTATTTAACCAGTACTACTGGTTTCTCTCCTTTAAAAAAACTCTAATCTGTTTTCAGGAGTAATGAGAAAAAGTCTAGGACTGAGAGTTATTGTGCGTATGTTGCTGTTTAATTATAATCTGTTATATTTTTACAGTTAAAAAAATTCATGTAAACAGATTGGTGTATACATTGCTCGTTGATGGTGTCTTCCAAGTATAGAGAGTTTCATCTCTTCGTAGTCTCTGGTATGACGTGTTGAACCCTAAAAGTTTCTAGCATTGAATGTCGTTCTATCTTGAGCTCGCTTGAGTATTGCAAAATCCTAATCAATTCATCTGCTCCCAAAGCACGCTTTGGACTAAGCAGAGGTTAATAAGACCGTTGCCTCTTGCTGCAATTCATACTATAAGTCACGGTAGAGTTTCGGCTTTATTATTTTTCCATATGGTTTCTTTCCCCATCGGACTTGCCCCTTGATTCAGGAATGAAACTTCTATCAGCCCATTGTTCATGTTTTGATAATTTCGTCCTGCTATCGTCAAGTTAAATTTCCTCTGCTCATTGATAGTAAGCGCTTTTAATTTCCTGCAGGACGATAGAAAACGGATCGAGACTGCAAGACCCTGATTCAATACACCTTTCAGCAAATCCGTTGCCACAACAGCAACTTACGGTTGCCACACACGCTATGCAACTCTAGGAATTCCCACATTGCCAGAAATTTTGAAAGTGGCAGCGTTGCAAGAGGTTTGCTTTATCCTACCATAATCAATAACTGCTATGCAAGAGTTGATAGAAGGGGAAATAAGATTTATAAAAGATCACAGAATTGATTAAAACACAACTATCTATCACACACAGGATTTCTCTCTGTGATGACGAATGGTTACATTTATGTATTGGTTTCGCTCCGCAAGTTGGCATTCGGCAGAACTTCACTTAACAACTAACGCGAGGGTCATTGGAGCCCCGCCGGATAAAACTGTAGTCTTACAAGATCCCTCTCATTCCCTGGAAGAGCCTTTTAAGATTCCCATGATTGTTAAGGTGTCGGTTAGTTATATTTTCACTCGCTGTACCACCCAGAGCATTGTCGAGCGTCAAATACAAAGACACTGATCGTTTCACCATAGCAAGCTACAATAGCAATTGTTTGCCCCTGCAATCCCATACTTTGGTATTTTTATCAAAACCATTGAAATCAGCCAAACAGTAACTACCAGCTTTTGAACCGATCGTTTTCCAGCGATTGTGAACTCGGAAGAAGAACAAGATGCTGGGTTTCTATTCGCCAAGTGGAGCTGCCCTTGCGTCATCTTATAAAATTTCATTATCCAGGCACAATACCTGCGAGCTTTATCTGCTTGGAAAAGGCACGACACTCCCCTGAAGCATCTTTATTCTGTTCATCAGAAAATGAACCTTGTTCCCAATAGTCATAATTATGGAAATTAGAGATTACTGTTACACGAATTTGGCTGCCGGCCGCATGAAATAGCGCCGAATAATGCCGAAACTAGCATTCTCCGAAATCAGTCCCTTTATCAAAAATCGTTACCCTTATCCGTGGCCTTCCATAACTTATCGAATTCCCAAAGCATTGCGGAATTTGTTCAGCCCCAATAATAATAAATTCCGATGGCATGCGAAGCATTCCCTTCGATACAACGTTATTGGGAGAATAATTATGGAAAAATACTCCTCCTGCCCTTTACATTAATCCCAAAAGCCAGACTGGACTGATTCCCGGGCAATAATCCCAGGGCGCTACATAAGAAAAATATTGGTGAATGCGCTCCCAAACGGTTCGTTTTCGATCGCCCTGCGTCAGCTACCTCTAAGCGTTGAATCCGGCAGCCTGGCCTTCTGATGAGCGTGAAAATATTATTTGGAATTACTTATTGATCCTTTCAATACAACAGGCCTCCCACGATACAACTGCAATTGATGTCTCTGAGAAACGGGGCAGCCCCCGAAGCTACTAGGCCCGCAATCACACACCAAAAAAAAGGGGTGTTAAGCTGTCTTTCTACTCTAAAAAAAATAAGCACCGAAGTCCGGGAAGGGAAATTCTCCTTTATTCGCGTGCCACTCTATTAACGTGATATTTATTTCATTGATGATAAAATGCTTGAATAATAAATCTGTCTTTGATCAATGTTATTTAAATAAATCAATTACAAAAGATGGAAAATTCATATTTTTTTATAAACTAGTACATGATATATTCATGTATCAAAAAAAAAAATGATATGAATAATGATCATAAAAACTTATTAAAAATTAAGCTTCGGAGCGGAGAAAATATGGATAATGAAAGGCGACAGATGAAAAGAATCATCTATCGGTATAAAAGATTTTTCTCTCCAGAGACGGTTCGAAAACTTAAGTAATCAAACACATCAAAGTGTTTGGAGAGGGGTCTCTTTCCGTTAAACATATTAAAAGACAGGATAGGGGAGAGTGTGGCTCTTCGTCATTGATACAACATTCGTCTGATGATATACCAGGCCGAATTGGACGAGGCACAATACCGGTATTAATTAAAGCCCCGTGAAGTCAGAAAGAAAACGCAGTAATGTCATAATTACTCCTATGAGTTTCATTTCATTCTTTAAGATATAAAACTATCCTCTGTTACTGCTCAAATATCTCACCCAAGCATGAAACCCGTTAAGCGTTGTAAATTATTTCTTGTAATGTTTGTTCTTTAAGATTTTCTCAAAACAATGTGTCATCCACGGATTTTCAAATAAGATCTTATCTCTAGTCCTATGATCCAAACACCAACCGCCGTGCTACATCACAGTACATACTCTTCATGATACTATCTTTCCTGCACACAGGCCATTTTGATAAATCGCCATTGAAATGCACTGCTCTTAACTGAACAATTTAAGCTCAACATATGAGCCTGTCGATAACTAGCCTGAATTTTTCATCTCCATAGATCCCGAGCCTCGGTTTGATGAAAAGTCTAGTACTACTCACGCTGGTAGGTTTCTCAGCCCAGATTCAGCAGTCGCCAGATCCTGAGTGCGTCATGGCATGCTTTTACGCGCCACAATTGTGTAGTGGCCACAGACAATATGATGTGTCCCTTAAACATTTAAAGTATATTATGTCATACAGCATATTGAATAACGGCTCCGCAAACTCCATATCGTGAGAGATGTATTCACAATATAATTGGTCAATACTAGTTTTCTATGATCAATAAATACTTCGTCCGGGGTTGCGTGTCGCGCGAGCATCTGCTCCAGACTGAGCTGTGCATAATCCTCTTTCTTACCTTCGTATCTCTCCGTTTTTGTTCAGAGAAAGACGTATGACTCGTCGAGTTCGTCTGGTGAACACCATGATACTGGCTGATGTGGGCGCTATAATAATCCGGCGAAGTTTACTGATATAGTTACCCTCTCAAGAATAGTTGCCAATATTTGTGATACACTTCAGAATAATGAGTTCCAGCCGACAACGTCATTATACACAAAGAATATTGCTGTATGACATACTTAAAAGATAAAACAACATTATGGTCTGTAGGCCACATACAACTGATGGCGTGCCAAATCGTAAAAAGCTAGCCCATTTGACGCCTCAGGAGTCTTTGTAGACTGCTGAATCCGTGGTTCCGTTGAGAGATAACGTTCATCCGCGATGTGTACTATGACTGTGTCATCTAAGGAAACAGAGATGCGGGACAATCGACAATGAACCAAAAACAGGCAGTCTAATGACAGGCATCGTAGACTTAATGTTCAGGAGCAGTGCTAAAATCACCGTATCAAAATGGCCTGTGCAGGAAAGATATATCCTTGAAGCAGTTTATTCCTGTTGTACACGGCTGGGGTTGATCATATAGGACAGGGTAAGATTATTATTCTGAAATTATTTTGAGAAAATCCTTAAAGGACATCCAGAAAATTTAACAAAAACCTTACGGGCTTTGAACTGGGTTAGCAGCAAAAGAAAATCTTGAATCAGTTTTCTAAAGTGAAGAAATGAAAATTGAAACTCCTGGAAACAGTAAATTATTAACATTACCTGTATTTTCCTTGAAAACTTCAAACAAAGCTTGTACCGTGGGGTATGCCTCGGTGTCAATCGCCTTCTAGTGATCCTATCATCAGAACGAATTGTCAATCGATAAATACCAAATGAAGAAGAGACCACACTCTTCACCCTATCGGTCTTTTATTTGTTATACGTGATAACAGACCCTATATCCAAATAAGCTAATGATTGGTTGAATTACCTTATAACGTATCCTTACAACCGGCTCTGGGAAGGAGATTTAAATCGTTCTTTGTATATCCGATAGATGAGTTCCTTAATCCTCTGTCGCCTTTAAATGTATCCATATTTTCTCCGCCTCGGAAAGCGTTTAAGATTATGTTAATAAGTTTTCATTGATGATCATTATTCATATCATTTTTTTTTGATACTGAATATTCATGTACATTATTTATAAAACAATAAATTTCCAATCCTTTTGTAATTGATTTATTAAACGTATATTTGATGACACAAAGAGAGAAAACAACTGTTAGAACAAAGATGTTGTACTTCCAGATGTTGTGTAGACTATAGACACATATTTTGTTTTCAACCCTCTCCCTACAAATGATGAGAATTAACAAACTCATACATCGACTATACAAGATACATTACGTCTAATATTCAACTTCAAGATAGTACTGGGATAATCTCAAAACAGAGTTGAGAGATAGTTTGTTTTAAATAGTGATAACAAACACTTACCCCGCAATCATTGGTGAAGTTGGGTTGATTTTTCGTGTAATTGCAAAAACAGATAAATCAGTTCTTATTCACAGCAGTTTATTCATCATGAAAAAACATCATTAATATGGCGAGGAAAAAGTGGAGATTTTCCCTTCCGGACTCGTTGTATTTTAGTAGCGCTTCCCCTTTGTTTGGGGAATTGCGCTTTTGCTTCGTGGGCGTCCCCCGTTATCAGCATCATGCAGGGTATACGTGCGGATGCCTTTTTAATTAGTGCATCCTCCAATAACCCTAATTCCCAATACCTTTTCCGCTATCAGCCGCCGGCTGCCGCCATATGTAACAGGCTATTGTTGAGCATGGACGCGATCACCGATCTCGGGATATCAATATTTATTCTGCTGCCGGAATTATGTGCCGGAAGAACATCCAGCTGGTTTTTGGATGTAAGGGCAGGAAGCTATTCTCACTGTCCTTCCCCCATAACGTTAAAAATCGAAGGAAATAGAAACTTGCAGCCCATCGGAATCTTTTTATTGCTGCGCCCAAACAAAACCCGAGCATGCTTGGGACACGAAAGATTAATGAAAAGCACACCAAAATCGATTTTGATAATGGGACTGAAATTTCGGAATGACTTTTCGATAATTATTCGGCAGCTATTCATCCGGTGAGGCATATTTCGTTGTGTCATACCAAAATCGTCTATTGTCCAATATTAATTACAATTCTGGACACAGGTCAATTTTCTGAAAAGAATATAAAACTTCCAGGTGCGCTTCTGTAGCAAAAGTGAGTCGCAGTATTGTCCTGAATGCGAAATGTTTTAAGATGACAGGCTATGCTCTACTCCGAATAGAAACGCCCTATGCACTATCTCCATCGTGTCTTCTCGGTTCCACAATCGCTGGACGAATTTCAAAAGCCTTATACCATTCCTAGTTTTCAATGTTTTTTAAATCCGAATAGTATGGTATTGCAGAGGCAACAATTGCTATGTAGCTTTCTATTGAAACGGCTGCTTTTGTTATTGAAGCCGACTCGGGAAACAGGCTGGATGTACAAAGCGAAGAGATAACTGACACCAATCTGGATTTAACAGCCCAGGGAATAGGAAATCTTGTAAGCTCATTTATCGGCGGGCTTCCAATGACCTCCGTAGTCGTTAGAAGTTCTGCCAATGCCAATGCCGGAGCGACCTCAAAAATGTCAACCATTATCCACGGAATCCTTCTGTTAATTTGTGTTTTATCAATTCCTGTGATTTTAAATCTTATTCCCCTATCAACTCTTGCAGCAGTATTGATTATGG
>NZ_WJFC01000347.1 GCF_009725235.1 Scytonema sp. UIC 10036
TGTCCCCCTTGTCTACCTTTGTCCCCCTTGTCCCCTAAACTACGGACGTTGAATAATCACCTCTGCTACACGGCGCTTGGCTTTGGGGTCAATGCCAACTAAGCGCAAGTATTCTCCTGGATACTCTGTTAGGAAAGCTTCCAATGCTGCTGCTGCTTGTGATGCGGAATTAGCTTCAATCTGTCCGCAGCTAGACCAAGAACCCATGCGGAATCTCCGTTGATCTACGTGTTCTGCACTAATTTTATACCCACTAGCAATAAGCTGTCGCAGCTGGTCAAGGACTTCAGAACTTAAACGGGTACTGGTCGCTGAGGCGGTTGCTGTAGAGTAGCTCGAGGAGGAGTAGCTTGAGGAAGATGCACTAGAGCTTGAACTGGTGGATCTAATTGAAGAAACTGGATCTCCCGGTCTTTGAATGATGGTTTCTAGTACCCGACGCTTAGCTTTGGGGTCAATCCCTATCAGCCGCACGTACTCACCTTGGTGACTGCTCATACATTCTTCTAATGCAGCAACTACCTCTCTTGTACTTGTTGCATTTACGGGGGTACAGCTTTGCCAAGAACCCGTGCGGAAGCGACGCTCATCTACGTGTTCCATGCCAATTTTATAACCCTGGTTTAATAACTGGCTGATTTGCTGTGTTATGTCACCGTTGATTTTGTTGCTACTCGTACTTGTACTGTTGCTGTTGCCATTACCGTTGTAGCTGCTGCTCGTTGGTGTAGGAGCTTTAAAAGTAGAAGATGTATTTGCGACTCCATCCGGACGCTGTATTATCGTCTCCAACACACGCCGTCTGCCATTAGGGTCAATACCAAACAGGCGTACATATTCTCCAGAATGATCGCTCAGACAACCTTCCAAAAGTGAGATTGCTTCCCCAACGGATCTCGCTTCTATGGGGCGACAACTTTGCCAAGAGCCTGTGCGGAACCGTCTTTGGTCAACATGCTCTGTGCCAATTTTGTACCCTCGATCTAACAGGTAGCGTACCTGTTCTACTGTTTCAGCACCCAAGCTACTGCTCGCCACGTCGTTACTCCTTTCTAATCCGTTAACACCGTTGCTTGTATAAGATTTATCTAGTTCGTCTCTAACTCTTCTAATACACTTACTATCTGCGGCACAAAGATAGCCAGACCGCAAAGCCTGATTAATACCTACAACATGATGGGCAAAGTGCTTATCTTGGTCTTGCACATCTGGCAAGCGATCTGCTTGCTGCTGAGTAGTAATAATTGCTCCAGAAGGTACGTACTTGCCAGGAGGAATTTCCACATCTTGGATCAAAGCGTGCATCATGACAATGCAACCTGCCCCTACCCTAGCGTTAAACACTGTTGAGCGAAAGCCGATAAAACAACTGTCTCCGACATAGGCAGGTCCGTGAATGAGAGCCATATGGGTAATAGACGCATTGCTACCAATCCATACAGAATACTCATCCTGGTCATCACCGATGACCCGTCCTTGCTCCAATCCATGAACTACTACACCATCCTGTAGATTAGTGTTTTCACCTATATGAAAAGGCGTACCCTCATCTGCCCGAATAGAAGTACTTGGTGCAATAATCACATTAGCACCAACGCGTACATCTCCAATAATGTTAGAAAAAGGGTGTACAAAGGCACTTTCATGGATTTTCGGCTCATCTAAAGTTTTTGACCACGGGGTTGGGGGTGCCGCCGTGCTGCTAACTGCCATGACTAAATTCCTCCTCTTAACTGCTAATTGCTAATTGCTAATTGCTAATTGCTAATTGTTAATTGCTAATCGCTAATTGTTAATTGCTAATTGTTGCATTAGCCATTAGCCATTAGCCGTTAGCCATTAGCAACTACCTATACTGATCCTTTTTGCTGTAAATCAGCCGATCTTCAACGTGAACTGTATCAATTATTGCCACGACGGCTGCATCTACAGGACGTTGCTCATTTCCTAAAATTTGACGGGCAGCACTGCCACGACAAACCAGTACCCATTCATCTACTCCAGCACCCACACTATCAGCTGCTACCTCGTATTCTTGCTGAATACGTCCTTCTTCGTCTACCAATTGCAACAGCAGTAGTTTTACACCCCTCAGACTTGGATCTTTTTGCGTGCTCACTACTGTGCCGCGAACTTTTGCAATTTGCATTACACGTTATGGTCTTCTACCACCAAAGGGACGAATCGCATTAACATTTTCGCGGAATTGCTCTACATCTTCGGTGTATCGAATAGGCAGAACATACTCCAAATTTTCGTGAGGACGAGCAATGATGTGTGTGGACAGAACTTGTCCGCCATTGACTCGCTTTACGGATTCAACTCCAGCAGAAACAGAAGCTTGTACTTCCGAAACATCCCCCCGAACAATAACTGTTACACGACCACTTCCAATTTTCTCATAGCCTACCAAGGTTACACGAGCTGCTTTCACCATTGCGTCTGCTGCTTCTACAACTGCTGGAAAGCCCAGCGTTTCAACCATTCCTACTGCGATTGACATGGATTTTGTTCCTCTATGCTTAAAAAATGAACACAAAACTTATGGATTTGGGATTTGGGATTTGGGATTTGGGATTTGGGATTTGGGATTCTGGATTTTGGATTCTGGATTTTGGATTCTGGATTTTGGATTTCAAAACTGGCTTCTATACTGCTAACCCACTCGCTTGTGAGTCAAGGTATGCGTTCTAGATAAAACCTAGTACCGCAAGGCGAAAGTCAAAAGTCAAAAGTCAAAAGTCAAAAGTATGGAATATCAAGGCTTTTGCCTGTTTGAAATGGTTGCTTTATTTCCGCCGCATTGTACTAGTTTCTTGGAGTTTAGTTTACGAGATATTAGTCCCTAGCTTGATGCTTGAGCAACCCCATCCACGCATCCTCAATCCCCAATCCCCAATTCCAAATCCCCCAATCTAAAATCTAAAATCCAAAATCCAAAATCCAAAATCAAAGCATCCTTACGTCCTGAATTGCTCCACCGCTTCGGTGTAGCGGATGGGCAAGACGTATTCTAGGTTTTCGTGGGGTCGGGCAATAATGTGAGTGGATACAACTTCACCGCCATTGACTCTTCTGGCTGCTTCAACTCCCGCAGCAACTGAAGCTTGTACTTCAGATACATCTCCGCGAACGATTACAGTAACCCGAGCACTGCCGATTTTTTCATACCCTACTAAAGTGACGCGAGCGGCTTTCACCATCGCATCTGCTGCTTCCACTACTGCTGGAAACCCCTTTGTTTCAATCATCCCAACTGCAATTGGCATCGCAGAACTCCTGAATAAGTTATTGCAATATGTACTGAAGAACCGAAAATTTAGACGGGTACGCCGATCTTAAGCTTGAAAAGCATATCCAAATTAAGCATAGAAAAGCTTAGCACCCCTGGCAATATAAATTACCATAATAGTTTGTAATAAAAAAGTTTTAAAAAACTTAACATAAATTAAGGGAGGTGATTTTGCTCAACCGAACTTCACAGATTCCTAGAGCAGCCACTTCTGCTTTATAATTTTTTTATGACATTGGCTAAGGCAAGTTCATACAAGCCGAAATTCTATCCGAAGAGGAATGACTGAAAGCGAGGGCGTGTTCTTCTGCTGTCTTTCCTCGCTTTTTGCTAGCCGTGTAGAAACTGTATAAAGAAAATATATAATTTTTAATTATCTACCTTATAAACTGGGTTTTTATCATTAGCAATTCCAATTTCACCAATGGAGACCGAGAAAGGTTAGGAAAATGATGTTTTTTTCAGGGATATTATCTTTTTTTTGTATGTTAGAGGTAAAAAATGAAAAAGTCGTATTGAAGAATCCATTTGGAATTCTCCAAGATGGTCGGGGGATGAAAACCATTTCATCAAATCATAAAAACATTTTTTTCTAGGGAATCTTTAGATGAATCAGTTTCTGTTTTCAACCAGTTGGTGGATACCTTTTTATGGGTTAATCGGTGCGATTTTAACCTTACCTTGGGCAATGGGGCTTGTTAAACGTACAGGACCCAGACCAGCCGCTTATTTCAACCTGTTAACAACTGTTGTGGCTTTTGTTCACAGTCTGCTGGTATTTGTAGATATTTGGAATAGCGAACCAGAAAATTTTGTCATTACCTGGTTTAAGGCTGTAGATTTTGATTTGTCCTTTGCTTTGGACATTTCTCCTGTCAGTATTGGCGCAACAGCGATGATCGCCGGGTTAAGTTTGCTGGCACAAATTTATGCCCTAGGTTACATGGAGAAAGACTGGGCATTAGCGCGTTTCTTTGCCTTAATGGGATTTTTTGAAGCAGCAGTGAGTGGATTAGCTATCAGTGATTCCTTATTTCTCAGTTATGCCCTCTTAGAAATGCTGACTCTTTCTACCTACTTGTTGGTAGGGTTCTGGTACGCACAACCTCTGGTGGTAACAGCAGCACGAGATGCATTTTTGACCAAACGAGTGGGAGACTTACTCCTACTTATGGGAGTTGTCACGCTTTCCAACATGGCAGGGAGCTTAAATTTCTCAGATTTATATGAATGGGCACAAACAGCTGAGTTAAGCCCTGTCACATCAACTTTACTGGGTTTGGCATTAATAGCAGGACCTGCTGGTAAATGCGCTCAGTTCCCCCTACACCTGTGGTTGGATGAAGCTATGGAAGGTCCCAACCCAGCTTCGGTGATGCGGAACTCAATGGTAGTGGCTGGTGGAGCTTACATACTGTATAAACTACAACCACTTCTAGCACTGTCTCCAGTTGCCCTAAACGCTTTAATTATTATGGGTACAGTGACAGCAGTCGGTGCATCGTTGGTATCAATTGCCCAAATTGATATTAAGCGAGCACTATCCCATTCCACAAGTGCATATATGGGCTTGGCATTTTTGGCAGTCGGAATGCAACAAGGGGGCGTTGCTCTGATGTTGTTATTCACTCATGCTGTTGCAAAAGCACTGCTATTTATGAGTTCTGGTTCAGTCATATTCACCACCAGCACGCAAGACTTGACAGAAATGGGTGGGTTGTGGTCGCGCATGCCAGCAACCACCACTGCCTTTGTTGTTGGTTCAGCCGGTATGGTAACGCTGCTACCATTGGGAAGCTTTTGGGCAATGTTAGGTTGGGCTGATGGTTTAGCTTTGGTTAGCCCTTGGGTGATTGGAATTTTGGTACTTGTGAATGGTTTAACAGCATTAAATTTAACAAGAGTCTTCAGGTTAGTTTTTTGGGGAGAGGCACAACCAAAAACCCGCCGTGCGCCAGAAGTGGCTTGGCCAATGGCATTTCCAATGGTGGCACTTACCACAGTCACTTTGTTAGTCCCTCTCATGCTACAGCAATGGTACTTACTTCCAGATTGGCAGAGTATAAATTGGTACGTAGTAGCTATTTTATTGTCATCTAGCTTAGTAGGAGTGACTATCGGGTCTAGTATTTACCTGCACAAAGCTTGGTCACGATCCAGAATTCTGGCATGGAGATTTGTACAAGATTTATTGGGTTATGACTTTTACATTGACCGAGTTTATCGAGTCACAGTAGTGAGTGCAGTCGCATTGCTTTCTAGATTTTCTGCTTGGAGCGATCGCTATTTAGTGGATGGTTTCATCAACCTAGTAGGATTTGCGACAATATTTAGCGGGCAATCCTTAAAGTACAGCGTCTCAGGTCGTTCACAAGGTTATTTATTGACTATCCTCATTGGCGTCAGTGTTTTAGGTTTCCTAATTAGTTGGTCATTAGTCACTGGTCATTGGTCATTGGTCATTAATCATTGGTCATTGGGCATTGGACATTGGGCATTGGGCATTGGTCATTGGGCATTGGTCATTGGGCATTGGGCATTGGTCATTGGGCATTGGGCATTGGGCATTGGTCAAGTGTCATTGGTCATTAGTCATTAGTTGTTAGTAAGAACAGATGACAAATAACAAATGACAAAGGACAAATAACAAATGACAAAGGACAAATAACAAATGACAAAGGACAAAATATGCTCAGTACTTTAATTTTGTTGCCATTGCTAGGTGCGGCATTCATCAGTTTTTTACCTTTTGGAATGACTCCAAAAGCTAGTAAGAGATTTGCTTTGGTCATTGCCAGTGTGATTTTCATTTGGACATTAGTACTGGCAAGTTTGTTTAACCTCTCAGAAGTCAATCAACAATTCACCGAGTTTTTGCCTTGGATAGAGACTCTAGGTTTAAACTATCGTCTTGGAATAGATGGTTTGTCGTTACCGTTGGTACTTTTGAACGGGTTGCTAACTGGTATTGCCATCTACAGTAGCGATACAGAAATTAGTCGTCCTCGCTTTTACTACTCCTTACTCCTACTCTTAAATGCAGGGGTTAATGGAGCTTTTATCGCACAAGATTTACTGCTGTTTTTCCTGTTTTATGAAATAGAACTTATTCCCCTATACCTATTGATAGCTATTTGGGGTGGACAAAAACGCGGTTATGCAGCTACTAAATTTCTCATATACACTGCTGTTTCTGGAATCATCATTTTAGCGAGTTTTCTCGGTATCGTTTGGCTGAGCGGTTCTTCTAGCTTTGCGTTGGATGCCATAAGTACCCAAACTTTAACATTAGAAACTCAAGTTCTATTGCTGTTAGGAATCTTAATTGGTTTTGGCATCAAAATTCCCTTAGTTCCCCTACATACTTGGTTACCCGATGCTCACGTTGAAGCTTCCACACCTGTTTCGGTGCTGTTAGCCGGGGTGCTGCTCAAGTTGGGAACTTATGGTTTGCTCAGATTTGGAATGAACTTGTTACCAGAGGGTTGGCATTATCTCGCCCCCGCACTGGCAACTTGGGCAGTCGTGAGCGTACTTTATGGCTCATCTTGTGCGATCGCCCAAAAAGATATGAAGAAAATGGTGGCATATAGTTCCATAGGACACATGGGCTATGTGCTTCTTGCAGCTGCGGCAGCAACACCGCTCAGTGTTTTGGGAACTATGTTGCAAATGATCAGCCACGGGTTAATTTCTGCGCTTTTGTTTTTACTTGTGGGAATTGTCTATAAAAAAGCCGGTAGCCGTGACTTAGATACTTTGCGAGGGCTGCTCAATCCCGAACGAGGAATGCCAGTGATTGGAAGTTTGATGGTGTTGGGCGTTATGGCAAGTGCTGGTATACCGGGCATGGTAGGGTTTATTTCTGAATTCATCGTTTTTCGCAGCAGTTTTGCAGTGTTTCCAGTGCAAACCCTTCTATCCATGATTGGTACGGGTTTAACAGCTGTTTACTTCTTGCTGCTCACAAACCGTGCCTTTTTTGGACGCTTATCCCCACAGGTTTCAAATTTACCTCGTGTTTCTTGGGCAGAACGTGCGCCTGCAGTTGTATTAGCAGTGCTGATTGTGATTTATGGTATCCAACCCAATTGGTTAGCACGTTGGAGTGAACCGACAATCGCAGCAATGATAGCTGCACCCAGTACTGTTGTGTCTACTAGAGATTAGGGGATAGGGGGTAGGGACTGGGG
>NZ_WJFC01000348.1 GCF_009725235.1 Scytonema sp. UIC 10036
TTTTTTTTTGTTTTTTGTTTTTTGTTATTTGTTATTTGTTAGTTGTTAGTTGTTAGTTGTTAGTTGTTAGTTGTCATTGTTTCCCTTGTCCCTCTCTCCCTCACTCATTTCTCTTCGCGTACTTCGCGTCTTTGCGGTTCAATCCTATATAACTCCTCAATAACTTTTGATGAAACCTTCCCAGCAGAAAGATCGAACAAAATTTCCCCCTTTCGCAAACCTACAATACGTTGAAAATAACTGCGAGCATATTCAATCGCATGCAAACTAGTTACTAGAGTTTTCCCCGACTCTGCACTCAACTGACACAACAAATTCATCACTTCACGACTGCGTTCAGGGTCAAGACTAGATATAGGTTCATCCGCAAGAATAGCAGCAGGATCTTGCACCAACACGCGGGCTATAGCCACCCGTTGTTGCTGTCCGCCAGACAATCGGTTTGTACGTTCGTAGAGCTTTTCAGGAATTCCTACCTGTGCTAACGCTTTATAAGCTGTTTCTACCTCCAACGGGTAAATCAGCGAAATCGCGGCTTTTAAGAACGACCAACGTCCCAAATGTCCGGCGTTGACATTGTGAATAACTTGTAAATTATCTACTAAATGAAACTGTTGGTAAATTGTACCAATTTGCTTTTGCACTTGTCGAAGAGATTTGGGACTCAGATTCACTAAGTTACGACCCAATACCCAAACTTCCCCTTGAGTCGGTTGCAACGTACCATTAAGCAAGCTGATTAAAGTAC
This sequence comes from Scytonema sp. UIC 10036, assembly GCF_009725235.1. The sequence goes on from NZ_WJFC01000348.1 coordinate 749, forward strand.
TTTTCCCCGCACCACTCGAACCTACAAGCGCAAGCCGTTCACCTGAGTAAATTTTCAAGTTGATATTTGTCAGAGACTGGAAGCTCCCAAATTGTTGTGTAACGTTTTTCAGTTCAAAAATTGGTACGGCTTTATTCATCACTACGAATAATCCAACACAAATGACAAATGACCAATGACCAATGACCATTTATTTTATTTTGCCAATTTTGCGACCTATTTTTTCAATTTGTGCATAGTTTTCATTCTTGGTAGGAATGAATTTTTCTGCTTGTAAAAGGTCGAGAATTTCTTTTTGCTCTGGTATCTTGGGATCTAATTTTAACAATGCGGTTTGAACTTTTTTGACAAAATCTTCGCCATAGCGTTGTTTAACTTGCGGGTTAATCACCCAGTGATAATCGTAGTATTCTGGAGTGCGCCAAATAACTTCTACTTTGCTGATGTCTATTTCTTTAGCTTCAAGACGCTTTTGCCAGATTTTTTCGTTCAATACACCCGCTTCAAAACTTCCTGCTTCGACAAGTTTCAGTGTTTTGTCGTGGTCGCCAGAAAAACCTGCTTCTCCTTTGAAGTCTGTGAGTTTTACACCGGCTTGCTCTAGAAAGTATTGTGGCATTAAACGACCTGATGTGGATGATTCGCTCCCGAAAGTAAAGGTTCGTCCTTTCAGTTGCTTGAGGTCTGAGATATTTTTGAAGGGTTTGATTCCACTTTTTTTATTAGTAATAAATACACTATGGAATTTTTCATCTACATCACGTTGAGCAATGGCTTCCGCTCCAGGGACTTGAAGTCTTGCTTGAACACCGGTTAATCCTCCAAACCATACTAGGTCTAAATCTCCGACTTTAAATGCTGTCACGGCTGCTGTATAATCGGTAACTGGTTTATATTCTACGGTAACTCCAAGCTCTTTTTGTAAATAAGAAGCTAATTTGGTGTACTGTCTTTGCAGTTTCTCTGGATCTTGATCGGGAATTGCTCCTGTGACTAAGGGTTTTGTTTCTGTTGCATTAGTTGTTTGTGAAGTTCCGGTTGTGTTAGGAGAACAAGCTGCTAATGATAGTAGGAGTAGACACAAGCCTGATACGAAAAGTTTATGTACCATTTGTTTATGCAATGTATGATTCCAATACAAAGTAAAATTTTACGATAGTAGAGATAAAACATACCATATGTAGCTTTTGGTGGGCAATGCCCACCCTACCGATCGCTGATAGAGTGCCAAATTCTATAAAAATCTACATAGTTCATTTTTTCTGAGCAATACCATAGAAGTTTATAACAGTGACGAAATTCTTCTAGTTCGTTTTCTTTGACTTCATCAGAAAAACAATTCTTTAATAATCCTATTAATTCTGGTATTTGTTCGTCAAGAAGGAGTTTTTTAAAATTATCTGCTGTTCGCTTGCGAACTAGTTCACTAATAGCAGATTTTACAAGATTTACTAGAGTATAAAATGCTATTTGATTACCTGGATCGATTTTGGCTAACCTGCATGCTCTTCGTCTTTTACTATCTTCATCTGTCGTGAGTGCTATTCCTTGGACTAGGGAGGTTATGACTCTGGCATTACTAGTAGTGTTTTCTATTTGATTGTGGGGTGAAAGTGTGTCTCTGTCTTCTAAATTGTCAAATTCTTGATGCAGAAGTTCTTTTTCCCCACGTAGCACTTTTAAATTATTCTCTGCTTGTTGTTTTAAAGCATCATGAGTTGTTGTATTGACAATTTTTTCAAGTGTGGAGAAAGCAATTGGATTTTCTGGAGCTAGTTTGCCCAAGCTATATGCAGCTTTCCTGCGAGTTGAATCCTTTTTGGTGGACTCAATAATTTTTATCAGTGCTGCGATCGCAACTGGGTTACCTGGATCGACTTTTCCCAAGCTATCTGCTGCTTGCCAACAGAGGTTTTCGTGCTGGATTGATGTGACAATTTGCTCTAAAGCTGCGATCGCAATTTGATTACCCGGATCGAAAACTTTTCCCAGGCTGTAGGCGGCGTTCCATTTGTCAAAGTCATTTTGGCTGGTTTGGATAAACTCTTCTAGAGATGCGATCGCACATCGACGGTCTGTTTTCAATAACGCAATCCTTGCGCCCTCTAAAATAGGAGAGGGAAACCGCCACCACTTTTGTTTTACGACATGGTAATAACCAAATCGCCACTCAATCAGTTGTTTCACAATTTTATAGCATAAAGAACACTCTGCAAACTCAGCAATTCCCTGTGCTGCTAGAAAGTAAGCTTGATAGCTAAAAAATCCCCCGCAACCGTCCTTAAATTGAGTCAGTGCTTGAATCAATGCTTCCTTATGTGCTTGCGGTACACTATCTCTTCCCAACCATAGCAAAATAACTTGCCGCCATTCAGGTTGAAAAATACGGAAATTAGGGAGTAGGGAGTAGGGAGTAGGGAGTAGGGTATTTTCACCACTTACCATTCCCCACTCACCACTCCCCCAGTCCAAGAAAAAATGCCAGTCATCAATTGCAAGCGCCGCAAAGTATTCTTGAAAAGTGGGATGGTAGAAAGCATAAACTTTTTCTCCTTGGGTTTCTGATATTCCCACTTGATTCAGCCAACCTAGTTGTAGTGCTAATTGAAACATTCCTTCATCAGGCGCACCTAATACTTGGCAAACAAAGCGATGGCTTAGGCGGAATTTGGTTTTTTCTTGCGCTATAGCCTGCAAAGCTAATTGTCCTAATGCCTTGTTTAATTCTTGACGCTGAGTGGAAGTTGTGGGAAAACGATCTTGTTTCCATTCATATATGGCTTCCACAAACTGCTCGTAAAGCATAGCTTTAGTATTGGGCAATCCTCCCCGTCCCAACCCCCAAGTGTGGCACATTAGCGCCAAGCGTAGGGGATTTTTAACTGCATCTTTTATCCGCCCTTTCCCTGGTTGATCTAATTCCGATCTTAATTTCTGTCCCAATTCAGGATTATCCCGAAACCAACGGTAAATAAATAGCTTTACTTGGTCTGGTGTTTGAGAATCCCCGTAAGTAAAATTTAGGTTACGATAAGTATCAAAACATTCTAAAGCATTTTTCCCTCCATCCCAAACATTAAGCCGACAAGTGAGTATGACTCTCGCATCTGCTACCCACCCCGTTAAGAAACTAGCAATCTTGGTCAAAGCATGACTGAATTCCATTGCCATTTCATCAACAGCGTCCAGCAGTAACCACACTCTTCCTTGGTTAAACTGTTCGCAAAATGCCTCTTGTATTTCTTGCGAAACACACAGTTTGCGAGTCGCCGATCGCAACCAATCGTGAACCAGGTACTGTTCCAAAGTCTTTCCCTGTAAATCCGCAAGAGAAACCCAAACAGGTAAATCTTCAGTATTATCTAATACCCAAAATGCAATTTTTTGCAGTAAAGTGGTTTTTCCTGCACCTGGTTCTCCAACAATCGCAATCCGTCTGCTGCGCCTTTGCTTGAGAACCTGTTCTAAAAATTCATTAGGTGTAAAAGTTTGAGTAACCAGTCGCTCTTCCGTTTCGTATAATTGCGAACCTTGGTCTGGAGAAACATCTTCACTCCGCCTATCTCTGTGTTTCCGTTCCATCAATCCCAAAGGTACATACACTTCATCCAAATCAAAACTCAACCCATCCAAACTTGTCAGGGGATTGGTCGTTAACCGTCTTTGATTTTGTGCTTCTAGGGTACTGCGGCATAGTTGTTGCCAGTTGGGAGAGGAAGAGGGAGGAGACAAGGTAGACAAGGTAGATAGGGGAGACAAGGTAGCAGTTTCCCCTTGTCCCCCTTGTCCCCCTTGTCCCCTTGTCCCCCAACTTCGACTTTTCAGGGCGACGGCTTTCCCACTCTGTATCAAACTTTCGTAAGTTGGCTTCCTTGTCCCAACGACTGTACCAAAGCTTGAGTGTAAAGTGCCAAGTTTCCGAACCACCCCTAGATGCACGGTTATCTTCTAGAATCTCCAAAAAATCCTCGAATCGCTTTAAAGCTTCCTTAATTTGTTCGCCGTTTAATGAATTTTGCCCGGACTCTAAACCCGTCAGCGCTGCCAAAAATCTAACTTTCGTTCTCACAACCAAGCGATTCTCTGTTTGCCATCGTATCTGAACTTGCGGGCGTAGCGCATCCAATGCTGATTCATTGCACTCACCCAATTCATCAGCAGCATACATTAGCAGTACTTCTAACAAACGCTTTGTGCGTTTTTTTGCTTCTGGGCCATAGCTTGGTCTTGCCATTGTTATCAGGGGCTGGGGAATAGGGAATAGGGAATGGGGAATAGGGGTTAGAGAATAGAATGGACCTACTTCTCATTCTCCATTGACTTAAAAGTTCGGGGATTCCCCTAAGTTTAACAACTTCCCCTAAGAATCTAATCCAGATTTTACAAGCTTTCTCACTGTTGCGACTTTTGTTAGCTTTAGGGAATTTGCCCCAAGTAAAGTGATGTTATAGAAAAGGGAGCCCCAAGGATTCTATAACCTTATGCCCGGAAGTTGATATGCTAAAACTAACTTACACTGAAAATAACTTCACCCTAGAGCGTTTAAATGAATCTTTGGAAGATTGGGTCAACATCAGAGTTGCGTTGGCTGTACGCTTGAAGACGGGTATCCATGTTAAACCTACTACTGCTTCTTTTTTGCTAACTGCTGGAGTTTCTTCCTTGCTTGAGATGGAAAGCTCAATTCAGGAAGATAGTGTAAAATTTTACCCTTGTGATACTGATTTTGTTGAGGTTGTTCTTAAAGGTCTTTGGTTGACATCAGATGTAGAAAGTGAAACGGGTGTTTTTGTAGCTGCACTTTCACCATCTGTAGAATTATTGTTGCAGCAACTGTCGCAATTATCAGTAACTGATTATCAGTCATCAGTTCGCGGTTAATGGATATTATTTTGGATTTTAGATTTTAGATTTTGGATTGAGAAACTTACCGCTCATCCAAAATATTCAGTCTTGCTGTTTGCGGGACTTTTGTACGACTTCCGTCATAGCCTTGTTAAGCTGTTTAAGCTAGTCGTGCTTCCTTTCCCCAAACAGCATCTTAATGGACTACAAACCTTTTTTATTTGGGTTATGAATGCTACTTTAAATCTGCGATTCGAGCAGGTTACACGAGAAGATTTAGTCATGTTTATTAATGCCTGTCTTGCTTGCACGGGACAAAAGGAATTTTATGATGATGCCTATGGTCAACGAGTTTCTATCGATTTTTTACATGACTATATTATAGGTAATTACCGTTTGCTATATGCTCGCACTCTGGTATCTGGTATCAATCACTTTAATCAAGCACAAATTATTTTAAAACTGTTAGCAACTGGACGAGAGGCTAAAAATGAATATCGTAAGGAAGAAGGTGCATTAATTGCAGCAGCACTAAAACAATTGCCTCCACAAAGGGCTTGGGGTGTGTTGCAGCAGTTGCGGAAACAACGAATTAATAACCGTCGCAGTCGGGCGATCGCACGCGAATATGTTCAACAGCGTCGAGACATCAGCTTTGATGCTGTCAAATACCGTTCTAAGGTAAGAGCGATTGTTTCTCATGCCCATCTTAAACTGCAAGGTGAATTAAGTAATTTTCTGTTCAACAACTGGAAACAAAAGGTTTACGAAACAGAATTATTTGAAAAATTTCGTCAAGCACATTACAGTGCTGAAGCTGTTTATGACTTACCATTTACTATTGCAGAAGGTTTGGCTGCCAAGCATAAAATTCCTCGTGATGTTTTCTTATCTCGCATTCAAGAACGCATGACTTTGACTGAAAAGTTACGTTTTCAGAATGCAGCCGAACGAACTGATGAAGTAGAAATTAACCTCGATTTGGGTTGTCTTCCTCTCACTCGTTTGGCGTTGTATATTCTTTCCTTACCTCTAGAAACTCGACAGCAGGAATGGCAAACTTTAAATCGAGCACTAGAAAAATCTGCTTGGTTGGCATTAAAAAAAGCGCCTTTGAAACTGGGACGAGTAGCAGCGGTTTTAGATTGCAGCTATTCTAGTTCTGGCTCTTCACAAAAGCGCCGCCGTCCATTGGGTGTGGCATTAGCTACACATTATTTATTAAAAGCAGCATCTCAAGAATACCAAGCTTTTTGGACAGCACCTATAAAAGATGCTCTCCTCGTTCACCCTTGCGGGCAAACTGACTTAGCCTCCCCCGTACTGGATGCTTTGGAGTGGGGGGCAGACTTGGTGATTATTGTTTCTGATGGTTGTGAGAACGATCCTCCCCGTGGTGCTGCAGAAATTTTGCGTGTCTACCGTACCCGCATAGATCCCATGCAGAAAACTTCTATAGTTCACTGCAATCCCGTCTTCAATTCCGAAGATTATTCTTTACGTTCTCTCAGTTCCAGCATTCCTACGGTAGGGCTGCGAGATGCGGAAGATTTACCTACGATGCTTGGCTTTGCTCGCTTTGCTGATGGTTCTGCACCTCTGTCAGAACTCGAAGCATATCTGGCAAAGCGAGTGGAATTGATGTTGTGCTAATGGCTAATGGCTAATGGCTAATGGATAATTGCTAATTGCTAATTGATATTTTTGAATTATAATTTGGTAGTTATTAAGGCGAAGTA
>NZ_WJFC01000349.1 GCF_009725235.1 Scytonema sp. UIC 10036
GTTGTTGGTTGTTGGTTGTTGATTGTTAGTTGTTGGTTGTTAGTTGTTGGTTGTTGGTTGTTGGTTGTTAGTTGTTAGTTGTTAGTTGTTAGTTGTTAGTTGTTAGTTGTTAACCACTAACCACTAACCACTAACCACTAACCACTAACCACTAACACGGAAGACATCGTTTTATTTGTCATGCGAATAATTCTTGCAGGATTGCCTGCAACGACAGCACCTTTAGGAACATCTTTGACAACAACAGAACCAGCTCCAATCACTGCATCATCGTCAATTGTAATTTCACCAAGAATGACAACATTAGCTCCAATATCTACATTATTGCCTATTTTTGGTGAACCACTAATTGACCCATCCAAGAGTTTTTTGTTTCCTATTGTTGTTGAATGTCTGAGAATACAATTGTTCCCAATTATAGTTTCATGATTGATAACTAATCCCCGTGCATGATGTAGTTTTAGTTTTGTTCCAACTTGGGTGTTCCAGGGCAATTCAACACCTAAGAGCCAATCAACAATGAACAGATATATACCAAAGTAAAACTTGGAAATCCAAGAAAAGGGAGTTGGTAAATCACCAAGCTTTTGTGCTATGCGAAACATTAATAATATGAGACGGGATTTTAAGCTTGTGTCTTGATTAATTTTCCAATCTTGTAGTATGTCATTCATGAATTTCTTCATATTCCTCACTCCAATTCCAACCTACGACTGCAAACAAAGCCCACCAGTAGAAAAAAAGAGTTGTATGACTCCAGATATTTTCTGTAATCATTCCAACAGGAAGAGATGCTAGAATAGCTAACAAAATAAAACACAATTCATATTGTCGGCTGTTACGGGGTGCTTGATACATTAATTGAACAAGACGTACTCCCTGAGCTAAGAAAAAGCCTATATAAGTCACAAAACCGAGAATTCCTCCCTCAATTACCGCCCTAATGTAGTCATTGTGGGGTAAGAATCCATTACCAGCGACTTGAACGCTCAAACCCAAACCGTATCCTAAAAACGGATACTCTTGCCATCGCTTGAGTAGTAAATTCCACTGAGAAAGCCTCCAGTTAAAGCTATTATGATCCCCCTCGGACAGGAGTATTGCCCGTGATATGTCAATATCGGGATTGAGAAGGGGTGTGTTAGCAATTGAGGTGAGGCGTTGTTGCCCAAATTCTGAACTGGCAAATAAGGCAATCACGATCCCAAATAGCAATATTCCACCAATCAAATTCAGCAAGCTCAATCTGGGAGCAATCAAAACCAAGACAAAAACAGCAAGCATCATCAAGCTAAATAAGGACTTGGTACTGACAAACAAGCTCGTCAGTACGCCAAGCAATACCAGCCAGCGCCACCGATGCTGTACCCATTTCAGTTTCCACCAGGTTAAACCAATAAATAATAATAAGAAGGTGACAAAGGTATTTGCCATACCGAAAGTCCCTCTGATTCGCGCCCCTTCAGCCAATGCACCGAAACCGCCTCCGCCACCAATTGAAAGCATGGGAGGTAGCAGCGAAGGCACAAACATCTGCATTAACGCTACTGCTACTGGTATGATTAAAGACAAAAAAAGCCCGGAGACTAATTTCTCTGGTGATATTTTATCTTTTAGTTGCATCACGAGTAAGTACACCATTGCCCAAGTTAATAAACGTACCCACTCCCGAATAGCCTCTGATAAAAACGGAGTGCCTAGCCCTAATGCTCCTAATGGTAAAAGTATGACCCACAGACTCTGTATTATCAACCAGCCCACAAAGAACCACCAAAACTTATCAACCTTTACAGGTTGACCTGTTAGTAACTTCACTGTTACATAAAGTATGGTGAGAGCGTCTAGTGCGATCGCAAAAAGAGCTGGTAGTTGTAAAGACGAGAAAGCATCTAGAGAACTACGCAGGATTAATAAACCTATAACTGCTTGCTCGAACTGAGCAAAAAAGTAGAAAAGAATTGGTACTGCACCGAAAGCCAAAATCAAGTATAAGGGCTTGGTGCCAACAAGAAATCCTGTCGCTACACCAACCCCTACACCTGCTAACCCAATCAAGAGACCCAAACGAGCAGAACGACTTGAGCTTTGATGCGTCCACATTGTTACTTAGACCTCGAACTGTTTAAAATATCTCTTCTTCCTGAAGTTGTCAATTGCTTTCGCGGTAGGTAACCGTTCACAGAATACTGGTAGTACTTTTCTGTTTGACTTGTCATTCCATTGACCACAACTCCTAAGATAGGTATACGATTTCGATTTAACTCCGATACACTTCGGGAAAGAATTTCCTTCAGAGTAAAGCCGGGACGTGTCACTAGCATGACTCCATCACTTTGCTTGGCTAGGGTTGCTGCATCAGCACAAGCACTGAGAGGTGGTGTATCTATAATGACTAAATCGTAATTTTCAGCCGCTTCTGCCACCAAAGACTTCATGGCAACTGACTCTAGCAATTGTGAGGGGCGTCCGTGCAACTCGCCACAAGTTAGCACATCCAAATTCTCAATGTCCGTTGATTGCACTGCATCTGCTAGAGATATCTCTCCTTCCAGCACATCGCTCATCCCAGGTTTACCAGATAGATTAAACAGCGTGTGCTGTTCCGGTCTTCGCAAATCTGCATCAATCAACAGTGTCCGCCAAGACAGCATACCCGCTATAGCCGCTAAGTGCGAGGCGACGATAGATTTACCTTCTCCTGCAATGGAACTGCTGACAACAATCACCCGCATCTGTTCGCTGCGAAACTCCAGGGTTTTAAAGAGCATGCGGTATGGTTCAACTAAGCTGACATTGTCTAAGAATCGGCGAGCTGGTTCGAGAACGAGTGTCTTTGAAGGTAGCCGTGGCAGAACTCCTAACAAGGATAGCTTGAGCAAGTCTTCTGCTTCCGATGCATCCCGCAGGGTATTGTCCATCATCTCCAGAAGCAATACTATGGAAGTCGCGAGCAAAGTCGAGAGTGCAGTTGCCAGTACCAACACAACTGAGCGTCTTGGCGATGCGGGTGCAGTTGGAGGAAGGGCTTCTTCAATAATGCGGATATTTCCTACCTGTTGCGCTTCTGCAATCCGTGCTTCTTCGTATTTGCTTTGTAGCAATTTTACAGTCTCTGCCGCTTCTTCTCGCTGGCGGGTAAGAGGAGTCAACTGTTGCTGTTTAATAGGGAGTTGTGCAAGGCGAAGTTGGAGGTTACCGCGTTGAGCTTGAACACTTTTCAGCTTATTTTCTACTGCCGTGCGTTCAATATTATTAGCAATGAGTTGGGCGGAGAGGTTTTGGCTGACCTCGTCGGCACGTACATTGTTTGGAGCAACAGGTTGATTTCCAGAAGAGACGCGATTGAGTCCCTGAAGGTACAAATTCCGAACGCTGTCTCTTTGAGAGAGTAGAGCTTGTACATCTGGATGGCTTTCTGTATACTTTGCTCGGACCTCTGCCAGTTTTGTTTCCAATTCTGTCAGCTTAGTCCGCAACTCTTTCAGTTGTTCGTCTTGACCCCCACGGACAGATGCATAGGCACTTTCGGGGGCTGTGGCATTGGTAATTTGCCGCAGTGATGCATCTTGCGATCGCAACTCTCGAAGTTGAGCAGACAAAGTACGCTCCTGGTTTTCTAAAGTTGCTAAACTATCAACCAAACTCTCACTTTGCTTTGTAAAAGAGATAATACCACTACTTTGCCTGTATTTATTCTCCTTAAGTTCGGCATTCTCTAGTTGCTTGCGTGCCTTTGGGACTTCCGTTTCCAAAAACTTCCGCACGTTAGCTGCTTCTTGGCGGATCGTGTTGGCGCTTTCTTCTTCCATTGCTCGCGCAACAGCATTTAGCAACTGAGCAGCAAGTATTGGGTCTTTCCCTTCATAGCTCAACTGTAGAATATTAGTTGCAGGGACAATTTTCACTCCCAAACCTTTACTCAAGTCTTGAGTTGTGACCTGAGTTGTGCTTTTATGATTATTTTGAAAGATTTGCACGGCGCGGTTTAAAACCCGTTGGGACTTGACTAATTCTGCTGTGTCAGCCAACGGACTGGGACCGCCCGGTGTATTTGAAGATACTTGTGAGATATTGCGACCCAATTCAGAAATGCTTGTTTGGGTGGTATCAAGCATCAATCGGGCTGAGGCTTCATACTGACTGGGCGTAACAGCAAGGTATGCGATCGCACCACCAATTGTAGCCACAAACGCTGCGACAGCAGGCAAACTTCGCCGCTTTAACACTCCTAGAAGAGATGAAACACTTTTTTCCATGACAAATCCTCGAGCAATAGGCAATGGGCATTAGGGATTGACCACTAACCACTAACAACTAACCACTAACCACTAACAACTAACCACTAACCACTAACAACTCACTTCTTACTTAAAACCTCAGCCAACTCTGTGCGATTTTGCTCCAATCGCCTTACAGAAGTGGGTGATTCTAGAAGCGTGTTGTAGAGGTTCAAATTGTCAGTAGTGATGCGTTCCCAGCTATAGTTCAGTTGCACGTGCCTTTTTGCATGCACTGCCATAGATGCTAGTTCTTGAGGATGAGCGATCGCCCAATCCAAAGAGCGAACGCAAGAATCTACACTTCCAGCAGTAAAAAGCGTTCCCCGACTCCCACCCAGTAGTTGCTTGTGAGGGGGAATATCACTTGCCAAAACTGGTACTCCTTCCCGCATGGCCTCCAACATAGCGAGAGGTAGCCCCTCTAGATCGGAAGGAAGAGCAAATAACCCCGCACCCCTAACTATTTCCCATAGACGAGGACCTCGAAGTTCGCCCGCAAATACAATATTTCGATTGTGGGCTATCTTTTCTAATAACTGTGAGGTGAAGGATTTCGTATCGCTGACACCTCCAGCTAAAACAAGTTTCCATCCCAAGGGTTTCAAAGCACTAAAGGCATCAACCAGTAGATCGGGACGCTTTTCCGGTACAAGCCTACCCAGAAACACAACGTAGCGTCCTTTCTCAAGCCCTAACTGACGACCATAACCAAAGTTTGGATCTGACTCACCATAGCTAGCTGGTGCGTTGGGAATATAGACTGTATTTCTGCCATAGGTTTGCAAGAAATAATCTTGCAGTGCATCCGAGACAACAACCAATCCGTGAGCAAAACGCACGGCTGCCTTTTCACCAGTTTGAATGACGCGAGTTGAAACACTACCCCACTTGGCGCGTTGCCAATCCAGACCTTGACAAGTCACAACAATTTTTGCAGAATTGATAACTCTTGGCAAACAAGTAAACAAAGATGGGCCGAGAGCGTGGAAGTGAATTATATCATATTTCTTGGCGCTTGCAGCCACGGCTCCCAAAGCTGAAGTGACAAAAGCATCGACGCCTCTCAAGTTCAAACCCGGTACGGAAATGACTTGCACGCCTTGATAGTCATAGCGGTCAAGCCACGAACAGTCTGTATAAGAACAACGAGCAAATAAATCAACCGAATGCCCTTGTTTTACCATTCGAGGGTAAAGTTCCGCACAGTAATGTTCAATGCCTCCTTGCTTGGGAGGTAAACCTTTTGCACCAATTACAGCAATTTTCATAAGAATTTAGTGTTTACCTGTAATCTGAAATGGGTTAGTAGCGGTCACTTTACATCAAACGTTAAAAGTCAAAAGTCAAAAAACTCCAGCACTTTTAACTATTCACACTTCCACAGCCAAACGCACTTTTTGCTCCCAGCGACTCAACATATCACTGTAAACATCACGAATAACTGTACGAGCTGCATAGGGCTGCGCCGCCCGCACGCAAGCTTCTGTTGGGTAATCCTCTGGATGTATGAGAACTTTGCGTATAGCCTCTGCTATACACGTTGGAGTCCTTTCGGAACAGACAACACCACTTTTAACTCCAAGCAGCTTTGGAGTTTCACCACATTGAGTGGTCACCACTGGTGTCCCACTAGCAAGCGCTTCTAAAACTACCAAAGGCAAACCCTCATATTCACTGCTTAACACGAAAACATTGCAGATACGATGCAACCGTGCAATTTCCTTTTGGGTAACTGCTCCAAGCATTGTAACTTGACTGGATAGCCCCAATTTAACAAATTCTGCACGAACATCTGCTGCTAACTCCCCATCACCTGCAATCAATAGGTGAACATAGGGATCGTTTAATGCAGCAATAGCACGTACAAGTAAAATCGGGTCTTTTTGGGGATGAAGCCGACCGGCAAACAACACAAAACGCGTCTCTTCGGCTAAACCAAGTTGAGATGCTAGTTCCCGCTTTTCAGCTTGACGTTGCTCTCCCGTCAAGGGATAAAAAATTTCATTGTCAAAAGTATTTTTTATGTATCTAACACGGTCTTGCAGGTTGGGGTATCGCTGTTTGTACAATTTGGTTGCATCGGTATTGCAAGAAAGAATTTGGTCAAATTGACGAACTAATAAACCTTCTAGGGCAAAATACGCCGCCGGAAATCTTCGCCAGAGAATAGCTTTCTTGTCACCACTCGCTTGCATTTGTGTCCGAATATCGTTATGTATAAAAAGCGTTTTTTCCCCCTTCCAAGAAAAACTAGCTAGTGTTGGCTCTATTCTGTGAAAGTGCATAAAGTCTGACTCAAAACACTTTCCTAAGAGAGCCGCCGTATATTTCAATGTTGTTGGTATCAAGTTCCTAACATTATCATTCTGCAATGTGAATAAAGGTAGAAAACTGATTTCTTTGCCAGCAAATTCTGCTTGCTGCCATACACCAACAGGTTTTTCCAGACTGTCCCCTGTTCCTACGAGTCTTACTTCAAACTCGATGGGAGCGTACTTAATGAAGGTCTTTATAAGTGTCTGAATTCCTCCGATTGTTGTGTTCCAAGGATTAAATTGGTAAAAAATCGTGAGAACAGGCTTACGCATTATGACCACCTTGCACAGTGAAGTGCAATTGCTCTAAAAGTTTTTTATTTTTTTAGAAAATTTAAAAAAATTTAACCATTTCCTCCTACAAACTAAATAAATTTACGAGTTTTTGCATTCCTCCATTAGTAGTATTCTCATAATTGATTGTAAAAATTTTTTCTTCCTCCCTGTATACTTCTCTGAAGCTCAAACTTTTCTTTACGTATAACACTTAGAAAAACTTTTTACCTAACTAGGAGATGCGATCGCAAGCTGTGTCTCACTAAAATAAATTGATGGCTTTCTTCAACAATCTAGTATTTTCTACCATTAATTTTTGCAACCAAGGTCAAATCTTTACAAAATCTTCATAACCTTTGGCTTTATTTTTACATTATTTATCCGAGAATTAGGCTATATTAGAA
>NZ_WJFC01000350.1 GCF_009725235.1 Scytonema sp. UIC 10036
TTCATTATATATTGTTTTTATCCTGTTAGCGGTAGTGTCTAGTTTTAAAGCTACTCAGGTCCCTATGTTCTAAATCTTACTATTTGTTTCAATCCCGTTACCGGGAGTCGCTACATTTCAAGTAAACCGTTGTCAATTCCCACTAATAAATTAAAACGTTTCAATCCCGTTACCGGGAGTCGCTACATTTCAAGTTAAAAATCTTTTCAAAAAAAAGATCTATATTGTGTTTCAATCCGTTACGGGAGTCGCTACATTTCAAGCTTTTAAGTATTTTGCGCTCTTGCGCTTTCGGTTTCAATCCGTTACGGGAGTCGTACATTTCAAGTTCATTTTCAACAAGAACTGCTAATGGACATGCGTTCAATCCGTTAGGGAGTCGTACATTTCAAGACAATTGGAGAATGCCGTTTATTCTTGGGGTTTCATCGTTACGGAGTCGTACATTTCAAGCTGAGTCTTATGTCGAGTCCACTTTTTCGTTTCAATCCCGTTCCGGGAGTCCGCTACATTTCAAGTCGCCATCTGAAACCTTACAGAGCAAGGATTCTACAAGCCGTTTTGGCAGATCGAAATGACCTATTTCCAGCTCACTTATTGACATAAATATAATAGTGGATATCAAACGCTGTAACTATTACTTGTTAGGTTCGGCGATTTTGGAGAACCCAGTTTTAGCGCGCGTTCGGTTTGCCAACATCAATCTATAAATTATAGACGTACTAATCCTAACGTCTACTCGGTTAGATATCTTCATGTTAATTGTACCGATCTGCCGAAGGCAGTAGCGAAGCTATCGCTGGGTGCACAACGCCAAAAGCACGAGGGTTTTTTTAACTAATGGGCGATCGGTTTACCTGACGAGTTTGAGTGAAAAGTGGTTTTCACTCAAAGTTCGTTTGAATAAATTCGATCGCGATTGAAATTAGTTAATCTATTCTTGGTGCTTTTGGCGTTGTGCAGCAAGCGATAGCTTCGCTACTGCCTTCGGCAGATCGGTACAATTAACATGAAGATATCTAACCGAGTAGACGTTAGGATTAGTACGTCTATAATTTATAGATTGATGTTGGCAAACCGAACGCGGGCTAAAACTGGGTTCTCCAAAATCGCCGAACCTAACAAGTAATAGTTACAGCGTTTGATATCCACTATTATATTTATGTCAATAAGTGAGCTGGAAATAGGTCATTTCGATCTGCCAAAACGGCTTGTAGAATCCTTGCTCTGTAAGGGTTCAGATGGCGACTTGAAATGTAGCGGACTCCCGGAACGGGATTGAAACGAAAAAGTGGACTGGGGACATAAGACTCAGCTTGAAATGTACGACTCCGTAACGATGAAACCCCAAGAATAAACGGCGTTCTCCAATTGTCTTGAAATGTACGACTCCCTAACGGATTGAACGCATGTCCATTAGAAGTTCTTGTTGAAAATGAACTTGAAATGTACGACTCCGGTAACGGATTGAAACCGAAAGCGCAAGAGCGCAAAATACTTAAAAGCTTGAAATGTAGCGACTCCCGTAACGGATTGAAACACAATATAGATTCTTTTTGAAAAATTTTAACTTGAATGTAGAGACTCCGTAACGGGATTAAACGTTTTAATTTATTAGTGGGAATGACAACGGTTTACTTGAAATGTAGCGACTCCCGTAACGATTGAAACAATTATAGTTGCCAAATTAATTACCTGGAACCTTGAATGTACACTCCCGTAACGGATTGAACGACAAAATGACATTTCATCCTCCCATGATTAGCTGAATGTAGCGACTCCGTAACGGGATTGAACATTGTTTTGTTGTTTTATCTTTTTACTTTAAACTTGAATGTACACTCCGTAACGGGATTGAAACAAATTATCTATTACATTCCTTTGACAAGGATTTTGACTGAAAAGCGACTCCGGTAAGGGATTGAAACTTTTATCAAGCCGCTTGTCTTTAGCGTGATTAGCTTGAAATGTAGCGACTCTCCAGAGTAACGGGATGAAACAATAAGTCAACTTTAGCACAGTGGGTGCGATCGCACCTCTTGAAATGTAGCGACTCCCGGTAACGGGATTGAAACCAACTTAAGAATGATTTTAAAATAATTTACGACATTCTTGAAATGTAGCGACTCCCGGTAACGGGATTGAAACTCAACCAGAAGAAACTGACAACACACTTCCTCCCTTGAAATGTAGCGACTCCCGGTAACGGGATTGAAACAACGAAGGAAGTGACGAAGCGCAAGAGCGCAAGATGCTTGAAATGTAGCGACTCCCGGTAACGGGATTGAAACTTTTCTGTAGTTGTTTGCTCGCTGAGGCGGCGACAATCTTGAAATGTAGCGACTCCCGGTAACGGGATTGAAACAATCAAGTCCAAGATTTTTCGCTGTTTCTCTTACATAGCTTGAAATGTAGCGACTCCCGGTAACGGGATTGAAACCTTCAGGAAATCTCTTATATAAGAACGCGCATATATCCTTGAAATGTAGCGACTCCCGGTAACGGGATTGAAACTTTAGAATTGCGTTCTTTTGAGAAATCCAATGAATACTTGAAATGTAGCGACTCCCGGTAACGGGATTGAAACTGAAGTACCACAAAGTTGTGCTTATGGCACTGAGTTAGCTTGAAATGTAGCGACTCCCGGTAACGGGATTGAAACATCGTTTTACTATTTTAGCGATTGAGTAATTCCAGTAAGCTTGAAATGTAGCGACTCCCGGTAACGGGATTGAAACATTTATAGGGGCAATCGCATTCATAACTGAGGGTAAAACTTGAAATGTAGCGACTCCCGGTAACGGGATTGAAACCTAATATCTGCCGTCTGCCGTACTCAGCTATCAGTACTTGAAATGTAGCGACTCCCGGTAACGGGATTGAAACAATTACATCCCCCTTGAGTGAAGAAGTTTATAAAGTCTTGAAACTCAGCGATCAATACTGCTCTGTGGGTTCATGCGCTTATACGTACTCGATAGTTTCCACTATTTTATGTAAACACAGCTATAGCATTTCTTAGGCAAATGAAGTATAAGAGTAAGGGCGTAATGCCTTGCACCCTTACAACTAGGTGTACCCCATTAGATTAGGAAACGCTGTAACGCCCTTTTTGGATTTGAATCACGTAAAGCTAGAGAAAGTATCACCAACTACCAGTGCAGAAACGGCAGCTTTGACCTTAGAGTGATACCACCGTTTCAGTAGCCTGGGTTCCCGCATTGCGGGGGCGAAGATGCAAGGTCACTTCAGTATCAAGACGCTTGAGAAACGTAAGCAACTTACCCTCGCTGAACCGTTGAAACTCTCCTCGCATCAAATACGATACTTCCGGCTGGGGAATGCCGAGCAGTTTACTAATTTCCCGTTGTTTCAAATTACGTTGTTGTAACAGGCTGAGAACCTGAATACCGATCTTGCCTCTGGTAAAAAGTTCTTCTGCATCCTCTAAGCCAAGGTCAGCAAAGACGTTACCACTGCTTTCTTCAAAAACCGTTTGTTCTGTCATAGTTGTTCCTCTTGGGTGAGTGCGTCTTTATAGCGTTGTTTAATCAGGTCAACATCAGTCTGTGGGGTTTTGATTCCCTTTGTGGATTTTTTCTGAAAAGCGTGCAGGACATAAATCTTTTCCCCAATCTTCACGGCATAAACCGCTCTGTACGTGTCAGTATCATAGCGTTTGACAATCTCATACACGCCACTTCCCACTCCTTTAAAAGGCTTGGCATCCAGTGGTGTTTTCCCTGCCTGCACCAGTTGCAACGCATACCCTACCGCTTTTTGCACCTCTGAAGGAAACTCCCGAATGTTTTTCCGAGCGTCTCCCATCCAGACAAGAGGGCGTAAGGGTACTTCTGGAATGTCCTCACCATCTACCATAATATATGAAATTTCCTATAAATTCAAGTTAGCACCATAGCATGAAATTGCCATGACTTTTACTTCTACTGACGGAAAGCCATTAAGAAAAGCAGATCCCATAACTTTGATGATGGCAAGCTTTATTTTCCTTCCATAGCCGCCTTTGCCTTTTGACAAGAAGGACACTGATAAATAAGTAAACATTTATGTATATGTTGGCTTAAAACGTAGCGATTCCCGGTAATGGGATTGAAACAGCGATCGCGTATTTGAATTGAAGTCGCATCTTTGGCTTGAAATGTAGCGATTCCCGGTAACGGGATTGAAACTGTATATTAAAATCTTTATATAATTCCAACGTTTTAACTTGAAACTTAGCGATTCCCGGTAACGGGATTGAAACAACCAAATTGCGATCGGGAAACCCAACGATCGCTACTGAACCCATACCCGCACCACAAGAGGCGTAAGAAATGACCCAAGCCTTAACCAAACAAGTAACTTTTGATGAATTTATTGCTTGGTATCCAGCAAACACGCAACAACGCTATGAACTACATGATGGAGTAATTATCGAAATCTTCGCACCTACAGGAGACCACGAACAAGTTATTGGATTTTTAGTCGGAGAAATAGTTGGGGAATACAAACGTTTAAAACTTCCTTACTTCATCCCTAAGACAGCATTTGTTAAACCGACCAAGAGCGAATCAGCTTACTCGCCAGATGTGCTGCTACTAAACACCCGTAACTTAGCCAATGAACCTCTGTGGAAAAAAGAGTCAACTGTATCGGATGCTGCATCAGTTCCCTTAGTCATTGAGGTAGTAAGTACCAACTGGCACGACGATTATCATAAAAAACTTGCTGACTATGAAGAAATGGGTATTCTTGAATACTGAATTGCAGATTACGCAGCGTTAGGTGGGCGTAAGTTTATTGGCAATCCCAAACAACCAACTTTCTCTGTGTGCTATTTGGTTGAAGATGAATATCAAGTCAGTCAGTTTAGAGGGAACTCGCGCATTGTCTCACCTCTATTCCCAGACCTGAATTTGACTGTTGACCAGATTTTTCAAGCAGCAAGCCGCAATTGACCGCCAATCCTTCCAAGTAGAAACTACCACCTGGGCGCGATCGCCTACAATGAGTTTTTGACGAAAGCTGAAGGCGATCGCAACTGGAATACGCCCTTTCCATAGCCATGCTATAAATAATTCAGTAAACAAACCAAGGCTCCAGTCCCAATGACAGAGCGATTAATTCTTACTAAAATGTTCAGTAATTACGCTGATACATTTCTCATGTTGGGTTTAGCCCGACTTGCCGAATATGCTTTGCTTAAAACAAAACAAAAAAGTTCAATTCAATTGATAGATAGAGATACAGCCTATATTCTCCAATTCAAACAGCCTATCAATATCGAACCCATTACCAAAATCCGTTATACTGACCCTTTTCCTGTGGTGAAAGGAAAAAACACTGACACCAGCAAAATTCCTCAAGATGTGGAGATTTTTGACACGGTAGAACAAAGCAAGACTCGCAAGCTTTATCGAGATTTTCTGTTTCAACAACGAGGAAAAATCGAAAACTCAGAGGAAGCACCCAAACCACCAGATTCACGCACCCAAAATGGTGTGTTTCTCACACAAATGCGTTGCGATCGCAATCATAACGATCTATGGATAGATAGTTGGGAATTGCAAGAAAACTATGGTGCTTTAATTGCAGCACTTTTTGAGGGTTTTAGTCAAGAAGATGGGGGAGTTGAGACAGTTACCAAAATATTCCAAAAAAATACGGCTTGCAAATTACCAAGTAAGGCGAGTGCTGTGAAAGTTTATTTACCAACCTCTGTACAAGGAGTGAACCGAATTAAAGCTGATAGCAATCAATTCGATCCGCGAAAAGCAGATTGGTTGAGTTTGTGGTTAATTGCTACCGGGTTATTTCACTATGGAATTGCTGAGAGGGTAAAAATAAGCGATCGCGTTTTTGATTGGAGAGTTGTAGCACTGCAACCCCATGATATCCAATTCCAGGACTATTGCAGTGTTATTAAAAAATTGCTTGTCTATAACCCACCAGGGGGAGGACATGGGATTGCTCGATTTGATGCGGAGTTAGTACTGCGGTTCTGTCAGGAATTGCTCAACCACCATTCTGTTTCCAAGGAAATCGGAGAACCAGAAAAGTCAGAGGATGATTTTGATGATTTTGACATTTCGGCTAAATCCGTCAATAAATTTGTCAGCAACTTTGCGGGAACTAATTTCGGTTCAAAAGGACAGGTTTATGGAATCAAAGAACTTTTTAGCTTGGGACTTCCAGCTTGGATACATCCCCACAGCAAAGATGAATTGTATGAGTATCTGAATATCTTGGAAGAGCATCTTAGAATAGTGCGTTTTCTATCAATTGACGAGGGAAATAGCGAGTTACTTGCAGCATACAGAGATTTTATTACCGGGAATGATTTATATCAATTTTTCCGCTTCCAAGCCAGCTATGCCGATTACATCACGAAGAAATTAGCCGACGGGAAATCAAGAGTTTGTCTATTTTCAAAACAGGGAATCGATATTATGTTGAGAAACTTGAGTAGTAAATCGCGACAAAATGATAGTGATTGGAGTTTAACAGAAATCACAACAGATGCGGGCTTTTTAAATATTGCTAAAGCCATTAATAGTGCCACAATTTACGCAGGAACTATCCCCGATAAAGAAGGGAAATCAAAGGAAACCGGATGGGAAAGAATCTATGGATTAGCACAAAGATTGAGCAGTCAATCAGGTTCAAAAAAAGATTTCATTATTGAAATCAGCGCATTTTTAGCCAGCTACGAAAATGAGAATTTACGTATCGATGAAGAACTAAGAAAACAGAAGAAACCCCGCCGTATTTGGACAACCAAAGATGATTTAGATCGGCTGATTAATTTAATTGAGAAACACGGCTCCAGTTTAGTAGCCAATCTCTTAATTGCCTACGGATATGCCAAAGGTTGGGCTAAAGTCAAAGATAACGAAGGAGACGATAAACAACCTGATGGAATATATGAAGAAGCCGAAGATATAGAAGCTGAAATTGATGGCGAAACCGAAGCTGCATAAGAGAATGTTTGAAAAGTCATGATTGATGTATTAAATATTTTTTACCCCACCCTGACCC
>NZ_WJFC01000351.1 GCF_009725235.1 Scytonema sp. UIC 10036
TCTGCGGAAACATAATGGAATCTTCTGTTGGTTCTTTCAGGGCCACCTTCTCCGGCAAACATCCTTGTTGGGTCTTCGCCTGTTCTTTTGAAAGGATAAATTCCTGCAGTATAAGGGAAACTTCCCGGAAGGTTTTCCTGGCCTTTCCATTTGATTAAATCTCCCCAATCGTTGTACTTTGGCAATGCGATTTTCGGAATTTTTAAATGAGACAAAGATTCTGTTGAGTTTCACCTTAATTTCTTTTCCACGAACAAAATAAGAATAAAATTCAGCTTTGAAAGCTTCTTTCGTATTGTCGCCAGGTTTTAAGGAAATCAATATTTTCCTGTTGAAGCTCTTTCTCAGCTTTTGGTATTCAGCATCTAAAGTCTTCTTGGAGAGGAAATTTTTCACTCCCTCAATATGATACATTTTTCTTGCTAATTCGGCCTGTTTTTCTACATTCGCGTCGTATTGGCCTGTTGTTTTCAACAATTTCGGAAAGATAAGACTCTTTTTGGAGGGATGATCGTTACTTCTTCTGTAACTTCCTGTTCAACAAATGTTTTTAAGTTTAAATCAACAAATTTGTTATTTACTTTAGAATCAATCTGTTGTACAATTCAGTTGTTCCGTGATCATTGAATTGTGAGGCTTTTGTGGCATACACCGCATTTCATCCAATGGCTGTTCCCATAATAAATGGTTTCTCTGGAATTGTTTCCTTACTGCCTGAAGCGCATCCAAAGCACCTCTTTTGTCAGATTTATTTAAGGCCACCAAATCTGCATAATCCAGCATGTCGATTTTTTCCAGCTGTGTGGAAGCTCGCGTATTCAGGAGTCATTACATACATGGAAACATCTGCAAAATCAGAAACTTCTGAACCAGATTGCCAATTCCTGAAGTTTCAAGGATAATTACATCAGGATGAGCGAGTTTTAAAACATTTAAAGCCGACTGAATGAAAGGAGAAACGGAAACGTTGTTTTCTCTTGTTGCATTGAACGCATGTAAACCCGCGGATCATTGATCGCGTTCATACGGATTCTGTCTCCCAAAAGCGCACCTCCTGTTTTTCTTTTTGGAAGGGTCGATTGAAGATGATGGAATTTTTTTATCAGTATTGGAACGTAGGAAAGTCTTACCAATTCATCTGTTAATGATGATTTTCCGCGCCTCCTGTTCCTGTGATCCCGATAATCGGAATGTTTAGATTCTTTGATTTTTCGTCAATGGCTTTTAACCAGTTCAGGTTTTTCATCTGAAAAGTTTTCAACGGCAGAAATTACTTTGGCAATGCTTGTAGGATTTTCAAATTGAATTGAATCCAGGTCATTAACTTCAACATCTTTTCCGGTTGCGAAGTCGGATTTCTTAACAGATCATCAATCATTCCTGAAGCCAAGTTCACGGCCGTCGTCCGGAGAATAAATTCTATCAATTCCGTAAGACATGATGTCTTCTATTTCTTCAGGCAGAATCACACCGCCACCGCCGCCAAAGATTTTGATCTGTGGAGAATTTTTTTCTCTTAAAAGGTCATAGATGTATTAAAATATTCATTGTGGCCGCCTTGATAAGAGGTTAATGCAATTGCGTTTGCATCTTCCTGGATAGCCGTGTTTACGACTTCCTCGGCAGATTTGTCGTGTCCAAGGTGAATGACTTCGCATCCGTTCCCTGAATGACACGGCGCATGATATTAATGGCAGCATCGTGACGTCAATAATGAAGCAGCCGTTACGATTCTTACTTTGTTTTTAGGAGTATATTTTTGGGTTTCCATAAAAATCTAGAAAATTTCTGAATTTTCAAATATAATAATAAATAAAACCTTTTGCATGAGCTTAAAAACTTGTTTTCATATTGTTATATTTGATTCCTGTTTTGGATATTTGCCCAATGCCAAACATTTGTTAGTTTGTGAAGGCTGGTTTTCAGAATCTAGATTAATTTCTCTACTTTTGCATATTATTATATAGGATATGAAAAAGGCATTGCTCTATTTTTTATTGGGAAGGTTGTAAGCTTTTTAATCAATTATTTCTTTTACAGTTCGAAAATATCGAATTAGACATTTATTATGCCGTTGCTTTTGGTTCGCCTGGGGAATTGCTTATTATTTAGATACGCCGGATTTTACTTTAGCCAAAAAAATGGGTTTGTCTTTTGTGGCTATGGGAATTTTAGTTCTCGTGGGAACTTTAATTTTTAATCTTGAGCTGGCGATTCCTTCCATACTGAAGTTTTCTACGGTTTTTGTAGCGTATTACCTGATTGCAAGCTCAGGGCGAATAAAACACTTCGTAATTAATGCATCATCCGGAAGCTTGCGTAAACAAGTAAAAGGAGCATACACAGCAGTGCGAAAAAATTAATAATAAATAAGGAAATTCCTTTAATAACACTGATGCCCTTGAATTTTGTAGACTCTGTGATGGGCTATGAAGAAATAGATAAACATATAAACAATAGCAAGGTAGAAGTCAGGATACTCAACATATTAAAGACAGAATAATCCGGAAGTAAAGACAGGAGTTCGACAAAAATTATTATGATGAGAATTCCCAACAGCAGGAAAGAGAAATAATGAAGCGTAAAAATCCGTTGTCAAAAAACCACCATTTCTTTTTATTATGAAAAATCCATAAGAAAAAGCAAAAACAGGAAGGTAAATGAATAATGCTTTAGGGAGCGTATGCACACCGTTTCACTAAATTTATCAAAAATCTGTTCTTTGTTGAGCCCCTGTTCCTGTAAATGAAATGCCTTTTTGCAAAAGGCTCATGAATCAAAAGGCAGTCTGCTATTGCCGCTTTTTGAATACAGCGAATCAAACTGCTTCATATTTTCAGCCCCGAGAATCATTAATTTTCCATCTCTGGTTTCTTCTAAAACGTCTGTTTTACTGTCATTGTCATTTACGATGCTTACTTAAAGGTCGTTAATGGCTTCTTTTGGAATTTGCGTATTATTATTTCTGCCAATACTATCCAGTATCTTTGCAATCTGCTCTTTATTTGCTTTTTCCCTTTTTTTGTATCTAAAGTATAAATTATCATTTGTTTCCTTTTTTTCTTCCGAAGAAGGCAATAGAGAAGGCAGAAAAAAGGTAATGAAACTTATAAAAATATAAAGTTTTACAGGAGCTACATAAGCCTGTCTTTTTCCTGCAGATATTCTTTGGTAAGCTTTCCGGGACGGAATAAAAGGTATTTGATTGTTTTCCAGAACTGTCCGTCATAATGCGTAAAATCTTCAATAAAATGGGTAAATAATAATAGAAAGGCTGTTTAGGCTGAACATTTTCCTGTCCGCAATGCGGGCAAAATCTTTCTTCCACCAGATGTCGCAGTTTAGGCAGCTTTTTATCATCTCTCAATTTTCCGTGGCTCATGATTAGTAATGTTTTATTCCGGCAAATATAAAATTAACTTATTAGATATTGTTATTCATAATTTTTTATGCTATAGTTTGAATAAAATTTAATAAATAATGATAAAAATCGTAATTAACATAATGTTTATAAGTGTTTGGTTTTTTATTAGAATGGAATAATTAGAAGCGAATGCAAGCCTTGTGGAAAAGAAACAGCAGAACTTTAAATTGGCGAGATTGCTAATGTCCTAAATATCTTAATTTTAAGTTAAATAATAATAATTGTGTTGTATGCTTTTGGATAATACAAATAATTTGTATTTGAACCCTTTTAGGGGAAAATTATGTTTTAATTTTCTTAAAATTAAGATATTTAGGACATTAGCAATCTCGCCAATTTAAAGTTTGCTGTTTCTTTTCCACAAGGCTTGCATTCGCTTCTAATTATTCCATTCTAATAAAAAACCAAACACTTATAAACATTATGTTAATTACGATTTTTAATCATTATTTATTAAATTTTATTCAAACTATAGCATAAAAAATTATGAATAACAATATCTAATAAGTTAATTTTATATTTGCGGGAATAAAACATTACTAATCATGAGCCACGGAAAATTGAGAGATGATAAAAGCTGCCTAAACTGCGGACATCTGGTGGAAGAAAGATTTTGCCCGCATTGCGGACAGGAAAATGTTCAGCCTAAACAGCCTTTCTATTATTTATTTACCCATTTTATTGAAGATTTTACGCATTATGACGGACAGTTCTGGAAAACAATCAAATACCTTTTATTCCGTCCCGAAAGCTTACCAAAGAATATCTTGCAGGAAAAAGACAGGCTTATGTAGCTCCTGTAAAACTTTTATTTTTATAAGTTTCATTACCTTTTTTCTGCCTTCTCTATTGCCTTCTTCGGAAGAAAAAAAGGAAACAAATGATATTTATACTTTAGATACAAAAAAGGGAAAAAGCAAATAAAGAGCAGATTGCAAAGATACTGGATAGTATTGGCAGAAATAATAATACGCAAATTCCAAAGAAGCATTAACGACCTTAAAGTAAGCATCGTAAATGACAATGACAGTAAACAGACGTTTTAGAAGAACCAGAGATGGAAAATTAATGATTCTCGGGGCTGAAAATATGAAGCGTTTGATTCGCTGTATTCAAAAAGCGGCAATAGCAGACTGCCTTTTGATTTCATGAGGCTTTTGCAAAAAAGGCATTTCATTTACAGGAACAGGGGCTCAACAAAAACAGATTTTTGATAAATTTAGTGAAACGGTTGTGCATACGCTCCCTAAAGCATTATTCATTTACCTTCCTGTTTTTGCTTTTTCTTATGGATTTTTCATAATAAAAAGAAATGGTGGTTTTTTGACAAGGGATTTTTACGCTTCATTATTTCTCTTTCCTGCTGTTGGGAATTCTCATCATAATAATTTTGTCGGAACTCCTGTCTTTACTTCCGGATTATTCTGTCTTTAATATGTTGAGTATCCTGACTTCTACGTTGCTATTGTTTATATGTTTATCTATTTCTTCATAGCCCATCACAGAGTCTACGAAAATTCAAGGGCATCAGTGTTATTAAAGGAATTTCCTTATTTATTATTAATTTTTTCGCACTGCTGTGTAT
Source organism: Scytonema sp. UIC 10036 (assembly GCF_009725235.1). The sequence continues at coordinate 5,010 of NZ_WJFC01000351.1, forward strand.
GCTCCTTTTACTTGTTTACGCAAGCTTCCGGATGATGCATTAATTACGAAGTGTTTTATTCGCCCTGAGCTTGCAATCAGGTAATACGCTACAAAAACGTAGAAAACTTCAGTATGGAAGGAATCGCCAGCTCAAGATTAAAAATTAAAGTTCCCACGAGAACTAAAATTCCCATAGCCACAAAAGACAAACCCATTTTTTTGGCTAAAGTAAAATCCGGCGTATCTAAATAATAAGCAATTCCCCAGGCGGAACAAAAGCAACGGCATAATAAATGTCTAATTCGATATTTTCGAACTGTAAAAGAAATAATTGATTAAAAGCTTACAACCGTTCCCAATAAAAATAGAGGCAATGCTTTTTCATATCCTATATAATAATATGCAAAAGTAGAGAAATTAATCTGAGATTCTGAAAACAAGCCTTCACAAACTAACAAATGTTTGGCATTGGGCAAATATCCAAAACAGGATCAAATATAACAATATGAAAATAGTTTTTAAGCTCATGCAAAAGGTTGTTATTTATTATTATATTTGAAAATTCAGAAATTTTCTAGATTTTTTATGGAAACCCAAAAATATACTCCTAAAAACAAAGTAAGAATCGTAACGGCTGCTTCATTATTTGACGGTCACGATGCTGCCATTAATATCATGCGCCGTGTCATTCAGGGAACGGATGCGAAGTCATTCACCTTGGACACGACAAATCTGCCGAGGAAGTCGTAAACACGGCTATCCAGGAAGATGCAAACGCAATTGCATTAACTTCTTTCAAGGCGGCCACAATGAATATTTTAAATACATCTATGACCTTTTAAGAGAAAAAAATTCTCCACAGATCAAAATCTTTGCGGCGGTGGCGTGTGATTCTGCCTGAAGAAATAGAAGACATCATGTCTTACGGAATTGATAGAATTTATTTCTCCGGACGACGGCCGTGAACTTGGCTTCAGGAATGATTGATGATCTGTTAAGAATCCGACTTCGCAACCGGAAAAGATGTTGAAGTTAATGACCTGGATTCAATTCAATTTGAAAATCCTACAAGCATTGCCAAAGTAATTTCTGCGTTGAAAACTTTTCAGATGAAAAACCTGAACTGGTAAAAGCCATTGACGAAAATCAAAGATTCTAAACATTCCGATTATCGGGATCACAGGACAGGAGCGCGGAAAATCATCATTAACAGATGAATTGGTAAGACGTTTCCTACGTTCCAATACTGATAAAAAATTGCCATCATCTCTCAATCGACCTTCCAAAAAGAAAAACGGAGGTGCGCTTTTGGGAGACAGAATCCGTATGAACGCGATCAATGATCCGCGGTTTACATGCGTTCAATGGCAACAAGAGAAACAACGTTTCCGTTTCTCCTTTCATTCAGTCGGCTTTAAATGTTTTAAAACTCGCTCATCCTGATGTAATTATCCTTGAAACTTCAGGAATTGGGCAATCTGGTTCAGAAGTTTCTGATTTTGCAGATGTTTCATGTATGTAATGACTCCTGAATACGGAGCTTCCACACAGCTGGAAAAAATCGACATGCTGGATTATGCAGATTTGGTGGCCTTAAATAAATCTGACAAAAGAGGTGCTTTGGATGCGCTTCAGGCAGTAAGGAAACAATTCCAGAGAAACCATTTATTATGGGAACAGCCATTGGATGAAATGCCGGTGTATGCCACAAAAGCCTCACAATTCAATGATCACGGAACAACTGACTTGTACAACAG
>NZ_WJFC01000352.1 GCF_009725235.1 Scytonema sp. UIC 10036
GTAGGGCATTTCGCCGGGTTCCATATGAACAGCATTTTGCTTATTGCTATTTTATTCATATTCAACAGTACGGCGGTGGTCAGCGAATTTTTAAACAAGCATAAGACTTTGAAAACTACCTTCGGAATTATGGTTTTGAATATATTGATATTCCAGGATCTGCTGCTTGCTCCTGTGCTTACTTTATTGAAAGCATGGAATAAGGATGATTTTCATATTTCCAGTATCATTTTTCCCGTTGTATTGTGCGGTGCTATTTTCCTCATTCTCAAAAGGATCAGAACAGTGCGTGAAATCAGGCTTCCGAAATTTTTCGTTTCGATTGAAAAAGATCATGATCTGCAGGTATTTTTTGGGTTGTTTGTATGTCTTATTTCCGGGTTGGTAGCTGAAGCAGCAGGAATGAGCAGTGCGCTCGAAGTTTTATAGCTGGTGTTTTAGTAGGAAAAGTAAAGACATTTAACTGGCTGGAGCATTCTTTAGCACCTTTTAAAGTATTTTTTTGTTAGCTCTTTTTTGTTTCTATAGGGTTAAGACTTGATATTCCTTATCTTTTTTCCAATTTCAGTATCATTCTTCTGGGAACTTTTTTTGTTTTGATGAGCAATAGTATTATGTTCTGCATTAATTTCAGGATGTTGAAATTCAATTGGAAGGAAGTTGGTATGGCGGTGCTTTGCTGTCGCAGACGGGTGAATTTGGAATTCTGGCTCTGTCGGTTGCCTATAAATCAGGGATTATAGAATATAGTCTTTATAAATCAGGGCTTGGAATTACCTGTCTTTCACTTTTATTTTCAACTGTTTGGATGCTGTGCTCAGTGAGATAATGAAAAAAAGTAAGTTGATAAGAAAAGTTGTATAAACATGCTCTCAGGTGAATTAATGTAACATAATTATTACAAAATGTAATAATTATCAGGAGGATTGAAACAATAAAGTTGTACAGGCTTTTTTTATAAGTGTTATATAAATTTAACTGTGATCATATTAGATGCATCAATACTGAAAATCTGATATAAATTTTTTTGCATTTCACATCCGCATGACGGATGGCCGTTTCTTTAGGATTAATGTAACCTCTAATATTGTGATTAACATAAACATAACCTGAAAATGAAAAAAAGAGCTAAAAAAAGTGAAGAAAATTCTTTCATTCCCAATCTTCATCACATGAGCAAGGAGGAAGTGCTTGCTACTTTTGAGCCTTACACAAGAGTTATGGATAATGAAGATACTTTGATATTTCAGCTCAAAAAACCTGGTACGAGAGAAAACCCTGCTGTATGTTTTTTTTAATGAAAATAAAGTCGAATGGTACACGAAAAGATTTCGTTTGTGGTTCGAAAAATTATCGCTTTAAAATTTTTAAAACAATCTTTATAGAAAAGGGGAAGTGATATAATAATAAAGCCTTTCAGACAGCGGGAATCATTAAACTATCAACCAATTTATCCCGGTAAATGCATAAAACATTTTACTTTCTGCACTGTTTGCGTACATCGCTGAAACCCTGATTGTACCGAAACATTTTACAGTAAGAATCTGTTCTGAAAAGGCTGTTAGTATGTTCTTTTTGACCTTTCGAACGGAAGAAATACTTCAGAGAAAATTATTTTGTGCAGATGAAGAAAATGTTTTTTTCCATTTGCTTACGGTACTTCTGCTTAGATTGAAGTGTTTTGATACTGCAACATTACTGAGGTTGTTTTCTTTCTGGTAATTAAGAATTTTATGTATTGTATCGGTATCGTAGCTTTTGTGCTTTTGATTTGTGCTTTCGATTCTCTGTTTTATCATATATAATATCATTAGCTTAAGGACATCCATCGTAGAGATTTCACTTTTATAGAAGGTGTGCACAAAGCTCATATTTCTCAGGACACTTTCTGCTGATGATTCTTCGAAGATTCTTTTATAATTAGGTACAGATCTTTCCATAAATTTATTATGATATCCTAAACTAAATTCTTATGAAGCTGATAATGAGCCGATTAAAAAAGTAAACTTGTAAAATCAGACATCGGAGGTTAGTCATTATTATTTTCAATTTTAGTACACTTTTTTTTGTCTGGGGGTGAAACTGATATTTTATTATACCGATGCCTGATTTCTGAATACTTAAAAGAATAGTTTGGGTTGTTGTTAATATTTTATTTGTATTATTCTCAAGGTGTGATGATTAAATCAGTGGTAGTTTCTTTCAAAAGATGCAATACACTTTGGGTTTTGGCTGCGGAACGAAGTAAAGTATTCTGCTTAACGATTCGTTCCGCAGAATGAACCTCTTAAATCAATCTGGAAATTATATACTCAAAATTTTAAAAGAAGACATTTGTGTTATGGGAGTTTATTTTTTTTCATCATCTATTATTTTTGGTTGTTGTTGTTTCTTCATCTAAGTTTTCAGACTGCAGAGTATAATTCTTGCGATGTCTGAATACTTATTGATCATTAATGTGTTTTAGAATCTTATAAGGGATTCGTTTCATACGATAAGTTTAATTATTATGATTTCTTCTTTTTAAACTTATCTGATTTCTTTTCGATTTCAAAGATTATGATGCTTCCTTTCGTAAATTTGTGATAATGAAATGGTGAAAATCATAATATTTCTTTTTAAATCGTATAATACTTTCATAGAATTGAGTATAGTTGTAATCATTATTCAACTCCTTATTGAAACGTATTGTATTCCTTTTTATATACCGTTTCCAAAGATGACCTGATTTCTATTTGTCTTTACAGGCCATCTTAAGATCCGGAAATCGAAGTTAATTTTTTCTCATATTTGCTTTTTTTTAGGCTCCTATATTTAGGCTGTGTTTTTATTTTTAATATTGTATTAATTTTTTTGTTTAATTGTAATATTTTTATCATACTATTGATGTGAAATAGTATAAAAAAATGTATTTTTGATGTATATTTTATAGTTAGCTAACTGTAAAACTACAAGCACAAAGTTATTTTTATGAAAAGATAGAGTATGTAATACTATTTTAATATTTATTAAGTATTTATACTACATATTGTGTATTAGTATTACAAGTATTAACTGTCTTATTGCAACACAATATGAAATATCTCTGCTTATTATCCTCGTCCTACTATTTGTGCGATTTTCTGCGCAGCAGGAAACTTACTATGAAAAATGTATAATTGCTGATGAAAGCAAACTTCCTCAAAATACCATAAAATCTATTGTAAAAAGATAAGTACGGATTCATTTGGCTTCTACCGAAAATGGTATCGTAAGATATGACGGCAGAAGTTTTCTCACCTACGATATTAGTGTTCCGTCTGTAGAAAACAGAACTATGATGATAGATGGCTCTGCAGATGACGACTGGCTGTTTACATTTTATAATTCAGGAGAAATCCCGCGCTATTACAAAAAGAAAATTTTCTGTAATTTCTGATACCGGTTCACTCATATTTAAACAGTTAAACCGCACGGTACTGAGAAATCTCTGGAAAGTTTTAAGGAAAGCCCTGAATTTATACATAAAGGAAATTCTTTTTTTATATCTCACAGAATGAGTTTTTATTATATCGATAACTATAAGCTTTTTACCAAAAAAACGGTAAAAGAAGTTCGTAAGGAATGTAAAAGGATACCTCTTCTACCGCTTCTTTTTATTGGAAACCAGCTGTTCTATTTAAAGGATAATGCTGTGATAGAAAAAAATGAAAAAACCGGGTTAGTGGAGGAACATCAGTCTGGAATAGTATGCAAAAAAGACTTCGATTACTTTATCAATACGCCGAACAAACAGCTTCTGATTAGAAATGATAATAAAATTTATTTAATGAATTATAAAAATAAAAAGATATTATCTACGCTCGTCTGTAGCAGTAAAACAATTAAAGGGCTTGCTGTTACCTGCATGTATTATGATAAACCTACCCGAACGCTTATCGTCGGTACTGTTTCCCAGGGATTTTTTATAATCAGGAAAAATTTTATCAATTCCTATAATGCTCCGGATCAAACCATTTTTCATGCATTGGCACCCTACAGTGCTGAAGAATAATTACAAGCAGAGGCGATATCTCTTCGGCTCAAAAGGATAGTTTAAGAAGCTTCAGTTCCCTAATAGAGACCCTTATGGCATTCTTGCACTGGGTAAAGATGAATTTATTTTGAAAAATGAACATGGCATAGTATTGTGGTCACAAAATAAGCAAAACACTTCGATATTTCGGTAAAGACGCAGCGGTAAACGGATTCAGCACCATTCTCGGAGATAAAATATGGATTTCGCTATTTTCGGGAAATAAGAATCTTCTCGGCTTATTGTCGTTAAAAATCAGGAAATTATAAGAGAGAAATTTTATGCAATCAATATTCCTGTAAGAGGAATTGCTCAGGTTGATAATGAAGAATTCCTTCTTGCAGCTCACAACGGGCTTTATTTGTTTAATGAAAAGAAAAGTACCAGAAAACACTCGTCAAAGAACATAAGTTTCAGAAGATAAATAACAACAACGATAATCTTTTTTGGGTACAGACATACGGAAAAGGGCTCTATCTTTATAAAGAAGGCAGGCTTTATGGGCCGCCAAGAAAAGCAGCATGCTGTCATCCGTGCACAGTGTAATCGATGATGGGAAAGGTTATTACTGGCTGTCATCAACAAAGGCTTTTTTCAGGTAAAAAAAGATATTTTAATACGCTCTTATATAAAGCAAAATTCAGATTTTTATATTCATTCGATACAGCCGTAAAGCGGTTTGCTTACTTCTGAATTTAATGAGGGGCCAATGTCAATGCTTACTAAACAATGGCTTTGCCATATTTCCATCCATGAACGGACTGGTATATATTAACACGAAAATGCTTTTCCTGTTCTGCCCGTTCAGAGTATTAACATAGACAGGGTTGCGGTTAACGAAAAAGAAAAAAATGTTGCCGGCGTTCTAAATCTTGAAAATAATTTCGGATATGTTAAAATTTTTGTAGATTATATCAATTTCGGAAATCAGGGAAACGATTATATCGATTTAAGATAGACGATAACAAATGGCAGCCGTTGCCGGATAAAGGGTTATTAGTATAAATTCCCTACTCATGGAAATCATACGTATATGTAAGGAAGCCTGAAAGATTTTTCTCGCAAATTATCATATATAAAACACTTGAGATATTTGTAAAACCGGCATTCTGGAAACAACTTTTTTTAAGTTATTTGCCAGTTATAATCCTGCTGTGATATTTTATTCGTTTTAACAGGATAAGGCTGAAACAAATTGAAAAAGAATCTCTCATTCTTAATGCAAAGATTGATGAACGAACCCGGGAGCTCAAGAAACAATAGGTTCATTATCGAAAACCCGGGATAGAACTCTATGCACAGCTTTACCGGCAAAAAAGCTTGTGGCCGCTATAAGCCACGATATCAAAAGTCCGCTCAAATTTATCAATATGAGTACCGAAATTCTTGAAGATAGTATTGATGATGATTGCTATGAAAAAAGGTCATTGCATCCATAAAAGAATCTTCTGCACAGATCCTTGATTTTATAGATTCCACCATCAATTACAATAAAATTTTTATTTACGATAATTATAAACCAGGGAAATATCAAGCTGCGGGATTTTATTTTCCAAAGGAATGCGGCTATTTACAAATACTGCAGACTTTAAATTTATCCAAATACAAAATAACATCAGTGAAAACGATGTATTGGTAAGCAATCCTGATGTTTTAAGCATTGTCATTCACAATATTCTGGATAACGCCATCAATAACACCGATCAGGGCTTTATTTACATTTACGGAATTACCAATGAATGCCGTTATGATCTGGTCATTGAAGATACGGGGCTTGGAATGTCGGAAGAAGAGCTGGCCAAATAAAACCTGCTCAGGATAACGCAGCTCAGGCTGGGCATGAAGATTGTAAAGGAACTTTTACCTTTAATCGATGTATCCTTTGATATTGAAAGCAAAAAAGGAGAAGGAACGAAAATATTTTAACGTTTGAAGTATAATTAATTAAGATTGAAAATTTCTAGAAGAGCAGGGATGTGTTAATTCCAAGTTTCTCAAAAATTCTGGTCTTATAAGTGCTTACCGTAGATTTGTGGATGTAAAGTTTGGATGCAATTTCATTATTTGAAAATCCGGCAACCAGAAGCCTTGCAATTTCAAGTTCACGGCTGGACAACATTTCGACATAGGAGAATACTGCTTTTTCGGATCATATTGTCAAGAAGCCTTTCTTTAAGCTCATCGCTTAAAATTTGCCCGTAATCAAAAAATTTATTAAATGCCCTTACGATTTCTTCCTGTTCGGAAAGCTTGCTCAAATACCATGGGCACCGCTTTTATAAAATTGAATGCATAAATAGTTTCTTCAAGCGCAGAGAAAATAAGCGTTTTTGATGCTGTCGCCGTATTCTATGGAAAGGTTTTCAACAAAATTTAAACTGTTGCCTTCGGGAAATTATATTCAAGTATGATGAAGTTATATTCTCCTTTTTAATGATTGCTTTCCCGTCGCTTAATGTATACGCTTCAAATATATCGGTGTTGGCAAAATGCTTTCTGATGAGCAGATAAACGCCCTGCCTCACAATACTGTGATCGTCAATAATTAAAACTTTCCTTTTGTTGGTCTCCATTGATGCAGTTTTCACCATGTTTACAGTTCAAATA
>NZ_WJFC01000353.1 GCF_009725235.1 Scytonema sp. UIC 10036
TAACCCTCCCCTTGTGAAGGGGAGGGAACTGGCCATTCAATTTCCCCCCTTTACAAGGGGGGACTAAGGGGGGTAATAATGTGATTAAAATGACAAATAACCACTTTTCAAACATCCTTTAAAGTTAAAAGCTCAAACGAATTCAAAAACGCCAGTGCCTGGGAACCAATAACTGTGGTGCAAGCCTTTCTCGCTTCACCGCTCTAGCAGCATAAGTTTAGCCTCAAATAATTCGCCAACACAGTCAAATACTCCGCGAACACACCTTTTTTGTCCAAAGTCCAAATGGTATAATTCTCGGATGAGAAAAGTAGCAAAAGTAAACTCTATCCAACTCCCAAGCAAAAACAGCATTTCATTGATGTAAGAGTTTACACTTTTCTCATTTACTATACAAAATGATTACCACAATAACTTTACATAAAGATAAAAATGCCAGCAAATAAACTTCTCTATAGAATGCCATTCCCCCCTGAACAAATAAATTCTCAACAAATTATTTCTCCAGAAACATATGATGAATTAGTAGCAGTGGTAAATCTTCATGATTTGTTTCCAATAATCTCTTTTGGAAGCCTAATATTGTTGGTATTGGCTTGGAGTTTTTTTGGAGAAATTCCCATAAAAGTTTCAGGAAGAGCAGTATTAAGTTATCCCAATAAAGTTATAGATGTTGAGTCTTCAATTACTGGAAAAATAGAACAGATTAAAGTTAATCCTGGTAATTGTGTCAAAAAGAATCAAGTATTAGCTGTTATGGAATCATCTGATATTAAGCAAAGATTAGAACAAGAAAAATTTAAGTTAAACTATTTATATACTCAACATCAACAAGCTACTTTTCTGGAAAACGAACGAATAGAGATTGAAAATAAGCTTGTGAAGCAGCAGCAGACTAGTAAGCAGCAAAGTATTAAAAATAATGAAGATATAATTCCTATCTCAAATGCTGCAGAGTTGGAGGCTATTAGACAGCAAAAAACTAGCATTTTTCAAAAAATGCGAAATATACAAAAAATTACACCTGAATTAAAAGAAAAGCAATTACAAGAAATTTTTAAGCAAAGAATTAGTTTAATCGATCAAATACAAAATGCACGGCATTTGAAGCCTATCCTTGAAAATAGATTGAAACAAAGAAAATTACTTTTCACTCAAGGAGCTATAAGTCAAGATCAAGTAATACAATCAGAACAAGATTATTTGCAAAATTCACAGCAAATTTCTCAGTTAGAAGCTCAGTTACAAGGGTTAGATGTGAAAAAACCTGAAATTGAACAAAGATACAAGGAAAATTTAAGCACAATTAGCAATTATCAGACAGAGCTAAAGCAATTGGAATCTAAATCCATAGACGTCAGGAGAAAGTTTAAAGATAGTCTAACGAACATTGAACAAACAAAAGCCGAATTGAAAGAATTAGAAATACGACAAAGAAACCTTGTCAGAGAAAATTTACAATCTATTAATAATAGACAGAATGAAATCCAGCAGACTAAAAACAATATAGATAATTTGACAAAAGAGTATAATGCAAATAAAGAATTAAAAAGCGCAACAGGTGGATGTTTTCTAGAAATAATAGCTATGCCTGGTGCCATTTTACAAAAAGGTCAAAGGTTTGGTTCTATGGAGATAAAAGGTAATCACGATGAGATTGTGACAGTTAGTTACTTTTCCATTGGGGATGGAAAACAAATAAAACCTGGAATGAAGGTGCAGGTTACTCCTGATACAGTATCTCGTGAAAGGTTTGGTGGTATAGTCGGTACGGTAACAGAAGTATCCTCATTTCCAATCACTAAAAGTGGAGCATCAAATCTGGTTGGGAATCCAGAAATTATAGAATATCTTACTCAAGGAACTTCTCAAAACACAGCTTTAATACAAGTAAAAGCAAACCTTACAACTGATCCTTCCACTTTCAGTGGATATCAATGGTCTTCCTCTAAGGGACCTGAATTAAAAGTGACAGCAGGAACAACTGCTACTGTACAGGCAATTGTGGAAAAACGCCGTCCTATTACCTTTGTTTTGCCAATTCTTAGAGAATGGAGTGGAATTGACTAATTGATGATTTTCAAAGATTCTCTACTTTCTTTAATAGAAATCATGTAGTTTGCCATCCTTCTTTTAACAAAATCAATCATTGATGAATAAATAAATGGTACAGTCCAGATAGCTTCAAAGATGTCGGGATTTGCTGCTTGACGTTTGATTGATTCTGAATACAACGCCAGGATTCTTCCTAGTCTTTGAAGGTTTGGTCTTATATAACTACAGGTATAGCGAATTGTTGTCGGTGAGAGACGATGAGTAATAATCCAACCCACAACTTCATCTCGATAACGCAACCCTATACTATTTAAGGGTTCAAAATTATTATCATGTGCTAGCGGATTAAGAAGCTCAGGTATCCATGTCTCATTTTTAAATCGATCGTTCAGTCTAAGACGATCTTGTTCTGTAAGCTCAGTCCAAGGAAAAATGGTAAATTCGGTGGCGAGCGGGTATTCTTTTTGTAACCAAGGTGCTTTTAGCATTTGGCGATCGCAATTGCAGACTAACATTCGAGGTTTAGGAGAAGTCCAGTTATTTTTTGCCAAAATCCTTTCTAAAGCAATGGTTGTTGGCTTACCCGTAACATATATAATTTGAGCAGATTGGCAATTTCGTAATTTTAATTCCTTTAGCAGATACTCTAATAAAGCTGTGCCAATTCCTTGATTACGGTGAGAAGCATCTACAAAAATAGAGAGAATGTTAGATTGATTATTAGGTACAATCTCAGCCATCGCTAAACCTATCGGCTTTTGATTGGAGTTAGCACCAACTGCTACGATAGGTCCTTCACGCTGAGTCATATATAATTTTGAGCGAAGTACTGGAAAAGTAAACACTTCGTAGAAAGAAGCAGCTAAAGGATTATCAACGACTACTAATTTATACATTTCCGGTTATATATTTTTTATTACATTATGACAATGTTAATAAAGCAGAAGTTTGATTTGGATTTATAAGAGTTAGTAGGGATAAACCAACCCCAGCAATACCATCAGTCAAACCAGGAATTATTGAACGAGCTGCCATAGATTGCAGTTTCCAGTAACCTTTCTGCTCGTAAAAATCCAGCATATTTTCTGTAGCTTGAGCTGCTGACTGAAGTAGATCTGGTCGATTCAATTTCTGGCTTGCACTAACTAAGAAGATAATCCTTCCCGCTTCACCACAACATAAATGATGTCCACCACTGCCTATATGACGGAGAGTTGCTTGACAGCTTGCCTCAATATCGGACATCAGTTCTTCCCCAAATAGATTCAGCATTTCTAGACGCGCCAAACCAATACCTGGTGCTCCACCACACCAACCTGACATAAACGCTGGAGATGCCGGATCTTTCCAAAGATTAGGCCAATCTTGATGTTCTTGATTATAAAAAGAACGCTCATATTCTAAAGCAGCATGGATAGGGGTAAGTAATGTTGAATCTCCTATAAACGAATATAATTTTGATAAAGCATAGGCAATTCCAGATGCTCCGTGTGCCATACCCAGCAAAGGTCGAGGTGCATTAGGAATTCTAAAGCCACCAGCATTTGAACCATCTTGCTCTTGGTAGCTTAATATTCCTTGACCAATAAGTTGAATTCTTTTTATAAGTTCATAATCAGGAAGCTTTCTGTGTAGGGCAATCAACGCCAAAATACTTGAAGCAGATCCAGTCAGTATATCTGGGTTAGTTACCTGTCCCCACATTTGAGCAGGAATCTTCATGACCAGATTGTAAGCTAAATCTAAACATGATTCATCTCCCAGCTTTTCAGCACAGACCAATAGGGCATAGATCACTATTGGTAGTCCATAAAAACCATTTTGGTATAGTGCAAACTCAGATAAAAAACGATTTGCCATCTTAGCTGTAGTTTTCACCGCCTCTAGAGAGAGTTTAGACCATGATTCGTTTCCTGTATAAGCCGCTAAGTTTGCCATGAAAATTACCGTACCAGCAGTTCCTGGTGATGACCAAGGGATAGGATGACCTAATTGTGGTAGCCCGTAATTTCCCGAAAGTGCCAAAGTAACCCAACTAGTTCCTTCACTATGGTGAGTTACTTGATTTTCTATGTTTTTTCCCAGTTCTAAAAGATGATTATAAATCCGTGTCGCTAGTAGTTTATCAAGAGTGGGGACAGATGCAAATTCCGTATTCTTTTCAGGTAAACTGATTGACTTTCCCCGTGGGACAAAAAACATCTCTAAAGAGACGCGAATCAATTCTTTTTGCCAGTTTAGGTCTACCTCATTGGCAGTTATTAAACGATAACGAATATAATCATACCCGCTATGCTCGTTTATGGGTCCGAAACGCGCTCCATCTTCTGAGCTTAGATAACAGCTAGAGGTTAAGCCAGAAAAGTAAGGAACATCTCTTACCCATAAGGCTTTTTTTTCTACTCTTCCATAAGAAAGAGCATCCTTTCTGTTTTCATCTAAAATTGGGGTTCCACAGAGAATCTCCAGAGACAAATCGTAATCAATTCCACTTATCAAATTATCTGGCGCAGTAGACCATAACAGCAAATCGTGATAGAAATTAGTGTCCCGTACTAGAACACGAGTTGGTAAATTTTGAAAAGCAGTTATAACACCTGTATTACTTAACAATGAATCTCGATGATTAATAAATGTTTGATAAGTACTAACAAAACCATCTATAACTTTTCCTATAAACGATTTTGCATCTATAGCCTTTCCTCCAAGCTTGGGTAAAGATAGACAGGGTTTAGCTGCCCTATATTCAAACTTAAGGCATAGCTGATCCGTACCCAGGTTATAGTAAACAGGTGTTGGCATTGGCCAAATTTGACCTTCCTTTCTTCCTGTAAGTGAGGACATTGCTATTGCTTCTTGTTCATACCCCCCCTGGTTGTACCATCTCGGAAGCATAAGTGTCGCAAATACCGTATCAGGTTGCCAAGGGCGGGGGACTACTTTAAGCATCTGCAAGTCAGTTTGAAATGTCAAGGCGACTGAACCTATACCTTCTAAATCAATAGGAATAGGCTGTGAACCATTGGGAATAAAATTGTCTTCATGAAAATCAGTTCCGCCGAGAAAATAAAACACTGCTAAATGGGCACCAAGACGTTGGAAATATTGAGCTATCTGCTCCATATTTTGGCAGTCAGTTGTCTCAATCCAAAGTACCCAACCATAGTCTTGGCGATCTAGAACAGGAGCAGCCATGAGAGTGAGTTCTGGTTGAGCTTGGTTAAGCCATGTTAGAAACTGAAGGTAAGCTACATCCAATGTTAAACTTCGTGGTTTATAGCCTAATCGCAGTCCGGATGTAAATTCCATAAACCAGACAGTCTGACCCCCACAATGAGGTTCAGAAAGACCTATATCTACGCTTTCTACCAGACCAGGCTTTTCTCCAGAATAAAACGTTGAAGCAATAGCTTGATAGTCAAATTCCAAACGCTGGAGCCATTGAATAGTATTTTTTATAGCCTGTTCAGTAACAGTTGTCAGTAAGCGCCCTATTACTGGATAGTTATAGAGCAATCGAAACAATCCTTCAGGAGTTCCCACAATCTGATTGACGTAATACTGGTATCGCTCCTGGGGAGTTTTGCCCTTTAATAAGCCCAGAGTTGACTTTTGCTTAATATCATAGGCTATTGTCCTAGCAGAAATATGTGATAAACGAGATAATAAATTTTCTGCTATTTGGTTCAAAATTTTTGGTTTTACGTATAGTTCGTATTTTGACCAAACTGACGTTAACTCACTAATATAGTAATTAATAAATGGATGAAGTATATCGGGAAATAATAGCTGATTCTCCTGATCTATGTTGGCTAATAATTTTTGAATCGTTGAATTAGGTGGATAGACAGATGTATTGAGAATTTGTCCCAAGGTTTTAGCCCAATCAGGCAAATCCTCAACCTGTAAGCTACGACGGGTTTGCAACCATATCAGGGCTGAATCCCTATTTAATCCTAAACTAGCTAATCTACGCTCAAAGTCTTCCTTATTGCCCGTTCGAGTACAAATGAGTTTTTCCCAGCGTTCTAGCAATCTTTTGGCTTTCTGATAGCTCTTTTTATCGGTGGGATAAATCGGCAGATGAGTTAATTCATCGGGACTTAATGCTCGCTCTGTTAAATCAATTAAATCACTTGTAGATATTATAGTTTGTTCGGAATTATTTAATAATTTCATATATCAAATAGTTGTAAATTATGTAGATTATTCAAGGTTGGAGATTTTTCTCTAAAACAGGGACGAAAACATTGGTAAGTATTGATGTTATACCAAAATCTCTAAATTTTTTGCTTGCTAAACGTTTTAGCTATAGATTATCAGTGGACTAATGTTCTCAATAAGAATTTTAAAAAGCTTATGTTTTCGTGTCCGATTGTGAATTAAGGTATGTAAATCCGATGAAATGAATCCTGGAAGTTGCTCTGTAATTCATCGTCTGAATGTTAACAATGATAAATAAAGAAAATACAGCAGTGCTAATACCAATTTAATATGAAGCTGCACATTATTTTTACCCCTCCTAACCTCCCCTTATAAAGGGGAGGAAAATAAATTTCCTGTTTCCCCCCTTTATAAGGGGGGATTAAGGGGGGTAA
>NZ_WJFC01000354.1 GCF_009725235.1 Scytonema sp. UIC 10036
TGTCTCCCTTGTCTCCCTTGTCCCCCTTGTCCCCTACACCCTACTCTGGTGGACTGGGTATGATTTCTGTGGGTGTTGGGCTGGGTATAAGGGGGTTTTCTGTGGGTATTGGATCGGGTATTGGAGTCGGTGTAATTTCTGTAGGTGTTGGAGTCGGTATAATTTCTGTGGGTAATGGTGCTGGAGTGGATGATGGATCTAAAGGCAATGGAGTTGGTGTTGGTTGTACGGAGTTTTCTAATGCAACAGTTAAATTGTAATCACTTTGGTCAAGCCCTGGAACGGGGTTGACTTGTATAGTATATCTACCAGTAACAGGCGCTTTTCCTTGATAAAATGAGACTTCCTTAGCAGAATTATCAATTGGTTCTTGATTGGGACCTAAAATTGTCAGTAACACACCACCCTCTTTCGCAAGGCGTACAGTCAACTGTTGTCCTTCTTTCGCCGGAAAAGCATAAAAGGCAGTTTCCTGGGCTGCAAGAATCCCCTCCACGTTTGCTGTATTGGATGCATCAAAATTTAACCGTCTCCTGTAAACACCAGGTGGTTCGGGTTGGAATGGGGTTGGTGTCGGTGTCGGTGTCGCGTTGGTGTCAGTGTTGCTGTTGGTGTCGGTGTCGGTGTCGGTGTCGGTGTCGGTGTCGGTGTCAGTGTTCCCCCAGGAATGACTGGTGAGGGAAAAGTTTGTGGGGCTGTGGTTTGTTCTGGTGATGGCTGAGGTCGATCGCGAAGAGATCGCACAAATGCCCAAGAACCAAACCCTGCCAAAACAATAACGATAATGCTAATTCCGACTATCGCTACAGGATTATCTGGAAGTGAATTGTTAGCAGGTGGCGGAATCACTGGATCGGGTTGATTTGGCGCAGGTGGAACTGGCACAGGACGCTGAACAACTGCTATGGTTTGAACATTGGATAGGTCAGACGAAGGAGGACGTGGTTTTCCTACAACTTGCAGCGCTTGCATCACATCCATAGCACTTTGATAGCGATCGCTCGGTTTTCGGCTCAACATCCGATTTAACACTTGCGCCAATTGAGGATTAACCTTCACCCAGCGTTCCCAATTCCAACTTAGTTGGTTGTCATCAAAAAGTTCTTGAGGTTCTTTCCCTGTTAGTAAAACAATCGCTGTCACTGCAAGTGCATAAAGATCGCTGCTTGGGTACGCTCTACCTGTTTGCATTTGTTCGCTAGGGGCATAACCAAATTTCCCAACGCTTGTTGCCGGGATCGTGTTATCTGGAGAATTTAATCGAGTTGCCAGTTCTTTGACAACTCCAAAATCAATTAAAACTGGTAAGCGATCGCTGTCCCTCAAAATAATATTATCCGGAGCAATATCCCTGTGAATAATGCCCCGACTGTGAATTTGCTCCAAAACAGGCAACAAAGATTGTATTAATTGCAACGCTTCCTGCTCTGTAAATACTTGACCGGATTTCTTGCGTTCATCAAGCAAAATGCTGTATGTTTTGCCGGCAACATAGTCTTGTACTAAAAATAAGCGCTGATCTTGTTCAAATCTTTCCCGAAATTGTGGTATTTGCGGGTGCTGTATTTGATATAAGATAGCGGCTTCTCGCTGAAACAGTTCTTTTGCCTTCTCCCACGCATAACCTCCCGTTACTACCGGAATCAATTCCTTAATTGCACAAAATTCGTTAAAACGCCTTTGGTCTTCTGCTAAATAAGTTCTACCGAATCCCCCCTGACCTAGAGTTTTTATTATCCGGTAACGGTTTTGCAAGATAGTGCCAGATGTAATCGGTGGTTGCATCATCTAAAGTGAGTGTCATAGCAATCCAAGGAGGAGCAGCCAGTAAAACATACTCGCTAAACTCTATTTTCACACGCGCTTTCAATACATCAGCGTGAAAAAACAAAGGATTAAATTTAGTTATTGCTACTGTTTTACAAGCTGTATAGATTGTATCTATTCTTTACAACCAAGATGAGTTGTTTTCCCTACTCCCCACTCCCTACTCTCTATTTTCAAGCTAGTTTCACCATTAATTGCGAAAGGTAGTATCATTATATATCTAGTCAACTCCAAAATGACTAATCTTAAGTATTTATGCTTATTAAGCTAGAATTAAGTAAAAAGTTAAACTGTAAAGATTTGGTTAAAACCAAAAATCAGGATGTTAGAGGTGAGAATTGTGTCTCTAACAGGGTTTTGCGTTTTTGGTTTTGCCAGCCAATATAAAAAAACTAAACTCTAGGTATGGTTTACACACTTAATGTCAGTTAAGCTATCAATTGTTTGTCTATAAAAAGTTGGAGAAATCGAAATATGTAGTTTTGCTCAGGTATGTTGAAAATTTTTATGAAAGCTTTCAAAAAGCACGCATATGATTTTTTCCGGCTATTTGCGGTTAAATTTCTCAAATCTCTGATGATAGGATTGCCATGAATGCACATCGAGGATCTGCTGTGCTCAGTTCTACTGCCCTAAAAGTACAGCCGACTGCTACAGGCGTAACTGAAAATAATCGCTTGCGGCTGTTCTCTGGCTCTGCCAATGTACCACTGTCTCAAGAAGTTGCCCGTTACCTGGGAATGGATTTGGGACCAATGATTCGCAAACGATTTGCGGATGGAGAAATTTATATCCAAATTCAAGAATCCATTCGAGGCTGTGACGTTTACCTCATCCAGCCCAGTTGTCATCCTGTCAATGACAATCTCATGGAACTATTGATTATGATCGATGCTTGTCGTCGCGCATCTGCACGGCAAGTCACTGCTGTTATTCCTTACTATGGCTATGCCCGTGCTGACAGGAAAACTGCGGGAAGAGAATCAATTACTGCCAAGCTAGTTGCCAATCTCATAACAGAAGCAGGTGCTAACCGAATTTTAGCAATGGATCTGCACTCAGCTCAGATTCAAGGCTACTTCGATATTCCACTGGATCACGTTTACGGTTCACCAGTACTGCTTGATTATTTAGCAAGCAAGCAACTGCCAGACCTTGTTGTGGTTTCTCCAGACGTTGGTGGTGTAGCACGAGCCAGAGCATTTGCTAAAAAGCTAAATGATGCCCCACTGGCAATTATAGATAAGCGGCGTCAAGCTCACAACGTTGCTGAAGTTTTAAACGTTATCGGCGACGTTAAAGGTAAAACAGCAGTGTTAGTGGATGACATGATTGACACTGGCGGGACTATCTCAGAAGGAGCAAAACTCCTGCGTGAAGAAGGAGCTCGTCAAGTTTATGCATGTGCAACTCACGCCGTCTTTTCCCCACCTGCAGTTGAGCGCTTATCAAGTGGTTTGTTTGAGGAAGTGATTATCACGAACACCATTCCCGTGCCAGAGAGCAATCGATTTCCTCAATTAGTCATGCTGTCAGTGGCTAACTTGCTTGGAGAAACCATCTGGCGCATTCATGAAGACAGTTCTGTAAGTAGTATGTTCCGCTAATTCAGAAAAATCTGTCTTCACGATTACAATTAGAACATTTACCAGTTTAAAGGATGAAGTTGGAAATTTTTCAAACTTCATCCTTTATTTATTGTCACCCAACAAACTGTAACCTGTTACCTTAATAGCCATCTGAAAATGATTGCGTGCTGTTTGCAAACCTTGATTAGCAAAGGCTTTGACATCGGGATCTTTTCCAAGTGTTCCTTCTCGCTGGAATGTAGCTATAGCATCGAGGTGACGGTTCACTCCCATCTCGTTTATGTATGGTTCGTCGAAACGACTCCCGGAAAGCTGCTTTAAATGCGCGGAGATTGTTTCATATTTGAAACCCATTGTTGTTGGAGGTGTAATTTCCTTCTTGCTTAACAATTGCAAGAGTCTCTCATGCGCCTTTGTATGCTGTTCAACCATCTGCTGCGCGAACTCTTTTACTTTGGGATTTGTAGACTTTTGTAACGCCTGTTTCCCAAGTTCTATTTCTGCCATTCCTCCCTGAAAAGCGTCGGTAACCAATAGCCAATCTAAATTGTCAATCTTACTGCTCGATTGTTGAGGCAATTGACTCTGTACAACTACTGGTTCATTTGACAAGGGTGTAGGTTTATTTACTTGAGATACACCACAAGCTTTCAGAAATACGATCGCTAAAATTCCTGTAAAGCCTATGATGATTTGAAATTTCCGAAGTTTTTTGAAATTCAACATAAATATTTAGTCTCAGTTATTCAAACAAGATTTTTACAAAAATGTGTATTTTTTAATACAAAAATTTTCCAGTTAACATCAGGATAATTTCCTTCCGTTTTGGGGTGTGGGCTTTAGCAACTGTACTCAATATCTATATGGGAATTTTTCAAGAAAAATATGCAATAATCTACTATACAATAATAACTCTTGCTGAAGAGATTGTATCATTTAAAACAAGATTGAGCTTTTTCACATCACAATACTTTCCAGCTTGCAATAAAATGCCTAAACCACCAAAATCTTTATCCGTGCAAAACTCCCATATGCCACTATGGACTTGAATTGACGAAACTCTGCCATGCCAGCCGTCGCCTATCTGAGACAGTCGAGGTGTGTCACTGTCAATAGATATTGAAGCGCCACCAAAGTTGACTTCCTCAAACAATGTTACTACAGCCATTGCTTTTTCCCTTTAAGTTACACCTAAAATATGCGGGAGGCAGGTAGCCTCGAAATATGAGTTTCAAGAAATTAAAATACTTGTCGGTTAAGCCTAAAAATGCGAAACACGTAGGTTGGGTTGAGGAACGAAACCCAACGTTTACAGATATTTGTTGAGTTTCCTCACAGGGAAAGCCCAATCTACAAAAATTCTTATCCAAGCAGTATTGGGAATACTCTTTGGTGCAAAGTACAGTTCAGAATCATTTAGGTTGCAAGTAATTCCTTCAAACTATCATCGATGAATTGAGTATCTACAGGATTAAGACCACCACCAGCAAAATGTCCCCATATTGAAGGGATAGCACGGAAAACAGCGTTTGACATATGCTTAACTTCGTACTCATTGTCGTAATGCTCACCTGAGTACCACGTGGGATATACAATGACGTTACTTTTATCGGTATTAAGAGTACTGTAGGTTTTGTATGCCAGTTTTGTATTTCGCAGTGTAGCGCCTGACTGCAACACGCAGTCTCCAAGCTCAAAAACTTCGTAGTCAATCATTGATTTATCCTGCTTTGGTAAACCTAATTGCATTTCGGCAAGAATCTTGCGATCACCCTTGAGCAAGCTCAACGGCAATCTATCTGAAGTGTACTGAGTTGCAACACTTGACTTCTTTCAAGTTCTTACAATGATTTATCAGATTCTTATGGTGAAGCGCGAACTTGTTCTAATGTCATTCCTGTGAGGCACTTAAACTGTTGAGTGAGATGACTTTGCTTAAAAAAACCGTAAAGATTCGTTACCTGTCGCGAACTTTTGGAGTCAATAGACATGAAGTGTTTTGGAGAATTAGGTAATCATTGGGTAGATTTGGGCATTTGAAAAGCTAGCTCGAATTCATAAGATGAAGGCATCTCAAAAGAAACCGTATTATGTTGGCTGCGTTGCAGGCGATCGCCTTCAACGCCAAAGATAGAGTTATCTCCATACTTGCTTGATGTTGCACTTGCTCAAGTTCGTTGAAATTGAAAGGTCTGAAGGGAGGCAGAGCCTAGGGTGTTCTACCACAGAGTACGAGGCTCTGCCTCGCCGTTTGCGTTCTTAAGCGGAGCCTGGGAACGAGAGTGGGGGATTTACCTCCCAAAATTAATGCGATGAACCACTAGTAGTTTGTCAACTTACAATTGACGAGTGAAAAAAACCGCGAAGACGCTCATAGCGCAAAGTAAATTGAAAATTTGTCAAAATCCGATCGACCATTTCTTCAACCGTTAGATTGCTTGAATCCAGCCAGTAGACGAGGCGAGGAGTTTCGGTGCGGAGGATGCGATCGAATGCATAAACCATTGCTTCATTAGCATATCCAGTTTTTGATCGTGCCGCATCCCGTGCCGCTATAACCTCTGCCTTGGGACACAAAACGATCGCGGATAAATTTTCAGTGTCTCGAACGCTGTTTTGAGCATTTGTAATTGCAGGTTGCAATAGCTAACACCATAAGAATCTGATAAATCAGTGTAAGAATCTGAAAGAAGTTGAGGTTGGAACTCATTACACTTCAGATATATGGGATTTGGTTAAAAACTTCAAGATATTTTGGTGCGATTCCCGTTGATGAACGGGTCGTCATTGATGGTAAGTTTGTCAGTGCAGCAGGTGTCACTGCCGGAATTGACGGAGCGTTGCGCGTTGCTGCCCTCTTGTGTGGCGACAGAGTGGCTCAGGAGATTCAACTGCAAATTCAATATGCGCCTGAACCACCGTTTAACAGTGGTACGCCAGCAAGTGCGCCACCTGAGATTTTAGAAGCTGCTCGTGCGACGAGTCGAGAGATTACAGAAGCTCGGTTGACGACTGCAAAACGCATTGCCACAAGGTTAGGAGTCGTTACTAAGGAGAGTGGGTTATAGTTAACAATTTCTTGAGAGATGTCTTAGAGGATGTTTGAACAGTCGTGATTAATGTATTAAATATTTTTTAC
>NZ_WJFC01000355.1 GCF_009725235.1 Scytonema sp. UIC 10036
CCCTAACCCTCCCCTTGGAAAGGGGAGGGAATTGGAAATTCAATTTCCCCCCTTTATAAGCTATGCATTGGGCATATCTTTCTTAACATTTACGAGAGTAAACACTCACGTTTTTTCTAACCCTGATTCGTTCGTCGCTAATTCTCAATAAATACAGATTTTTTGCAAGAAGAATAAGTGTAAATTTGTCAAGCTATCTAATGATGTCATCGTCCAAAAGGTATACCATATAAGGGTTTTAAGATTGTAAAGAAAGATGTGACTAATGGATAGCTTTATAAGGGGGGATTAAGTGGGGTAAATATGACTTGTGTGTACACCGTAACCTTTTTAAGGGGGTAATAATGCAATAAAAATCACAGCCAACCACTTTTCAAACATCCTCTAGGAGTTTATGATAAAGATTATATTTCCACATAATTTTTAGTTTTCCCTCTTTTTCTAATTTTTGATAACGATAAAAATTGAGAATTTCTTCTTTTCTACTCTATACATTTTCCACTAAATTTGTAGAAACAGAAATAAATAGATTCTAACTATTAATTTTTCTATATTATTATTTTGACCATGCTAATTTTACGTAAATTTACTAAATCAAAAAGAATAGTAGAGAGAATATGGCACGCTTGTTAATATAATCCCACGCAGTATGCTTAAGATTATCTGTATATTTACCGCAAAGAGCTCAAATTGTGTAACTATCGACTACAGCGTAATTTTTTAAGCATTCTCTAGGAACTTAGGTAAAAATTATGGCATTTGCAACCCGAATCATCTTTTTCCAAGATACACTTCTCAAGCAAGAGCCAGTTCAATCCAGTCAGCTACCCAGCTTTAAACTTGTAAACATTCCAGCTTTTACTGTACTAGTTCTTCAATCCTACACGTTCCTAATTACTCAAGATCATCACAGAATCACGCTTAAGAACCTTCAATTCAAAGGCTTTACTAGCTGGTACGTATTTGCACCACACGTAGATATATTTTCTGACGAATTTTTTCCCATCCAAACGGTAGGTGATATTGCTGCCGAACAACAAAGCAATAATGAAGTCAAAATTTTTGTAGATCGGGACTCTGTTGGCAACCAAAGGAATTTTTTAAAAATAGTTGCGAACACTCAAACTGTCTTCAAACGCGAACCTGTTGACTCATCTATTCTTAGAGATGAGTTGAAACAAACAATCCCAGCTGGTACTGAACTTGTTCTTGCAACTGGTAGACCTGATGGCAGTGGGGCAGTGAGGTTTCCTCTTGTTAAGAATCATGTTCGATTTTCTCTCCAAAATCCAGATATTAAAGGCTTTTCTAGCAATTGGTATGCTTACGAGGAACATGTTGGTATCGATCGCCTTGGTTAAAAATAGGGTGATTGCACGTATAGCAATCCTATTTGAATCGTAAAAATTACTTTTTTTAAAAAAACCGCACCAGGCGCAAAGAACGCAGAGGAAAGAAAGAGGGAGGGAAGAAAGTCAGAAAGCTTATTATATTGTTTGGTGGGCTAAAGCCCACCAATTGAATGAGGTTTTTGTCTTGAGTAGGTATGAGCAATTAGAGCAAAAATAAAAAATGCTCTGTATAAAGCAGAGCAAGAACAAAAATCAGAAGGAAGATTATATTAACTAAAAAATTTAATTGACGAAATTACACATAGATAAATTGCAACCAAAAGCAAACTACTTGTAAGAATCACTTAACCGTGAATCTTCAGTTTCCAGACCAATCAAGCGATAGATAAAATCAAAAACCTTTTTCATAGCTAGTTCCTCATTGGTGGTTCACACTTTTCAAATTACAGATAAAAAATGAAGAACTTGTGGAGAATTCCAAAATTTGTTGCGCCTGCAGTGCGATCGCACAACTACGGTTAATCATTACACTTTGCGACTAGCGGTAGCGTTTGTCACTCAAATATCTTGCCGCACGTTTGACCACTCCAGATTCCGGGATAATTTATTTCAGGGGAATTCTTAAGACAAACCATAATTGTCACTTTACAAGACCTATTGGGTTATTATTCTTTTTTGGAATTTAAATACTTTGCTGGCAAGCCACGTACTAACTACCCTAGTACGTGGTTTTTATTTACAGCCTACTCTTTACTGGTCTTGCAATGATGCGAACCACCCAACCCAAGTTATTGTTGGCTCGGAACCTTTATCTGACAAAAATTGGACGGCTTTTGCTGACCACAATACGTTATTTGTTCCTGCTGAATCATTGCAGCCAATCACTAGCCGATTGGCGATCGCTTGTTAAGTGCTACGTTCATGTATCGAGGATAATTTATTTCAGGGGAATTCTTAAAACAAACGATAATTGTCATTTTACAAGACCTTTGAAAGTATTATTATTTTTTGGTAATTTAAATACATTGCTGGAAAGCCACGTACTAGAATAGTTATTATGTGGTTTTTATTTATAGGCAAGAACCGCAAATCAGGAAAAAGCGCGATCGGCTTACTCTTGGAGAAGAATGTGCTAAATCCTCGAAAAATAACCAAATAAGGAAAAGACTCAATGCAATCGGCTTTACGTATTGAAACCAAGGTTTTACCCGGCAATAAAATAGAAATCAATTTGCCATCAGAAACAGTTTCTGATTCAGTAGGACAAACTGTTGAAGTCATTATTATTCTTCCAGAGAAGCCCAAACTGAGTCGTCAGAACATTCTGGAATGGATTGAACAGGTTCGGAGTAACCTAATTGCCAAGGCAAAAAACACTAACCACTCTACGGGCGCGGCGCAAGA
This sequence comes from Scytonema sp. UIC 10036, assembly GCF_009725235.1. Next base: position 2,757 of record NZ_WJFC01000355.1, read on the forward strand.
GCGCCCCTACTAAAATTCAATATCATCATCATCCTCAGAAATCGCAACTTCACTTTCACGGGTTGCATAGGGAGGAAAGGGGAAGTTGATAAGAATAGGGGATGGAACTTCCGGCTGGTGAACAAACATAGTACCTGATTTTAAAAGGAGCGATCGCTTGCGACAACCTCCAGAGAGAAAGTTATATTCTGCACTTTCGGCTTCTGCGGAATCGAGTCTACCAACGACACGAATTGCGGCTTGTCCCACAACGCGACGTTCAACTTCTGAGGCTGTTTGTTGTGCGCCTATCAGAATTATTCCCAAAGAACGACCCCGTTCGGCAATTTCCACAAGCAAATTTTTAATTGGACTGCGTCCTTCACGAGGAGCATATTTATTCAATTCGTCAAGAACTATAAAAACAACCGGATATTGTCCCCGCTTTTCCTTTGCTGCAAACAGTCTTTGTAAAAGTATCCCGACAACAAACTTTTGTGCTTTTCCTCCTATCTTATTAATATCAACAATCGTTATTTGATGCGAGGGCGATAGAGGATCGAGTTGATATTTTGCTATTTGTTCGGGTGGTAAATCTCCGCGAATCAAATGCCCTATTTCATCGCGTATTCCCCACAAGCGTCGTATCAAAGCCTCAGCAGTTGCGTTGGTATTTCGCCCCAACCAACTGTTATCTTCATTTTCCACTAACTTATCTTCTAAAAATTCAATTAATTCTCTAAACGTTGTGACTTTTTTCTTCTCCGGCGATCCATAAGGTTCTACATCCAGATGCACTCCAGGCTTTCGGTTATTTTTTTTATCGGTTTTATCGTTATCTTCAGCAATGCGGGCTAATTTTTCCTCTACAATAGAAACTAAAAAACCTAAATTTCCCCTTTCTAAATCTTCTCCAGCAAAGAGGAAACTGAAGAGGCGATCGCGACACAATTCTCTCAAACTCCACAAGTATACCGAAATATTATCAGCCCGTTGTTCCAAATGCGGGTCTACATCATGACTGCCTTTTCTTGGTGCAGCACAAAAACGCACATCTTTAAATGGTTCGGCTGGTATTCCCAAGATAGTATATTGTGCTAAATCATCTTCTTTCAGTTTGGCATTCTGCTTATCTATAAAAAACAAATCCTCACCTTTGACGTTAAAAATCAAAGCTTTGGTATTAGCACGATGATAACCTAAAGCAGCAGAGTGAAAAATTCCGTGGAGTAAAAATAAAGCATAAGATGTTTTTGTCGCTACCCCAGATACCCCAGAAATATTAATATGTGCCCCTTTTGTTCCATCAATAAATTCATAGTTAAAATAAGCTGGACTGCTATTCCGCATAGTACCTGCGGGGATGCGTTTTTCCATGCCATCAAAATGCAAAGCACGTTTTAATTCTTCATCAACAGCAAGATTAACTGTATCGCCCGGTTGCGGTGGTAAATATTCTTCTGGTTCAATGCGCGTCACTTGAATATGAGCAGCATAAGAGACATTCACAGGCAAACTACCACTTTTTGCCAAGAAAGTATCTGTATCAAACTGAGTTCCTTCATGTAAGGTGCGAACATAATCAACCACACCATAAAATTTTACAATACCACTCCCATCAGGACGGTGAGTTTGCACTTCCACCACATCATCCAGGCGCAAAACTTGACCGGGTGACACCGCAACCCAAAACTCTAAGGGGGTTGCTTCTTGAGTACCGAGGATAAAACCGACGGGAGTTGTCATGGCAAAACCCCTACAGACGCTAAAAAGTTTTGTACGCGCCTTTTGATCGGAATAGCATCACCTATCATAAATATCACCACAATCGGTATCAAGAATCCAAAGGCTCAACTTGCATCCCTCTCAAGATCGGAATCTTCTATATTAAGAGCAGCATCTAATTCCTGACGATACTCCTGAATATACTGCTGAACTGTGTCAAAGTCTGAATCGTCTTTGAACACGCCTGCAAATTTCATCCAAGGTCTTTTAGATTGCTCAGCCTGCGGTAATTGGATTTCCATCGGAATGACTTCAATTTTGTTCTTATGCTGAGCCACGATCTCCTTCAGTATTGCAAGTGCCTGCTCGCGATTCGCGGCTTCGACACGATACTGTGGAAGTTCCAAAATAGATGCGATCGCGCTACCATCTTCTCTAGTTTCCAGTACAATATTGACCTTTAAATTAGTGGTTTGTGATGTTACTAAAGTGCTGCTTTCCATAAAGTTTGGACTCTCACTTATCTATTTAGATGATAGCCTTAGTATTACTGTTCTAGCTGCTATAGCCTTTCTCAGTCTCATAAGCTACACCCCCTTTCATCCCCCCTTAGTAAGGGGGGACAGAGGGGGGTAATTTTTGTACCTCACCAGGTTGAAATTTGCTGTATTGACGATTCATAAGATATTATTGCCAGACAAGACATAAATCAAAAGGGCGCTTATCGTTGATGGTATTGGGTTTGAGCGTTAATTTCAAAAGATAGTTAAAAAATCTTTTATCTGAATAATTTGTTGAAACAACATTTTCAGTCAACAGCGTATTTTTACCAATGTTGTCATGGCAAAACTCCTACAGACGCTAAAAAGTTTTGTACGCGCCTTTTGATAAGAATAGCATCACCCATGCGCCGCCCTAATTCTCGTTCGAGTGCGCCAACAGGAGTGAGGTTTTGTGGGGCGCGGGGGTCTTTGTAAGGATGGGAAGCATATTCAGGAATGAGATGGGCGGTTTGATCTGCGATTGTTTGTGCTGTTGTCAGAGGAACATCGCTGGACAATTCCAATCTAACAACACCGTGTAAATTGTGGTAACCAAAACGAGCTGAAGAGGTTTGAGCGTGACCGGATTTCAGATACCAACTCCAGTGGGGACGGTTGTGTTCTTTAATTAAGAAAATGGGGGTACGTTCTCCTGGGTTCAATTCCCACAACAAGGCTGCATATTTTTCACTAAGATAATTTTTATGCATTGTTTTGACATAGCCCACTGTGAAATTCAAGGAGTTATAAGGTAACCGCCCGTCACGAATGATTAAGGTATCTGGGTTGAAGGTGAACTGTTGGGCGGCGAGAAGTGCTTCTGTCTTGAGCATGGTATTTTGAACCAGATTTTTGGGAACGTTGGGATTGTTTTCCACGTAAGGATCGACTGGTTCGTAGATTAACTGTGCTTGAGTTCCCAGAGGACAGGGAACTATGGTTTCTGGTGCTTCTTGGTTTCCTCCAAATCCAATTATACGGCGGATATGAAACTGGGAACAGGTGGCGGTACTGGTTGTTCTATCCACAAGGACAGCCCCTACTGCGATCGTTCCAAAAGCTCCATAGGCAATGGTATTCCCACTACCACCAATTAAAGTCGCATCGATGCGACGGCGACCATCTATAAATATAAGTCGTTCGGGTAACGTAAGTTGCGATGCTGCAAAGCAGCCGCTTCGCGAACGCTCTCTGGAAAACTTTGTCCAGTCTGCTGTTTCTACAGTTGGATCTACCTCGCTTTCAGATAACGCCAGTTCCTCTATGTCTATAGGGGAATCATAGTTATTAGCCCACGGCTCAAGCCTAAAGTTATTTTGCTGCCAAAATTCGTTTTTGTCATTGGTCATTGGTCATTAGTCAATAATCATTGGTTGTTTGTTCAGGATTTATGCATAGCCCCCTTTTTTAGGGAGGTTGGGGGGATCTACAAAGCGTGAAATCCTTAAAATACCGTTGAGGCTGCGTAAGTCCTGTTTGTCATTTGTCATTGGTTATTCTCCCTTATCAAAATTAATAATACAATACTATATAAATAAAACTATATTTC
>NZ_WJFC01000356.1 GCF_009725235.1 Scytonema sp. UIC 10036
ACTCGCAGGAACCTTGAACGAACTCAGTCGATAGGTTTATTCATTCTGATTTTGATCGTTTATCAAACAATATAAATATTGAAACATTGTTTGTTAATCTAAAATCAAGTCGGAAAAGTCGGGTTTGAAAATGAGATTGAGTATCTAATACGAAGATTTTATATAGTAACAACTTATACGTATATTTAGCTCTACCGTCATGCTCACAATTCCCAATTATCGAATTATTCAACAGCTTTACTCAGGTTCCCGCAGCCAAGTATATCGAGCTATATGTGCGTCCAACGAACAAAGCGTAATTCTTAAACTACTCTGTTCGGAGTACCCTACCCTAAATCAACTGATGCAATTTCGCCATCAGTACAATATTGCTAAAAATCTCACATTACCTGGAATAATTAAACATCTAAGTTTAGAAAAATACCGAAATAGTTATTTATTAGTTTTAGAAGATTTTGGAGGCATTTCCCTATCTGATTATATGCGTGTTAAGAATGAGAGAGAAAACTTTTCTTTTTCCAACGCTTTAAACTTAAATCAATTTCTAGATATTGCTATTCAGATTGTTCGGATTCTAGAAGCCCTACACCAAAATGGCATTATTCATAAAGATATTAAGCCGCAGAATATTTTAATAAACCCAGAAAGTCAAGAGATAAAAATTATTGATTTTTGTAATTCCTCTCTTTTACCCAAAGAAAACCCAGAAATTATTAACCCTAATGTATTTGAAGGGACTGCTGCTTATATGTCCCCAGAACAAACAGGACGTATGAATTTAGGAATTGACTATCGTACTGATTTTTACTCTTTAGGTGTTACTTTTTACGAATTGCTAACCGGACAACTACCCTTTGAAAGTAACGAAGCAATGGAGTTAGTCCATTGTCACATTGCCAGGATACCAATTTCCCCAATATCAATTAATCCAGCGATAGGAAAGGTGTTAAATGATATTGTCCTGAAACTGATGGCAAAAACGCCTGAAGAACGCTATCAAACTGCTTTAGGATTGCGGGTAGATTTAGAAAAGTGTCGAAAACAACTTGTAGAGAAAGGTAATATTACACCATTTAAACTTGCTCAAAATGATATTGGCTCCCGCTTTATTATTCCAGAAAAACTCTACGGCAGAGAAACCGAAGTAGCTACACTGTTAGCTGCTTTTAACCGAGTGTCACCAAGAGAAAACGTGGAGATAGAACCAACTCATCAGTGCTCTACCTTAGCAGCATATAGCACAATTCAAAATCCCAAATCTCAAATCGAATTGATGTTAGTGGCAGGATTTTCAGGTATTGGAAAAACAGCAGTCGTTAATGAAGTCCACAAGGCAATAGTACGTCAAAGGGGTTATTTCATTAAAGGGAAATTTGACCAATTTCAGCGCGATATTCCCTTTTCGGCTTGGGTACAAGCATTACAGAATTTAATGCGACAACTATTTGCTGAAAGCTTTATTCAAATCGAGACATGGAAAGCAAAAATATTAACAGCTTTGGGTACGCAAGCTAAAGTGCTGGTTGATGTAATTCCCGAATTAGAACTTTTGATTGGTAAGCCACCTGATATATCAGAATCAGCAGGAAATGTGGGACAAAATCGCTTCTATCTGCTATTTCACAAATTTATTCAGGTGTTTGCGACAAAAGAGCATCCCTTAGTGATTTTTTTAGATGACTTGCAGTGGGCAGATACAGCTTCTCTAAAGTTGATGGAATTGTTAATGAGTGAAACTAATACAAGTTATTTATTACTTATTGGTGCATACCGAGATAACGAAGTTTCTGCTACCCATCCTTTAATGCTAACCTTGGATGAACTAAAAAAAGTTAATGCTAGAGTTAACAAAATTAGCTTAACTCCTCTCAATAAATCCTCTCTGAATTGTTTAATTAGTGATACGTTAAACTATTCAAAAAAAACATTGCATCCTTTAACGGACGTTGTATGTGATAGAACAAAGGGGAATCCTTACTTTGCAACTCAGTTACTCAAATCTCTTCACGAACAAGCTTTAATTTACTTTACTTGTAAAAAAAATAAGGGAGTTTGGCAGTACAACCTTAACGAAATTAAAGCGATTTATACCAGCGATAATGTTGTTGAGTTTATGGCAAATCAGTTGCAAACACTGCCTGTCAATACCTTGGATGTTTTAAAAATAGCAGCTTGCATTGGTAACTCCTTTGATTTGAATACTTTAGCAATTGCTTCTAGGCGATCGCCAGACGAAATAGCCACTGCATTGCTCCGAGCATTACAAGAAGGCTTAGTCATTTCTCAAAGCAAAAATTACTTTTTAAAAGACGATGAGATTTTAAAGTTAAAGAGTCAAAATTTACAACAAATTTATTATAAATTTGGACATGACCGAGTGCAACAAGCTGCATATCTTCTAATCCCCGAAGCTCAAAAGCAGTTAACTCACTTAGAAATTGGGCAATTACTTTTAACTCATATTCCGCAAGAGGAACGAGAAAAAAGAATTTTTGATATTGTCAATCAGTTAAATTATGGATGGGAATTACTCAAAAATCAAACTGAGCGAGATGAACTAGCTCAATTAAATTTAATCGCTGGACGTAAAGCTTTAGCTTCTACTGCTTATACTGCTGCTTTGAAATATTTCCATTTTGGCAAGAAACTTTTAGCAGCAGACAGTTGGCTTCATTTATATGACTTAACACTGGCATTGTATGAGTCAGCAGCAGAAGCTGCATATCTCACTGGTAATTTTGCAGAAACATCTGATTTGGTAGAGATAGTGCTGCAACAAGCTAAGACAGTGTTAGATAAAATGAAAGTCTATGAAATCAAGATTAAAAATTATCAAAGTCAGAATAAACCACTAGTAGCGATTAAAATTGCCCTAAGTGCTTTAGCACTTTTGGGAATAAATCTTCCCGAACAACCCAGCGAGTTAGATGTTCGGTATAGGCTGGAGAAAATGAGGGCAAACTTAACTCTTCAGAAGATTGAGGAATTAATTGACTTACCGGAAATGACAGATATTGAAAAGCAATCTGCTATGCGAATATTTTCAATTATTACTTCTTCTCTGTTTAGTACCAATATTGAGCTATTATCGCTGGTTGTATTCAAACAAGTCAATTTATCAATTCAATATGGGAATTCTTTAGAGTCTGCGATCGCCTATATTAATTATGGATTAATCCTCTGTGGCAGATTGGGAGAAATTGATTCTGGTTATCGATTTGGTCAACTTGCTTTAAATCTGTTGGATAAGTTAAAAAATCAAGAACTGAAAACAAAAATTATTTTTTATACTAATGCATGGATAAAACATTGGAAAGAGCATCTCAAAGAGACATTAAAAAATTTTTTGAATGCTTACACTAATGGTTTAGAAACTGGAGATTTACAATTTGCTGCTCTTTCTGCTTACTTATACTGTAACACTTTATTTTCTATGGGTAAGGAACTGTCACAAGTTCAGCGTGAAATAGCTAACTATGGTGAAGTTCTCACTCAGATGAAACAAAAAGCAACTTTAGAGAAGTTGCAAATATATGAATATGCTGTGCTCAAATTAACGGAAGTCAATGAACAAGATGACAATAAAAAATTGATACTCGATCGCCCAATCGAAATTAATCACAAAACTGCATCATGCCAAGTATACTGCAGTCAGCTTATGTTAAACTATTTGTTTAACAATTACGTTAAAGCTCTGGAAAATGCGGAAAATGCTGAAAAACTTTTAGCTGGTGTAACATCTACAATAGTTGTTCCAATTTTTTATTTCTACGATTCTCTAGTTAGGCTAGCAATATATTGCGATCGTTCAAAAGACGAACAAAAAAATCTTCTGAAAAAGGTAGAAGCCAATCTGGAAAAAATGCAGGCGTGGGCACATCATGCTCCTATGAATTATTTGCACAAATTTGATTTAGTGAAGGCAGAACAGCATCGAGTTCTGGGTGAAAACGTTCAAGCAATGGAATATTATGACAAAGCTATTGCCGAAGCTAAAGAACATGAGTTCTTAAATGAAGAAGCTCTTGCTAACGAACTAGCTGCTAAATTTTATCTAGCATGGGGAAAAGAAAAAATTGCCAAAGTTTACCTGACTGAAGCTTATTATACTTACTTTCACTGGGGTGCTTTAGCCAAAGTAAAAGATTTAGAAAATCGCTATCCTCATTTACTAGAGCGCATTGAATTTGATAAACAAGGTAACTCTGATGCCAATGGCAAAGTTAATAAAATTAATACGGCTAATGCTATTTCTAACTCTAGAAAAGCTTCAGAAGCTTTAGACTTAGCGGCGGTGATGACAGCTTCTCAAGCTATGTCAAAAGAAATCAATTTAGAAAGCTTGCTTTCTACTTTAATGCAAGTAGCTATCGAAAATGCTGGAGCTTCTAAAGGCGCACTTTTCTTGCACGAGCGGGGTGATTTAACTTTAGAGGCGATCGCTCTTTTAGAACCAGGGAAGCAGAAACAAAAAATTATAGTCAATCTGCAGCCATCAGTAGCAATCCCTGCGGAAGGCTACACCAACCCCCCAAAAGAAATACCCGCCAGCATCATTAACTATGTAGCACGCACCCAAGAAATTCTATTACTTGACGATGCTACCATTGAAACGAATTTTGCAAATGATGTGTATATCATCCAACAACAACCAAAATCAGTTTTATGCATTCCTATTCTAAACCAAGCCAAACTAATTGGCATCCTCTATCTAGAAAATAATCTAACTGTAAAAGCTTTTATTCCCAACAGAGTGGAAATATTAAAGTTACTATCATCTCAAGCTGCTATTTCGATAGAAAATGCCCGTATTTACAATAAATTAGAACAAAAAGTTAAAGAACGTACTGCCGAATTAGAGATTGCTAAACAAGAATCTGAAGCAGCGAACCATGCTAAAAGCGCTTTTATTGCTAACATGAGCCACGAGTTGCGAACACCTCTGAATGTCATCTTAGGATTTTCTAACTTAATGAGGAGTAATAGCAACTTATCGGCAGAAGAACAAGAAAATCTTAGTATTATTAATTCCAATGGGGAACATCTGTTGAATCTAATTAACCAAGTGCTGGATCTCTCCAAAATTGAATCTGGACGAATGACACTTAACGAAAGTAACTTCGACCTTTACTACTTACTAGCCGATGTAGAAAATATATTTTCTTTCAAAGCTAAGAAGCAAGGGTTACAGTTACTTTTTGAATGTGCTGAAAATGTTCCTCAATATATTTCTACAGATCAACTCAAGTTGCGGCAAGTCCTAATCAATTTGTTGAATAATGCCATTAAATTTACTCAAAAAGGAACTGTATCTTTCAAAGTAAAATTGAATAATCCACTAGAGATATTGCCTGCCAAGTATCTACAGTCTCAATGTCAAATCATCTTTGAAGTTGCAGATACAGGTGTTGGTATTGCTCCTCACGAACTAGAAAAATTATTCAAACCTTTTGGACAAACTTCTTCAAGCCAACAAGTACAAGAAGGAACAGGATTGGGATTAGCTATCAGCCGTCAGTTCATTAATTTAATGGGAGGTCAAATAACTGTAATCAGTGGCGGCAGAGCTTTTACACCAGATTTAGAAAAATTGGCGATCGCTTCTCAAGAGAAATTTCATAACGAAAAAACTTCTTTATCTATCTTTAACACAACCTTCATATTTGATATTAGACCTAAAGTTATTGATAGTGCCGAAGTTGAAAACAAATCCCTACCTATTCGCGTTATTGGTTTAGCTCCCAATCAACCAAAATATCGAATGTTAGTCGTTGACGATAATGAATACAATCGTCAATTACTACTTAAAATTTTGGGACGCTTAGATTTTGAGTTGCGAGAAGCAAATAATGGTCAAGAAGCAATTAAAATTTGGGAAGCGTGGGAACCCCATCTGATCTGGATGGATATGCGAATGCCAGTTATGGATGGTTATGAAGCAACTAAACACATTAAAAGCACGACCAAAGGTCAAGCTACAGCGATAATTGCTATTACTGCCAGTGTTTTAGAAGAACAGAAAGCGGTGATTTTGTCAACTGGTTGTGATAATTTTGTTCGCAAGCCATTTCAAGAAAAAGTCATTTTTGAAATCATCGCTCAACATTTAGAAGTTCGTTACATCTATGAAAAAGAAACCTTACCTCATCAAGTTCTTAATTTACCTGCCGAACCGTTGAATTTCAACGAATTTCTGACAGCTATGCAAAAAGATTGGATTGTGCAATTACATAAAGCCTCTCTTGATGCTGATTCCGAACTGGTTCATCAAATGATTGATGAAATTCCGAAAATTCACACATCCACAATTCAAATACTTAGAAAATGGGTAAATAACTTTGATTTTGAGAAAATTCTGGATAGGGTGGAACTATTTTTAGATAATTAACTGATTTTTTCTAAATTTATTAAATTTGACAGAATCGCCGAACATGATTAACTTTAAAATGACGGGCATCAATACTTGTCAGACAGGTAAACAATGAAATTACGTAGGTTGGGTTGAGGAACGAAACCCAACATTTACAAGCATTT
>NZ_WJFC01000357.1 GCF_009725235.1 Scytonema sp. UIC 10036
CTAACCACTAACCACTAACCACTAACCACTAACCACTAACCACTAACCACTAACCACTAACCACTAACCACTAACCTTTTGCATAAGAGATTGTCTCACTGAAGGAACAGGTATTTGATTGATGATTTCAGCAGCAAAGGCATTCACCAATAAGTTGCAAGCATCATTGGCATCAATACCCCGACTTTGCAGATAGAAAATTTCATCATCTTCTAACTGACTCACAGTAGCACCATGGGCGCACTTTACATTATCAGCAGTAATCTCTAATTGAGGTTTGGTATCAATTCTGGCTTTAGAGGATAACAACAAATTCTGATTTAACTGGGCTGCATCCGTCAACTGTGCGGGCTTCGGAACAAAAATCTTACCGTTAAACACTCCATGAGCGCGATCGCTAAGAATACACTTGTGCAATTGCTTGCTTATACCATGAGGATAATTCAATGCGATCGCACTGTGAGTATCCGCCAACTGTTGTCCCCCAATCATCGTCAATCCATTGAGAACAGTTTCTGTCTGCTCCCCAGTTTGCAAAATCTCTAAATTATGACGTGAAAGCTTCCCACCAAAAGTTACGGCGTGACAACCATACCAACTGTAACGAGCTTGAGAAACAGCCGTCTTCCCAATATGAAGAGCCTCAGCACTTTCCGTCTCAATCCTGGTATGATTTACCCGAGCATTTTCCCCAACCCAAATCTCCGTAACTGCATTAGTAAAATATACACCCTCTTCCTCTGCGCCCTCTGCGCCTCTGCGGTTCACATACTCTTCTACTAACGTCACACTACTACCAGTCTCCGCCACAACCAAACAACGCGGAAGAGAAATTCCAGACTTCTCACCAGTAGCAACAAATCCCAAATGAATCGGTGTTTCAACAACCACATTCTTTGATACCCATACTACCGCAACATCAACCATTCCGCTTGTATTAAGAGCAGTAAACAGTTCATGCGCCCCTTCAGTTTGAGCCAAATATTCCTGTACGCGATCGCTATACGTAGCAGGTAAATCAGCTAAATTGCTAACGACAACCCCATCTGGTAAACCCGCAACCGAGGACAATTCAGATGAATAAACCCCGTTAACAAACACCAACCGACTGGTTGCTGCTTCTGGTAATGTTTGTAGAGACGTGCTATCAACAGACGCCCCACCTCTCGTCTCTACATTAAATTGAATTTTCCGCAAAAAAGATAAATCAGTGAAGCGCCATTCTTCATCACGAGTTGTAGGCAATATGGATTGACGAACCCAAAAAACGGCGCGTTCCCGTAACTCCTGCAACCAAGATACATTGTCGTGATGTGTCTCAACACCACGGACAATTTTGTTCAACAAATCTATCAGATAAGCATCTCTATCCAACACAGTAGATGCTAAATCAATTGAATGGGAATTAGGAACTGGACTCGGAGAAACAAGAATACTCATTACACAGTCACCTCAACTCCATTTTCTTCCAACACCCAGTCATAACCGCGAGATTCCAACTCCAACGCCAGTTCCTTACCACCACTGGTAATAATCTGTCCTCGCGCCATCACATGAACGTAGTCTGGTACGATGTAATTCAACAACCTTTGGTAGTGAGTAATCATAATTGTCGCATTCTCAGGGCTTGTGAGTTGATTCACCCCGTTCGCCACAATTTTCAGCGCATCAATATCCAAACCCGAATCTGTTTCATCCAAAATTGCCAACCTTGGTTCTAAAAGCGCCATCTGTAGAATCTCATTGCGCTTCTTCTCACCACCAGAAAACCCTTCATTGACGCTACGGCTGAGGAAAGCAGAATTCATCTTTACCACTTCCAGCTTTTGCTCTACCAAGTCATCAAAATCAAAAGCATCCAATTCCTCCAAGCCCCGTGCTTTCTGACGGGAATTGTAAGCTACCCGTAAGAAATCCAAATTGCTCACACCAGGAATTTCCAAAGGATACTGAAATGCCAAAAATATTCCAGAGCGGGCGCGTTCTTCCGGTTCCATCTCCAACAAGTTTTGTCCCTGGAAAATAATTTCCCCGCCAGTTACCTCATAAGCAGGATGCCCAGCCAAAACTTTAGAAAAAGTACTTTTACCAGAACCATTCGGTCCCATAATCGCATGCACTTCACCCAATCGAACTTCAAGGTTTACACCCTTGAGAATTGGTGTCCCATCAACATTTGCCGTCAAATCTCTCACTGACAGCACGACTTCACTATTCTCAATAATCATGATGTGTGTTTTTTTCCTCTCTATTTCGCTCTACCTCGTTCCCAGGCTCAGCCTGGGAATGCCATACGAGAGGCTCCGCCTCGAATGTATCGTGAGGCAGAGCCTCACAGTATGCGTTACCAGGCTGAGCCTGGGAACGAGAATTACCCAACAATGCCTCACAGTATGCGTTACCAGGCTCAGCCTGGGAACGAGAATTACCCAACAATGCCTCACAGTATGCGTTACCAGGCTCAGCCTGGTAACGAGAAATCCATGACATTACCCAACACTACCTTCCAACTTCAGACTCAGTAACTTATCAGCTTCTACAGCAAATTCCATAGGTAGCTGATTGAACACATCCTTACAGAAGCCACTCACCATCATGGAAATTGCATCTTCTGTGGAAATACCGCGTTGTGCAAAGTAGAAGAGTTGATCTTCCCCAATCTTAGAAGTAGAAGCTTCATGCTCTACCTTGGCAGCATTATTCTGCACTTGGATATAAGGGAAAGTATTGGCATGAGCATTATCCCCAATCAACATGGAGTCGCACTGAGAATAATTTCTCGCCCCTTCTGCTTTGGGGTTGATTTTTACCAATCCGCGATAGCTGTTGCTAGAGTTACCAGCAGAAATCCCCTTAGAAATAATGGTGCTGCGGGTGTTCTTACCAACGTGAATCATTTTGGTGCCAGTATCAGCTTGCTGCATATTATTTGTCAGCGCGACTGAATAAAACTCACCTACAGAGTTATCACCCACCAACACACAGCTAGGATATTTCCAAGTAATTGCAGAACCAGTTTCTACTTGAGTCCAAGAAATTTTAGAATTGACGCCTTGGCACAAACCGCGCTTGGTGACAAAATTGTAAATGCCACCTTTTCCATTTGCATCGCCCGCGTACCAGTTTTGAACGGTTGAGTATTTAATTTCAGCGTTGTCTAAAGCGACAAGTTCGACAACAGCAGCGTGCAATTGGTTGCTGTCGTACATTGGCGCAGTACAACCTTCAAGGTAAGAAACATAGCTTCCTTCCTCAGCGACAATCAGTGTTCGCTCAAATTGCCCAGTTTCACCGTTGTTAATGCGGAAGTATGTAGACAGTTCCATGGGGCATTTCACACCCTTGGGAATGTAAACGAAGGAACCATCGCTAAATACGGCAGAATTTAGGGCTGCAAAGTAATTATCTGCTACTGGAACAACGCTACCCAAGTACTTTTGTACGAGTTCTGGGTGTTCTTGCAATGCTTCTGAAATGGAGCAGAAGATAACACCATCTTTAGCTAACTTTTCTTTGAATGTTGTCGCGACGGAAACACTATCAAAAATTGCATCAACTGCAACATTTGCCAGCCGCTTCTGTTCTGATAGGGGGATGCCTAACTTTTCAAAGGTTTCCAATAAAGTTGGATCGACTTCATTCAAGCTGTTAAGCTTTTGTTTCTTTTGTTTTGGAGCCGAATAGTAGATAATATTCTGATAATCTATTGCAGGGTACTTGACACTTGGCCAAGTTGGTTCAACCATTTTTTGCCACTGACGGAAAGCCTTAAGGCGAAAGTCCAACATAAACTCCGGCTCGTTCTTCTTAGCGGAGATCAGACGGACGATGTCCTCGTTCAGTCCACGGGGAATCGTGTCGGCTTCAATGTCAGTAACAAAGCCGTACTTATATGGCTGGTTGACTAAGGTTTTGACAGTGGCGCTCATCGGCTGTTACTCTTGCGTTCTTTTTCTCAATCTCTTTAAGGATGGAAGACGGAATATTTAACCGAGCTTCCTTTTCAAGCTAGCCGAGGTGTGACTCGACTGCTATCATAATAAGTATAAGGACTAAAACAACATTCGTGTTGTTTAACATATCTTTATTTTACGCTAGATTATCCATAATTTAGCCTTGTCACGATAAATTTTTGGGGCGATGATGGCGACTATCCACCAGTCCTCAACTAAGCAAGATATTCTGGAATATCTTTTAAAACACTCACAAGCTACGGCTTTCGATCTGGCTGACGCTTTAGACGTTAGCCCTCAAGCAATTCGTCGTCATATTAAAGATTTGGAGGCGGAGCAACTTATTTCTCTCTTGTCATCCGTACAAGGGGGGATGGGGCGTCCGCAACATATCTATCAACTGACTCGTCAGGGCAAAGAACGGTTAAATATAAAAGTCAGCGAGCGTCTCGGCGATAGCTACGGCAAATTCGCCGTTTCTCTACTGGATACATTAGCGGAAACGGTAGGACGAGACGAAGTCACTTCAATTTTACGAAAACAGTGGGAACGCAAAGCCCAAGATTATCGAGAACGCCTTGGTGACGCTCCTCTATCCGAAAGAGTGGCAACTTTGGTAGAACTGAGAAAAGCTGAAGGCTATATGGCTGAATGCCATCCAGTACAATCGAGTGAATCATTAGATGATAAGAAATTCATTTTAACCGAGCATAACTGTGCCATTTCCAATGTTGCAGAGTCTTTCCCTAGTGTTTGCGGCCATGAATTAGAAATGTTTGCTGCTGTCTTGCCAGATTGTACCGTAGAACGTACTCACTGGATTATTAATGGCGAACACCGTTGTGGATATCTAGTCCAAGCCAGAAAGTAAGTGCTTTTATGAGAGGAATTTCCTTTGTGAATGAGAAGCTCTTTATTAATGTTAGGTCATAAAGAATAGGTCTTTGGTAATAGGTATTACCAAGCAACACTCGATTTTCTAATAAAGTTGAATTTTTTTGAATTATTTATTATGAACTTACCACCTCAATCGCCGCCACAATTTTTAACATTAGAAGAATCAGCAAAGGTTGATGCTGCTTTACTGTCTTCACCAGAAAAGTTCTTAACTAGAATAACTATTTCATCTCTCAGGCTTTTGAATCATATAGCTCAACAGTATAACGTGACTGTTGAGGATTTAACAGCACAACAAGTGATTGATTGGTTTGAGAAAGATAGCAAGATTCGCCGAGAACAGGGCGTGGATGCTGCTTATTTGAAGTGGTAAAAAGGGTTAGTGGTTAGTTGTTAGTTGTTAGTGGTAGGGTGGACACTTTCCACCACCATGAACATTAAATGGTGGGCTTTAGCCCTACCTACTACAAAATAACTAAAAGTCCGCCTGTGCGGACTTTTTTTGTCTAGCCTCCAACTTCCTGTCTGAAGGCAATATCAAACTTTTCAAACCATTCATTAAGCGTAATTATTATTATTACGCGGACTGCGGGCTCCTGCAACTGCCCCAATCATGGAGGCGAGTAAACCTAACAAAGAACCAAAGACAAACCACCATAAACCTTGACGCAAATTACTTGCAATTTCAGTAGCCTCCCGAGCACTTACATTAGGAGTGTTTTGGGGTATATTCACGCCACCTTGCTGCACTTGGTTAACAACTTCTCCAGCGTTAGAAGCAGCAATACCAAAAGCACCTGATACTCCACTCGCTAACAACCAAGAACTTAATGCCAGAGTTGTTGCCCATAGTATTGCACCATTGAGAAGAGCTGTATTGCGGTTCATGGGACCACAAGCACGAGCCATCACCCAACCACCAGTAAATAGTGAAATTAACAAAGCAATAGTTGACCAAATGCCCACATTGCCTGCAACATTAGGTGCAAGAGATCTGGGTGCGCCTGACCCCTCAATTGTTCCAGCCCCAATTGCCGCAAACATAGAACTTAATATTAATTGAGTTGCTAATGCAATCAACAGACCGGAAATGATAGGACCCCAACGAACGCGATCGTGGTAATCGGCAATTCGACCTACTACAGCAGGTTCGGTAATAACCTCGTCACCTACTCGATTTGTGTATGACATAATTTATTTTCCCCTTATCACTCCAGTAAAGTTTTTACTTCAAAATAGTCAACTAGTTACTAGAATTAAATTGCTTTTTAGGATTTTCAATATCTACCACTAGAAATAGTTCTTGCGTCTATCTTTTGGCAGAAAAATTTTCGGAATTTTATCTATTTTTTTAAGAATTATTAACTTTTTCCGTTCAGTAACGTTGAATTGTTAATTGCTACTTCAATCACACTCACAACCCGTTCAAAATTCCTATATTTATTTAAGCATATCATATCTATTTTCTAGAGTTTTTTCTACAATCTTTTTTCGCTCATTGTTTAGTTATTCAATAACATTTTTGTTGGTTGTTAGTTGTTGGTTGTTAGTTGTTGGTTGTTAGTTGTTGGTTGTTAGTTGTTAGTTGTTGGTTGTTAGTTTTTGGTTGTTAGTTGTTAGTTGTTAGTTGTTAGTTGTAGCATTTATATTGTTAGTTGATAGTTTCAATTATAAACTTACAA
>NZ_WJFC01000358.1 GCF_009725235.1 Scytonema sp. UIC 10036
ATATTCAAAAATAGTAATATATTCTATGATTTTGATGTTTAGTTAAATGAGTAGGTAGGGCTTTATCCTTACCTACTCCTCTGAGAAACCAATACAAAAAGAACCTTAAAATGTTAAGTAACGTAAAATGAAAACCAAATTGTATTTATAATTTATTTAAAAAAACTTTCATTATTTACGAAACGAGCCTATTTGGATCTGACACTGCGTTCTATATATTTTTCTGACCAAAAAGTAGAAATTTTTAAGAAATAGCACTATAAATAAAACAAAACACGTCATCTTTTTTTATGAGATTTTTTTAAGAAACATTTCTTAAAAAGAATTAACTTTCCTTCAAGTAAGTGCTGGCAAATATTCAATATTTTTTGGAGTCAAAGTTAGGCTAATGATTTTAGCAACTATTACTTCAATTTCTTGTAGTTATCTGTAGGATTGCAACATAGCTTTCTAAAAATGACTGGCATTTTTCATCAATTTATGAATTGCAGAAACAGGAGTTAAAAATTTATGAAAACAGTTGTCAATTTAACAGAACAATCCGTCATAAAAGAAATTGAAAGCATTTTAGACAATTATCCCTATTATCCTTATCAACAGGCTTTTGCTATTCCAGACTTACGACAAGAACTAATAGCTTACGTTCTCAGCCGGATTCCTTGCCTTTACAAAGCAGTTGAACCAGAAAAAGCTTATTGGTCAAGCTATAAGTTACGCCGTCAGCCATTAGAGCAGCAACTCCATCTAGAGAATTTGATTCAACAAGGTATATTTTCTATCTTTCATGAAAAATCGGATTGGGTAAGCCATCATTTATGTGAAACAGTCAAACCCGATTGTGAACCATCTCATTGGTTTGGCTAAAGGAATTAGGAATTATGAATGATGAATGATGAATTATGAATGATAAATTATGAAAAAAATTATAATTCATAATTTATCATTCATAATTCATAATTTTCTAATTTAATGGATCGTGTCCCCAATTCATCAAAGAGTAACGCCAACGTGTATGCTCAACATCTCCTTTAGGTTGTTGTGCTAAATGACGGTGAATATAACTGATGACTTTTTTCATGTGCGATATATCGTCATCAGTGTATTCATCTTTTTTCTTTTGCAATACTTCGACGATGTGTTTACCAGATTTATGTCCAATTGACTCATCGTCTTCTTTCTTCTGCCCAACGGATTGTGATTCCTCAGTTTCCAGCCAAGCTGTTAGTTCTTTAGCTGTCATATTAACAGAGGAGTGAAATTCGTCGATTACCGATTTGACACTTTGACTCATATCGCTGCATCACTCCTCAATTTTTTCAAGAGCATTAGGTTTGTGAGCAGCTTCTTTTCCTGTTTTGTGACTTTTGACCAAGTACTCAGGATTATCTTTTGAAGCTGCAACGTGATGTCCTTTTATCTGTGTAGGTGAAGTCAATTTTTTTTCAACCTCACCAGTAGTTTCACCTCGTGAGGTTTTCCATTGAACCTTGTCGCCTTTTTTAAATTCGTCTGTCACGGGTTTATCCTGTTTGCGTTTTATACCCGTTCATTATGTTGTGACTGTCAAAGGAATTCTTCAGCCCCTTGACAGAAAACTTGAAATATACGTACTACTTGACCACATCGATCGTGAGGGGGTGCAAGATCCCCGACTTCTCTCGTTCCCAGCCTCAGGCTGGGAACGAGATGGAGGGTCGGGTCTTCATTCGCCGACAGCATCCTTTGAGAAGTCAGGGATCTGAGCAACTACAGAGCGCCACTATACTACATAAAAATTAACAATAGAATGCTCTTAAATTAAAGCCATAATAAATAACATTTTGGCACATTTGTTCGTATCTTCGGGCTTTTACCCAACACAACTCAAGTTTATTCCTAATTTTAGGCTCTAGTGCTTAATCATAGCTTTTTATACTTTTCCGTAATTCCACAATTGAACAATAAAATGTAATCCCCTTAATCTTTCTATAGAATAATCCGATATACGTATTTCTATAGAGAGATGTCACTATGACTAGAGGAGATCATATTTACGTCAGTTTTTTCTTTGATGGCTTTCCCGTTACTCATCATGGAATTGACTGCGGCGATGGTTACATCATTCATTACGATATGCAAAGAGTTTCTATCATTCCTAAACACAGATTTGGAAAGGGCAGAAAAATTCATATAAAAGAGTACGGAAACTGCGGTGCCAATGACATTGTCGTGCAACGAGCTAAGAGTAAGTTATATGAGAAGGCATACAACGTTTTTTTTAATAACTGCGAGCATTTTGCTTATTACTGCAAAACAGGTCAGCACAAAAGCGAGCAAGTGAAAAAGTTTGGTGCAATTAGCGGTGGTGTGGTAGCTGGAAGTATAGTTGGTTTGGGAACACAACTCGCTACTCAGCAAGCAGCTAAAGTTACAGTGCAAGCTATCAGTCCAATATCACAAACAATTATCAATACAGCAATTCAACAAGCACCCACTGTGGCTGGTAGCACTGCAGGGAGTATTGCAGGCTTGGGGAGTTTTGTGAGTAGTGTCACAACGGATTTAGTCGTTAGAAAAGTACTGGAAGATGATGAAAATTTACCCAAACGCGAACGCAATGCAAGAAAAAATGCCAGACGCGCAGGAAGATTTGCCTCAACAGCAGCAGGGGTTGCAGGAACTCTCGCTGCTGTAGTTGTCGGTGGTAGTAGTGCTGTTGCTCTTGGTGTTGCTGCACCAGCTATCCTAGGAATAGGAATTGGTTTATTGACTTATTACATAGTAAAAAGCAATCCCGAACGCACGGATGCTTTGTCTCCAGAAAATCTCACTTTCTCTAACTGAAAGAGTCTCAATATGGTAGCAATTATAAAAGAAAAAATTGCCCTCCTAAAATCTGAAAATGAATAATTACTGCGAGTATTTATAAAAAATTTGGAGCGAATATAAAGGGTGCATCCCATTTTAATAAATTGCTCTCAAGATAGAATTCTAGAGTTATACAAACCAAGTCCGTCTGTGCGGACTAACGGAAGATTGAGGTTCTTAAACCTGAGTAGATGGGTTTTACTTGTGTAGCCACAAATTCTATTTATAACGCTTGCTTATTGACACTGAAGCTTTCCTATAAAGATGCTCTGACCCTACTTTATATTTAAAATATCTTCATTTTATTTAAGAGTTTTTTCGATTGCAAACCAATGGGCTGTGTTTGTATTCTTTATATACAGCAGATTTCATCTTAGTAAGGTACAGTTGGACGGTCAGGGATGTTGGATATTTTTGACGTGCTTTTTGAGCAGCTACTTCCTCATTTGGATCGATAAAATAATCTCCAGTGTTTGGCTCAATGATAATAAACCAGTTGTAATAGTCTACTAAGAGTTGAGAAGAAACTTTGTCAAATAATTGACGAGCTTTTTGACAACGTGGCTGCTTTTCACTTTCCCTTTTGGCTAACTCTTCTAACGGTATAGAATATTCTGGAAATCTTCTCCTTTGGCTACGAAGGCGAATTGGTTTTGTTTGAGTCATAACCTGGCTTTTTATCTTTATCCCAAAGTTAAAATTCCTGCTGCAAAATTTACAGTTAGTGGCAGAATTTTCAACCACTGTAAGCCTAATAAAGGTTCAATAATTCCTGTCGCTGATAGAACAGGAATAATATATTCCTGTTCATTGAGTACTACTCTTCCTTCGTAGATGTCAAAAAACTCTTCACCACGTACCATCTGCATCGCTCGTTCACTTTCTATCTTTGACCAATCCAAGCTATGGATATCTTGGACATCCAGTACCAGCCAGCCTGTCAAGAAGCCAGTATCTAACAATACTTCAAGAGGATATCTTTCTTCATCAGCCGCAATCAGTTCAATTTCAAAAATTAGTTCTCCAATTTCACCGAACCTACCTGAAATCATATTCTGCCACAGGTTCCGCTTTCGTTAAGACGCATGATGCCAACCATACCATTAGGATATTTCTGTCGGGCTTTTTGAACAGCTACCTCCTCTTCTGGAGCGATAAAATAATCTCCACTCTGTGGCTCAATCACAATAAACCAGTTGTAATGGTCTTGTATCAATTGAGAACTGGCTTGTATAAAAATCTCTCGATAACGCTTCACACGAGCTTGCTTTTCCGCTTCCCGCTTGTCTAACTCTTCCGACGGTATAGAATATTCCGGGAATATTCTGCCTTGCCTACGAAGGCGAGTTGGTTTTGTTTGAGTCATGGTTTTAGAAACTATAAGTTGATTTGTGGTGACAGTTCTCAACCTATTAAAAAAACTGTCTTTGTTTCGATTTTATCAAATACTCTATTCACTGTAGCAATTGTAATTTTTCCAAAAGTACTTGTATGCAAGTAATAAAATGGTTGGCTGACTCCTTTCGGTGCTTCTAAAATCACTATTACATAGGCGTAGGGTGGGCAGTGCTAACCGTTCAACGTTGTGCGGCATAGCCCTACCTACGGTTCTAACTACCGTTCTAACATTCGCTTTTCAAAGTCCAACAGCTGACAAAAACTGGATTGTATGATATCAGTGTACTGGTGTCCTAGATGCATAGCATTTTTCTCTAGGACTATGATAAATGAAAGCTGTCTACCACTTCTCAAAGAATATGAAGGCTTCTAAGGTCAAAGGTTCATTGTATCAGTTGATTGGATACCCTTTTAGAGGATTGATGAAGTTAGCAAAAAAATCGAAGTGGCTTCAAATAGCTTTTCAACTAGAGGGTTCAGTTATTGAATCAATTTTGAGACGCGTTATTGCCTGTGGTATTTTTAGTTTTGTCATTTCTATTTTTTATCATTTTAAACTGCCTGTCTCCCAACCAATACTTGCTAATGTGATTCCCAGCATTGTTTTAGGTTTATTATTAGTTTTTCGTACTAATACAGCTTACGATCGCTTTTGGGAAGGAAGAAAAGTTTGGGGTAATATAGTTAATGATGTCCGAAATTTAGCTAGGCAAATTTGGGTTTCAGTAGATGAAATTAACCCGGAAGATAAAGAGAAAAAGATAGGTATTTTACGACTCATAGTTGCTTTTGCTGTAGCAACAAAACTACATTTGCGCGGACAAGGTGTTAATGAAGAGTTGGAAGAACTAATGCCAATTTCTAAGTATCTGACGTTGAAAACAATGAACAACCCTCCCTTGGAAATAGCTTTCTGGATTGGGGATTATTTACAATTACAGTACAATCGTAATTGTATAAATAGTTATCAGTTAACAGCATTACAAGAATTATTAAATAGCTTAGTAGACAGTTTGGGAGCTTGCGAGCGGATTTTAAAAACTCCTATGCCGCTAGCTTATGCCATTCATCTCAAACAATTGCTGTTACTTTATTGTCTCTTGTTACCTTTTCAACTAGTAGAGAGTTTGGGTTGGTGGACGGGTATAATCGCTGCTTTAGTTAGTTTTACTTTGTTCGGTATCGAAGCGATTGGTATAGAGATCGAAAATCCTTTTGGTCTCGACAAAAATGACTTGCCTTTAGATACTATTTGTACCACTATGAAAAAGAACATTAACGACTTAATCAGTCTGACTCCTAGCGTTCACTTAAGAGTAGAAAACGGGACGGAAACAGTGACCAGTAATCAGTGACCAGTGACCGATGACTCTTGTTACAATCGCCGAATCCCCATTTCTAAACCCTGACACACCCCAGTTAAAAAATCTAAATCCAAAGTCGCAATTGTATCACTGGGTTTGTGATAGTGAGGATTTCGCATAAATGCCGTGTCTGTTACCATAATTGCTGGGTAACCAGCATCCCAAAAAGGAGCATGATCGCTTCGTCTTGTTTGAGGCACGATTAAACCTCTGTTCGGTACTGGTAGCCACTGGCTGGGTACACCCGCTTTGCGAATACTGCGGCTGAGAGAAATGACATCGCGGATTGTCCGCCAATTACCAATGAGAGCTATAAAATCACCACGATTTGGGTAGAATTTTTCCAAAGGAGGTGGGTATGCTTGGGACCCTGGTGTTGGATCGCAGTAACCTAACATTTCTAAAGAAATCATCAGGCGTAGCGATCGCACCTCTTGCTTGAGCTTGGCTGCATAGTCACTACTACCTAACAAGCCGTACTCCTCCATATCAAATGCTACAAGTTGTAAAGGATACTTGCCTGGTTGAGTTGCGAACATTCTTGCCAATTCTAAGAGTACTGCGACACCTGTAGCATTATCATCAGCTCCTTTAGTTCCCGGTACTGCATCGTAATGAGCACCAATTAAAATTGGTGGCAAATCCCCTTTGCTCGAATGAGTAGCAGGTAAATTTAATATGAAGTTTTTGTAGGTTTTCGCCCGGACACTAAAGGTGTGGATTTCCACACTTCCCCAGAGGGCAAATTGTTGACAAATGTATTCTTGGACGAAGAAATGTCCGGCACTTGCCAGATAGGGATCGCGATCGCGAGCTATATAAGTGAGGTGGTTTTCCAGTTGATTCTTGAGATTCACAAACAAACAAGTATGAAACACAGTTTAATTAAAGGAATCAGGGGTTAGGGGCTAGGGGTTAGG
>NZ_WJFC01000359.1 GCF_009725235.1 Scytonema sp. UIC 10036
GGATTAGGGGGTAGGGGCTAGAACGTACTCCTTGCCATAAATATAAACAAGCAAGGGACTGGCGTTTCAGGCAATGGTAATTAGAATTAGGAGTTACCCCAGTCCCCAATCATCAGTCCCCAATCACCAGTCCCCAATCACCAGTCCTTATTCCCTACTCCCTACTCCCTATACCCTAAAAAGAACTAGGCACGAGGTTCAAGTCGAGCATAGAACAAACCGCGAATTTTAACCTCTTCAGGTTCTTTCGCACCCAAATCCGTATCTGAAGGCTGTTCGCTCTCGAAAGTACCACCAATTTCACCAGTCACATTATCTACTTTTGCTACTTGCAAAGAGATTTTACCTTTTAACACATCAGTTCTCTTGACGTTAGCGTTTACCAGTTCTCGATCGTCTGCTTGAGCTGGAAGAGCTACGGCGTTATCATAACCGCTAGCAACACCGCGACCTTTGGGGTCGAGGAAAGTAGCACCACGATAAGAGGGGACTTTAAAAGTACCTTCAAAGTCAGTGGAAGTATTGATGCTAGTTAAGCCCGGTTGTGATTGAGCAACCAAACCTTTAACGGTGAATAAGAAGGGTATGCTTTCACCACCAGGAAGTTTAACAGTGGCGGCTTGGAAGTCAAAACCATCTTTTTCTATAAAGGTAAGGCTACCATCGGAATTGACGTTCAGATCTCCCGAAATTTGGTCAAGAGAGTAAGTGCGGCGAGTTAACAGTTTGCCACCAACATATTCCGCTTTTTGCCGTTTATTAAGTGGCTCTTCTTTTATGAAGAATTGGGTTGGTTCCAGGCAAAGTTCTTTTATGGTGTAAGCCCCATTAGGATCGATAGGAATCGAGCCACGACTTGTTTCTGCCAGCTGCGGGCATTTGTTAGCCAAACCAGTTCCTCTAATTTGGTCATAGGTTAGGTAGTCTGTACCAGAACTCGTTGGTTCACTACAAGCAGTTAAAAAGCCCATGCATAAAGCCAAGATTGCCACAATTAAAGCGCGAAACCTCATGGTTAACCTCAATGTAAAAAATTATTAATTATGTAGTAAAACCGATAGCTAAATGTGCTTAACGTTTAGCTTTCTTTGATCTGGGGAAAAATCCCAAATAGCCCACACACAACATCTTGACAAGATGTGTGGTTGTAGGATAACAGAAAAATCCACAGTTTTACATACAGCCCATTGTTCTATGGGTAATTAGCGAATCATCAGCCAGATCATACGATTTTTTTTAACTCAAAATCAAAGCGTTTTAATATTCAACTACAATGCTGGGATCGAGCAAAGGGCAGTAGGTAGGGCTGTGCTGCACGTTATGTGTTATGCGGCTACTCTATCAGAAGACTGAGGGCACAGAGCTGAGGGCAAAAAGCAGCTATGCTAAAGGCAAAGGTTACTTGTAGATTTTGTCACCTATTTTGAACGAGTCGTTAACACCCACTAGCAACATAATGTGTGTAAAATTTGTCAAGTTTCCCTCAGAGAACGGTACTATAAAAGGAAAGCGAGAGGGTGAAAGCGATTCTCGCTCTATAGATTTATAGTCGAAGTCAACCACCTGCGGTAAATTGATTTTAAATCAAAGGTTGGCAGGTTTTCCAACAGAGGTTTCAATGAGTCACAACGGCAAAGCAACGGAGTCAGTCAATTTGTCAGCTAACTTGTCTGCCCAACTGCAAGCGATCGCATCTGCTGTCAGCAATGCGGTGCAGGCTTCTCAAGGAGACACTATTGCCCTTTTAGCCTTACTGCGACAGCTCGAGCAGTTACACCAAGAAATTCGGGAAGGAGCTTTCCAGCAAAGTTTACCTGATAACCGTCAAGCACTCTATTCCCTGCTGCGTAATATTGAGTCTGAGGGTGGATGGCCTTACATAGAGCGGATGAAATTGCAAACCTTTCTAAAACACTTAGAACAAGAACTAACCGTTAGCAATAATAATGACGGACTTGCAGTAGAAAGTGAAACTTCTTTAGGGAGTAGGGAGTAGGGATAATAGAAAGAAATTACAAACTCTTCCCTAACCCCTAACCCCTAACCCCTACTCCCAATTACTCAACTGTTACAATAACAACGGTGATATTGTCGTGTCCGCCATGCTCTTTGGCTGATTCAATGAGGGAGTAGGCGGCTTTATCTACTACAGGGTTTTCTTGGAGGAAAGAACTAATCGTTTGGTCGGCAAGTTCTTCTGTGAGTCCATCGCTGCATAATAGGAGGCGATCGCCTGTTTGAATATCTACTTGCTTGATATCAACTTGATTAAGGTCTTCACGCCCCAAACAGCGCGATAAAACGTGACGGAAGGGATGGATGCGAGCTTCTTCTAAAGTAATATCGCCCATTTTCAGAGCGCGTGCTACCCAGGTGTGATCTTCGGTGATTTGTTCCAATTGAGAGTTACGGAAGCGGTACAGCCGGGAGTCCCCAACATGAGCGCACCAAGGTAACTCCTTATTGCGAAACAGGATGGCTACAACGGTTGTTCCCATATCAGCCCGTTCTGGATGATTTTGCTGGTCGAGCAAAATTGCTTCATTCGCTTTTAACAAAGCCTCTTCTAGTAATTGTTCGGAAGATTTAGAAGCGTTCCAATTTGCCGTTAAATAAGTTTGAATTTCTTGTGTAGCAATGCGACTTGCTTGCTCGCCTCCAGCATGACCACCCATACCATCAGCGACTATAAAAAAGCGGTCTTCTGGGTCAATGTAGTAAGCATCTTGGTTATTAGAACGAATAAGTCCTGGGTCACTTTTCCCAGTAGAGTTAATTTTCATATAGTCTCTACAAAATTTAATACATACGGTCATAGCGGTCGAGGCGCATGAGCAGTCGAATCAACAGCCACGAAACAGCAGCCGCGATTAAACCAGCAAGCGCAGCCAACCATACATAGTCTTTCAACAATAAAATAGCAGCTGAAAGGGTAAAACCACTCACAATAACAGCATAAGTCATTCCCAGCTGAACATTTGTTTGGCGGCGCAGTAATCTCTCAGTTTCTAAAGACCGAACTCGCAGCCGTACATCACCCCGTTCTAGTTTTTCTAGTGTATCTTCGAGCCGACGCGGTAGACCTAGTGCCGTACTGCTGACTTGAACTGCTTGACGGCTCAATTCATTGAGAAAGCTATTGCCTTCTGTACCATTCATATCGGTCATAAACTGCATTGCATATGGTTTTGCTACTTCCATAAAGTTAAATTCAGGATCTAACCCCTTACCTACACCTTCAAGAGTCGAGAAAGCTCGCATGACGAAAGTGAAGGTAGCAGGAAATCTAAATGGCTGATTATATGCTATTTCGTACAAATCGTCACTAATAGCAGCCACGGATTGATTTTCAAAAGGCTTATCCATAAAATTGTCCAGCATATACTGAACGGAGCGGCGCACTGGTCCCATATCTTCTACGGGAGCAAGAGCACCCAAATTTATGAGAGATTTAACAACGCGATCGCCATCTTTTGAGGCAATCCCAAACAGGGTTTCCATTAGCCCTTCACGTATATTACTTTTTATACGTCCCATCATCCCAAAATCATAGAAAATGAGAGCACCCATTGGGCTAACAGCAATATTTCCTGGGTGAGGGTCTGCATGGAAAAATCCATTATTTAGCAATTGATGTAGGTAAGCTTCCGCACCGTGACGGGCGATTTCCTTCCGATCTAAACCTGCTGCCTCAATCGCTTCATACTGACTAATTTTGATACCAGGAAGGTATTCTAAAGTGACAACACGAGAAGAGGTATAACGCCAGTAAACTCGCGGTACCTTCACCCACTCAATATCACGAAAATTGCGACGAAACGTATCGGCATTGCGACCTTCATTGAGATAATCAATTTCTTCCCAAAGAATGCGACAACACTCCTCATAAATACCCATCCAATCGCGACCGCGTCCCCAGTCTGGATGGTTTTGAAAATAACGTGCGATTCCCTTAAGAATTTGTAAATCTATTTCAAATAATTTCTTAAGACCCGGTCGCTGCACTTTAACAACAACGGCTTCCCCCGAATGCAGGGTAGCTTTGTGAACTTGACCCAAGCTAGCAGCTGCCAGAGGAATTGGTTCAAAACTCTGAAAGAGGTCGGGAATTTTCTTACCCATCTCTTGCTCGATAATCGCTTCTACCTGTTCATAGCTAAAAGCGGGTACTCTGTCTTGTAGCTTAGACAGTTCTTCGACATATTCAACTGGGAATATATCAGAACGAGTAGAGAAAAGTTGTCCAACCTTAATAAAAGTTGGTCCCAAATCCAAAAGAGTATTGCGAATCCATACTGCTTGAGCCTTTCGCCTTGCGGTTTTCTTAGCTTCCGTCACACCACCTGGATAACTCCAAGACTTGTTGTAACGCCAAAGCTTGAACAAAAAAGTCAAGACAAAAGACCAAATATCCACAAAGCGCCGTCTGCGAGAGTAATTTTCCCGATTCCAACGGTATGCCTTATCCGAATAACCTTTTTCCATATGTTTTGCTTACCGCTGGTCACTAGTCATTGGTCATTTGTCATTGGTCAAGTGTCATTAGCCATTAGCCATTAGCCATTAGCCATTAGCCATTAGCATTACTTTGATTGCGATATTGATGCAACTCAGCTCGAAGTGTGGCAATTTCTGCTCGCAAGTCATCGATCGCGGCTTGTGTGTCAACTGGAGCTGAACTAGTTCCAGAGTAAACTGAAGAAGTTGAAGTAGCACCAGCTGCAGCAGATGCCCGGTTTGCCCGTTCTAGGACTTCTTCTGTAAACTCGCGCATTTGCTCCCTGAGTTCGGCATCCCATTTACCGAGTTCGCTTAAAGCATCAGTAACGGCGAACTCCAATTTTTCGCTGAGGACGTCAGCAACTGCTCTTCCAACAAAAAAAGCTTGCACTAGGGGGTTACTCATAAATTTTTGTTACGCTCATCCGCTAAAGAATTATAACTTGCTCGCTTACCCTAGTGCTTCTGCTTGAGTACTGGACTTTTGATAGAAACCAGCACCTAAAGAAAACAAAGGTTATAAAAGGTATATGGGATAGCGAGCCGCATCTGCCACCAGTGTTGATTTGAGGCTCATTTGACTTTGTTTAGAGGAATTGGCGATGCTAGAAGTAGGACAAATATTACAAACTCGCTATCAACTCAAAGAGAACCTGGGGCAAAATGCAGGTCGTCAAACTTGGCTGGCTGAAGATTTAACCAAACAGCCAAGCGAAGGTGTCATTGTAAAACTGCTGACATTTGGCGACCAAGTGCAGTGGGAAAGTCTGAGACTCTTTGAACGAGAAGCTGTTATTCTCAAGCAATTAGACCATCCCCGAATTCCCAAATATCGGGATTATTTTTCCATTGACGATCGCATTTTGTGGTTTGGTCTAGTTCAGGATTACATACCTGGTTCTTCCTTAAAGGAGTTGCTGACTCAAGGGCAGAAATTTTCGGAAAAGCAAATTCGCCAAATTGCCACAGATATTTTAAATATCTTGGTGTATTTACACGAACTTAACCCAGCCGTGCTTCACCGAGATATCAAACCCAGTAACTTAATTTTGGGGGAAGACAAGCGAATTTATCTCGTTGACTTTGGTGCTGTACAAGATCGAGCGATTACTGAAAGAGCCACTTTTACTGTGATTGGGACTTATGGTTATGCACCAATGGAACAGTTTGGTGGTCGAGCCGTTCCTGCGAGCGATCTTTACGCTTTAGGGGCTAGTTTAATTCATTTACTGACAGGAGTACAACCAGCCGATTTACCACAACGAAAGATGCGGATTCAGTTTAGCGATCGCCTCAGCATAAATCCCTCTTTAGTCAGATGGATTGAAACTCTTACAGAACCCGATGTAGAAGAGCGATTTAGCACGGCTCGTCAAGCTCTAAAAGCACTTGATGCACCTCAAAATTCTAAAAACTATCTCCCTGTTCACAAGCCATACAACAGCCGAATTCAAATTAAAAAATCTTTACATCAACTCAACATCAAACTTCCCAAACGAGGATTGAGAGCTTTAGATTTTGTTGGTTTAACACTGGGATTATTTGCATCATCTTTATTTGCGGGATTATTTAGTTTGGGAACAGGTTTAGCACCATTGATTTGGTTAGCAGGCTCAGTGCTTTCCCTAGGTTACCTGGTTGCTCCTTTAAGTGAAACCAAGGTTAACTTCCAAAGAGATTCCTTTGCCATTACATGGAGTGTTTTGGGTAAGCCTTACCGACAGCTTCATGGGAAAACACTAGACATACACAATGTTTATGTTTACATTTATCAATCCAAAGGAGGAGAAGATTCTTCAGAAATCATGAAAATTATCATCGCAGCAGGTGAAAATAAATATAAATTTGGCGATTTCAATTTTCAAACTAGTGAACCAGAATGCCTTTGGTTAGTTCAAGAGATAAAAGATTGGCTGGGACTGAGATGAATGATGAATGATGAATGATGAATGATGAATGATGAATGATGAATGATGAATGA
>NZ_WJFC01000360.1 GCF_009725235.1 Scytonema sp. UIC 10036
CATTTGTACCTAAAGTTGAAGTCGTAACTCTGAATATTTTGCCGTTATTCACTGCTGCTACGAAAAGCTCGTTTTGGCTGTTAATTCCGAAAGTTGAAAAATTATTTCCGGAAAATGCAGCTGACCAGGTGATGGAATTATCGCTGTTCATAATTCCGATCTGGGTGGAACAATAATCTGCAAAAATATATTTTCCCTGCAGGGCCGGATATTGTGTACCTCTGTAAACATAGCCTCCTGTAATCGAACCCTTTCCACCGGAATGGCCATTAACCGCCACCGGAAGGTCTGGCGATTGGCGCCAATCCGATGTATTGTACGGGCATTTCTCGTAGCATCTCAGCCTTAATTGATTCCTGCTGTGTAATAGGCATCTGTTGATTTCTCAAATTTCCTGCCGACGTCGCAATCATCACATTTCCGAAACCTATCAAAATAATTCATCATTTTCAGTCCGTACGCCCAGACTTCATAGCGCCATCAGTACCCTCAAAGGATTTCCGGAGGATATTGTATGGCCCTGTGAATGATGTTCGTTAACAATTTTCCAGAAGGGAATTTTTATTGCCGTATTATTAGATCGCCCCCGCTTCCTCCGTCACCGTAACATCCAAAATAGCCGTCCGGCGCAAAATGATGCTTCCTCCGTTGTGATTGAAAATGTTAGCTGTTTAAAATAATTTCGTTGTTGCATCTGCTACACCGGATTGGAGCTTTGTTATCCGCCACCGTAATATTTCCGCGGTATCATTGTATAACAAAATAACGTTGCAGCCTTTGCGGATGAAAAGCCAGCCCCAAAGACTCTTTCCCACCGTAGTAATCTTTGAGCTGATATTTGAAAGTAGATGAATTTACAGTGCGTTCGCTGCACAATTTTAATGATTCCGTTTTGCTGAACAACAAAACCTGCTGTCGTAGCGTGGTGATCTACCGGTCGGTAAATCGGTTGCAAATTCTTCCAGATTAATGCTTTGTGCCATTAAAAATGCTAAAAGAAATTAAACTGTGTAAAAGAAGTAGTTTTCATAATATTTTTGATATATATGTTAAATCAGAATGAAAATTTCATACCATAAAAAGATTATAAATTCGTTACAATAGCTGAAAAATTATTAAACTTATAAAAAAAAATGCGATATATCTGAAAATATGATTTCTGTGTTTTACAATTCATAAATTCAAAAAATGATTATATTGCGATTAATTTAACGTAGTTAAACAAAATGCAAGGAAGGACTTATTACAATTTGTGCTATTGTACTAGGTTATTTCTAAACGGTATACCAACATGGTACGCCAGCAAATTGAAAAGCAGGCGACTGCTCTTCAGGAGACAATCCGGAGAAGTATCAGAAGAAATCAAAGGCTTTCTAAAGAACGCTGAATCTTGGATTCCAAAATTTATTACCCAAGCCAAAGACAAAGAGATGAACTTGTCTTGACCTGAAAGGGGGATAACGTTCTTTGGAGATCACACAAAGAATCTTGTGAATTGATTTAACCAATTATTCCAGCCACCCTGTTTTTATGAGCTTTGTAACAAAAACTGTGAAGTTCAGAAGAATTCCACAGACCGTACAATCGACATTTTCTTTGAGCAGTTTCGATGCGGTAAACCAAGCAAAAGGGTACGCAACCTGAAGCTGGCGATCGGACTTTTCGGAATACCACGCTTACAGGTGAAGTACAATACGCCTGATGCACAGGTAAAAGCGATTGTTAGAAAGAACGATTAGATGCGTCTGTGGAACGGTTTTTCGGAGGTAATCAGAACCAGCCATTGATAAGTTGGGTGCCTCCAGCCAAAACGTTCAGAGGTTCGCGGGTACTGCAAGAATTTCTGTAGAAATGCCGGAATGAAGGACATTGATAAAGTAAAAGATGCTTCAGACTTCTGCAAAATTCAGTTCTGGGAAGTTACAGCAGCCCTGAAGTTTTTCCTTATTTTGAAACAGTGGGCTGCAATGATGCTGCAAAGGTATTCTATGGGCGTTTGCAAAAAAATGTAAACCTCCCAAATATTTGCGAAAGGAATCGATTAATCAAAGTGCTGTAGAAGTGGAAAATTGTCTGATACGGCTGTTTGTAATAAATTTTAAACCAGCAAAGTGGCACAATCCTTAACGTCCTGCAAACAAAAATATACGCAGTTTATGAGGGGCTATAAGCTGAGCTCCTGATGAAGAAGCTTAGTATTATATGCGCATAAGAGGAAATATACAAAAGCTCCTGTAGAGGAGCTTGTCGAAACTGCAATATCGGCTATGATGAAACTGAGCAGAGTAGTGGTAGATATGCAGATGGAGCCCAAAGAGCCCAAAGAATGGAAAACGCTAACCGAGAAAAAAATGTTGGCAAACCTTTGCGGTAAGCTTGACCGCAGAGTTTATACTGACCGAAGTTGTAAACGCATTCTAATGAAGAACCAGATTTCGGTAACTTCTCTCAGGAGGAAGCGAAAGAATTTAGATGTACTGGGTTAGGTAAATTGCCTGCTGGTGCTAAGTAGTTTCAGGGCTTACGGTGGTAGGTCTTCTTAGGTCCGGAATCTATTGATGCGGTTTAATGTCATTCATGATCGCATTCGCAATCATGTATCGTTATATCATTTTCTATATGGCGAGCAGGTGTTTATGCGTAATCGCAATGATCACAACTTTTCCATATTTTCGGTTATGATTCGAGATTTCACGCTAACGCTTCCGGTATTGCGGGTTAATCGTTTTAAACGATGGCGGTTGCAGTCGAACAAAGTTATGCATTTATGAAAGAACCAAGAAATATTCGCGGGAAAAGTATTCGTGAAGCATAATGACGGTTTCAAGAACGCATGCGCCAAGTGGTCCACAACAATATTTCTTAATCGGCTGTTTGTCTTGTTCTTCTTCGGAACGGGACCAAATAAAAGGGTTTTGCTTAATCCCTGATCGTAGGGGTACAATGACTTGTTTACCTCTGTAATTGCTTTCAAGAATTCTTTCAAGATTAAATAAACAAAGGGGCTTTCCGTATGGAACCGGCATAAGAATTCTACGAATACATTGGACGATTTCCCCTCGAAAAACAAAAGAAAAATATACACTTTTTTTCTCAATTTTTAAGCGGTGGTATTAGCAATCGCTACCACGGTTTCAATACGTATATTTTACATGGGTAGAACTATTCTTTTGCTTGTAAAAGCAGAGAATGTTGAAAATAAACTTCACTTTAAAGACGGAAGACGGCAAAAACTTCGGTATGAAGGCAAAACCTTTGAAAATACAAAATAAGATTTCCCGCATTATTATTGAGAGACTCTTAAAAAGCAGCACCAAGATTTATGAGCAGAAATATATCCCTTATTCGTTGGGTAAAGTTATTGTAGTTTACGTTCTAGTCGTGATTAATCGCTTCACCAACACAATCGGGGGGTAAGGAAAAAGAGTAGAGGATATGAGCGCATCTTGTCAGAAATCTTCATATAATTGGTGGTAATCTCTGTAATAATCTTTCTGCTGGTTTAAAGATGGGTCGGTCTTGGGAATAAGGACTCAATTTACGAAGAGAGAAAATAATCTTTTTATTACTAATTGCTTATTAGTAATGAAAAGTTTATTTGTCTCTAGGATAAATAGAGTGTGTTATGGAACCCATCGTCTGGACACATAAAACGGTAGCAGAAAGTTCTTATTTCAGAGATTACCTGCTTTTATTTGACGATTTCTGACAAGCGTACGCTGATATACTCTACTCTAAAATTTCGGTACTCAGATTCTGTTGGTGAAGCGATTAATGAGGACTATAACGTTAGACAAGCTTGGCAGAAAGATGGTAAGTTATATATTTCACTCATATTTTCTCGGTGAATGCTTGATAAGTTCTCTCAATAATAATGCGGGCCTTATTTCGTGTGTGCATGGTTTTGCGCATACGGAAGAGAGTCGGTTCCTCTTTTCGTGAAGTTTATTTGACGACAGATCTCTGCTTTTGCAAGCAAAAGAAGGTTCAACAAATGTTACATATGTGTATACCAAATTAGTGGTAGCTCTTGCTAATTCCAGGCTTATCAATTGAGCACAACTCGTTAGATTGGTCTCTAGGATTTCGTGGGGAAATGGTCAAACACTCGTAGTATTGTTATTAATTCAAAATTAAAGTTTTGTTTTTTTGTCTTGAAAGAATTCTTGAATTTGAAATTATAAGAGGTAAGCGGGAGTCAGCGGTTCCCCTACTATTATATTCAGCTGATGTTTTTATACTATCGCGTTCTTGACGTGCAGAAGACGCTTCCGATTCCGTGATTTATTGTTTTGGACTCTTGTGCATGTGTTCTTTATTCCCGTCATTCTGGAAAATGAATGCTTTTCACGTTTTATTTCGTGGATCGCATAAATGCATGACTTTTTTCGACTGCAACAGAAACATCGATTAAAACGGTAAACCCGCAATACCGGAAGCGTTAGCGTGAAATAATCGATTCATAATCGAAAATATATAAAAGTTGTGATCATTGCGCTTACGCATAACCCCCTGCTAGCCATATAGAAAAGGATATAACGATACATGATTGCGAATGCGATCATGACCTGTGACATTAAACCGCATCACTAGATTCCTGACCTAAGAAGACCTACCACCGTAAGCCCTTAGGAGTACTTAGCACATAGCAGGCTTTTACCTAACCCAGTACATCTAAATTTTTTCGCTTCCTCCTGAGAGAAGTTACCGAAATGTGGTTGTTCATTAGAATGCGTTTACAACTTCGGTCAGTATAAATTTCTGCGTTCAAGCTTACCGTGAAGGTTTGCCAGCATTTTTTTTTCGGTTGCGCGTTTTCCATTTTTTGGGCTCTTTGGGCTCCATCTGCATATCTACCACTACTCTGTGTCAGTTTCATCATAGCCGATATTGCAGTTTCGACATGCTGCTCCTCTACAGGATTATTTTGTATTTTTCATCTTATGATGCATCTAATACTAAGCTTCTTCTTCTCAGTACCTATAGCTTATAGCCGGACACATAAACTGCGTATTAGTTTGTTTGCAGGACGTTAAGGATTGTGCCAGTGTTTGCTGGTTTAAAATTTATTACTTGAGGGCCGTATTAGACAATTTTCCACTTCTACAGCACTTTGATTATTAGATTCCTTTCGCAAATATTTGTAGAGGTTTACATTTTTTGGCAATCGCATATAGAATACCTTTGCTCGCATCATTGCAGCCCACTGTTTCAAAATAAGGATAAACTTCAGGGCTGCTGTAACTTCCCAGTACTGAATTTTGTGAGAAGTCTGAATACATCTTTTACTTTATCAATCCTTCCTTCATTCCGGCATTTGTACAGAAATTCTTGCAGTACCCGCGAACCTCTGACGCGTTTTGGCTGGAGGCACCCAACTTATCAATTCTGGTTGTGATTACCTCCGAAAATTCGTGGTTGGCCGTTCCACAGACGCATCTACTCGTTCTTTCTAACAATCGCTTTTACCTGTGCATCATTAGCGTATTGTACTTCACCTGTAAGCGTGGTATTCCGAAGAGTCCGATCGCCAGCTTCAGGTTGCCTACCCTTTTGCTTTGTTTACCGCATCGGAACTGCTCAAAGAAAGTCCGTTGTGTCGATTGTACGGTCTGTGTATAATTGGGTTCTGAACTTCACAGTTTTTGTTACAAAGCTCATAAAAACAGGGTGGTGTGGATTAATTGGTTAAATCTGATTCACAAGATTGTTTGTGTTTTCTCCAAAGCACGTTATCCTCCTTTCAGGTCAAGACAAGTTCATCTCTTTGTCTTTGGCTTGGGTAATAAATTTTGGAATCAAAGATTCAGCGTTCTTTAGAAAGCCTTTGATTTCTTCTGATACTTCTCCGGATTGTCTCCTGAATAGCAGTCGCCTGCTTTTCACTTTTGCTGGCGTACCATGTTGGTATACCGTTTAGAAATAACCTAGTACAATAGCACAAATTGTAATAAGTCTTTTCCTTGCATTTTGTTTAACTACGTTAAATTAATCGCAATATAATCATTTTTTGAATTTATGAATTTTTTAACACAGAAATCATATTTTCAGATATATCGCATTTTTTTTTATAAGTTTAATAATTTTTCAGCTATTGTAACGAATTTTTAATCTTTTTATGGTATGAAATTTTCATTCTGATTTAACATATATATCATAAATATTATGCAAACTACTTCTTTTACACAGTTTAATTTCTTTTAGCATTTTTAATGGCACAAAGCATTAATCTGGACGAATTTGCAACGGATTTACCGACCGGTAGATCACCACGCTACGACAGCAGGTTTTGTTGTTCAGCAAAACGGAATCATTAAAATTGTGCAGCCGATCGGCACTGTAAATTCATCTAACTTTCTAAATATCAGCTCAAAGATTACTTACGGTGGGGAAAGAGGTCTTTTGGGGCTGGCTTTTCATCCGCAATATGCTGCCAACGGTTATTTTTTTG
>NZ_WJFC01000361.1 GCF_009725235.1 Scytonema sp. UIC 10036
CCCCCTACCCCCTACCCCCTCTCCTCAATGAAACTCAAGTACTGGAATTTGCACAAGGACAAATTTCACGCGTACTTGGTAAAGACTTTGAAAGTATCGATCCTTACACCAAAAGAGTCCGCCTTCCGTGTCCTCCTTATCTGTTTGTCAGTCGGGTTATCAAACTAGAAGGTAAAAGAGGCGAGTATGACACTGGTTTTATCCAAACTGAGTATGATGTTCCTCAAAATGCTTGGTATTCCATTGATGGTCAAATTCCCTTGGGAATCTATGAAGAAGCAGGACAGGGAATCTTACTTTTACTGGGTTATCTGGGAACTGACTTTGAGAATCAAGGGCAAAGGTCATTTCGGTTATTAGATCTTACAGCCAAATTTCTCTGTGAGCCACCTCAAGAAATCAAAACACTTCGTTATGATATCAAAATTGATTCTTACGTCAGGACGACAACCAACTTAATTGTCTTTTTTCAAGCAGAGTGTTTCGTTGGGAAAAAACCGATTATAAAAATTTCTGGAGGCTGTGCTGGGCTATTTTCTGAGGAAGAACTCGCGCAAGGTCAAGGTATTATAGTTACCGAGCGAGAAGAGAAACAAAGAAGCCGCATTCAAAAGAAGACTTTTCAACCGCTACTGTTGTGTCAAAAATCTACTTTTGAGAAGGAAGATTTACTTCACTTAAGCCAGGGAAATATTGCAGCTTGCTTTGGAGATAATTACGAACAAAATGGCTTGAATCCATCACTCCGATTACCCTCAAAAAAGCTTGCAATGGTCGATCGCATAATATCTGTCGATCCTAAAGGAGGAGTTGCGGGATTGGGTCTAGTCATTGCTGAAAAAATTGTAGAGCCAAACGACTGGTATTTTCTCTGTCACTTCAAAAATGACCCGACTATGCCTGGTAGTCTCATGATAGAAGGCAGTTCTCAGCTATTGCAATTTTACACTCTTTTCCTGGGACTGCAAAAGTGTACTTCAAATGCTAGGTTTCAACCAATTGCCCAACGCCCACAGGTATCGCGTTTTCGCGGACAAGTAACTCCAACTTCTGGAAAATTGATCTACCGATTGGAAGTTATGGAAATCAGTCTGTCTCCAACACCTTACATTATATGTAATGTCGATATTATCTTTGGAGATAAAACAATTGCTACCGCTCAAAACCTGGGTTGGCAATTATCTGAAAAGTCAGAACAAACATTATTTGTCAAACAAAATTTGCTTCAAAAACAAGTTTTATTTAATGAATTACAAGTTCAAGAACTGACTCAAGGCGCTGTTGCTAGCTGTTTGGGTCCAGAATATCACATTTATGACAATCGTCGTTCTGTGTGTCTGCCAAATAGAGATTTATGCTTGGTCAGTCGTATTCTCGAATTTGAAGGCAAACGACACGATTTGACAAAAACTGCCAATCTAGTCACTGAATATGATGTTTCTCCAGAAGCCTGGTTTTTCCGTCATAATTCTTATCCTTATTTGCCCTACTGTACTTATATTGAAATAGCCGGTCAGCCTTGTATTTTCTTGGGTGTTTACCTTGGAGCGACTTTATTATTGCCTGAGGAAAACCTTCATTTTCGCAATCTTGATGGTAAAGGCATAATTTTTAAAGATGTGGATGTCCGTGGTAAAACTATTACCGACAAAGTGCTCCTAAAATCATCAACTGTGGTTCAAGGAGCAATCATTCAAAAGTTTGATTTTCAATTATTTTGTGATGGCGAGCTTTTTTATCAAAGTGAGATGGTGTTTGGCTATTTTAGCGACCAAATGCTGGCGAATCAAGTTGGGTTGGATGGCGGAAAAATTGTACGTCCTTGGTATGAGGAAAAGAAGAACGAGTCTTTATCAGCGATCGCGATAAATCTCAACAATCCCATCCATCAGGATAAGTTTTATCAAGCGTTACCGAGCAAACCATACTACCATCTAGCTCACAGTCAGTTAAATTTTCTCAATGAAGTTTTGATTGTAGAAGCAGGCGGAAAATATCAACAAGGCTACATCTACGCTAGTAAAGATATTAGCCCAAGAGACTGGTATTTCCCCTATCATTTTCATCAAGACCCTGTTATGCCAGGATCGTTAGGAATTGAGGCTATTATGCAAGCAATGCAAGTTTATGCATTACAACTTGACTTGGGAAGACAGTTTAAATCTCCTCGATTTGGACAAGTTCTTAACCATGAGATGACCTGGAAGTATCGCGGTCAAATTACTCCAGAAAATCGCAAAATGTATCTTGAGGTTCATATCTCAAAAATTGATGTCAATAACGAACAAGTCATTGTTGTTGGTGATGCAAGTTTGTGGAAAGACAACATGAGAATTTACGAAGTGAAAAACGTAGCAATTTCTTTATCAGAATCATAGGAGTTTTAAAATGTTAACGAATGGCAATGGAAAGGGAAAAAACGCACAAAATTCGTCTGCATCTCTCCTAGAGAGTGGCGGTGATAATACAAGTTATTTCAACGATACAAACAAAGCTTGGAAGGGTTATTTAGACTTAATTTCCTTTGATGAAGCTGGAATCAAAGCTCGGCTTTTGAATTTGCACCAACCCTGTTATATCCTTAAAGATCGAAATCGAATTGGTATTGCCAACCATGGTTGTTCCTACGACTTTGACAACAGTCAGGGCGGGTTGATAGAGATTTTGATGGTAGCACCACCCATGCTACCGCAACATTTAGGCGATCGCGACTTCTTAAATTTTCATGGAGTCAAGTACGCCTATGCGGCTGGTGCTATGGCTGGTGGTATTGCATCAGCAGAATTAGTCATTGCGCTAGGAAAAGCAGGTTTTCTGGCTAGTTTTGGCTCTGCTGGCTTAGTTCCTGCTCGGGTTGAAGCAGCCATTCAGCAAATCCAACAAGCCCTTCCCAACGGACCTTATGCATTTAACCTCATTCACAGTCCTAGTGAAGAAGCGTTAGAACGGCGAGCTGTCGATTTGTACTTAAAATATGGTGTGAGAACTGTAGAAGCTTCTGCATTTATGGATTTGACACCCCATATTGTGCGTTATCGAGCTTCGGGTTTGAGTGTCAATGCACTCGGTCAAATCGAAGTTAAAAACAAAATTATTGCCAAAATTTCTCGTCCAGAAGTAGCATCGCAATTTTTACAGCCAGCGCCTGCAAAAATTCTCAAGCAGTTAGTTGAAGAACAACTGATTACAGAGTTACAAGCCAATTTAGCTCAAAAAGTTCCCATGGCGGATGACATCACGGTAGAAGCCGATTCAGGCGGTCATACAGATAACCGTCCCTTGGTTTGTC
The DNA here is from genome assembly GCF_009725235.1 of Scytonema sp. UIC 10036. The sequence goes on from NZ_WJFC01000361.1 coordinate 3,290, forward strand.
TGCTTCCTTCCATCATCTCTTTGCGAGATCGAATGCAGCAGAAGTACCGCTACGAAAGACGGGTGAGAGTTGGTGCAGGAGGAGGTATTGGAACGCCAGAATCAGCATTAGCCGCCTTTATGATGGGAGCGAGTTATATAGTGACAGGGTCTATCAATCAAGCCTGCGTCGAAGCAGGTACCTCTGCTCATACAAAACGTTTGTTAGCCCAAGCTGGCATAGCAGACGTTATTATGGCTCCATGTGCCGATATGTTTGAGTTGGGAGTAAAGGTACAACTACTCAAGCGCGGGACTCTTTTCCCGATGCGAGCACAAAAATTGTACGATCTTTATAAAAACTATAATTCCATCGACGAAATTCCCACTGCGGAAAGACAAAAATTAGAAGAACAAATCTTTGGCAAAAGTTTAGAAACCGTTTGGCAAGAAACAGTTACCTTCTTCACCGAACGCGATCCAGAGCAAATTGTTAGAGCCAACAACAACCCCAAACGAAAAATGGCTCTGATTTTCCGGTGGTATCTGGGACTATCCTCACGCTGGGCTAGTTCTGGCGAAAAAAACCGAGAGATGGATTACCAAATTTGGTGCGGACCTGCGATCGGTGCTTTTAATGAATGGGTTCAAGGAACTTACCTAGCCGCCCCAGAAGCACGACGTGTAGCAGACGTTGCCTATCATATAATGACCGGAGCCGCATACTTATATCGTTTACAAAACTTAAAACTGCAAGGCTTGCAATTACCAGCCCACTTCAGCTACTACCATCCAGTTTCTAGGGGTAGGGGGTAGGGGTAGGGGTAGGGGGACAAGGAAGAATAACTAATCAATCCCCAATCCAAAATCCAAAATCCAAAATCCAAAATCCCAAATAAAGTTTTTGTAAAGTTCGCGAAATTATACTTTTTGGATGTGAAGAACTTAATAACAGTTAGCTATAGCGTTTTTCATTCGGATGAAGTACAAATCCATCTGCGTGCATCCGCGTTCATCTGCGGTTCCTTAACTCCTAAAAGTATAGCACCCAATTGAAAAGCGCTATATTCCACAAAGCATCAGAAAAATTAACTGTTTAAGACTTAGCTCCAGAAATATTACTTAATAAACTTCAACCTCAACTCATATTTAAAGGAATCGGTGCATGGCTATTTCAAATAAACAGTCTCAAACCGCAGAAAGCATTCAATCTTGGTTAATCAATGAGTTTGCTGAAAGACTAGAACTCTCCCAAGATGAAATCGACGTAAATGAGCCATTTGATAACTACGATCTGACTTCTGCTGAGACAATGATTTTACTTGGAAAACTGGAAAAGTGGTTGGGAATCAAACTCAACCCCACCCTGATCTTCAACTATCCAACTATTGCAGAACTAGGCGATCGCTTAGCTGAATAAATTATTACTCCCTTTCCGCCATAAGATTACCGAGCTTCTTCTCCTCTTTCGAAGTAAAAAACTCCTCTTTCCTCTGTGTCCTCTGCGCCTCTGCGGTTCAAAAATAATTTATTTAACAGCAGAGTTGCAGCAGAGCGCAGATAAAAAAGATAACGAAAAATGGTAAAAAAAAATGGAACCAATTGCAATTATAGGTATTAGCTGCCGATTTCCGGGAGCAGATAATCCAGAGGCTTTTTGGCAACTCCTCCGTGATGGAGTCGATGCTATTACAGAAATACCCTCCAATCGCTGGGATATCCGGCAATTTTATGACCAAGATCCAGAAATTTCCGGTAAGATGAATTCGCGCTGCGGTGGCTTTTTGCAGCAGGTAGACCAGTTTGACCCTCAGTTTTTTGGAATTTCACCGCGAGAGGCGGTTTCGATGGACCCCCAACAACGACTCTTGCTAGAGGTGGCTTGGGAAGCATTGGAAGATGCGGGACAGGTACAAGAACAGTTGTCTGGTTCGCAAACTGGCGTGTTTGTTGGCATTTCTACGAACGATTACACTCTGATTCAGGGAGAGGAATATTCTCAGCGACCTCAGGGTTACGATTTAACGGGTAATGTATTGAGCATTGCGGCTGGTCGAATTTCTTATCAGTTTAATTTAAGGGGACCGAGCATGGCAATTGACACTGCTTGTTCTTCTTCACTGGTTGCTGTTCACCTCGCCTGTCAAAATCTGTGGAATGGAGATGCGACCATGGCTTTGGCTGGGGGCGTGAACGTCATCGTTTCGCCCACTGGTAACATTGGTCTTACCAAGCTAAAAGCGCTGTCTCCCGATGGGCGCTGCAAAACTTTTGATGCGGATGCTAACGGTTATGTTCGGAGTGAGGGAGTCGGTTTTGTTGTTCTCAAACCTTTAACAAAAGCTTTGGCGGACAAAGACCGGATTTATGCGCTGATTCGAGGGAGTGCTATTAACCACGATGGTCGCAGCAAGGGATTGACTGTACCTTACGGTCCCGCGCAGGAAGCACTCATTCGTCAAGCATTGGAGAAAGCTGAGGTAGCACCTGCTGACATTAGCTACATCGAACTGCACGGTACAGGAACTCCTTTAGGCGATCCAATTGAAGCGATCGCTCTGGGAAATGTGCTTGCTCAAGAGCGTCCTCCTGAAAGCTACTGCACTGTAGGTTCAGTGAAAAGCAATATTGGGCATTTAGAAGCCGCTTCTGGTATTGCTGGTTTAATCAAAGTTGCATTATCGCTCAAGAACAAACACCTACCACCAAATCTGCATTTTCACAAGCCCAATCCTTATATTCCTTTTGAAACCCTACCAATACGGATATCGCAAGCTCTGACGCCTTGGTCTACTGAGACTACCCCAGCCTTTGCTGGCGTTAGCTCTTTTGGTTTTGCTGGAACCAATGCTCATGTCATCCTAGAAGAAGCTCCCCCCCTCTC
>NZ_WJFC01000362.1 GCF_009725235.1 Scytonema sp. UIC 10036
TTTAATATTTTGATCTCACTACTAACCACTAACCACTTACCACTAACCACTAACCACTAACCACTAACCACTAACCACTAACCACTAACCAATAACTCCTTTCACAAACCTTTCCAATCTGTCCATTCCTTTTTCAATTGTTGCCATATCCGTAGCATAGGAAAGGCGAATGTTATCATCAGCACCAAAGGCTATTCCTGGAATAACTGCGACTTGCTCTTTTTCTAGCAAGGCGTTACAGAAATCTAGAGATTTTAGCCCGGTTTTGCTAATATCGGGGAATAGGTAGAAAGCACCGTCAGGTTTGATACAGGTGAGTCCGGAAATCGCGTTCAGTCTTTCCAACATCACCTGTCGCCGTTGTGCGAAAGCTTGGCGCATTTCTTCGACACAGTCTTGGGAACCTTCCAAAGCTGCGATCGCACCGTATTGAGCAAAAGTACATACATTAGATGTACTGTGGCTTTGAATCGTAATCGTTGCTTTAATCAAATCGAGCGGTCCTGCCAAGTATCCTATGCGCCATCCTGTCATAGAGTAAGCTTTGGCAAAACCATTACTAATGATGGTTCGAGCAAAAATTTCTTCTCCGAGCGATCCAATACTGACGTGTTTTGCTCCGTCATAGAGAATTTTTTCGTAAATCTCGTCAGAAACGACAAAAATATCTTTCTCAACGACAATCTCAGCTATTGCTTTGATTTCATCTGGTGTATAAACCATCCCTGTCGGATTAGATGGCGAGTTGAGAATCAATAACTTTGTCTTGGGGGTAATCGATTTACGTAACTGATCTGGAGTAATTTTATAGCCCGTAGAAGCATCCGTAGAGACGATGACTGAAACCCCATCTGCAAGCGTTACCATTTCAGGATAGCTTAACCAGTAGGGGGCAGGGATAATCACCTCATCACCTGATTCAATCAAGGCTAGTATCAAATTAAACAAAGAATGTTTGCCGCCATTCGTGACGATGACATTTTCTGCTTTATAATCCAAACCATTATCAGTTTTTAGCTTGCGGGCAATAGCTTCCCGTAACTTTGGTTCTCCAGAGGCTGGTCCATACTTAGTCTTACCATCATCCAGGGCTTTTTGTGCAGCAGCTTTGACGTGCGCCGGACTGTCATAATCTGGTTCTCCTGCGCTAAAACTACAAACATCTATACCGTCTGCCTTCATCGCCTTGGCTTTTGCTGCGATGGCTAAGGTTATGGAAGGCGTTACCTGACTAACTCGTCCTGCAAGCTTCATCGTTACTTTAATAGGCAAATTCTTACCTATTAAAGGATATACCAGAAACTTTATCGATTTTTGTCTTTTAATAATTCCTTTTGCAAGCTGCTCACGTTTTTAGTACAAATGAACTAATTTAGCTCCGAGTGTAAGACTGCCGCAACCCTACCAACCACTAACAACTAACAACTAACAACTAACCCCAAATCTATTGTTAACAAATGTAAAAACTTTTTGACATCCGCATAAATCTATTTTCCCCCTCCGTTAAGTAAATGAGGGTTTAAATCGGAAGCAAACTTCTGATAGAACCTGAACTTACCTAGTACAGATCGACTTACACTTTTTTTAGGAGAAATCAAGATGGATATTAACGGAACTGCTGCAAAGAACGTACTTTTCGGAACCTACAATGCCGATAACATCAAACCAGGTGATGGAGACGACGTTGTTTTTGCTGGGGCTGGTAACGATTATGTTGATGGTTGGAATGGCAATGATGTTCTCTTTGGAGAATGGAACAATGATACTCTGTTAGGTTTCAACGGCAATGACTACCTTGATGGTGGCTACGGCGATGACTACCTATATGGAGAAGCAGGAGACGACGTTCTTGTAGGTGGTTATGGTAAGGACACCCTCTGGGGAGGTTCCGGGGCTGATAAATTTGTCTTTCAGTCTAAGTTTGAAGGGATTGATGCTATCAAAGACTTTAACTGGACTCAAGGCGATAAAATTACGATTTCCAAAGCAGGATTTGGTGCTACTAGCGTTTCCAACTTTAGTTACAACGCTACTACAAAAGCTCTATCCTTCTTGGGAACTCAATTTGCAACCGTTGAAACCTCTGGTAATACCAGCTTTGTTCCTAGTTGGGACATTGAACTCGTCTAGGACGCAATATTGATTTCAACCCAGTTAAAGGCTGACTTTCCTTTTAAGGAAATTCATGACAAAAAGGGGCAGACAGAGTAGAAACTCTTTTCTTTTCCTTGCTTTTTGCAGCAATCGGTGCATTTTATTCAACCGCTTGGCTGCCACTTTTGTAACTTAAGAATGAGATTTCCCAAGGAAGTAGTTTATTCCCACCGTCTTGCACGAGTGGGATTTTTTATGTTTGTTCGCCACCGATCAAACGTATTTGAAAATACTGACGGTATAAATTACAACGGGGATGTACTTTATTACCGGATAGTTTTACTAATCCCATACTTTGTAACTGATAAGCTGACATAGGTTCTATGTGTACGGGATCGGTTGCATCAATAACTTGTTTAAAAGCAGCTGCTAATCTGGGGCGTTCTTGCAAATCTAACCAGTATTTCCATAAATGAGGGCGGTAAATACCAGCTTCAGTCGGTGCTTCCGCTAAAAGTCGATCTACTGTTATATCCGGATGACCTTTAAGATGAGCAAAAGCCAATTCTAGCAGGTAAGGGTGTCCTCCTAATAATTCCATTAATTGTGCAACTGAATTTGTAGCGATCGCAAGCCCATGTTGCTGAGACAAGGTTAAGACTTGCTCCTGAGTAAACTCAGACAACTCAATAGGTAACCCGACATTAAACGGGGATTGATTAATATTGAGTTGAATATAAACATCAGTTGAGTGTAGAATTGCTAACCGTAGCTTTTGCCAAAGCCTGCGACTTCTTGCCTTTTCATACCAAGAACGCAGTAACCCAAAAAAGTCTTCGTAAATTTCAGGATAGGGAAAAAGTAAATCGACATCATCCAAGCAAAGTACGAGGGGATTTTCGAGTTCAGTCAAAAGATATTCCTCAAAATACGTTGTACAACTGACTTTAGAACCCATACCCTCTTCATCCCAGTATTCATCCAATTCTACAGGTAACCGAAGTTCGCGACTGATATTTATGCAAAACCAACGCAAGAACTTATTAAGGTTAGTAAAATGTATGCTCCGCTCTGCCAGTTTAAAACTCAAGTAAACAATAGAGTAGTCTTTTTTTGCTATTTGATTCAACACTCGTGTCATTAAATATGTTTTCCCCATAAGACTAGGGGCTTTGATCCGAATGAGAGAACCTGGTTGTAAAATATGTTCGTAGCACAATGATTCTATAGGAGGACGTTCTACATAAACCTCCATTTTTGAAACTTCGTTCTTCTCTGCTTGAGTTTGTTCTTGATAAATTTGCGTATTCTGTTTTAGAAAGTCTTCTTTGTTACTAGCAATGTTTTTAGAAGTCTGTTTATCTCTCTCTTTGCCCGCTAAAACTTGTAAATCGCGATTGACTTCACTGAAGGATCGTTTCTCCCAATACCTTTTTAACGCTTCCTTAAAGTTACTTTTCTTAACTTTTTCTCCTAAAGCATCACTTAACAGTTTCCAGAATTTGGGCGCTACATCTTGACTAATGTAGGTTGTAGCATATTGCTGTTTGGCTGCGATCGTGTCGTAATCTTCACGCTGCCAAGCCCCTTTCAAAATCACGATTTCAAGATCTGTTAATTTTCTGTTGAATTTTGAATGTACAACTTGATTGGCTGTTTCAATCGCTTCATTTAAATTGAAATCCATAGTTTATTTGAAAATAATAATTTTTATCGTTCGTCAGATGTAGCCACATGAGCTTAGCTTGAGAACGCAATACTAGTGTTACATATAGCAATACTAAATCATTTAAGTAGTCGTGCAAAATAAATTATGCATTTAGGTTAGGCAAGGGAACAGGGAATAGGGAACGGGGAACAGAAAAGGAATACAACGATTTCATTCGGGTTAAAAAATGTCTAAATATTTATGCATAGGTACTTATGAAAAATTTTAAGTACTGTAGCGTGGGTATTGCCCCAATACTGCAAGGGCTGAGAATTTTAGCTTTGTTGGGTTTACCGTGTGCGAAACCTAACAAATGCTTCTAGATGTTGGGTTTCGTTCCTCAACCCAACCTACGTGTTGTGAAATTTATGTCTCAGCCCTTGCAGTATTGGGTATTGCCCTACCTACAAGCCTTGATTTCTCCTACAGAAACCTAGTTTGTGAAGCTCAAGTTGTGAGAATAATCTGAATTTACCTGAATTTTATGACTTTTTCTGACTTATTGGAATAGAAATTAATTCAAACACTCCTGAATTTAGCTCAACTCTTTTACAAAAAGATAAATCATACTAACAATAGAAAGCAACAAACAAGCTTTCCAACGAAAAACCTACAAACTCAAACTAGAAAAAATCAAGGATTCACAAATGTCTAATTCTATTTCTCAAGTACAACTGTTTACTGAAATGACTGCAGAAGAAGGAGCGATACTGAGCGGTGGTACTGCTCAAGTTCATCTCAAACATCTTGTTGTTTACGACACTCAAGAATGGCCCCAAGATGAACCTTACTTACAAGTTGATGGCAAAACGATTTGGTCTAAAGAAGGTGTTGGAAATGGTACTCACACTATTGATAAAAAATTCAATATCAGTGGTACGTTTGATACACTGTCTCTTTGGGAAAACGATTCCTGGCCAAGTAATGATGAATTTTTAGGAGAAAACAAAATTTATTCTTGGCAAAGAGGAACAGATTTATCGCTCTCTTTCACCAGGGAAGGAGCTAATTACAAACTTGTCTATGATGTTTACTCTGTTTAAACTTGAGATTTTTCAGGTCTCTAAATTCAATAACTCAATAGAGTAAATTCTATAGACCAATTCTCAAAGATACTAACGCTGGAAAGCTAACAAGCTTTCCAATGAAAAACTACAAACTCAAACCAGAAAAAATCAAGGATTCACAAATGTCTAATTCTATTTCTCAAGCACAACTATTTACTGAAATGACTGCAGAAGAAGGAGCAATACTTAGTGGTGGTACCGCAAGAGTTAACCTCAAATATTTTCACGTCTACGATACCCAAGAATGGCCCCAAGATGAACCTTACTTACAAGTCAATGGTAAAACTATTTGGTCTAAAGAAAATGTCGGAAATGGTTATCATGATGTTGGGAAGACATTTGATATAGAAGGATACTCTGATACTCTTTCTCTTTGGGAAAATGACTCATGGCCAAGTAATGATGAATTTTTAGGAGAAAACAAAATTTATTCTTGGCAAAGAGGAACAGATTTGGAACTTTCTTTCACTAGGGAAGGAGCTAATTACAAACTTGTCTATGATGTTTACTCTGTTTAAACTTGAGATTTTTCAGGTCTCTAAATTCAATAACTCAATAGAGTAAATTCTACACAACCAATTCTCAAACATACCGACGCTGGAAAGCTGACAAGCTTTCTAATGAAAAACCTACAAACTCAAACCAGAAAAATCAAGGATTCAAATATGTCTACTTCTATTTCTCAAGCACAACTGTTTACTGAAATGACTGCAGAAGAAGGAGCGATACTGAGCGGTGGTACTGCTCAAGTTCATCTCAAACATTTTGTTGTTTACGACACTCAAGAATGGCCCCAAGATGAACCTTACTTACAAGTTGATGGCAAAACGATTTGGTCTAAAGAAGGTGTTGGAAATGGCACTCACACTATTGATAAAAAATTCAATATCAGTGGTACGTTTGATACACTGTCTCTTTGGGAAAATGATTCCTGGCCAAGTAATGATGAATTTTTAGGAGAAAACAAAATTTATTCTTGGCAAAGAGGAACAAATTTAGCACTCTCTTTCACCAGGGAAGGAGCTAATTACAAACTTGTCTACGATGTTTACTCTGCTTAAATCTAGAGCATAACATTGATGTTTTAATAAACTCGGTATTTCTCAAATACCGGGTTTTTTATAGCAATTCTATTTGATTTGTGAAATATATATAGGTCAAACAC
>NZ_WJFC01000363.1 GCF_009725235.1 Scytonema sp. UIC 10036
ACGTATCTCCGGAACCATCATATTTTGCAGTCATTTTACCTGCATTATTTCCTGCTGTGGACAAACCATATGAATAGCTTACGTTGTTGGGGTTGCTGTTTCCGTTTGGAAGGTCGGGCAACATTATTTTCTCCAATCTGTTGTAGTTATAGAGGTACTCTATATAATTTGAACTGATGGTAGGATCATTCAGTAAATTATCCGTGGTCATTCTGCTGATATTGCCTGCCTTGTCATACTGATACGTTGTTGTTCCTTTATCCGGATGGCGTTGCTGGATACGTTTACCTGCAAGATTGTATGAATATCTCGTTACCATTCCTTCAGGGTCCTGAACATAGGTCAACTCACCTATACTGTTATACTTAAACGTTGTTGAAAGCGGCTGACTGTATAAATAATCGTCTTTCTGAACCGGTTTACCTTCGGCATTGGTGTAAGATTCGGTTTTCTGATCTATAAATTCTACTGTTGTTTTCAGTAAATTATTTGTGATCGCATAATGAGTTGTCTGCGTATTACCATCTTCATCAGTAGCCGTAATTACTCTATCTCTGCTATCATAGGTTTGAGAAGTGTTTGGTCCGTTGAAGCCATTCAAATAAAGATTATTATTACCCGTGATTTCATATTTCGGATGGTATTGTCTTGTTGTTCTTCCGAGCATATCATAAACCGCCGGGCCGGAAATGGAACGTCTCTCATAACCATCAATCTCAATATCTTTTTTAACCTGCACTACTCTTCCTAAAAAGTCAGCATAGGTATCCGTCATAATCGTATTATTTGTACTGGCATATTCCGGGTCAAAATTTGATGTTGAAGCACGGTAAATTTTAACCGCAGTATTGTTATTCGGAATTCCGGCGTGATCTGTCCAGTACTTATATTTAACCGTTGGAACGGTAGAATTGCTTGCGATTTCATTAGGGCCCATGATGGAAGAAGTTCTTCCGAAACCGTCATAATAAAATACCATTGCATTACCACCGGTATCTACTTTTCTTGTTACGACATCAAACAGCGGATTGTATGTGGATGTAGACTGAATATTATGCACATCCTTTACCATTGTTATATACTTCGGTAACGCATCGTCATATTATATTAGATCAAACTTTGGTGAGCTATTTGGCGGATACGTTTTTTTTTCTTGATGTTTCTGAAGGATAATTTCTAACATTTTTATTAAATATCGTTCCGTCGTAATTATATATTGCCCTATATCTCCATTATATTGGTTTACAGGCACAATCTCTTTGTCTTAACAATGTTCCGGTCCGTACCTCGTAAACACTACTTCTGAAGTGAGGTGATATTATTGCTCATGACATATAAGACATATTGGATTGTACTTGTAGAAGACTGCTGTATTGATATTTGAAATTAATCCTTTTGAGTATTTTAAATCGTTCTCAACAGCAATGTTTCCACCTGACTCATGTACGTCTGTTTCTTGTAAAGAGTGCTCTCGCCATCTTCTACCTCCCTACCACCAGTCATAATTTGACCAGGTCTGAATTTAATCATTGCATGTATGTGAGAATCTTGCAGTTTATATTCAAAATTGTTTCAGAAATCTATTCCGCTGCCATCGTACAATGTTTCTTCGGCATTCATTCATCAGATAACATTATTGTAATAATAAGTGAGTTCTTCTGTTGAACCACATCATTCTTTTTGTAACGATTCAAAACCGAAATCATCTCTTCCTCTCTGTCATATTTTTTTGCCGAAGAATATCTGTTTCCATTTGTTACCGTCTGTGTATAATTTTGAGAAAATAACGGGTTCTGCACATTATTTTATTAACGACCAGTTGCATGCGGGCTATCGTAATTTGCTCTTGAAAATTCGTATCTAAATTATATTCTTTTAAATGGTATGGTAATTGATTTAGTTTATTGTTCTGCCTCTGTGAATAGTTTCGGTAAAACCATGTGTTATCAACCACAGATAGCATAACCGTCACCTTCATATCCTTGAATGCTTTTCTGGTCTCAGCATTGAGGCCCTATTGGGGTAGCTCTCCTCCTGCTTTAATCCAGAGAATTAAACACTACAATTGGCGAAGAGCTTATTGCCTATATTGAACATATACGTTCCTCCAAATGAAAAAGAACCGTTAATGATCTGTTTCATCGGTAAAATCAATTGATCCTGAAGACTAAGAAGCGTGTCGGGTTATCAATTGCTTTCCAGATTATCTTACGGTTTCAGACGATGCTCATATCTGTCTCACAACAACAAAAGAAAGAGAGTATATAAAAAAAAAATAAACGGAAAAAACAAAACAAACGGGGGGGAGGAGGAAAAGAGAGAGATATGAGCATCGTCTGAAACGGTAAGATTATCTGGGAAGCAATTGATAACCCGACACGCTTCTTAGTCTTCAGGATCAATTGATTTTACCGATGAAACAGATCATTAACGGTTCTTTTTCATTTGGAGGAACTTATATGTTCAATATAGGCAATAAGCTCTTCGCCAATTGTAGTGTTTAATTCTCTGGATTAAAGCAGGAGGAGAGCTACCCCAATGTGGGCCTCAATGCTGAGACCAGAAAGTGCATTCAAGGATATGAAGGTGACGGTTATGCTATCTGTGGTTGATAACACATGGTTTTACGGAAACTATTCACAGAGGCAGAACAATAAACTAAATCAATTACCATACCATTTAAAAGAATATAATTTAGATACGAATTTTCAAGAGCAAATTACGATAGCCCGCATGCAACTGGTCGTTAATAAACTAATGTGCAGAACCCGTTATTTTCTCAAAATTATACACAGACGGTAACAAATGGAAACAGATATTTTTCGGCAGCGAAATATGACAGAGAAGCAGAGATGATTTCGGTTTTGAATCGTTACAAAAAGAATGATGTGGTTCAACAGAAGAACTCACTGATATTATAATTAATGTTATCTGATGAATGAATGCCGAAGAAGGATTGTACGATGGCAGCGGAATAGATTTCTGAAACCATTTTGAATATAAACTGCAAGATTCTCACATACATGCAATGATTAAATTCAGACTTGGTCAAATTATGACTGGTGGTAGGGAGGTAGAAGATGGCGAGAGCACTCTTTAGAAGAAACAGACGTACATGAGTCAGGTGGAAGCATTGCTGTTGAGAACGATTTTAATTACTCAAAAGGATTATTTTCAAATATCAATACAGCAGTCTTCTACAAGTACAATCCAATATGTCTTCTATGTCATGAGCAATAATATCACCTCACTTCAGAAGTAGTGTTTACGAGGTACCGACCGGAACATTGTTAAGACAAAGAGATTGTGCTTGTAAACCAATATAATGGAGATATAGGGCAATATATAATTACGACGGAACGATATTTAATAAAAATGTAAGAAATTATCCTTCAGAAACATCAAGAAAAAATCACGTATCCGCCAAATAGCTCACCAAAGTTTGATCGAATATAATATGAGATGCGGTACCGAAGTATATAAAATGGTAAAGGATGTGCATAATATTCAGTCTACTCCATACAATCCCTGTTTGATGTCGTAACAGAAAGGTAGATACCGGTGGTAATGCAATTGGTATTTTATTATGAGGTTTTGAGAACTTTCCATCATGGCCCTATGAATCGCAAGCAATTCTACCGTTCCAACGGTTAAATATAAGTATGACGATCAGCCGGAATCCAAAATATCCAATACTGCGGTTAAAATTACCGTGCTTCAACATCAAATTTTGACCGGAATATCCAGTACAAATAATACGATATGACGGATACCTATGCTGACTTTTTAGAAGAGTAGTGGCAGCGTTAAAAAGATATGAGATGATGGTTTTTGAGAGACGTCCATTTCCGGCCCGCGTTTATGATATGCTCGGAAGAAGCAACAAGACAAACCATCCGAAATCTGAAATCACGGGTAATAAATCTTTACTTTGAAGGCTTTCACGGACCAACACTTCTCAACTATGATAGCGAGATAGAGTAATTAGGCTACTGATGATTATGTAATACCAGACACTCATTATGCGAATCACAAATAATTTACTGACAAGTAAGAATTTATAGATCAGAAAACCGATCTTAACATGCCGAAGGTAAACCGGTTCGAAGACGATTATTTACAGTCAGCCGCTTCTCAACAACGTTTAAGTTATTAACAGTATAGGAGTTGACCTATGTTCAGGACCCTGAAGGAATGGTAAACGAGATATTCATACAATCTTGCAGGTAACGTATCAGCAACGCCATCCGATAAAGAACAACAACGTATCAGTAGACAAGCCAGGCAATATGCAGAATGACACGATAATTTCCTGAATATCCTACCATCAATTCAATTATTAGAGTCTCTATAACTACAACAGATGGAGAAAATAATGTTGCCCGACTTCAAACGGAAAAAGCAACCCCAACAACGTAAGTTATTCATATGTTTGTCACAGCAGAAAATAAGCAGGTAAAATGATGCAAAATATGATGTCCGGAGATACGTTTACAATATGGAAGATGGGGAGATTATCTCAGAAACGGAACGGTACGCGGTGATCATATTCCGGAAATGTCTTCAAAACCTATTTCAATTAGACAGCTGGAATCGAGTAACTAAAATTAATATCCGGATGATGAAATTGTTCATACATTATACAAAGGGGGTAATTTAAAATATGTAACAATAATTACGGTGAAACCTCTCATAGAAAATATCAACTATGATTTACTATGGACACCGATTGAAGTTTAAAAACGAAACGGTGCAACACAGTATTATGGTATAATTCAAAACAGAAATGGATAGTATTTCTGATGGATAATTGAATCAGTAGATGCTGAATAATACCTTATAATACGATCAGTTTCAATATCACCATGATCAGAATCAGCTGAACTTTGGAAACGGCTAGGAGGTGCATTCCAGTTTAGTCTCAGTTATGATACACTCAATAGGTTAATAGGAACAGAAACAAGACAGGTATTATTGTCGATAAAGAAGAAAACCCATCCAATAAGCTCCTATTACCGTCAACCTATCATAAGATGGAGATAATAACTCAGGAGGTATTGTTATAAAGCAACAGCACCATGAAAGAGATCAAAATGTAGTACCGGAAAATACGTATGAGAATAAATACGAGTATATCCCTGAAACACATAAAGTGAGCGTAGTAAATGATACCCAGACAGGAAACTATGATGCATTCGAATATGATTACAACGGAAATGCAACAATCCATGCGGATCCAAACGGCACAAAACGAATGTTCTGGGATGAGCAGGACCGCCTGAAAGCATTTTACAATGACGGGAATGGTATCTATCAGTATTACACCTATGATGATAAGGGAGAGCGTGTTATAAAATACGGGCTTGAAATTCCTACACAATTGTATCAGAACGGAGCGCCGGTCGAGATTAATGAGCTGAGACTCTTTGAATATAAGCTCTATCCAAACCCTTATGTAACGGTAAGTTCAACAGGGCAATACACCAAACATTATTTCGAAGGTTCAAGAAGATTTGCCAGCAGACTGATGGATGGAGCCAATCGATTTGAAGATCCTTCAGTGCTTTATACCAACCGTACGGCAGACGAGAAACCCGCAGAAAAACCGGCAGATGTAAAATCGGATCTCGAAAAATATCTCGAAAAATCAGGTCTTGGAGATGAGGTATCAATAGAATTGAGAGAAAGGCCATGGCAGACAGGTTTGTATAATTTACATGGCGATCATTTGGGAACGGCAACGTTCGTAACTAATTCGCAATCGGACGCAACACAATATTTTGTAAATTTACCCTTCGGAGAGACCATGTATGAAAG
>NZ_WJFC01000364.1 GCF_009725235.1 Scytonema sp. UIC 10036
CCTAACCCTCCCCTTGTAAAGGGGAGGGAAGTAAATTTCTCTTATTTCCCCCCTTTACAAGGGGGGACTAAGGGGGGTAATAAACACCAGACTACTTTTCAAACATCCTCTAAAAACAGGATTATCCAATCTAAAAATTACAATTCATAATTCACAAAACAAACCAAAATGTCCAACCAAAATTTCTCAGTTTATTCCCTCTCCATTAGCGGTTTACTTTCCTGGCAAATTCACGCCCTCAATAACGAAGGAAACGAAGGAAATCAATCATTAACCCGCCGTTTTTATATCATCCAAAAAGGTGGAAATGAACCCGAATATGTTAACGGTGTTTCTGGCGATATGCTCAAACACATTCAAGCCGAACATTTACACCGCATCTCTTTAGAATCTGGTTTAAGTTTGTCAGCAGGCGGAAAACAATTTAATCCCGATCGCATTGGTTACGATATCGAGAAAAACCTACCTATATTTACCAACAAAGATACGGATTTAGCCACCAAAACTGCCAAAATTCTACAACTTTGCACCATCAGCGATTTAGAAGGGTTTATGGTGACAGAAAAGAAAGGACAAACCCTCAAACGAGAATCCGTCATTGAATTTGGTGCGGTTGTTGGTTTACCCACCTACGTCAAAACCCAAAGCTATTTCCATGCTAAATACGGTATCGAAAATCCTACTCCTTACAACGTCCAAGTAAGTTCCGGGTTGTATGCAACCGTCCTCAATGTAGAAGCATTCCGTATCGGCTACAATCCCCACAATTTTAGCTACAGCATTGACACAACCCAACGAAAACAACGTTTAGACGCACTCCTCAAAAGCATTCTTTACACCTATATGCAGCCCAACGGAGCCAAACGCAACACCCATCTCCCTCACCCCGATTATTTTGAAGGAGTCATCACCGTCAGTACCCGTCGCTGTCCCGCACCCATGTTAAGCCCGTTAGAAGAAAGTTACAACCGTCAAATTCTCAGCTTGGCAAATACCTTAAATAACCTCAATGGTGAAGGAACAATTCGCTGCTTTGAATTCGATTCAATGGCACAACTCGCCGAACAAATCCAAATCATCATAGAACAAGGACAACCCTGGGAGAGCGAAAATGCCGAAGCAGTCGAATAATGCAAATTTCCCTCTCTTACGAGGAGAGAGATTAGAGAGGGTATGGTTGACAGTCTCATACCAACCCGTGAGCCTATTCACTCTCAAACGTTCCGATGCAACCAGTATGGCAGCTCGTTCTAACCTGGTTCCCACACCCTATACAATTAAAATGGCACTACTCAAAGCCTTACTTGAAAGCCAGGGAAAACAATATCAGGACAATTTTGATACTTGGATCGAAAGGGAATTTACTTGGATTCGGGATTTGCAAATCTATATCCTTCCACCAGAACAACTAGTAGTCAATCGCAATGGTTATAAACTCCGATACTTCGACCAAATCACAGATAAAGCGGACAAAAGTAGGACAACTCGTCCCATGCAAGACGGGTTTGTATTTCGAGAATGGATACATTTACAGGGAGAATTGCAAATTTGTGTGGGAATGAATGAAGATGTGTCAAATAAATTACAAGATAATCAACAAAATAAGTTACAAGAATTAACCCAACTTTTTGCCCAAATCAATTATTTTGGTAAAAAAGGTTGCTTCTTTCAATACTTGCCCAACCGTACCCAAACAACAAACCAACCTACCTTTATCCCCAACCCTAATGACAGTTTTACCATCCAACCAATGGATGATTTTAGTTCAAAAACCACCTTCAACCGGATAAATCCCTTTTCTAAGGACAAAGCCCAACTCGACAAAGATAGAATCATCAAACCTGGATTTTTACCCTTAAAACTTCGCTCTACGAGTGCTCGTTATGACTTCTACCAAAGAGACTGATACTCCAAAAACTACGAATCTCTCGGTCAATCAACCAAAAACAGAACCAACTTTCGCCGGACTCAGTGTAATTTTACGCCCTACTCAAATCAACACCACCCCGGTTAACTTAAGCCAATGGCTACAACAGGAAGATATTCAGGATGATATTAATCCCATCTGGATACCTCTACGCAAAACCGATGGCGTGACAAAAATTATGCCCGTACTGCCAGACGCAAATTTATACGATAATTTTATGGGGATGCTGTGGAGGCAAATTGCGGGTAGTAATCTGGTTGAATGGCGACAAAGACTTTATGAAATCAGTGGTGTGGAAGTTAATTCCGATTCCCTTCACAGAATTCAAATCGCTGTTAATTCAGTTCAACCCTTTCCTCCCACTGTAGCACGCGCTATCCATGCATTGTGTTTTCGCTGGTTTGCCAACACCAGCCCAGAATTAGCCGAAATCATACACCAACAAGAAACCCTACCCCTAACAACTGGATGGGAATATTGTTCTCCTAAAAAAATCCTCCTCAAAATCAGCTTGTTGCAAAAAGAATTACTCGCTCCTTTATTGTGGGGAATGAATGCAGACTTAGGGCAGGAAATGACCCTAGCAGGAATTCCTTGTAGAATGGAAGGCTGGATTGACATTACCCAAACAACTAGCTTCGAGAAAATTGCTCAATTACCAGCCCAAAATACTATCGATTTGCGATTTCTCTCCCCCACCAGCTTCAAACAAGTTAAAAACGTCCAACCTTTTCCCCTACCCGACTTGGTTTTCAACGGATTATTACGACGTTGGAATATCTTTGCACCAGAAGCCTTAAAATTTCCTAAAGTCGAATGGAATGTTATTATTTCCGGCTACGAGCTGAAAACCTACGCCATGAAAATGGAAGGTGGAGCGGAAATCGGTGCGGAGGGATTAGTTCGATATAAGTTTGCAGACAGCGAACAAGCTAGAATTGCCACTATCTTAGCTCACTTTGCCATATTTGCTGGAATTGGCAGAAAAACTGCGATGGGTATGGGACAGGTTGAAATCGCATGAGTGAAAATTATTTACCCCTGGCGTATCTCAACGCTTGGGAATATTGCCCGCGCCGATTTTACCTGGAATACGTGCTGGGAGAAATGGAAGATAACGAGCATATTATTCTAGGTCGCCATTTACACCGTAATATTAACGAAGAATTAGTAATTACCGAAGGGGATACCATAATTCGCCAACAACAATGGGTATGGAGCGAACGCCTGAAAATTGCCGGAATTATCGATGCGGTGGAACAGACAGAAGGGCAACTCGTCCCAGTGGAATACAAAAAAGGGAAGATGGCACAACACCTCAACGATCATTTTCAACTCTGTGGTGCTGCTTTATGTTTGGAAGAACGCACCGGATGTAGTATTGCTTACGGTGAGATTTTTTACCATACCAATCGCAGACGACAAACCGTAGCCTTTACCCCAGAACTACGACAAGCCACAGAGAATGCCATAGCCTTAGCTCAACTTGCTGCCACCAGAGAAATGCCGAAACCAATCGACAATACCAAAAAGTGTCAATCCTGTAGCTTACAGAGAATTTGCCTACCTTTTGAAGTCAAAGCATTGCGCTTCCTCCAATAGATGGATCGTCATTTGTTATTTGTCATTGGTCATTTGTAAGGGTTTTAGCATATTTACATATCTTTACATAGTTCGGTTTTTTCCTACCTACCTATTTATGTAGTGGGAGTATCTTGCTTCCTTGGTTTAAGTAAACACGGACAAGATGTTTTTATTTAGACAAATGCAGGCAAGATGCGCGCACCACCTGATACTGAATCCACAATCTAAAATCCAAAATCCAAAATCCAAAATCCAAAATCCAAAATCCAAAATCCAAAATCCAAAATCCCATGACTGTAATTTACGTTACTCAACCTGAAGCAGTTTTAAGTAAAGTCTACGAAGCATTCACCGTCTCTCTTAAACAGGAAGATGGTACTTGGAAGAAAAAAACTATACCAGCCCAAACTGCTGAACAAGTTGTTCTCATGGGCAATCCTCAAGTGACGGGAGATGCTCTGGTATACGCTTTGGAATTGGGAATGCCCGTTCACTATCTTTCTTTTGTCGGTAAATACTTAGGTTCTGCTCTTCCTGGATACTCGCGTAATGGTCAATTACGACTGGCACAATACCGAGTTTATCATGACCCTGCCCAGCGTTTGGAACTAGTCAAAGCGATAGTGACTACCAAAATTCACAATCAGTATAACGTCCTCTACCGTCACAACCAACGGGACAATCCTCTCAAAGAACGGAAAAATCTTGTTAAAAATCAACAAACCATTGACCAAGTGAGGGGAATCGAAGGTTTAGCCGCAAGGGAATATTTTGCCTGCTGGCAAAAAATGGTAGGTAAACAATGGACATTCAATGGACGCAATCGCAATCCACCCACCGATCCAGTCAATGCTTTATTGAGCTTTTCCTATGCTTTGCTGAAAACCCAAGTCACTGCAGCCGTTCATGTGGCTGGACTTGACCCCTATATTGGTTATTTACACGAAGTCCACCACGGACAGCCATCAATGGTATTGGATTTGATGGAAGAATTTCGCGCTCTTATTTCCGACAATATCGTGTTGGGAGTATTGAGCAAACGGGAAATTCAACCCCAGGATTTTACCGAAAGTTTAAGTGCATACCGCCTTTCTGATGCTGGAAGAAAGACTTTTTTAGAAGCTTTCGAGCGAAAAATGAAGGATGAGTTTACCCATCCAATCTTTAATTATCGCTGCACCTACCGACGAGCGATCGAGCTTCAAGCCAGGTTGCTAAGTCGCCATTTACAAGAAGGGATTTCCTACAAACCACTTGCTTTGCGGTAGTCGATGAAAGGCGATTGGACAAAGCCCACGCTTCGCGATTAGACAAAGCCCACGCTTCGCGATCGCGATTTTGGCTGTAGGAGCCGAAAAGTTTTTTTTATCCAATGCGGGTAAGCTTGCCCTAGAACGAACTGAAGGGATGCCCACACCACACAAAATATCTAACTTTTCAAACCTCAATGACAACACTATTTTATTTGATTATTTACGATTTACCCGACAACAAAGCGGCAAACAAGCGTCGAAATCGCTTACACAAAATGCTGAGTGGTTATGGAAATTGGACGCAATACAGTGTGTTTGAATGTTTTTTAACTGTAGTAAAATTTACTGAGATGCAAATCAAAATTGAAAAGTTAATCAAACCAGAGGAAGATTCGGTGCGAGTGTACGTACTTGATACAGGTGCGGTGAAGCGAACTATTACCTATGGTTCGGAAAAGCCTCGACAAGAAGAAGCAATTATCATATAGTTGATTAGTAGCTTTATATTTGGCAGACCAAAGCGGGGGCTAAAACCTAGGGGGTTCTGCCAAAATCGCCAGAACCTAGACAAGTTAATAGTTACAGCGTTTTGATATTCTGCACTATTGATAGAAACTGTCAATAAGCAAGGCTGAAATGTGGTCATTTTTTCGATCTGCCAAAACTGCTTGTAGAATCCTTGCTCTGTAAGAGTTTCAGATGGCGGCCTTGAAACGTAGCGATTCCTGGAAACGGGACTGAAACTATACCCCTAATGGGACGCTAATACACGATGCAGAACTTGAAACGTAGCGATTCCTGGAAACGGGGACTGAAAACTTCATTGGTTGAAAGTCCGTACCCTCATAAGCAAACTGTCCTTGAAACGTAGCGATTCTGGAAACGGGACTGAAACTTCTGGCTAAATTGCGATCACACTGGGAATTAGGGACTTGAAACGTAGCCATCTCAGAGCCCACGAGACTAACGAGAATCTCGTATGCGGTCTTAAGCTTGAATAAAAATCTGGGTGGGT
>NZ_WJFC01000365.1 GCF_009725235.1 Scytonema sp. UIC 10036
CTATAGAACCATCGATAATAGCGTCAATAATGGCTCTTGTATCTTTTAAGGAAATTCTTTTTCCGGTTCCGTTCCATCCTGTATTTACCAGATAGGCTTTAGCACCGTGTTCTTTCATTTTTCCGATCAGCGTTTTGGAATACATGGTAGGGTGCAATGTTAAAAATGCTTCTCCAAATGCCGGTGAGAAAGACGGTTCCGGTTCTGTAATCCCTCTTTCCGTACCTGCTAATTTTGAAGTGTATCCGCAAAGGAAGTGGTATTGTGCCTATCTTTCATCCCAGTACTGAAACCCGGAGGCAATACTCGAATGCATCTGCAGAAAGATAAACAATCTTTTGGCATGTCCTGCTTTTGAAGCCAAAACAAATTTATTGATATGGTAAATAGGATATGATATTCTCGTGTTTTCTGTGATTGATCCGTCTGTGTAATCTGAACTCCGTTGTTTACCACGACGTTTTCTAAAATGCAATCCCTTTTAATTGCTGCAAAAATATCCGGTCTTCTTCTTCAGAAAGTCAATCACTTTTGCATTAACAACCCCTTCATAGTTAAAAACGCCGTTGTTATCCCAGCCGTGCTCATATCCCCGATAGGTATCTGCTTGGATCTGCGGATAAAGTTTGTTTTCCCCGTCAGGAAAGCCCGAAGAATAACGCAACATTCCCTCCTCGCCTACATTTGCAGAGCAGTGCAGTAGAAGCCATTCCTTATAACGGAAGGTAATAATTCATCCATGGCAAACATTCCCTTTTTCATTCGCCACCGTACAGGTTCCTCCAATGATCTGAAGTTTTCAGTAGGTAAACATGATAAAGTTTTCCCAGAATGTAATTCCTGCTCCTGCCAGTTGGGATTTGTGGTTTTTGACCGTTCATAACCCGGAAATCTGGTTCACCAAAGTTTCCAGTTCATAATTGAGAAGGACGATGAACATATTCGTAAACGAAATGCGCCTGCACGCTACTTTCCATAATGAATCTCACTTTTAATCTGGTATCGGCATTAGTTCCGCAAAGGCCTCCACAACATATGATTTTTTTGAGTTGAAAGCTGATTCAGCACCAATTTTTTTGCAAGACTGAACAAATTTCGGGTGTTGTCGGAGTTCACTTTACACCGTTCCCAGAAATCGTATCTTTCGTAACATCATCCTCTGAACAATGTATCTGTCTTTAGCGTGAACACCTGTGAAAAATTCCTGTTTACTGAATACTGACCAGATTCCGTTAAGCTAGCTTTTTTCAAAAGCCTTATTTTCAGGAAGAAACTTCAGCCTGATACAATTCTTCGTAAGGGATTATAACAACTGACCTGGTTTCCTTTAATTCCCTAATTTTTCCTTAAATCCTGGATGATTCTAGCGTTTTTCATCTCTTACTTATTATTTTCTATTCTTTTTTGGATATAACAAAATTATACTAAATTAATTTAAAACTGGTTTAAATATAATGTATAAAGTCAGAATGCACAAATAAAACAAACATACCTTTCATACCCTCTGATGTATAAGTATTATTAAATCCTGACCATTCACGAAAAATACGTAGTTACAACATTTTCCCAAAAATAGTCCCTTAAAGCCATGCAAATTTTGAGCTCAAATGCACAAATTTTCTCCTCCCCAGTGCTCCCAAAACTCTTAACAACAACAACAGGGCAAATCTGCGAAAAAACGGCTTTAACTGCAGGAATTTCAAGAATTCCGATATTTTTTGCTCAAGTGAATCTAACATTACAGTTCGAAAAATTTCCCCCATTTCCTCAAATCTCCCCGCTCGCCAACAACAAACAAATTTTTCTTCGAACCGATTCGAAAATTGCTCTATTCAAGATTTTTGGGACTTATTTTTTGACTTGCGTATAAATTGCAATCCGCTCCCGGCGTGTCCTGCTTCCCTGATTTCAGGCGTGAATAAAAATTAAGCCTCATTTTTAAAAGAAGGGATTGAAACTCTACTTTATACTTTTATTCGGGTTCTGTTCCTGCACTCAAGCCACCTCGCAGGCCTTTCTTTTTGCTAGGAGCACATACGTTATTCCGCTATCCTACAAAGATTTCGTATTTAAGGCAAAAGGATCAATTTTCTGCCCCCATTCGGCAAGCGAATATGTCATTTAGCTTAAACCGCCCTCCCAACCCGTAATCTCGGCCGCGAAAATTGCAGCATTACGTGGGTAAGATAATAAGTTAAAAATTATTTTAAATTTTTGTTTGGGAAAGCACAGATGCACATTGTGGTAACGGTTTTTACAAATAAATTCAGTCGCTTCGGGCGAAATATTGGTTTCTACCTCTGCCAAGCTTTTATAATCAATGACAGCTTTTAACCAGTCCGGTTTACATCTCTTTGCATGACTTGCAGACTCTCCAGTAAAATGAGGGATTTTCCGCCCTGTTACTTCTTTAAAACTACAAACTCCCTTGCTCACAGCCCTCGCCGCTAAGACAATAGCTCCCGTACGCCCCCCCCCCCCCCCCCCCCCCCCCATTTGCGAAATATTTCTGACAATAACGCAAACTTTCCCCGGTGCAAAATTCTCACGCCCATGATTTGTCTATTTTTTAGATTACGCGATACATCAACGACACCATCATGTTCCAGATTAGATAATTATACTTGACATTGGGTATAGCAGCTTCAGGACTCAAAAACTATGATCGGTCTCACAAAAGTTTACCACCGCTTTATATTCACTCTACCAAGTTCGCCAAATCCATTCATGTCCTTTACTCCCGTCTACCATCACAGCCGGACCACTTCTAGCTGCGCAATCAGGTTTTTTTTTGATTTGTCCGATTCGCATAGATTGCCGTTAGTGGTACATATTCTGAGTACACCGGCAACTGGTTGCCTTCTCTGAATTGTCCGCCTCAATGGCAGCGGAAGTCTTCTTGTGCAGGCTGCATCAAAGGAGGAGGGAACGTCCCCGTTACGGCAGTAAAAACCTCTTTTTGCCCCTCTTCTGTTATTTCACACATGCTTCCTAACGGCTTGCCGTTTCGACGGACACCACTAAGCTTCCCCGCACGACCACATATGTAATGGCAGGGACAACATTCGCTGATTTTGAGAAACAAAACTTCTCTTTTGGCATCTTCAGTCATCGGCCATCGCTCGATAGTGCAGGGATACACACGCAGGCCCAGATTGCTTTGCTCTTCAGTAATTGGTAAGACAGCATCGCGTCTCCATTCTACCTTTTCTCCTCATCCTTGTGATTCAATTCTCTCTCTTCGTGAGCAGAGATATGCACACGCATCGTCTGATTTGAAAACAAGCTATCAGGAGAACTGGTACAACGGAGACGCGACGCTGTCGATGCCAATTGCTGAAGAGCATGACCTCTCTGGGCCTGCCAGTGTATCCCTGGACCTCGAACGATGGCCAATGACAAAGCTTGCCAAAAGATAAGTTATGCTTCTCAGAATCAGCGAATGTTGTCCCTGCCATTACATATGTCCAGCCGTGAGCAGAAGCTTAGTCCTATCCGACCATTAAACGGCAGCGGCCGTTAGGAAGCATGTGTGAAATAAAAGAAGCGGGGCAAAAAGAGGCTTTTACTGCCGTAACGGAGACGTTCCCTTCTCCTTTGATGCAGCCTGCACAAGAAGACTAGGCCGCTGCCATTGAGGCACGACAATTCAGAGATTGGAAACCAGTTGCTTTTAGCTGCACTCAGAATATCTACCACAAACAGCAACCTATCCGAGTCGGACAAATCAAAAAAAAACCTGATTGCGCAGCTTACCGGTCCGGCTAACATGGTAGACGGTAGTTCAGGAGATGAATGGATTTGAAGAACTTGGTAGCGCGAACATTAAGCGGTGGTAAACAAGTGAGACCGAAATAGATTTTCACTCCTGAGGCTGCTATACCGAATGTCAAGAAAAATTCTCTCTCTGGAATATGATGGTGTCCTTGACAAAATCGAGTAGTCTAAAAAGAGACAAATCATGACGTCAGTCGTTTTGCACCGGCAGAAAGTTTGCGTTATCACTCAGAAATATTTCGCACATGGAGGCGAGCTCAATAGTTACTTACTTGCGCTATTACTTAGCGGCGAGGGCTGTGATACAATGAAGTGATATACTTTTAAAGAACATAACAGGGCGGAAAATCCCTCATTTACACTGTGTGTGAGCAAGCCATTCAAACAGCGTAAATCTACTGGTTAAAAGCTGTCATCGATGATAAAAGCTTGGCAGAGGTAGAAACCAATATTCCGCCTGAAGCGTCTGAATTAATTTGTAAAAACCGTCACCACAATAATGCATCTGTCCTTTCCCAAACAAAAATTTAAAATAATTTTTAGCTTATTATCTTACCCACATATAATGCTGCTATTTTCGCGGCAAGCTCTTACGGGTTGGAAAGAGCGGTTTCACCTAATTGACAGATTCCCTTGCCGAATGCGGGCAGAAAATTGATCCTTTTGCCTTAAATACGAAATCTTTGTAGGATATCGGAATAACGTATGTCTCCTCTCCAAAAAGACTCAGGCCTGCAAAAGACAACTGCGAATTCCGGAGTGTACCCTAATAAAAGACATAAAGTAGACTTTCAATCCAATTCTTTTAAAAATGAGGCTTAGTTTTTTATTCACGCTTGAACTCAGGTATAAGCAGGACACCCCAGGAGCGCAATCACAATTCCCCCATAACAAGTCAAAAAATAAGTCCCAAAAATCTTCTAGAGCAATTTTCGAGTAGTTTTCGAAGAAAAATTTGTTTGTTTTTTGCTCAGCAGCTCGATTTGAGGAAATGGGTGCCATAGAACTGTAATGTTAAATTCGCCTGAGCAAAAAATATCGGAATTCTTGAAATGCCTGCAGTTAAAGCCGTTGTTTCGCAGATCGTGCCCTGTTATTGTTATTTACAGTTTTGGGAGTAAACTTTATAGGAGAAAATTTTTGCATTTGAGCTCAAAATTTGTGATGGCTTTAAGGGACTATTTTGGGGAAAATGTTGTAACAACCTATTTACTCGTTAATGGTCAGTATTTAATAATACTTATAGATCAGAGGGTATTAAAGGAATGTTTCTTTTATGGTGTGCATTCTGACCTTATACACTATATTCCAAACCAGTTTTAAATTAATCTAATATAATTTTGTTATATCCAAAAAAGAATAGAAAATAATAAGTAACCACATGAAAAACGCTATAATCATCCAGGATTTAAGTAAAAATTAGGGAATTAAAGGAAACCAATCAGTTGTTATAATCCCTTACGAAAAATTGTAACAGGCTGAAGTTTCTCCCTGAAAATAAGGCTTTTGAAAAAAGCTAGCATAACGTAATCTGGTCAGTATTCAGTAAACAGGAATGATTTCACAGGTGTTCACACTAAAGACAGATACATTGTTCAGAGGATGATGTTACGAAGGATACGATTTCTGGGGACGGAGTAAAGTGAACTCCGACAACACCCGAAATTTTTCAGTCTTGCAAAGAATTGGTGCTGGATCAGCTTTCTACCTCAAAAAAAATCTATGTTGTGGATGCTTTTTGCGGAACTAATGCCGATACCAGATTAAAAGTGAGATTCATTATGGAAGTAGCGTGGCAGGCGCATTTCGTTACGAATATGTTCATCCGTCCTTCTCATTATGAACTGGAAAACTTTGGTGAACCAGATTTCACGGTTATGAACGGGTCAAAAACCACAAATCCAAACTGGCAGGAGCAGGAATTCATTCTGAAAACTTTATCATGTTTAAC
>NZ_WJFC01000366.1 GCF_009725235.1 Scytonema sp. UIC 10036
CTACTCCCTACTCCCTACCCCTCATTCCCTACCTCTTCTCAATCGGGATGTAAGGAGCAGAATGCTTACCGTTGTAAACTTGAGTGGGACGATAAATCCGGTTTTCTTCTAGTTGTTCTTTCCAATGGGCTAGCCAACCAGCAACACGGGCGATCGCAAATATTGGTGTAAACAAGTCTGTTGGGATTCCCAATTTCGTATACACCAAACCGGAATAAAAGTCAACATTGGGATAAATACCTTTGTGTCCCAATTTTTCCTCTACGACTCGTTCCATTTCTTGGGCAATGTCGTAGTATTTATCCGGTTTAAACTGGTCAAACAGTTGCTCTGCCATATTCTGTAGAATTGTGGCACGCGGATCTTTTACCTTATACACGCGATGGCCAAACCCCATAATCTTGGCTTTGCGGTCGATACAATCCTCAACATAAGGACGGACATTTTCTACAGAACCAATCGCCTCTAACATCTGAATGACTTCTTCATTCGCTCCTCCATGGAGCGGTCCTCCTAAGGTTCCTACTGCACTGGCAACTACAGCGTATGGATCTGTTAGGGTAGAGGCTGTAACTCTAGCACTAAATGTGGAAGCGTTCATTGTGTGTTCGGCGTGAAGTATCAAGCAAATATCAAATATTCGCGCCGCCAGTGCTTCGGGTGCGCTCTCATTGAGCATATACAAGAAATTAGCGGAATAATCCAAATCATCTCGGGGACGTACCGCATCATCACCGTTTCGCATCAATTGGAAAGCTGCCACCATTGTGGGAATCTTGGCTATCAGGCGAACGACAGCATCACGAATGTATATTGGATTGTTCAAATCCCGGCGGGAATAAAATAAGCCCAATGCAGCCGCAGAGGCTTGTAAAGCATCCATCGGGTGACCGCTTTCGGGAAAGCATTTCATCATATCGCTAATGCGATATTTGATTCGCCTGTGATTGCGAACCTCAGACTCAAATGCTGCCAGTTCTTCGGATGTGGGCAATTCGCCCCAGATTAAAAGATAAGCAGTTTCTAAAAATGTACTCTTTTCTGCTAGTTCCTCAATCCGAATGCCACGGTATTCTAATATTCCCGCATGCCCATCAACTCTGCTAATACTGGATTGGGCGGCGGGAATGCCATCCAACCCAGGCTTGAATTCGCACACCATCATGGCAACACCATCTGTTCCGTAAAGTATTTCTAAGAAAGCAACATCCCAGAAATTCTTATCACCATAACAGTATCCGTTTCCTTGGAATTTCTTTCAAAAACGTTACACTACTGCTAAAGCAAGTATTTGGGTGGCGTCAACCAAAACATTTGACTGCAACCCAGAGGAGATCCCTTTTCTGGTAGTTTTACCCCAATCATACCCGCTTTTTTCAGGACTAAGGATGCTTTGTCTTGCCCCCAAACTAGAATTTCTGCCCAAGCGCTTAAATTTGGTTCATGTCCCACCAATGCAAGTTGGGTGTCAGGGGCGTAATTTCTTGGCTCTAGCCATTCTGTCACCCAATTGTGAATCTGCCCTTCTGGTGTAAGATAGGAACATTCTTCAAGCTGAGAACTCAGCCCCTCTGATATCAGTATTTCTGCTGTTTGACGCGCTCTCACTAAGGGGCTTGTAGCGATTAAATCAAAATGGAAACCCATCTGCTTGAGTCGTTGGGCGACTTTCTCTGTTTTTTGCTTTCCCTCTTTTGTCAGCGATCGCTCTTCATCTTTTTTTATCTCTGGTTGTTTCTCTTCGGCTATGCCGTGACGGATTAAATATATTTCCATTTTGTCAATTGCTAATTGCTAATTGCTAATTGCTAATTGCTAATTGCTAATTGTTGTTTTTCATCAGCCATTAGCCATTAGCCATTAGCCATTAGCTAGTCCCTATTCCGATTGAATTGGATTATCTTTAGGATTTACCAATCTCAGAAGCTTTTGTTTAATTTGAGCATCAAAAACTTCCCATTTCATTTTCGCATAAGCAGAATTCTCATTGCTGCCTGATAAGAATCCCATGGGAATCTCAAATCCACCTGCGCTTGTTCTCCCACCACCAAAAAAGCGCCCGCTACTATCTTGTCCAAAAGCTTCTTTGATAAATTCATCGGGATCGAGTGTTAACTTAGTGGTTCTGAGAGAACCAATCACAACTTCTAATTCCTCATCTTCATCGTGAACGATGCCATAAACTACGGCAGTATGAACGTTTTCTTCTGTAACCAGAAAATCTGCTGCTTGAGGAATGGCGTCACGGTCATCGTAGCGTAAGTAACCAACACCAGCAATGGAAAAGTTATTTTGCACAATGCGGTTTTTTAGCGATCGCTCTATAACATCCATGACTCGTTTAGAACGATTCGCCTGCAGTACTGCATTTAGCAGTTGTGCGTCATAAAATCTACTCAGATACGCTGCTGCCATAAAATCATCTTCCTGTGCTTGCATCAGTCTATTCGTATCCGATCGCAAGCCATGCATCAAGGCAGTCGCGCATTTTACGTGTTGGTTAATACTACTATCTAGCGATAGCAATCCTGCCTGTAAGTATTGAGTAAAAATTGTTGCTGTCGCTCTCACAGATGGACGAATATCAATAAAGTCTGATTTGATATCGCTTTGCAAACTGTGATGGTCGATAATTGCCACTAAGGGAATGCCAGCATGCTCCACTACAGGCACTAGCTGAGAAGTTGTTCCTTGATTATCTATCAGTACAAAACCTTGATACGATGAGGTCAGATCCTTGCCTTTTAACGTTTGCAACGTCCAACGCTGGGCAGGTAAATTAGTTAGCTTTACCAAGGCTATGTTTTCTTGGTGACTCAAAGCGCCAGCGTAAACAATGTCACACTTGATTTCGTATTGCTGTGCGATGAGCTGGTATGTCCATGCGGAAGACAAAGCATCAGGATCGGGAAAATCTTGCAAGACGATCAGATGCCGTTCTTGTCGGTGTGCTAGAAGCATGGCACGCAGTTCTTCCGCTTTGCGATCGCTCACTACACCGTTACGCTGGTTTGAAGAATTGCCTGACTCACTAGTCAACGTTGTTGTAATTGATTGTCGATTGAGTGGAACTTCAATTGAGTCTCTATCGTCTACTTCACCATCCTCTGATATTGAATCTGTTAACGGTGGAAAATTTTCAAACTGGGTTAGGGAAGAATTAAGTTGCATATCTATGGTCTTTAAGAGTGTGTAGCTCACTGACTTTGGTTAAGAAATATTACAGTTAGTGATTTGCTATTACAGCCACACATCTACAATCTTCGCAGAATTATTCCAGACTGGCACTATATCTGTCAGTCTAGATTGATATGAAAGTTTTTCAACCAACTTGATATTATTGGGTTGCTAAATTGAGGCCAAATGACCTTGTTGCCCAAACTTGGCAAATTTATGACGTACCCTGGTTGACTTTTCACTAATCTGTGTTATATTAACAAAGTTGCTTCCAAGCGGGCAAAAAATTTGCAGGCTTTTCTGTCAACTTTAAACGCTTGCGTCTGAGTTAAAGTCACAGATAAACAAAGCTTCACCAAGCTAGGGCAACAACGTAAAGACCTGACAGTTGACCACTGTTCTTAGAGAGGAACAAGGTTTGTCAGAGTCCGATAACATATTTTTGCCATTCTTTGTGCAACCCGCTCTTGAGATGTTTACTGACCTCGAAATAGAGACTGCTGTAAGGTCTTCGGGGATGATGACGTAACATCATGTGAGCCTCACTAGGTGTACGATTTCCCTTCTTGACGTTACAGCGGACACAGGCAGTTACTATGTTTTCCCAAGTATCGCCGCCACCACGCGATCGCGGTACAACATGGTCTAGAGTTAAGTCATCTCCCGTATAACCGCAGTATTGACACGTATGACCATCCCGATGAAGGAGATTCCGTCGAGTGAGAGGAATTTCCTTATAGGGAACCCGCACGTAATGTCGCAACCTAATAACGGTTGGAAGTGGAAAGCCCGAATAGAGTTGCTTGTTATTGATTTCAACCCGTTCAGCTTTGCCTTTAATCAACAAGACCACGGCTCGCCGCCAGCTCGTGATATTGAGCGGTTCGTAAGAGGCGTTTAGAACTAAAACCTTCCCCATTGATAAGCGCTCAAGCTATTAATTTTACATATATTAACACAAATCTATCCTCCTTTTGGTGATGAGGATAAATTATACTTCCTACAAAAGCAGGAATTGGGAAATAGTCAAGGGTTAGGGGGTTAGGGGTTAGGGGTTAGAGGTTAGGGGTTAGAGGTTAGGGGTTAGGGGACAAGGGAGAATAACTCTTGCTCAATCCCTACTCCCTACTCCCTACTCCCTACTCCCTACTCCCTATTTCTTGTTAAACTTTCCGATTATCGCGAAAGGTTGCGAGTATTGGGAATAATACTTGCAACCAAAAAGTGGTGTGATAGGAGAGTAAGCAAAAATGCTAAGCCACGACAAAAACCATCTTATTTTTAATCAGCAAAGCGATCGCTATGCCTGGATGTCCCAACGTGCTTGGGTAGAAATTGATTTGGCGGCATTGTCCCATAATGTGAGTCAACTTATAAAGTTTCTGTCACCAAGTACCCAACTGATGGCAGTGGTAAAAGCTGATGCCTACGGACATGGAGCGATCGTTGTTGCTCAAACAGCTTTAGCATCAGGTGCAAGTTGGCTCGGAGTTGCTACAGTTCCAGAGGGAATTCAATTAAGAGAAGCGGGTATTGAAGCACCAATTTTGATTTTGGGCGCAACTCATACGCCAGAACAAATCCAAGCTATTGCACATTGGCAACTTCAACCAACACTGACTAGCCCCAAACAAGCTTTAGTATTTTCTAATACTTTAGAAGATATTAACTATGATTCTCCCTTACCCGTACATATTAAATTAGATACAGGAATGTCTAGGTTGGGAACAAATTGGCAAGAAGCGGCTGAGTTTGTTCAGTTAGTGCAGCGTTTGCCCCATCTTGCTATTAAGAGCGTTTATTCTCACCTCGCGACAGCTGATAGCCCAGACACTACTGTGATGAAGCAGCAACAGCAGAGGTTTGAAACTGCGATCGCTCAAATTAAAGCCTTGGGAATAGAACCTCCTTGTTTGCATCTAGCAAACTCCGCTGCCACTCTCAGCGATAAATCATTACACTATGACATGGTACGTGCGGGTTTGGTGATTTATGGTCTTTACCCAGCCGCTCATTTAGACTCCAGCATCAAGCTAAAGCCAGTCATGCAAGTCAAAGCAAGAGTTACCCAAGTCAAAACGATTGCACCCGGAACGGGCGTCAGCTACAGCCATCATTTTGTAGCACAGCGAGAACTCCGCTTAGCCGTGGTAGGAATTGGTTATGCCGACGGTATACCTCGCAATCTTTCCAACAAAATGCAAGTGTTGATTCGAGGTCAGCGTATACCACAAATTGGTGCAATTACAATGGATCAGTTGATGCTGGATATCAGCACATTACCAGATATACAAGAAGGTGAAGTTGTGACTTTACTGGGGAAAGAAGGAAAAGAACAAATTTCTGCCGAAGATTGGGCAAATCAGCTAAATACAATTTCTTGGGAAATTCTCTGTAGCTTCAAGCATCGCTTGCCGCGTGTAACACGGGTTAGTGGTTAGTGGTTAGTGGTTAGTGGTTAGTGGTTAGTGGTTAGTGGTGAGTGGTTAGTGGTTAGTGGTTAGTGGTTTGTGGTTAGTGGTTAGTGGTTAGTGGTTAGTGG
>NZ_WJFC01000367.1 GCF_009725235.1 Scytonema sp. UIC 10036
TACTAGTTGTATTTTTTCTTTTTGTTTTTTTTTTTTTTTTGTTTTTTGTTTTTTGTTATTTGTTATTTGTTAGTTGTTAGTTGTTAGTGGTTGGTGGTTAGTGGCTAATACTAACAACTAACAACTATCAACTAACAACTAACAACTATCAACTATCAACTAACAATTAACTATCCAAAAATATGAACAACCAATTCTCTTACGTGATTTCTTTGTCTGTGTTCCCATACATAAATTCCCTGCCAAGTACCTAAGACCAAATGACCGTTATTTATAGGTATATTCTCTGAAGTACGGGTTATGGCTGTGCGGATATGTGCTGGCATATCATCGGGACCTTCTGCATCATGGATGTACTGAGCAGATTCTGGCACAAGTTTTGCCATAAAGTTTTCCAAATCCTTAAGTACATCTGGATCTGCGTTTTCTTGAATAAGCAAACTGGCTGAAGTGTGGCGTAAAAACAAGGTACACAAACCTGTGTCAACTCCTGATTCGGCGACTATAGCTTCAATTTTGGAAGTGATGTTGTGTAAGGATTTACCAGTAGTAGAAACCCTAAGTAGTTTTTGGTAATGTGGCATTGTCAAGTGTCATTAGTCATTAGTCATTGTTTTTTCTGATTCTTCGACTTCGTTATCTAGCCACGGAGAGTCAAAATGGCTCCATGGAAGGATAGGCTTATTTGGTAAGTTGGGAGTTAAGACTGTAATATTTGCTGGATCGGGTTTTGGCAAACGCAAGCCTCTTACCTTAGGTTCCCTATCGTTGAATTGTTGAAACGTACTCATAAATGTTGTTGTAAGTTAGGTATAAAGTAAACAGCTACCACGTGTAGCAAAGCAACTAAGGCAAGTCCCCAAGTAACACCAGCCGCATAGAACAAAGATAGAGAGATATCATTTAATGGCTGCTTGTTAGCATTATATGTCTCTACTAAGTTAACTATCATCTGTAACTGGTATTCTTCAGGTTGCATCACCAGATATGTCTCAAGAAATTGTTCGTTTTCCGGATTTGGTGAGATAACAAACTGGCGTGGTAGTAAAGCGTTTACTAATAAGGTAAAGTTTACCGAGAATAATACTACCTCCATAATACTAAACAAGCTAAAGACAGAAATCAGTCTGGCAATAGTTAGAACGCTTAACAGTGCGCTGTTTGCCACAAATAAAATATTCGTCTGAGTTAGCAAAATTTGCCGTTCTTCTTTCTGCTTATCCAAAACTCGACGCACATCTTGAGAGGCTAAGCTCAGAGTCAGGGAAGATAAATGTGTAGTTCCATGACAAAATAGGGAATTTTGGATTTTGGATTTTGGATTTTGGTTGGCATTGGGCATTGGGCATTGATTCTTTCCCCAGTCCCTATTCCTACCCCCTACCCCCTACCCCCTAAAATAATCAATGACAGCATTGGCTATAACTTCATTTCCATCTTTGGCAATAGGTT
This sequence comes from Scytonema sp. UIC 10036, assembly GCF_009725235.1. Next base: position 1,453 of record NZ_WJFC01000367.1, read on the forward strand.
GAGATTGCTTTGGTGCTTGAGGTGGATGGTTGAGAAAATCCCAGGTTCCTTGAAAAAATTCAGATGGGGTCAGGATTTGATGAGAGTTGTAACTAGAGATACCATTAAGCAGAAAAGCTGCTTCCGCAAAATCATCACGGGTGACGGAAACAATAGGCAATCCCAATTTGGTTGCTTCCGCAAAAGTACTGTAACCTGGTTTGGAAACAACTCGCCCGCAAACAGGCATAAAATCCACCGGGCGGTACTTCCGATCGGTAACTGGAATTATGTTGGGCAGTTGGGGGGCATTTTTATCGAAGATGATAAATTGCCAATCGGGAAACTGTTGCAGGTTGTCATAAGGAATTTGTTGCAAACCCAATCCGCCAAAGGTGAGTAGAATAGTTTTTTCTGTTGGAGCTGTAATTCCCCAAGTAGAACGCACTTCTTCTGGAGTATAACGGGGAGAACCGCCTGTTAATCCTGTATCTACGATATTTTTAAAGGCACTCATTGGCTCATAGAATGGGAGACGATACAAGCGATCGCCCAGTGAGTAACAATTGCTTATCCAATCAGCTATTTCTGTAAAGCTTCCCCCCCAATCTCTATAAACAAAGTCCCATCCGAAGTTGCTGACTGTCCAACAAGGTATACCCGCAGCTTTGGCGATTTCACTAGCAAGGAAGGGAACATCTGCCAAGACTAGATGAACCCTGTTTTGGCGGATAAAATTGACTTCAGAAGCAATGATGGAATTTTTGTTTTTCTTTATCTCCAGTAATTTTTCCAATGTAGCGTCTTTATCCATCTGCAAACTATCCGCCTGCACCACACCTAAATCTAATGCACGGGGACGCTGGATAAAATCGCCTTCAATATAGCAATCTAACAACCACCGTGGAGCCGTTGTCACCATAATGAGCAGAACTTCCGGGCATAACTTCTGAATGGTGTTGGCTACTGATGCAGTGCGGGTTGCATGACCAAAGCCGTGATTGGTGATTGCTACGTATAAAGTGGGTCTTTCCATCTTTGAATCGCTTCTACTAGCCCATCAATTTCTGATTCTAAGGTAAAATAATGCACACACGCGCGCACGCAATCGGGATCGGCTATTCTTCGGGTTAGGTATCCAAGAGATTCCAAAAACTCCACAACTTTTTGGCTGGTTTGAGGCGTATAATGAGTCAGTTGAAAAGACACTAAACCACTTTCTGGTGGAGAAGTACGCAAACATTTTATTTCGGGCAGTGCTTGCAGGCGTTGCCAAAGATACTGACTCTTATGACAGATTTGCTGAAACCTTTCTGTTGCCGTTCCCCATTGCTGATGAAAGGAGATTGCCTCTCTTAACCCCGCATATAACGGATAATTTGATGTTGCTACTTCATAGCGTCGCCCATCTTGATACCAACTGACTGGTTTGGCTTGACTGTTGGAAATAACTCCACGCCAACCAATAAATGTGGGATGGTGGTTTTCTCTTGCTTCCGGCTTCACGTACAAACCTCCCACTCCACCTGGTCCGCACAACCACTTATGACCTGTGAAGGCGTAAAAATCAGCTCCCAATTCAGTTAAATTTAAAGGTAGTAAGCCAACGGATTGAGCTGCATCTATCATGACTCTGGTGTGGTTTTCATGGCATATTTTTGATATTTTGTCAATAGGCAAAATTTGACCGGTATTCCAAAGAACATGACTGAGTACGACAAGGCGAGTGGTTGGGCGTAAATGCTGAGCGATCGCCTCTACGGGATCGCCCCCATTTAAAGTTGCCATAACAGGGCAAACAGTGACTTCAACGGCTTCTCTACGACTAATTTCTCGTGCGATCGCTATGATACCAGGGTGTTCGCAATCAGATAATAGCAGGTGGTCGCCAGCATGCCAGTCAATACCCCACATAGCAATATTGCAACCAACAGTCACATCTTCTGTCAATGTTATGGTTTCCGGAGATGCATTTAATTCAGATGCGATCGCGACTCTAGTAGCTTCTGTTTCTTCCTCTATCCAGCGATTGACTTTTGTACCGAAAGGACCGACTTGCTGAATGTAAGCTTGAGCCTCGGTAATAGCACTCATAGCAGCTTGCGGCATTGGTCCTTGACCGCCATAGTTGAAATAGAATTTGTTTGCTAAAGCTGGGATTTGCTCTCGATGGTAATGCAGCGTACTCATGAGTGAAGTATGAAAGATTAGTGACGAAGGATAAGATACCACTTCATACTTTATCCTTCATACTTTATTAATAGTTACTCGTATCACTGCCATAACGTACTCATTCTTGTTACGCTAGGGGAATGCTAATCAATGCTGAATTACTGCTGCAATACCAACGTTGCAAGCGCCGTCCTTTTTTAGACCTTCGCGCTGACAGAAGTCAGCGAGATCCTGCAAATGACTTGCTGCTTAAACTGCAACAAGACAAAATTGCTCACAAGCAGAGTGTTTTGGAACAATTTAATTATCAACGCCCAGACTACCGCTTTGGAGATTGGGAAACAGGTGAAGCTGCAACATTGGAGTTAATGCAGCAAGGAGTAGAGTGTATTCATGCGGGGGTGCTGACTGTTGGTGATTACCAGGGGTATACCCTACTCAGCCGTACCGATCTTCTTGTTAGACAAGCAGGAATGTCTCGCTTTGGAGATTGGGTGTATGTTCCGGTAAACATCGAACTGGGTAAACGCCCCAAACAGGAATATCAAATTACAGCTGCATTTCACGCTTACGTATTAGCGAAAGTACAGCAAGTGGAGTTAAAAACAGCTTGGCTGAGCTTGCGTGGAAAAGAAGAGAATTATCCTGTAGATATTTCAAGATGGGAACCCCAAATGCATGAAGTTATGGGGGAGTTTATTCAAACTCTAGAACAAGACGAACCACCAGAGGTATTTATCTCTCGTCAGAAGTGCAGTCTTTGCACTTGGTACAGTAGCTGTTACAAAGTAGCCCAAAATCAAAAACATCTTTCTCTACTACCAGGAGTAACGCCTGTTCGTTATAAACAATTAAAAGCACTAGACATAACAACTGTAGAGTCCCTAGCTAAAACGAATCCAACACAATTAGAACAGTTACCTGGTTTTGACCGTGTAGTGGCTCCCAAACTCATTTTACAAGCTCAATCTGTAGTTCAAAATCGACCAATTATATTACCTGATTTATCATTAAGAAAAGACACGGCTGAAGATTTCTATAATTCAAGCTACTCTATTCAAGTTGAAGCAACACCAAGAAGATACGTAGATATTTTTAATGAAACTTATCCTTTGCAAGATATTTTGTCTACAGCCCCAGTGGAAATATTTTTTGATATTGAGGCACAACCCGACTTACATTTAGATTATTTGTTGGGAGTTTTGATTGTTGATAGAGAAAGTAATACAGAGATATTTTACTCCTTACTCGCAGAAAGTCAAGAAGATGAAAGATTAATTTGGGAGCAATTTTTAAACCTGGTAGGGCAGTACCCAGATGCTCCCATTTATCACTTTTGTGTGTACGAATTTGATACAGTTCAACGGTTAGCCAAACTATATGGGACTCCATATAGCTCTGTATTTCCCGTATTAAATCGGTTTGTGGACATTTATGAGATATTAACGCAAAACGTAGCTTTACCAGTAGAAAGTTACGCTTTGAAAACCATAGCTCGATGGTTGGGGTTTAAATGGCGAGACTTAGAAGCAAGTGGAGCTAAGTGTATTTACTGGTATGACCAATGGTTACAAACAGGCGATCGCACTTTGTTAGAAGTTATACAGCGTTACAACGAAGACGATTGCCGTGCAACCCGCAGCGTAAAAGATTGGCTTGTTAATTTTTTTTTAAGGGCTAATGGCTAATAATGTAGAGTGAGTATCAAGAGTTGTCGGTTAAACCTAAAAATATGAAAACACGTAGGTTGGGTTGAGGAACGAAACCCAACATTGACAGACATTTGTTGGGTTTTGTCACGGGGAAAGCCCAACCTACAAAAATTTGATATCCCTTGCAGTATTGGGATAGGCATTGCCCATTTATCATATACATAGTAATTTTTAATTGAGTCCAATACATCAATAATGAAGATTTGCCGAGACGTGTATCGACATTATTCAAATCAGAACTGCTATAGTTTTGGTGGGCTTTAGCCGTACCTACGTAGATTTTCCAAATCAGATAATATTCCTATAACTAAAAACCATTAGCAATTAGCCATTAGCAATTTGCAATTTGGTTTGTAATAATTCATTATTATGTTTTTTAATTTTAGAAGATT
>NZ_WJFC01000368.1 GCF_009725235.1 Scytonema sp. UIC 10036
TGATTTTTGATTTTTGATTTTTGATTTTTGATTTTTGATTTTTGATTTTTGATTTTGGATTTTGGATTTTGGATTTTTGATTTTGGATTTTAGATTTTGGATTGAGAAAGCTTTACCTAGTGCTGGTTGATGGAAATAATACCAAGTTGCGTTCATACATCTTCCTTGTCTTCCTTGTCCCCCTTGTCCCCCTTGTCCCCCTTGTCCCCCTTGTCTCTATTTAAGATGCTTGCTTGTGACCTAAGTTGAGAAAAATCGTTTCTAAATCTTCTTGAGTGGTGTGAAAATCAGTGAGAGGAATATTAGCTGTTATGAGCGATCGCAACAAAGCCGCACAATCTTCTGGTTTTCCTGAAAAATTGACACGCACACTATTCTTGGCTGGTAAAACTTCCCATTCTTGTACAAAGGGATTATTTTTTAATTCGCCTAAGAGTTCCGGTAATTGTCCTAAAGTAGATATAACAATTTGTTGGCGGGCGAGGCGCTGATAAAGTTGTTGGAGAGAGGAACTTTCTACCAGAAAACCCAGTTCCATTATTCCCACAGATGTACACAGTTCTGCTAGATCGCTAAGAACGTGAGAGGAAATGAGTATTGTCATCCCCGCTTCTTGCAAAACTTTAACAATTTCACGAAACTGCATCCTAGCAATGGGATCGAGTCCTGAAACTGGTTCATCTAATAGCAATACAATGGGTTCGTGGATAATGGTTCTTGCAAGACACAAACGTTGTTTCATCCCGCGTGACAGGGTAGAAATCAGACTATTTCGCTTGTGACCTAATTGAATAAGTTCCAAAACTTCATGCAAGCGTTGAGTGCGCCGTGGATCGCGCAAACGATACAGGCGGGCAAAATAATCTAGGTAGTCCCAGACGGTGAGTTCTTCGTAAAGAGGATAGTCATCTGGTAAGTAACCCAAGCGTCTTTTGAGAGTAGGGTTGCTTTTGTCCCGTAGTAAGCGATCGCCATTTATATAAATCTCACCCGTTGTTGGCTCTTCAGCCGCCGCTAACATCCGGATGAGAGTTGTTTTACCCGCACCATTAGGACCAATTAACCCATAAACTTCACCTGACAGTATTTCCAAATCCATGTTATTGACAGCAACGTGTCTGTCAAATTGCTTGGTTAGCCCACGGGTGTGAATAGCCAGTTCTTTTGTCATAACTAATAGGCTGGAGTTTGTAATTATACTGATTGGCTTTCAAGCATCATACTGACTGTTCTTTTGATACGAAAGACATCATCACACGCACAGCAAATAACCGTACTTATGCGTTAGTAAGTTTACTTGAGGTATTCAACTCGAATAATTGAGTACAGCAAGCTTAGCCTTTAATTTCAGAACTTGTCAGGATGGTTTCGGAAAATGCAACCAGCTTTAAAGAAAGTATTTTTTTGTACTAAAAAAATTCATCAAATTTTTATACATAGTCAAAAATATTACATTTTGTAAAGTACTGATAGCATGACATTCAAAATTCATGTATGGTTTTTACTTAATTTTCTAACTTAAAATAAGTAGGAAAAATTACTTGTTTTGGAGTAAGCCTAACTAAATAGTTCAATTGTGTTAAGGTGTGAGAAAGTGATTCCAGAGTTTGATGAGAACGGTAATTTACCACCAGGGATATACTGGGTACAATGGGAGGAATTCAAGGAAAGATTTGGGACTAACTTGACGAGGCAACGCATGATAAATGGTCTAGAACTGGCAATGACACAATTAAAAGCAGCTGGCTGTAGAACTATTTATATAGATGGTAGTTTTGTCACCAGTAAACAAAAACCAAAGGATTTTGATGCTTGTTATGATAACGATACAGTAGACACTAATTATCTAAGAATGTACGCTCCTAAGTTGCTTAATCATTACGATCGTGATGGACAGAAAGCTAAATATAAAGGTGAAATTTTTCCTGCAAACCAACCTGTTGGTAATTATGGTTTAAATTCTTTTGAATTCTTTCAGCGCGATCGCCAAAAAAATCGTAAAGGTATTATTGCTATAGATTTACTAAGGTGGAAAATATGATTAAAAATAATGATGAGTATCAAAATACTAGATATCTAGTAGGAGAATTTCAAAAATCAATAGCAGCAATGGAGAAAGATCGACAAAGTAAAAATGATGACTTTCAGAAATGGGAAATTAACAGAAGTGCATTACAATCTCATCTAGAGAAATTGCAAGAAGAAATTGTTGAATATGAAAGAATTCTGAATTGCAATACTAATCACAAGTTACAAATTAAAGTTGATTCTTTAAACAAATTACCAGATGCGTTAATCAAAGCTCGGATAGCAGCAAAAATGACTCAACAAGAACTCGCTGACATACTAGGCATTGATGAGCAGCAGGTCAAGCAGTACGAAAAGACAGATTATCAGTGCGCTAGCTTTGTCGATATTCTTGAAGTTAGCACTGCTTTGGGCGTAGAATTTGAAAATGCTGTTGTACAAGTAGATTTTGAGGAAATAAAAGAAGTTAAAAAAACCGTGGAAAAATGGCGTAAGGAAAAAACCAATATTAAAACCAAAGCCTCATAGGTTTCCCACGCTTACTTGTAGCCAATCTCTCCTAAACGTCCACCATTTGTAACCTCCTGTATCCATTGAAGTGGATTTCTTATTCTAACTTGTAGCAAATCTCCGAGCCTTCCAGTTAAACGTAACGTTCTGTCATCTGTTGTTAGCAGAAGATCGGCGTTTCCTGCTTCTGCACAAGCAATGTGTAGTGCATCATAATCTTTAAAACCCATTTCGGTAAGTTCTTGACCGCGAGACAAAATTTGTTCATTCAGAGTAATTTTATTCTTGGTCAAAGCAGCCCATTGCCTCATTTGTTCTTTTCTTCGCCCTTCCGGAGTATTTTCAAGCTCGGTGTCTAAGGCTTCACTTACTCGTAACTGCCATTTTTCACTTTGACAATTACCCAAGATGATGAAAAAGGCTTGAGTTTCCAGACGAATTCTTTCTTGCGCCCGGTCGTCAAAAGGACGGTTGAAGCAGCACACATCTAAATAAATTGAAAATGTCATCGGTACACTTGCTAGGTATTATATTTAATCTGCACGATTTTCTGCAAGATTAAACATCTATCTAGTAAACATGAACTATGGCACAGAAATACCGCATTACCTTACTTCCCGGCGATGGCATTGGACCCGAAATTATTGCAGTGGCGGTAGACGTGCTGAAAGTGGTGGGTCAAAAATTTGATATCCAGTTTGAATTTCAAGAAACACTGATTGGCGGCGCTGCTATTGACGCAACGGGTGAACCCCTACCAAAGGATTCTTTGGAGATTTGTCGCAACAGCGATGCTGTCTTGCTAGCAGCTATTGGCGGTTACAAATGGGATTCGCTACCATCCCATTTACGTCCAGAAGCAGGTTTATTGGGGCTGCGATCGCAATTGGGTTTATTTGCCAATTTGCGCCCTGCGACAATAATACCCCAGTTGATTGATGCTTCTTCCTTAAAACGCGAGGTGGTTGAGGGGGTTGATATTTTGGTGGTGCGAGAACTCACTGGTGGAATATACTTTGGTCAACCAAAAGGCATTTTTACCACCGAAACGGGTGAAAAGCGGGGTGTTAATACCATGGCTTATACCGAATCCGAAATCGATCGCATCGGACGTGTAGCTTTTGAAGCAGCCAGAAAACGCAAACGCAAACTGTGTTCTGTTGATAAAGCTAACGTTTTGGAAGTTTCTCAACTTTGGAGAAGTCGCATCACTCAACTTGCTCAAGAATATCCGGATATAGAGCTAAGTCATATGTATGTAGATAATGCAGCCATGCAGTTGTTACGCGCCCCCAAACAGTTCGATACTATTGTTACGGGAAATCTATTTGGCGATATTCTTTCGGATGCAGCTGCTATGCTGACAGGCAGTATTGGGATGTTACCCTCTGCGAGTTTAGGTGCTTCAGGTCCTGGAGTATTTGAACCCGTTCACGGTTCCGCCCCAGATATTGCAGGACAAGATAAAGCAAATCCTTTAGCGCAAGTTTTGAGCGCCGCGATGATGCTCCGTTATGGTTTAAACCAGTCGGCAGCAGCAGATTATGTTGAAAAGGGAGTGTTACAAGTTTTACAGAGAGGTGCTCGCACTGGAGATATAATGTCTCCGGGAATGAATTTATTGGGTTGCCGCGCTATGGGTGATGCCCTGATTCAAGTTCTGGAAGAAGAATAATCTTCACCTATCAAAAACAAGGAAATTTTGGCATACCTTTGCCAAAACTTTCGGATAAACTATAAAACAAACCTACAACAAGATTCAGTGAGTGGTGTACGCTTTAAAACAAGGACAAGCTAATTACAGCAATCAAAAAAATCAGCCTGCTTTGATCGATCCAACCGTCATCAGAGCTGCCGGACAAATTTATCACGTTTACTGCGAGGTACATCCCGAAATGAGCGGACAACCTTCAGGAGTGGCAATAAATCGGTACAATCACCGAGGAAAAGTGATTTTTACACACCAACCAGTTCTTCTGCCAGATGAGTGTTTTATTCCGTTGACCCAAATTGAATCCTATATGTACTAAGTTGGTCAAAAGGTCATTAGTCATTGGTCATTAGTCATTAGTCATTGGTTAGTCATATTTTTACAAAGTCCAAATGACAAATGACACTGGACAAATTACAAAGGACAGAAGACAAATGACAAAGGACAAATGACACAATGGACATCTTCGTAATTGTCCAGGCGAGTTTCATCGTATTCGCCCTGGGTGCTTCTGTTGGCAGCTTTATCAACGTTGTAGTCTATAGACTACCTGCTGGGCTGTCTGTACTTTGGCCCCCTTCTCGCTGTCCCCACTGCTTCAACCAGCTCAAGCCCAAGGATAATGTTCCAGTACTGGGATGGCTGTGGTTAAAAGGACGCTGTCGTTATTGCAAAAGTAAAATTTCTCTCCGTTACCCTCTGGTAGAAGGCGTAACGGGTATCATTTTTTTATTGGTTTTTTGGGTATTCAAATTTTCACTCCTAACTATTGGTTATTGGGCGTTTTGCAGTTGGTTATTAGCGCTATCGCTGATCGATTTGGACACTATGACTTTACCCAATCCACTGACCAAATCAGGTTTAGTGTTGGGAATTGCTTTTCAAATGACGCTCGGTTATTTACCAACAGCCAGTTGGCAGGAATTGGCAAATCACTTGATGATAGCAGTTATTGGAGCCGTTATGGGCGTGTGGCTGTTTGATGCGATCGCCATTATTGGTTCAATCGCCTTTGGAAAAACCGCCATGGGTGGAGGGGACGCCAAACTAGCAGCCATGATGGGTGCGTGGTTGGGTTGGAAGTATTTACTTGTAGCTAGCTTTCTTGCCTGTGTGGTGGGAGTATTCGTGGGTGGAGGCTCAATCGTACTCTCACAACACCAATGGGGACAAAAGATGCCATTTGGTCCTTATCTTGCCTTAGGAGCATTCATCACGATATTTGGTGGTGAAACAATCTTGTCTAGTTACTTGCGGTTGTTTTTCGTTAATAATTAATGGGCATTAGGCAAAAGGGCATTGGGCATTGGGAATTTAGTTATTAATGTTTCTACCTTGTCCCCCTTGTCCCCCTTGTCTCCCTTGTCCCCCTTGTCT
>NZ_WJFC01000369.1 GCF_009725235.1 Scytonema sp. UIC 10036
TCTTGATCCGAAGAGAAGCGACTGCCGTTATCCTTTCAAGGAGCTTTCAGGCTGCGGAGTCGGGTTTAAGCTTTGCCAGGGATTAAACACCATCTATAAACTTCCTGAGGCAGAACTTTTTGAGCTCACCGATCTTCTTGCCATTTCCATTGCTGCCGATATCGTTTCCATGACCGGTGAAAACCGTGTTTTGGCTAAAATGGGGCTGAAAACGCTCCGAAAAACAAGAAACTTAGGCCTGAGGTTATTGATTCCTGAAGACAAGCTTTCTCATTTCGAAATTTCCAATATTGTATTTGAAATTGCTCCGAAGATTAATGCTGCCGGAAGAATTTCACACGGAAAAGCTGCTGTGGAGCTCATGGTTTCCGACAACCTGAAGCATGCACACCAGATTGTAAGCGACATCATGGACCTTAATGATGAAAGACGCGAATTGGATATGAATTCTACGCTTTCTGCATTGAATCAAATTATTGAATCTCAGCAGGAAACAAAATACACCACCATTGTTTATCATCCGGAATGGAATAAAGGGGTGATTGGTATTGTAGCTTCAAGATTAATTGAAACCTACTACAAGCCTACCCTTGTTTTTACCGATGGAAACAACGGTGAAATGGTGGCTTCCGCAAGATCGGTTTCAGATTTTGATGTTCATGAAGCGTTGGATATGTGTTTCTGAATATTTCCTGAAATTTGGAGTCATCACGGCCTGCGGACTTTCTATGGAAAAAGCTAAGTTTGATGCGTTTAAGGAAAAATTCGAGAGGGTGGTTTCGAAAAAATCAAAGACACCAAAAAACCTTCCATTACCATAATTCTGAAATTCAGATGATATATTAACCGGAGTTTATTATTTCACAGAAAGCTGGCCCTTTCGTCCCATAATATGAAGCCATCCTGGCTTTAACAACCAAAAAGTTTCATATATAAAACCATGGGAAAGATAATAATCATCTCAAGTTTAATCAGGCAGGAGTCTTACGGGAAAAATATCGAATGCTTGGGCTCAAGCTGGGGCAGTTTCCGATGATTTCAGACGAAAACTTCGACCTTGCTTTCACGCTTGAAGAAAATCACTGGAAAGTAATGTGACCTTTATCTGAATATCAAAGATGTGAATTCAGGATTAAAAAATGAAGAAAATCGGTCTTTTTCGGCTCGTTCAATCCTATCCATATCGGTCATCTGATTCGGCGAATTACATCCTGAGCATACGATATGATGAACTCTGTTGTGGTTAGCCCTCAAAAATCCATTCAAAGAAAAAAAAATCATGCTGAAAGATCATAACCGTTTGATATTGTACACTTGCGTGAAAAATTATCCTAAAATGAGAGTTCCAATGTGGAGTTTTCGCTCCCGCAGGCCAAGTTATACGATCGTACGCTGACTTATCTTCATGAAAAATATCCGGATTATTCTTTCAGCTATTATGCGAAGACAACCGCTAAATCTTCATAAATGGAAAAATGCGATTTGCTTGTAAAAAAATACCATATCATTGTTACCCAATTTTGAAGGAGAAAAGAAAGATTCTGAATACCTTGAACATGAAAACATTTTTAAATTCAAGCTCCGGTATTGAGCTTCTGCTACGGAATCCGGAATATGATTAAATCCGGAAAATGTACGGCCTATGTTCCTCCCGAAGTTTTTGAATATTTGGATGGTAGCAGTTTTTATAATAATTTTGCTTCAGTAAAGCCGATGCAGGATGATGGAAGCTGGAGTTTCTTATCAGTCCTGAATTTAAACGATATGTAAAATTTATGAATTTCTAGAAAAATATTTTCAAAATACCGCAGGAAAAGTCATTCAGATGGTTTAGGATATCTGCCTGCAGAAGGGTTTCCTGGTTTTTCTTTTTTCGGCGATGATCTGGATCCGGAAGATCCTGAAGATATTTTCCCTATTGTTTACATCAGCACAATCGGGCATTCACGGTTGTTTTTTACGCTTTATCTTTTATTTTGCCGGCCATCAGAAAAATATTTGCATGGATGATGAAGACAGTGGTTTTCACTGATGCGGCCTTCTTCTTCGCTACCATCTGATTGATAAAAAACTCGCTCGCTTCGACAGAGAATAATTACAGGATCTTTGAGATCCTTTTTTGTATCAACTCAATTTATAAACAATCAATCTGATTTACGATCTTTCTTTTATTCAATTTTATCTTTTGATGTAATATTTCAATCACCCTAATTGTCTTTACAATAAAAAGTCAATAAATTTTAAATTTTAACTAAAATTTTAATCCTGTAATCAATTAGTTAAATGCTTTTTAAAAACATTTTAAGTACTTTAATGCAAAGTACTTAATTTATTACATATCTTGCAATGTTAAATAATAACAAATACAAGCTATTAAACTCCTAAAAATCAAACATGAAAACAACAATTTTAATTGCACCATATTTTTCAGCGGAATGACTTTCGCACAGGAAAAAAAAAGATACGGTAAAACAAAAAGTATTAAGGATAACTTAACAAAACAGTTTCAAAAACAAAGCGACCGTTTGGTATGACTGTAGCAGCTTCCCCTCAATACTTTTTGTTTTACCGTATCTTTTTTTTTCCTGTGCGAAAGTCATTCCGCTGAAAAATATGGTGCAATTAAAATTGATGTTTTCATGTTTTATTTTTAGGAGTTAATAGCTTGTATTTGTTTTATTATTTAACATTGCAAGATATGAATAAATTAAGTATCTGCAATACAAATACTTAAAATGTTTTAAAAAGCATTTAACTAATTGATTACAGGATTAAAATTTAGTTAAAATTTAAAATTTATTGACTTTTTATTGTAAAGACAATTAGGTGATTGAAATATTACATCAATAGATAAAATTGAATAAAAGAAAGATCGTAAATCAGATTGATTGTTATAAATTGAGTTGATACAAAAAAGATCTCAAAAATCCTGTACATTATTCTCTGTCGAAGCGAGCGAGTTTTTTATCAATCCAGATGGTAGCGAAGGAAGAAAGGCCCAATCAGTGAAAAAACACTGTCGTCATCATCCCATGCAAATATTTTCTGATGGCCGGCAAAAATAAAGATAAAAGCGTAAAAAACAACCGTGAATGCTCCCATTGCTGATGTAAACAATAGGAAAATATCTTCAGATCTTCCGGATCCAGATCATCGCCGAAAAAGAAAAAAACCAGGAACCGTCTTGCAGCAGATATTCCTAAACCATCTGATGATGACTTTTCCTGCGGTATTTTGAAAATAATTTTTCTAGAAATTCATAAATTTACATATCGTTTAAATTCAGGACTGATAAGAAACCTCCAGCTTCCATCATCCTGATCGGCTTTACTGAAGCAAAATTATTATAAAAACTGCTACCATCCAAATATTCAAAAACTTCGGGAGGAAACATAGCCGTACATTTTCCCGATTTAATCATATTCCGATTCCGTAGCAAAAGCTCAATAACCGGAGCTTGAATTAAAGAAAGTTTTCATGTTCAAGGTATTCAGAATCTTTCTTTCTCCTTCAAAATCTGGGTAAACAATGATATGTATTTTACAAGCAAATCCGCATTTTCCATTTATGAAGATTTAGCAGGTTGTCTTCGCCATAATAACTGAAGAATAATCCGGATATTTTTCATGAAGATAAGTCAGCGTACGATCGTATAACTTGGCCACGGGAGCGAAAACTCCACATGAAGCTCTCATTTTAGGATAATTTTTCACGGCAAGTGTACCATATCAAACGTTATGATCTTTCAGCAATGATTTTTTTCTTTGAATGGATTTTGAGGCTAACCACCAAACCAGAGTTCACCATATCCGTATGCTCCAGGATTGAATTCGCCAAATCAGATGACCGATATGGATAGATTGAACGAGCCGAAAAAAAGACCGATTTTCTTCATTTTTTAATCCCTGAATTCACATCTTTGATATTCAGATATGGGTCACATTACCTTTCCAGTGATTTTCTTCAAGCGTGAAGCAAGTCGAAGCTTTCGTCTGAAATATCGGCAAACTGCCCAGCTTGAACCCAAGCATTCGATATTCTTCCCGTAGACTCCTGCCTGATAAAACTTGAGATGATTATTATCCTTTCCATGGTTTAATATACCTGAAACTTTTTGGTTGGTTAAAGCCAGATCTGGCTTATATTATGCCCCAAAGGGCCAGCTTCTGTGAAATTAATAAACTCCCGGTTAATATCATCATCTGAATTTCAGAATCATGTAATGGAAGGTCCTTTTGGTCTCTTTGATTTTTCCAAACCACCCTCTCGAATTTTCCTTAAACGCATCAAACTTAGCTTTTCCATAGAAAGTCCCGCGCCGCTGATGACCTCCAAATTTCAGGAAATATTCAGAACACATATCCAACGCTTCATGAACATCAAAAATCTGAAACCGATCTTCGGAGCCACCATTCACCGTTGTTTCCATCGGTAAAACAAGGTAGGCTTGTAGTAGTTTCAATAATCTTGAAGCTACAATACCAATCACCCCTTTATTCCATTCCGGATGATAACAATGGTGTGTATTTTTGTTCCTGTGAGATTCAATAATTGATCAATGCAGAAAGCGTAGAATTCATATCCAATTCGCGTCTTCATCATTAAAGGTCCATGATGTCGCTTACAATCTGTGTGCATGCTTCAGTTGTCGGAAACCATGAGCTCCACAGCAGCTTTTCGTGTGAAAATCTTCGGAGCATTAATCTTCGGAGCAATTTCAAATACAATATTGGAAATTCGAAATGAGAAAGCTTGTCTCAGAAATCAATAACCTCAGCCTAAGTTTCTGTTTTCGGAGGCTTTCAGCCCCATTTTAGCCAAAACACGGTTTCACCGGTCATGAAACGATATCGGCAGCAATGAAATGGCAGAAGATCGGTGAGCTCAAAAAGTTTCTGCCTCAGAATTTATAGATGGTGTTTAATCCCTGGCAAAGCTTAAACCGACTCGCACCTGAAAGCTCTTGAAAGGATAACGCAGTCGCTTCTTCTTCGATCAAGAACGGCAAACATTCGGTATTCTCACCGGGTAAATGGTGATCGCAAATGATAAAATCAAGCCTAAATTCTGGCGTAGCTGATCATATCGAGCCTTTAATTCCGCAATCCAGGCGATAATCAATAAAAAGCCGTTTTCTTTGCAAAATCAATGCCTCTGTGAAATTCCGTACCCTCAGAATTTCTGTCGGAATATTAAAAATCAAGATACTTTTTCTGAACAATTTTGCTGAGGTAAAGTACATCAGGCACGCGTAGTTCCGTCTACGTCGTAATCTCCGTAAACCAGTATTTTTCTCCATTTTCATAGGGTGCAATACGCCAACAGCTTTCTGCATATCTGCCATTAAAAACGGATTGTGGATGTCGGTAAGGTTCGGGTTAAAAAACTCTCTGCCTTTTGATAATTGTCAATTCCTCTAAGAACGAGGAGTTTAGATTCAAAAGTTCCAAAACCAAGAGACGAACTTAATCCATCCACAATTTCTTCATCGGGTTCGGGCTTGTAAATCCATTTTTGACTCATTTCACAAAAATAGGGAAAAAGTTTTAAAAGGAAAGTTTAATCTTGTCACAGAATGTTAAAAAAAACCGTTCAGGTGATGAACGG
>NZ_WJFC01000370.1 GCF_009725235.1 Scytonema sp. UIC 10036
AATCAGTGAAAAGAATTGTTCTTACACGGCCAGCGGTGGAAGCGGGGGAGAGCTTAGGATTTTTACCGGGAGACCTTAAAGAAAAGCTGGATCCTTATTTACAGCCTTTATATGATGCGCTCCGCGATATGATTCCTCATGAAAAATTGGAGGGATTTATCGAAAAAAAAGTAATTGAAGTAGCTCCTTTGGCGTTTATGAGGGGAAGAACTTTGGATGATGCTTTTGTTATTCTGGATGAAGCTAGAATACCACCCATTCTCGATGAAAATGTTTTTAACCAGAATGGGAATGAATGCAAAATTCATCATCACGGGAGACCCAAGCCAGGTTATCTTCCTCCCAAACAGCAATCCGGTCTTAAAGAAGCCATGCGTATTTGAAAGGGTAAAGAAATAGGATTTGTACATCTTACTGAGGAAGATGTTGTGAGGCACCCTGTGGTTAAAAAGATTATTTTAGCTTACAACGATGAGAAAAAAAACAGAGGAACGATTAAAATTGAATATTTGTTAAGAGCAGGATAGAAACTATCCTGTTTTTTTTATTGCAAAAAAAATAATCAAAGTTTTGATATTTGGAAAAAAATATTATTTTTGCCATCAGTTATTTAAAACTATTAACAAAATGAAGAAAATTTTACTTTTACAGCAGTTGCTGTTATCGGGATGAGCGCAAAAGCTCAGGAATTCAGGTTTGGTCCTAAAGCGGTTACTCTTACTCAACAGTTAAATTTAAAGACAACTCAGAGTCTGAAAATCAGATCCTTTACACACTTTTTACATTGGAAGGATTGCAGAGTATAAGATAAGTGACAAATTTGGTTTACAAGGAGAAGTTTTATACTCTCGCTTGGAGGCAACTAAGTGTTGCAGAAGTTGATCCTGATGATCCTACAAACTTTTTTAATGTAAAGCAAAGCAGACTTTCATACATTGCTGATTCCTGTTTCGGCTAAAATTTTATTACCGAAGGTTTTTCTGTTCTGCAGGAGCTAGTTTCGGAGTATTCTTTCTGCTAAACAAAAATATTCTGCTATTAGGATTGGAGGTGTTATTCCGGGATTTGAAATTAACAGCAGTGATGAGATTGATATCAAAGATCAGATGAATACTTTGAATATCGCTCCTTTCATCGGAGCAGAGTACATGCTTGAAAACGGATGTTCTTTGATGCAAGATACAATTTGGGTGTTTTTAACCTTGCAAAAGAAACTTCTAATGGTGAAAATTAACTAACAGCTTCTTGCAGGTTGTGTAGTTTTTAAATTCGGAGGTAACTAAGGAATTATCATTTAAAAAAGTAAAGCGGTACAAAATTTGTTCCGCTTTTTTTGTGTGTTTTAAGGTACCACAATTTCTTTTGATCAACCATTCAATAATTAAATACTTAAACTTATTAAAATGAAAAACTATTATTATGGGTGCTTTTGCACTTTTAAGTGGTGTTGCACAGGCGCAGAAGGTTTCAGACTTGGCGGGCATATTGGCGCTCCGCTTGGTGATGCAGCAGATGCAGCGAGTGTAACCATCGGCATTGATGCAGCATACATGTGGAATATCACAAAAAGGTCTGGATATCGGTGCGACTACAGGATATTCTCATTTTTTCGGGAAAGATAATGTTGATGATTTCGGTTTTATTCCAATCGCTGTTCCGGAAAATACAGCTTTAACAAATTTCCTCTTTTTGTAGGATTGGATCTTGGAGCTGCTATTTCCACTAAAGATTATATCAACAGCGGATTTATAGTAGCACAAGAGTAGGTATCAGATGAAAAATGTAGAGCTGTACCTGGGATTCCAGAATATAGGAAGCAAATATAAGGATCGTTACTGGAGAGGCGATGACCGCTCAACTTCGGTGCAGTTAATTCGGCGCAAATTTTTTCCTGAAATAAAATTTTTTTAAATCAATCATATTTAACTCCAATTGAAAAATTGGAGTTTTTTATTCATATGATTGTGAAAAGTTCAAACCTCTTTCATTAATACGATTTATACTTGTAAAACCCTAAAAAGTAATGATGATATTAATCACATTAACAAATTTTAATATTATCGGACCCCACTGAAATTTGCCGTCAGAAAGTATTAAATTTTTAAAAAAATGAAAAAAGTATTATTAGCAGGTGCTGTTGCACTTTCGGTTTATCTAATGCACAAATGGGTAAAGGAGATTGGGTAATCAGTGGAAACACAGGATTCGGATTTAACAATGTAGATACAACCGTTAAATTAGGAGATCAATCTTTAGACGTCCAAAAGTAAGCACATTCTCTGTCACTCCTTCTGTAGGATATTTCGTTATTGATAAGTTGGCTGTAGGAATTGATTTGGGTTTTACAAGCGCTACTACAAAATACGAAGGTACTAAGGCTACTACAACAAGCTTTCTGTAATGCCAACAGCTACATATTATTTTACTAACGACAGCAAATTTGTCCCGTTTCTTGGGGCGGGCATTGGATATGCTTCTGTGAAAATAAGGGAGAAATGAATTTTATGGGAGTTTCAGCTTCTGATGAAACAACAACTGATGGTCTTGCATGGAAAGTAAAAGGAGGAGTAACATATATGGCTACACATCTTTAGGATCAACCTTGGTGTATCTTACGATCAATTCTCTAACAAGGAGACCATCATGAATACAGATGTTAAAACAAACGTAAACACTTTCGGGTAACGTTGGTTTCTCCTATTTCATTAATCTAATCTCAGAATCTGATCAATAAAAAACTTTGACAAAGATCTAAACTTGAGAAAGTGCTAAAAAAATCCGGCTCAAATTTATTGAGCGGATTTTATATTATCGTAAAAACTTAAAACCATTCTTTTTGATTCTGAACGTAGGTTCTGTCAAACTCCTCATCGGATTTTGTAAGATAGATAATTCCTTCGATAAGCCTATTAATCCGCGACAGTACCGCAGGTTACCAGACTTAAAATAACTGAATAATTCCGTCTTGGTGTATCCCAGATAGAACTTATGAATAGCCAGCCACCCAAAAGGATAGCAAGAATACCGGCGGCTACTTTTTCTCTGATCTGTAAGGCTGATTATGTTACCGCCCTGTTTTTCATAAACTTCCATAAAAATATTTTAAGTGATTTGATTTGTGTGTGTTTATTTCCCGAACATTCCGCCCATTCCAGGCATATTCGGCATTTTGCTCATCATCTGCATCATCTGTTTTCCCTGAGGACCCTGCATCATCTTCATCATTTTACCCATCTGGTCAACTGCTTCATCAATTGGTTTACATCTTCAATTTTTCTTCCCGCACCTTTGGCAATTCTGTTTTTTCTCTGTGTATTGATGATAGAAGGTTTTCTTCTTCTTCAGAGTCATGGAGTAAATAATCGCTTCGATATGTTTGAAGGCATCATCGCTGATTTCCACATCTTTGATCGCTTTTCAACCCCGGGAATCATGCCCATCAAATCCTTCATATTCCCCATCTTTTGATCTGGTTGATTCTGCTTAAGAAATCATCAAACCAAACTCATTTTTGCAATTTTCTTGTGAAGTTTTTTGCTTCCTCTTCGTCAAACTGTTCCTTGTGCTCTTTCTACCAGGGAAAACAACGTCTCCCATTCCCAGGATTCTGTCTGCCATCCTTTCCGGATAGAAAAGATCCGTGCTTCCATTTTTTCACCCGGTTGAGATGAACTTGATGGGCTTTTCAACTACGGAACGGATTGTTAAAGCAGCTCCACCACGGGTATCACCGTCTAATTTCGTAAAACAACCCCGTCAAAATTCAAAGTATCGTTGAATGCTTTCGCCGTATTCACCGCATCCTGACCCGTCATTGAATCTACTACGAAAAAGTTTCGTTAGGTGCAATAACAGAGTGAACTGTTTTAATTTTCCTTCATCATCTGCTCGTCAATCGCCAGACGACCTGCCGTATCCACAATCACAACATCATGCCCGTTGGATTTGGCAAATTAATAGCGTTCTGAGAGATGCTCGAAGGATCCATAGACCTTCCTCCGTGAAACAGAACACCAATTTGTCCGCCTAATACTTTAAGCTGATCTATTGCAGCCGGACGGTAAACGTCGCAAGCTACCAAAAGAGGTTTTTATTTCTTTTGTTTTTAAGTAATTGGCCAATTTTCCGGAGAATGTCGTTTTACCGAACCCTGAAGTCCGGCAATAAGAATTACAGATGGCTTTCCGGAAAGGTGATCCTTCCTGGGAACCTCCCATAAGATCCACAAGCTCATCATAACGATTTTCGTCATCAGCTGTCCGGCGTAAGCGATGTAAAACATCCTTCCAACGCTTATCCTGAACTCTTTTCGTAAGATCTTTTGCAACTTTATAATTAACATCGGCATCCACCAATGCTCTGCGGATTTCTTTACGGTTTCCGCCACATTAATTTCCGTGATTTTCCGCGTCTGAAATATTATGCAGCGCCTTGTCTAATTTATCCTGTAAACTATTAACATATGTATTGTAAATTATAGGTTTGCAAAAATAAGGAAATTTTGTATATATTTAATATATAGTCGCAGAGATTTGTATTGTATCAGAATTATAATTCTATTTTTGTGGAATGAATTTTATCGATAGTTTAATCATTATCCTGCTGATTTCAATTTTAAATCTCAGCATATTTGTAATTTTTTAAAAAATATCTTTATAGGAAACAAGATGCGGGAATGAAATTTTTAGCCATCAATATATCAAAAGATATTATTCTGGCTCATTGTTTCATTAATTATTATAGAGAAAACAAAAGAAAATTTCTATTTATAGTGATATGTTTTATAATCGCATCACTCCTTATATATATACCGATAATAAAACTACTAATAAATCTTAGTTTTTTGATGATAAAAATCAATTTTTAATATGGTAAGTTAATAAAATCGATATATTTGCACACGATTAAAAAAGAGATATGAATAGAAAGATTTCTTCATTTTTTTCGCATTTTTATTTGTGTTTGTGAGCGGTTTAGCGATTGCTCAACATGCTTCTGAAGGCGAAGAGCCGGCGGAAAAAATAGAGCAGAAAGAAGGTTTTAATGCTACTAAAATGATCATGGAGCACATCGGTGATTCAAATGAATGGCATTTATGGACTACAAAAGATGATAACGGTGAAGAGCATCATGTGTCTGTTCCGCTTCCTGTGATTATTAAAGACAATGAAGGATGGCATACTTTTCTTTCAAAAAGTATTGCCCACGGTCATGAGCATGACGGGTATACTTTAGAAGAAGGACAGGTTGTTTCAACTAAAGGTATTCAGAAAGCCACTTTGTTTTCGATAATCAGCGGAAAGCAAAAAGCAGATGAAGTATTCTTTGATCTTTCAATTACCAAGAATGCAGCATCAATGTTTCTATCGGTAATTTTCATGGCCATTATTTTCATAGGGATGGCAAGAAATTATAAAAAATCTCAGCTGCCAAAAGGTGCAGGGAAATTAATGGAGCCTGTTATTGTATTCATAAGAGACGAAGTAGCTATTGCAAACATCGGATCCGTTAAGTACAAAAGATATATGCCTTATTTATTAACCGCATTTTTCTTTATCTGGGTTAATAACTTATTGGGATTGATTCCTTTCTTTC
>NZ_WJFC01000371.1 GCF_009725235.1 Scytonema sp. UIC 10036
AAGGTTTATTTTGTTCTTTATTAACAATTTCAAAAGTTTTTAGATAACCGCAAAAAAAGTGTTATTGAATTACTTCTTAAGCGTAGTTTATGAAAACTTCTTTAGCTCATTAAGAACACATTTTTAGAAAAAATTATGAAATGTTATAAAGTAGGAAACTAAAAAAAAGGCTCTGGTTAAAAACCTTAAATAGCTTCCAATTGGATGCATTGTCCCAATCAAGATGTGGGTAATGAGTACGGTAAAAAAATCCATTTTTGCCAGAAAATAATACGGTGAAGAGTGGAGAGGGTAAAGGACACATCTAGGGGAGACTTGAGCCAAACATCTCAACGATTAGAGTGGGAAGAAGCCTTATGCCTTATACAATTCCTAACAACAGTTGCGTTGGATGTGACAATTGCCGTCCCCAATGTCCTACTGGTGCTATCAAACTAGAGAACGATGAATACTGGATTGACCCTAGTCTTTGTAACAATTGCGAAGGCTATTACCCCGAACCTCAATGTGTCATTGTTTGTCCAACGCAGTCACCAATTCCCTTACAGGCAAAAAGAGGGCGATGCAAAATTGACCTCAGAGAAGTCACTAGCCCCGATTTATTCGCTAACGGTAAGACCAATCCATTTGCATCATCATTAGTCATATGGGAAGCTTGTAATGTTCTCTCTCAAAGAACTTCATTACCTTGGGCAATTGATGAATCTCAGAAGGTGTGTTACCGCCGACAAGTTAACCAAGGAAAGGGAGAAATTGCTTTTCATATCTCCGATCTACACAATAAGGGCGAACTATTGACTGAATTAGAGGCAATAGAGAATCTTGATATCAGAGCAGCTTGTATCAACCTAATTTTTGCTGCTCATGTAACAGCTTTGGATAAGCCTTGGGAACAAGAATTTGCCATTGATGACCGCCAAATTGAGAAATATTTGGGGATGGAGAAGCGCAAAGACTTGAGTAAAGCCGCTAAGCTAGCGTTGATGAAAAATTTGGTGCAGCAGGCTTGTTCGCTGATTGTTTCCATTGATTGGCCCCAACAAGGTTATATTAAGGGGTTTTCTGTAGAAGACAGCCGATTGTGGCACTTGATAGAAATTCAGCATCACTTTCAAGACGATAGTATTGGGTGTAAATATTTAACTGGGTTAACTTTTAAAGTGAGAGCAGGTATCTGGTCTCAATATTTCTTAAATAAACAAGGTTGTAAGGAAAGAACTGCATTTTATCAATATGGCAGTTTGCCCAAATCCCTGTTAACCACAGTCATGAGTATTTGGCAACAACATGAAGGTACAGCGCGACTGATGTTATGGTTGTTGTTTAAAACCAAAATGGGCAAAGAACAACGCATCACAGTTCCCACTCTACTGCGCGTAGCTTACGGCGAAGAGAAAATCTCTATTGCTTGCAGACAGAGGGAGGAACGCAAGCGGCTGCTACGGACTTTTGAAAATGATTTGGAAGTCCTTAACCATTATGGCATGAAACCGACATTCGATCCCGTGACCTACCCACCAGAAATTCAGCCATTGTGGGCAAAATTAGTTGATATACCCGAAGATCCAGATGAAGCCTTAGAGTTTTGGATTAATGATGCAGGTGGTAATACCCGTCTAACGGATGCAAGTCCCCGTGGTAAGTGGAATATGCTGATGAATGCTCGGATATTATCCTTCGAGTTACCTCAGGAATGGGAACATCAGACCATTGAACCAGACAAAAAGCAACGAACTGCTACTAAGAACAAAAAAAAGTCAAAAAGCACAGCAGGATACTTGCTTGGTGAACAAATCCTGCAAGCAAGACAAAATTTGAATCTTTCCCAGAGAGAATTGGCAAAATTGGCTGGTAAAAGCCAAAGCTGGATTCGCGATTTGGAAAATGGTCGTCTTAAAGCTAAGCTAGAAGACCAAGCTGTGCTGCGGAAAGTCTTGGGTATTGCTTAATGATGCTTTGAGCCACAAAAGTCTTCACCTCGTTCCCAGGTTCAGCCTGAGAAAGCCTGGGAACGAGAGGACTAGTTGGTCTACACTTATACTAGTTCACTTATTACTAGCCGCGTAAAAGAACATTGCGATCGCGCTCGGGAAACTGCTAAGCTATGGCATAATTTGAAACTTGAAGAAAATGGTAAGTTATCTACGCTGAGGTTTGATTTAGACGACCTGATAAAAGCGGGGTGCGATCGTATCCGTAATTATCTCAAGAATAACCCAAACGCTGAGAGCGATCGCGATCTTTGCGAGGACATCAAGTAATATAGTGTATGCCCTTAGTCTTATTCATCAACCTCAAAAAGCATACGAGGTAATCCTGACTGACGAATGATAGACCTACCTGAGCGTGCCAGAGCGTTGTTTCAAGGTGTGAATAAATGACTTGGTGCTGTTGAATAAGTCTTCAAGCAGTACCAGTTTTAATGTAGAAGCGGTTCTTGCCATAAAACACCTCACTTAAGGCACAAATTTATCAATTAAGTAAGGTGCATTGCCCACGATCTAGCAATTCTCACGTTAGTGAGGTACAGGATATGGAATTAACCGCAGCCTGTAGCGGATGGACTCAGATAAATTTGTACCTAAGCAGACTAGGAAACGCTATACGGCATAGAAGCAGGGAAGTAAACTGAACGCAAGTGCGATAGCGAAGCTAAGACTGTCCATGCGTATAGCAAATAAAAAATGCTCTGTATTTAGCAGAGCATTAAATAAAACAAAATTGGATAAATTCCCAGAATGAAAATATGTTCCCAGTGGTTAAGTTTAGAAATTACACATAAATGAATCCGTCCAGAGTTCCTTGTTGGCGGTTCATACTATTCAAACTACAGATAAAAAATGAAGAACTTGTGGAGAGTTCCTTCATTCATCTGTTTTTCTTGAACTATTTTCACTATAAGAATTTTCCTAATGGCTGTGTATGGGACAAACGTTTGATATTTTTATCCACAAAATGACTAGTACTAAAGTTTGAGTCAGAAGTCCATTTACTTCCACACACCCAATAACAGGCGTACCAGAACGCATATTAGTGATTTTTTTATCATTTGTTACACGGAAAAAAATGGCTAGAAAGTCTTGGGGTGGGTACTACCCACCAACGATTTAGAAAGGTGGGCTGTCTTCCCTACCTACATCTATTACTAGCAGTTGGTAACTGTTCACTGTTCGCCGTTCACTGATAATTGTTCGCTACCTGCTGTTATATGGTTGGGCTGAGTTTGAGATTGAAGTTTTAAGACTTTCGCATTCCACTTGGCAATGTGTTCGTTTGCTTCTTTATATAGAGGACGCCCTTCTGTAATTAAGCTAGCTTCATTAATTGCCATTTGTAGAGATATCAAATCATTACGATTTGCAAGTTTTTTAGCTTGTTCAAGTGAGGAGCGATCGTCAACAATTTCTATATTTTGTCTGAGTTCGGCTATCAATTTTTGTGCTTCTTCATAGTAACGACCATAACTGACCATGCTAGCCTCACTAATGCCATCTATCATCTCTTCAACTTTCTGAGACTTGGCTAAGTTCCTAGCTCTTGTTAAATAGGCAACATCTTGTGCTTCTTGCTCTTGCTCCCAATTGTCTATTTTCTCTGGTTCTTGTTTGGCTATTGCTTGACGATATTTTTCTTCTTCTGCGGCTTGTTCTTCTTGTTTCTCTCTAATATCTTGAATTTGAGCTACTAATTCTTGATACTTAGTTGTCTCCCAATAATCATTCCCTATTTTTAGAAGTTTTCTAGCTTCAGTTAATGCTATATACGAATTTTCACGGTCATCTTTCTCTAGTTTAGCTACAGCATCTTCATAAATAACTGAAGCTTTTGACCATACAGATCTCCATTGTTTAATTCTGTTATCTACTAACTTATAAGTAGGAACATTGTCGGGAATGTTTTTAACAATATCAACTGCTCTATCTATATCTCCCTGCTGAAAGGCATTTTCACCCAAGCGCAATACTGCCTGAGACCATTGCTCCATCAAGTGTTCGGCCATTTTATACTGAGGATGCGATGCAGGCAATTTACTTACTAATTCTATGGCTTGAGACAACTTATCTACATCTTGTTCATCTGCGATCGCTTTGCCACAGTAGAAAACTGCAGAGGCAGAAGCCCTGCTTGATTCTGATAAACAATCCGGAAGTTCTGGCAACTGAAAGAGTTGAACAAGTCCCCATCCTCCCGCGCCAATTGGAAATGATAATGTTATAGCAATCCAAACCCACCATTTGATAACTGGAAACCACTGCTGTATATTCATTTTTATGTTCATCTAGAGTACAATTCTATTTACATCAGTGTTCCCATTTTTTAATAGATTTTGCTATGAAAACCGTATAAAGTAATATCAATTTTTTAAATAATGTCTTAGACTGCTTGGTTAAAGTTTATTAAAACCAACTTTCGCTTCGGTAGAATCGAATATTTTGTTATGATACATACTTTTAAAAATGATGTATAGTTTTGCAACTTTTAAATTCTCCGTGTCAGTATAGAAAGTAGGCTACGCTAGCCCAATTTCATGCGCGATCGCGTTGATATACCCTCGGTGTAACACCGAGGGCGTCTTGAAAGGTTTTAGTAAAGGTGTAAAGGTGTAAAGCTTTGAAAAGCGTTCCTTCCAACCACAAGAATGCCGGCCAAAAAGCCGAGAAATCCTAAGGTTAACCTTCCTGCACTATCCACACCAAGAAGCTTAAGATTTGTCCTACAGAAGGCAGGGGGTAAATTGTCAAGTCAATTGTCACCGTTTGCTGTTCCAACTTTAAAAATTGCCACTGAACTCCGTTGCTAACGCTGCCATAAATGATTGAGATACATTTTCCCTTGGCTTGATTAAATTTTTGTGCAGCAATCATCTGTGCTACACATTGTCCAATGCCTGTCTTCAGATCGGCCTGCTTTGCTTCCACAATGATGATAACTGGAGCTTCGATCTCCAGCATTTCAGGAGAACGGCTAATCAGGAAGTCACATCGCCCGTTGAGCCCTAAACTTTCGTCAACTGTAAAGTCTTCCCCAGAAAACAGGCTAACTTCTCGATTGAGAATCCGACGTACCTCTACTAATACGGGAGTGATAATTAGTTCGGAACGAGCTTTTTCACTGCCTGTTGCGGTCGCGATTGGTAAAGTTTCTTCTAAATAGTCCTGTAAGGTATTGGAAGGAGTTATTGCAGCAGTCTCTGGCAAAAAGCGAACTCCTTCTACAGTAGAAAGGTCAAAAGCTTCCTTAACTTTGGTGATTGTCGTAAATTGGCTATAAGGCATAAGTGCAAGAAGGCGCAAGGGGAGCGATAATGCTTACGATTATACCAATGACAAATTTCTTGTAGATGTACTTTTGACGCTCGCTGTCTACTTTGGTGTTAATGGTCAGAAAAAGTTAGATAGCTTGTTAACTCTCAAATTTCAAACATTCAAAAAAGTCTAAGAGGATGTTTGGAAAGTGGTTGGCTGTGATTTTTATCGCATTATTACCCCCCTTAGTCCCCCCGATGGATTGGGGGGAAACAAGTTCCCGGACCAATGCATCGGGGAGGGTTAGGGTG
>NZ_WJFC01000372.1 GCF_009725235.1 Scytonema sp. UIC 10036
GGTTAGGGTGGGGTAAAAAATATTTGATACATCAATCATGACTTTTCAAACATCCTCTTAAGAAAAATTTTTGATAAACCTTTCGTTTAATATAGCTTGGGATGACAAAAAATCAATTTACTTACCTTAAATATGCTGACTGGCAAGTGATTAGTAACCTGTTACAGTGGCAAAATAAAATACAAGATTATTTGATGGAATTTTATGGTGCTGATAGAAATAATATTTTAGGAACTAAATTTGGAGATTGTGCAAGTAAGTCGTTGGAATTACTGGAAGTCGCTAGGGACGAACGTACTAAATTTAGAGGAGTTTTAAATAATAACATACTTCAATCTGGTGCAATTGTTGAAGACAGAGTTGGAGAAATTTATCTGTATGAGGGTCAACAACATTATGTACTTTTAGATATAGTCTGCACTGCACCTTGGAATTGTTTACCTCAAACCGTATCAGAAACTTGTAAGGGTGCTGCTGAATGGTTGATAGCAGATATTATTCAGGAAATAACTTCTTCTCCCAACAGAGTTCGTGGAATATTTAAAGTTGCTGCTATACCTAGAGCTATTGAGTTTTATAGAAGAGTTGGCTTTGAAGAAAATCCAGATGGTTCTAGGGAGATGATATTAACAGAGGAAAGAGCGCTACAATTTTTACAAGAGCATTTTATACGGTGGAGATAAAAATTATGCAAAAACCAATTAATAATCAAGCTAAAGAAATAGAAGAACTAGAGGGTAGTCCTTGTACGGGAAGAGAACTATCGGATGAACAGGCATTGCAAATATATGACTACTATTTAAGTGGCGAATACCTCATTCGGAATTTAGAAATAGTGCGAGAGGAAAAACAAAAAGCATTAGAAGGACTTGCCCACCTAGAAGCAATAGAACAAAGCATACTAGATAGAATGCAAAAGCAAAACATTAGTATTCAATCTGACCAACAAAATGGTTAAGATGCAAAGCAATATGCTCACCCTAGGTATTTAAGTAATTTTCGGTCGAGACAGGCTTTATGAGGAGTATATAGAGGAATTGAAGAAAGAGGGCAAGTTATGACAGGACATAAACCATTTTCAGAACTTACAAAAGATTTTTCGCCGGAACGAAAGGCAAAAATCGCTTCTTTAACCAACCAGTTGCAAGAAGAAATGACCCTTCAGGAACTGCGCGAAGCCCTTAACCTGCACCAGACGGATTTAAGCGAGCGGCTTGGGATTAAGCAGGCTGCGGTATCCCGCATGGAAAACAGAAAGGATATCCACCTCAGCCACCTCAAGAAAGTGATAGAAGCGATGGGCGCTTAACTGGTGATTATGGCGCGTTTTCCAAATATGGAAGTGTTAATAAACCATGTCGCGTTACAAAATAACGAAATTTAACCAAACTTTAAACTAGCAGCTGCGATCTTGCAGGTCGATAGGGGAACAATATGGCAGGCAACAGCTTGTCACTTTAGGGACTAGCTGTTACCAGACAAGTTCTCTATGCAGCTTAAGGAGTTTTGGCATTGACCAGATACGAACCACTCAATCTAGATCGTTCGCGATCGCATGGCAGCGCCGCCGTACCCGGCTTATCGCACCTACAGTTACATTTTCGTTCAAACGTTCCCGTTCTTGAAACTGTTCGAGAACCTATGGTTGATAAATATATGGGGTTTAAATAGTTTCTCGCTGCTTTGACATGAAAATCGACGCGCTCGGATGCTTCAAATGACTAAATATTATGAGCCAATAGTATAAAATATACATTGATACTTGTTGTTTCAATCGTCCATTTGACCACCAAACCCAATTCCGTATTTATTGAGAAGCACAGGTAGTTATGACAATTCTGAACCTTTGAAAACATACCCTAGTTCCTAGCCCCTAATCTCTATGCTTTCTGTCATTCTTCCTCAAAGATTTGGGGAACTAAAACAAGCAGAAGAATGATTTCAAAAGTTTGTACTGCATATTGGGATAAAAATGTGATACAATGTTAACCTCAATGTTAAGTACCAATCATGCAAGTTCTAAAGCTGTAAATCTGGGTCAAAATATTCATATCAATAGCTATGTCAACAAGAACGCTCGATCTTCAACAATTACAAATCAGTGTTAGTGAGTTGCTCTCCTTGATTCAAGATGACAAAGAAATAGTCATTACTAATGGTAGTACTCCTGTTGCTAGATTGACTCTACTTAATCCTGTTGCTCAAGTCATCAGTGAATCAGAAAAAAAACCTCTACCTGGATTAAATTTAGGTGCAATGGAAATGAGTAATGATTTCGATCAACCTTTATCCGATGAATTTTGGTTGCAAAATTCATGAATTTACTATTAGATACACATACCTTTATTTGGTGGGATAGCGAGCCAACAAAACTTTCTAAGCAAGCATTAGACTTATTAGCAGATAAGAATAATATTAGGTTATTAAGTGTTGTAAGTCTCTGGGAAATCCAAATTAAACACCAGTTAGGTAAACTAACACTAAATAAACCTTTAGGTGAAATTATTGCTAGTCAACAAAAAAATTATATCGAAATCTTACCAATAACCGTTGCTCATGTTTTAGCTTTAGACGGTTTGCCTCTCTATCATAAAGATCCTTTTGACCGATTACTAATTGCTCAAGCTAATATAGAAAATGCTGTGCTAATTAGTTGTGATGCTGTTTTTACTAATTATTCAGTTCAGGTAGAATGGTAGCTCATGCTATGCAATGAAAGGATTTCTGAGAAGTCAATCATGAATACTAGCCTTGGCGATGTGGATTTATAGTCGATGATGAGCAGTTATAGCAATACTGCAAGGGCTGAGAGTTTTTATAGGTTGGGTAAACCCGTGTGCAAAACCCAACAAATGCTTGTAAATGTTGGGTTTCGTTCCTCAACCCAACCTACGTATTTTCGTATTTTTAAGCAAAACCTACGCAGTTAGATCTCTGTGCTGTTAGTCACGATCTGGTTCAGATTTTTCTTCCTCACAGTGAACCCCATACTTCTAGACGCCGTGAAGCAGGAGTTAGTGAAACTCTCACTATTGAGCAACTATTTGATTATATACAATGTGTGAATCAACAGATTCAGGAGCATTGCCTTGATGATTCTGCTCTTTTCACAGAAGTAGATTTATTGATTATTCAAGAAGCGATCGCAGCCACTATTTGCGCTTACGATCCAGACGAACAAGCGATTTATCAACCCGCTCTCTATGATAATGAAAACCCCCTATCACCCGTTGCTCGCATCCTCGCGCTTGCAGATATTAGTTCGTTAGGAATGGAAGGGGTAGATTCTTACAATCAAGAGGGTAGTCTTCTTGTGCTAGAGGAAAACCCCGATCTTATCCCTATTCTTTTAAATCAAGAGACTAAAACTCAAGCGGTAGATAATTCTGAACTTTTAGAGAATATCCGTCAACGTCTTCTCAAACGTGCTAGGTTCCAGGTCAACTTTGCTAAATCAAGGTTAAAAAGGTATCCGCAGGAAGTTGCTAGCTTTCCTACAGAAGTCATTCCAATTTTGAAGAGTAATGTCTTCCGATATTTAACACCTGAAACTATTCAAGAAATTGAATCAACGACTCCTACGAGTGAAGACACTAATCTTGAAGTATTAGTCAATTTTTTTAGATTTAAGCCTAACCCCTAAACCGATGTTATTATTACTTTTCAATATAGGAACTAATTCATATGCTATTGAAAGTTCTCATGTGGTTGAAGTGATCCCCAGAGTTGCTTATAGGGAAGTTCATCACGTCCCCAAATATGTTACTGGTTTATTTAATTATCGAGGAGCTATTGTACCAGTTATTGATTTGTGTCATTTAATTCGAGGAACACCCAGTCAAACACATTTAAGTACCCGTGTGATTATGGTCAGCTATCCTTGTAAAAACAATACATTGCAATACGTTGGTTTGATGGCAGAACGAGTTGTCAAAACTCTAAACAAGCCAAAAACTGAGTTTATCCCCTCCGGGCTGCAAGCACACGAAGTTCCCTATTTAGGTGAGATGATTATGGATGAAAAAGGCATGATTCAGCATATTCATCTAGAGAGGTTATTCATCAATCTACGGCAGATAAATTTGTTAGAACCAGAAGAGGTAAAGACAAATGACATTAACAGCTATTGAAACTATTTTAAGTCAAAAAATTGGAATTGATGCTAGTATCATTGGCTCTCGCAAAATTGCTAGAGCAGTGGATAACCGCCTCTCTGCTCGTGGAATATCTAATTTAGAAACTTATCTTAAGCTTCTACAAAGCTCTTCACAAGAATTTGAAGAACTTGTGGAACAAATCGTTGTTCCAGAAACTTGGTTTTTTCGCGATCGCAAATCCTTTGATTTTCTCATCAACTTTGTGCGTACCGAGTGGTTACCCAGATTCGCTCACACCCAACTTCGTATTTTGAGTGTACCTTGTTCTAGTGGTGAAGAACCTTACTCAATCGCTATTGCCCTCATAGAAGCAGGGTTACCTACAAATCGGTTTACCATTGATGCTATCGATATTAGCAAACACGCGATCGCCAAAGCAAAACGAGCAATTTATGGCAAAAATTCATTCCGTGGTGAAGAATTTGTTGAACGCAACCGCTATTTTCAGCAAACAGCCGAGGGATATGAAG
Organism: Scytonema sp. UIC 10036; assembly: GCF_009725235.1. The sequence goes on from NZ_WJFC01000372.1 coordinate 4,628, forward strand.
TTATTCCATCTATCCGCAGTCAAGTCAATTTCCGACAGAGTAATATTTTGAGTGCATTTTCTGTTGTTCAAGCCAAGTATAATATAGTATTTTGCCGCAATCTATTAATTTATCTAGAACCATCTACCTGTACTCAAGTCGTCAATATTCTCGATCGCCTGTTGCTACCTGATGGGTTGCTTTTTGTTGGTGCTTCGGAAACTGGAAAAATCAAAAGCGATCGCTTTACATCCATTCGCCAGTCTTTTACCTTTGCCTACCGTAAAGTTGAAAGTAACCAAGCGCCACTGCAAAAAACAGAATTAGAAAGAGACAAACACCTACAACTTAACAAGTGCGATCGGCTGTACCCAGCCGATCGCGAAGCGCAAGCCGTACCCGGCTATCGCCCTTGGCGCAAGCCGTACCCGGCTTATCGCAAGCCAACCACGCAATCGTCTTCTGTTGCCAAGAATACACCCACCATTTCTACCATTAGTTGCGCTAAAACACAACCAGCTATTCATCAAACAAACATCACAAAACCCGATGTGAGTCTTGAAATAGCCAAACAATTAGCTGATGAAGGACAAGTGGAAGCAGCAATTAATCATTGCCAGCAATATCTTAATAGCAAGCAAACTAGTGCTGAAGCCCATGTTTTACTGGGTACACTACATCAAGTAAAAGCTGAGTATACTCAAGCTGAACGGTGTTTCCAAAAAGCCCTTTACCTCAATCCAAACTGTTACGAGGCATTGATGCACCTTGCGCTTATAAAAGAACATCGTGGAGATATAGTTACTGCATCCATTCTTCAGCAACGAATTCAAAAGTTGGGGATAGGGAGTAGGGAGTAGGGAATTATTTTTAACCCCTAATCCTAGCCCCTAACCCCTAACCCCTAGCC
>NZ_WJFC01000373.1 GCF_009725235.1 Scytonema sp. UIC 10036
CACATTTATTGCACTCAAAGCTAAAAAATACAATTTTCCAGTTGCATCTGAGAAATTAGATTTTTCTGGAAAAAAGAAACTACTCTTGGAGAAAGGAAAAAAATATGCCAGAATGCTTTCATCATTTGCTTATTCCCAATGGAATGAAGCTTTAGATAATGCGTGCTCAAAATATGGCATATATCATAAGAAAGTAAATCCTGCCTTTAGTAGCAAAATTGGGATGCTCAAATTCATGTCCATGTATGGCATGAATTCTGCATCATCTGCTGCCTTCGTTATTGCACGTCGTGGCAGAAGATTTTCAGAAAGACTTCCAAAACTTCATCATTTACTTAATTCTCTACTTCATTCCAAGTCCACCTATCCGCAAGGAAAGCACGTTTGGTTTCAGTGGAGTCAATTGTCAAAGAGTCTTAAGTTGATTCCGAGACATCAATATTTTAATGCCCGTCCTCACAGGACACGAAAGGTTAACTCGTTTTGTCAGCTGACTTGCTCTGTAAGTTCGCTTAGACTTGATGAGAAGTTAATTCAATTAACGCTTTTCGATATTGGTGCGATTCCAATGGGTAACGATACAGTAACCGTTGCTGTGTCTAGGTCTAGAAAATCTCGTAGATGTACAAAAAATTCATTTACCCAGATTTCTCTAGATTTAAATTAGCGGTATAGTACTTGGAACGCAATGATTAAAATTGGGCGCAACCCTTCAGTTAATAACTAAGGGCTACTTCCCATAACCACTTCTAGGGCTTTTCCAAACTTAGCATCAAACGACGCTGTTTTGACGGATACACTCTGCATACCACTCAAAACTCGCTTTTGGGATGCGTTGTTGTGTTTTATAATCTACATATGTAATTCCAAAACGTCGAGAATACCCCCAAGCCCACTCAAAATTATCCATTAAGCTCCATACAAAATATCCCTTTAAAGGATACCCTTCACTCACAGCACGATGGGCTGCTTTGAGATACTGTCGCAAGTAAAAAATTCTGTCACTATCAATGATTTCTCCATGACTGTTAATTTCATCTTGCGCGGCGCAGCCGTTCTCCGTAATGTAAACTGGTAAGTCATTTCGCTCCAAAGTTTCACTGATATGACGAATGCCCCAATAAAGACTCTCTGGTACAATATTTAACCAGGGCATATACATTTGCGGATAACCTTTGGGTAAATCCAGAAATTCGTAACCGAGTTTATTATCCGCAGCACGAACATAAGTTCCAGTGTAGATATTTAAACCGATCGCATCTAGGGGTTGATGAATAATTTCCAAATCACCTGAGTGAACATCGGGCGCTTGTTCTCCCAATATATCAAACATGACTGGGCTGTAGTGACCTGTCAGTGCTGGAAAAATAACGCCACCATTTACCCAACTAGTTTGGAAAGCGTTTTTTGCTGCTGTAATGTTGGCACAGGATTCGTTAATTGGAACTGTAACCGAGATATTATCTACTAGGGAAACTTGACAGGGAATAGGTGAAGCTTCTCGGATTGCTTGGCATCCCAAACCATGAGCGAGTAAGGCATGGTGAGAAGTTTGCCAAACTTCCTTTGCACTTCCAACACGTTTGCCTGGAGCATGGGGTGCTTCTCGCTCCGCATCATAACTTAAATGAGTAAAACAGGGAATCTCATTCAGGGTTATCCAATGACTAATAAGCGATCCCAGCCGCTTGACAACTGCTTTCACATAATCGGCGTAATCATATGCCATTTGGCGACTTTGCCAAGAACCGTATAAATCCTCTAACGTTTGAGGGCTATCCCAATGAAATAGGGTAACGTGAGGAGTAATGCCATGCTCGTGCAAGCAGTCTACCAAGCGCTTGTAAAAATCAATACCTTCTTCATTGACTGTACCGCGCCCATCAGGAAGAATACGAGTCCAGGCAATACTGAAGCGGTAGTGTTTGATTCCCAAGGTTGCCATAAGTTGTACATCTGATTGGTACCGATGGTAATGATCGCAGGCGACAGCACCCGTATCACCGTTAAGCACTTTTCCCTGAGTGGCGCTGAAATTATCCCAAATGCTGGGTTTGCGCCCCCCTTCTTCATATGCGCCTTCAATTTGATAGGAGGCAGTGGCAGCACCCCAGTAAAAATCTTGCGGAAATTGGTAAAAATGCGTCATTGCTCTACCTCGCGACAGTTTGTAAAGTTTTAGTGAGGAAATAAAGCCTATCGAAAGAGAGATTGTAAAGATTTATTGAAAAAAGCGAAAATAACCGTATGGGCGGTTGTAGTTATTTCACTACATAGGTTGGGAGTATGATGTTAATCCGTGAGGTTGTTCAACAAGTCATAACAACTGGATATCTTACCGTTACTGCGGAAGAACAGTTGAGAAAACTTTTGCAAACAAAGTATGACGTAGAAGATTTTGATGCTTTTATGTCCTTGCAAGAAGCTGCAAGTTTGGGACAAATCCGGCAGGAGTCCCGCGACTTAATGATTTGCGAGCAGCAGGCAAAATAAGTGAGGGAGTTGGCTGTGATGCGATATTGCCTCTGTTGTCCTCAAACTAGTGCAGTTATGTCACTCAATCAAATGTAGTTCGGTGAATCTCTAAATCTATTTCTCAGATTTTGTCCGGAAATTACCTTAGCTAGAGTGATAATTGATGAAAATTTGGGAATACTGATTAATGTTCAGGCATTGATGGTATCTTTCATTGATGTGATGAGATTCACAAGTCCCCAGTTGGCAACAAAGAGGTAAATATTATGACAACTACACAAACTCAACCCAAGCAACAACAATCTTCTAAGAAGAGACAAAAATCTTTTACTTCTGTGGACATTGGCACTCCTTTAAGACCAATACGTCCGCGTTCAATCAAATCACAAGAGTGCGAACAACTTAGCGACTGGAAACACTCAAGTTAATGAAGCAGGGTTCTTTTCAAGAAAATACATACTGTAGCTGTGGTAAAAGCAATTCTGTCTTTCTCAAATTTCGGTTTTACACGGGCTTTTGCACCGTAAGGCTATTACGATTGGCTGTGGGTTTTGACGCTGCAACTTATTACCACTGCTAACCCTATCAATCTTTATTATGTTCGGTCTTGAAGGGGTTCTAGGTGATTCTTTTTCCAAGCGATCGCCTATTTCGAGAACAGAGAAAATTCTATCAAAAGCAACACTGTGTATACAGTCTTGTTTATTAAAAGTGTTTGTTGCTTTTGTTGCTTCAGTGACGTGTATTCCAGAAGCAACGATAAGAGAAATAGTTAACACTGAAGAAGTAAATAGTTTTAATCTCATAGTTTGAGAGTGCAAATATCAACAATTTGTGCTCTTTTCTATAACTAAAGTTAAGCTATTTATTCTTTTAGTGCAGTACTAAAAAGTCCTGAAAACAAGGGTTCTGACGAGTTAGAAAAGTCAGATTTTGTAAGAAATAGTAGGTTGGGTTGAGGAACGAAACCCAACATTTACAGATATTTGTAGAGCTTTCCCGTGGGGAAAGCCCAACCTACAAAAATTCGAGAGCCCTTGCAGTATTGGAGTAGGCGCTTCCCACCATTCACAACTGTGTAGCATCGCCCACCTTACAAAAATCGGTAATTCTAAAGCGCAAAGGGAGTAAACAGCAGAGGATAGGTTTAGGGTAGCAGTCCTTTAAAAAAAAGACCTCACACCTATATAAGCAATAGGCGTGAAGTAAATACACCAATCATTGTTTCCACTATAACTGAGAAGAACTATCATTTTATTTTTCTAGCATGGGTAGACGAAACTTACAGTTATAAATCGAACGGTACCTACAACCCTACCTACAGCCCCCTCATCAAGCATATGCAACTTTTACACATATGAATTCATCAGATGTTACCTTTTAACAGAAACATTATAAAAAAGCAGTTAAAAAAATGATGAACACTAGTCATCACCAAACATTATGTTTGAATCTAAAACCGTCAATTCTAAAAGTACTAGTGAACTTTCGTCTCTGCTAATCAACGGTAATTCTGAGGTTACAGATGCTTTAGCTACTAGTTTAGATTGGCAGCGAGCGTCACAAAATTGGCTAAGCGACTTGTCAGAGTCAACGCTTGCAACAACAGCAGCCAAAAACCCCAATCCCAATCCGCAGTACAGTAATGCAGCAATCGTTCCTGATTTTAACGGTGATGGCAAAACTGACAAGTTATGGCGTAATACCCAAACCAATGAAGTCGCTTTTTGGCAGATGGATGGCACAAGGGTAGCAATGGCATCCACCCCCAGACAGATAGATTTTTCTTGGGACTTTTCCTATGCGGATTTCAATCGTGATGGGAAAACAGATTTGTTTTGGCGTAACAAGTCAACAGGCGAGAATCTGATTTGGATAATGGATGGGGTAAACATTGCCTCTGAAGTTTATTTGGACAGAATCGATGCAGCCTGGACGGCGAGTATTGCTGACTTTAATGGCGATGGTAAGAGTGACATTTTCTGGCGCAACTCTCAGACAGGTGATAATGCAACTTGGCTGATGGATGACACTAGAGTACTTACTTCTGCTTTTATTGATGCAGTCGATTTATCTTGGACTGCTAGCATTGTGGATTTTAATGGCGATGGTAAGAATGACATCTTTTGGCGCAATACAGTATCTGGGGAAAATGCTGTTTGGTTTATGGATGGTACTAATACCTCAAAATATGGTTTGTCATCATTAGATCCATTATGGAATAACTACACTCTTGGTGATTTTAACGGCGATAGCAAAACCGATCTTCTCTGGCGCAATAGTCAAACAGGTGAGAACACCGTGTGGTTGATGAATAGTATTTTCATTACTTCTGGTTCTGTACCAAAGCTCGATCTCTCTTGGAAATCTAGCGTAGGCGATTTCAACGGCGATGGTAAGACAGATATTTTCTGGCACAATGAAACGACTGGTGAGAATACCGCTTGGTTAATGGATGGCACAACAGTTTCTACCGCTGCCTTCTTGCCTACAACTGATGTCGCCAAACAGCCTAAAATAGGAGATTACAACGGTGATGGTAAGAGTGATGTGTTCTGGCGCAATTACAACACTGGTGAAAATTTCATTTGGACTGTTAATGGGACAACGACCACTGAAACTCCTATAGACACAGTTTCTCCAGAGTGGATTGCCTACTAGTAAAGTTCTTGTACCACAGTATGACTGTAGGGACGCAGTGGGTTGCGTCCTTACAACGCGATACTGCAAGGGCTCTCGAATTTTTGTTTGTTGGGTTTCGTTCCTCAACCCAACAAACGTGTTTTCGTATTTTTCGACTTAACCGACAAGTAGCCAACGATTATAAGTGAAGGCACTAGTATGCGGTTATGCATTGGCTACCAAATTTGATATTAAAATACAGTTGCCCATGTTAGTATATTTTATTACTCTTTAGAAGAGATATTTATCATTATTCAAACAGTCTGCTTT
>NZ_WJFC01000374.1 GCF_009725235.1 Scytonema sp. UIC 10036
GCCGATAAATGTTGGGTTTCGTTCCTCAACCCAACCTACGTAATTGCGTGTTTTTATGCAAAACCTACGCAGTATTGCCATTCAATGCTGTCGGGCATAGCCCCACCTAAATGCAGGAGTGGAATTTGAGAATGGAAAGGGAGTTGCTACAGAAAAGTTACAATTTGTTATTTTAATTCATAAAAAATTTCAAATATCTTAAATATCTTAAATATCTCGTTAAATATCTCCTTAAATATCTTAACTATCTCCTTAAGAGTGTTAAGTGTTTTAACTGTTTTGAAGGTCTACTTAACTATCCACAGAACCGTCTTAATCGCTATTGCATTTGATAGAGGAATAATGTGCGATCTCGCCATTGTTTCCTTTGTTTGCAGCACAAATCCATGCTACCTTCAAAAAGGTATTTTCTATTGACCTTCAAAGACAACACAGTTGCATACTTAGATAAGGTAAAGAGAAAAACATGAAATTAACGAAACAGCAAATAGAATCTTACAGAGAAAATGGGCTAATATTTATCCCAGAGCTTTTCTCAACAAAAGAAGTCGAGGCAATGCAGGCTGCTGTCGATGATTTGACAGCAAAAGATACACCAGGACGGATTTTAGAAAAAGATAACAAAACAGTGCGTGCTCTTCACGGATGCCACACTACCACAAAAATTTTCGATTCCTTAGTTCGGCATCCCAGTCTTCTAACATCTGCTTGTGAAATTCTCAATAGCGATGTATACGTTTACCAATTTAAAATCAACTTTAAAGCAGCTTTTGGAGGAGATTTGTGGCCGTGGCATCAAGACTTTATATATTGGGAGCAAGAAGATGGTATGCCATCACCGAAAGCACTAAGTGTAGCAGTTTTTTTGGATGAATTTAATGAGTTTAACGGGCCTATGTATTTCATTCCGGGTTCTCACAAAGAGAGCCTTGTTCACTTGGGACAAACAGGGACATCTGAAGTTAATAGTCAACAAAACGATTGGAAATCTAATTTCAGAGCTACTCTCAAGTACTCCCTCAGTAAAGAAACGATCGCCAAACTAGCTAATGAAAAAGGTATGATCGCACCAAAAGGTCCTTCAGGGTCTGTCCTTTTCTTTCATTGTAATTTAGTACATGGATCGGCACCCAACATTTCTCCCTACGACCGCAGGCTCCTGATTATCTCCTACAATAGCATCAACAATATACCAAACTTCAAGGGGCAACCCAGACCAGAATTCTTGGTGAGCCGCGACTACACACCACTACAGCCTCTACTTGACAAAGTTTTAATTTAACCCACATCAACATGAATACAAACGTACAAGACCAATTTAAATTCACTGAAGTGTACCAGATTGAGCGTATTCACAACCCTACTCCGGAGGAGTTCCAACGAGGCTTCTTGTCTGTGAGAAAACCCGTTATCATCACTGGAGGAATGAGTGGTTGGAAAGCACTGTCCTCATGGACTCCTGATTACCTCAGTACTACTGTAGGCAATAGACAAGTTGATGTTAATGTTTCTCAAAGTAGGATGTTCATGGGCGATACTAAAACAGGATTTGCTTCGTTAAGAAAAACAATGAAGTTCAGTGACTTCATGAGTGTCCTTCTGGAAAAAAACAGATCCACGAGTAATTCTTATTATCTCCAGGGTCAACCAATGACAACAATATTTCCAGAACTCGTTCAAGAAATCGAAACTCCAGACTACTTTGACAAAAAATTGTTGTTGGTTATAAACCTCTGGTTAGGCGCTCATGGTAATATTTCCCCACTACATTATGATGCATCGCATAATCTATTAGCTCAAGTTAGCGGTCGAAAGCGGATTTTACTCTTTGACCCAAAACAAACTTCTTTCCTATATCCTTTTCCTGCATATTCAAAAATACCACATCTTAGTCAAGTTAACATTGATGAACCCGATTTTGAGAAATTTCCTAAATTCTCAAAAGCGAAGTGCATAGAGTGTGTTCTTGAACCTGGGGAGATGCTTTTCATACCAGTTTTGTGGTGGCATCAAGTATACTCTTTCGACACGCTAAACATTGCGGTAAACTTCTGGTGGAAGGAAAAGTTGAGACAACTACTTTTGACATATTCTGGGATGCGATTATTAGCACAAATACCCGCTTTTTTCTGGCAGGAGTTTAGGAATAAGGTGAATTCTACTTCGAATCCTAAATAACGACAACTATAGCGTTCCTAAATGGCCCCCAAACAATCTTGTTCTTACTGACATAATAACAGTTAACAGTTAACCGTCTAAACGAAAAGTTTGTAACTCAAATAGGATGGTGATAGAAGTGTTTAGTGAGAAAACCAGTACCCAGACCTCAAAAAAGATAATCTACATGAAAGGTAAAAAGAACCAATTTAATGATATATTACTTACTGCATAAGTACCAATCTTTGCTTTCTGAGTTTGCGTCACATCATTTACATTAAGTGGGAACGCTACTAGTTGGGCAAAACTTCCGCCCATCAGTAGCTTCATATCCAAAGCACACACTATAAGCTGTTCCGCATCTAATTTGCATAAACTGGGCGGGTTAAGATGTCCATCCCGTAAGAGATTAGAAAATTTTTAATGCAAATTAAATGTGTTTTAGCTTATTCTTGACCGTCATCTCCAATCAGTTCCCATTGATGTCCCAATGATTTTGCAGTTTTTGGAATAAATTGGACAAAAAACAACATGATTACTACAAACAAAACCACAGGTGCGCCAGAATTTTACGATTTCTCTGAGCCTCAGAAAATTCGTGACGAATTTGAAAAAAATGGGTTTGCTATTTTTAGAAATGTCATTGATTCAGACTTAATTGCAGAAGCAAACAATCATGTTCAATGGTTAACACAAAAGTACCCTCATTTACGCCCCGAACACTTCCATCATCCATTAATGCGTGATGATGCTTTTTGGGTACGTTTGGTAAGTGACGAGAGATTACAGAAAATTGCCAACATATTTCTAGGACCTGAGTTGGCTTGCTTTACTGCTCACTATATCTGTAAACCTGCATTTGATGGTCATGCAGTGTTATGGCATCAAGACGGTGCCTATTGGAATTTGCAGCCAATGAATGCACTTACCTTATGGTTAGCAATTGATGCAAGTAATTGCAGTAATGGTTGCTTAAAAATGATACCAGGTAGTCATAAGTTACCACTGCTTAAGCCAGAACAGCGCTCAGATGTACCTAATATGTTGTTTTCTTCTGTAGAATCTTCTGTTGTGAAAAGCTGGTTGGAAAAGGTTGGAGTTGTAGACATTGAATTAAACCCCGGTGATGTTTCTATCCATCACCCAAATATTATTCATGGCTCAGAAGCAAATACTTCTCCTAACAGACGCTGTGGGTTAGATATGGGATTTATTACACCATCAACTAAGATTTGTAATAAAGGGCTATATCTAGATCCCTTATTAGTTAAGGGCGAGCCTGTTGAGGGAATTAATAGTTACAGACCCTATCCTGAATATACTCCTGGCGAAACTGTCGAATTTCGCGCATCCGAAGAGTGGAATCTCTATGCCCGAGAAATTAATCAACGTTATGGTTTTGTTAAAAGTAACTCAGAAAGCGTCACGCAAGTTACTCAACGCATGATCGAGCGACTGCAAGAAGGAACTCTCAAAGAAGGTAATTAGCTCCATTTAGCTCCTCTAACAGGGCGATAAGCATCCTAAAATACGTGCTATTTCAGAAGGCAGCTGTGCTGGAAAGGCATAGCTGCTAAATTTTCTACATCCTGCAAATTCTCTACACTTACAGCCATTTTCAGGTAAATAGACCACAGTCGTAGGGGCGCAAGGCATTGCGCCCCTACACGTTCAATACTTGTCGGTTAAGCTAAAAATTCAAATTTAAGGTAGGTTGGGTTGAGGAACGAAACCCAACATTTATCAGCATTTGTTGGGTTTCACACACGGGTTTACCCAACCTACAAAAACGCTTATCCGAGCAGTATTGCCTACACGTTTATTTTGGATTTGGGATAATTTATTTTTTGGTATTCCCTTAGGTGAGGTACAAAAATTACCCCCCTCTGTCCCCCCGATGCTTTAGGGGGATGAAAGGGGGGTGTACCTCATTCAGATGCAAAGCGCTGTAAATGCAGATTAGCTTGATAATTCCTAAACTCTGACCCATTTCAATACCTTGGGGTCTTTATCATAACGGTAGGTAAAGCCATCCTTAGTAGTGATGGACTTGCCTTGTCTTGCCTTGTTTCTAATGGTGCTTATGGCAGCGCCTGTTAATATCTGCATTTCCTGATGAGAAATCCTAATTGTGCTTGTTTCTGGGTTACTTACAGATTCATTCTGTGGCACATCTATTGTAATCTGAGAGTTTTCGGGAGGATTAGTAATATTTTCTGTCTCTTGTGTCGTTTGAGAGTTTTCAGGAGGATTGGTAATATTTTCTGTCTCTTGTGTCGTTTGAGAGTTTTCGGGAGGATTGGTAATATTTTCTTTTGCTTTTTGCTGCTGATAATCCTGCACAGTCAGAATTTGCCAACTAGAATCTTGTAAAAGTTCCAAAACCCATTGATGATATTTAAACAAACTTTCTCGATGTCCAACACTGATAAAAGTTGTTTTCGTTGATTGCAATTGTTCATATAAATTGCCTTCATTTTTCAAATCTAAGGCACTGGTCGCTTCATCTAATATAGTGAATCTAGGATGAGTAATTAGTAGTCGTGCAAATGCAAGACGTTGTTGTTCTCCCAGCGATAAGATATTCTCCCATGGCTCTTCTGTATCAAAGCTATCAACTCGACTAAGCAAGTTTTGTAAGTTGACTTGTTGCAAAACTTCTTTGAGTTCTCGATCGCTCGTTTGACGAGTTCTCTGAGGATAAAGTAACTGTTCGCGCAATGTTCCCAAAATTATGTAAGGACGTTGGGGTAAAAATAAAACTTCATCTAGGGAAGGTCGCACCAAACGGCCAGTACCTGCATTCCACAACCCTGCGATCGCTCTCAATAGAGAACTTTTCCCTCGACCACTAGGTCCAACAATCAATAAACCTTCTCCTGGTTGAACAGATAGTGATAAGTCTTCAACGATCGTCTGCTCATAGTTAGGCGTTTGTAAAGTGACATGTTCAAAAGCGAGATGGTTTTCTTCTATTGTCTTAATAGTGCTAACATTTTCGGGTTGTTTAGTCACTTCTTCTAAAGCATCCGAAAATTCATTCAAACGCTCAACGTAACTAGAAAATCCTCCTAGAGTTCCAAATTCACCTATTAATTCTCCCAGAGCATTAGCAATCATACTACAACCATAAGCTGCTTGTGCAAGTTGTCCATAATCAATTTCATTTTTAGCATATAAGGGTCCTAGTATAAAATAAGGTAATAATAGGATACTTATTTGATATAGTCTGCTAAAAAT
>NZ_WJFC01000375.1 GCF_009725235.1 Scytonema sp. UIC 10036
CGGGAAATAACCCCACCTTTCACCCTTCTGAAATAATGATGAAGCATCTGCTCTGAAGTTTAATGTAAATAAATACTTATCATAAAAGTCAATATTTGCTCTTCCTATGAACGACTGTAGATTCAATACATTATAATATCTGTTATTAGGGTTCAAGGCAGTGCCCGGATTCGGAACTCTTAAACCTGTTGCATCATCATACTATAAAAGTCTTTTATCGTCGTTTTTAAAATTTTGGTAAGAATATCCCCCTGAACGAAAAATGAGAAGAAACCTGAATATTTTTTTTCATAAACAAATAAGCATCCAGAGTTTGGTTTGTAATATTTGACGTTCAGAGTATCAACTCCAGGACTAATACAAAATCATGGAACTAAAGAGTTTTCAGGATTTCTGTAGTAGCAATAGCATTACTACCATAAATTGTTTTAAGATTAGATCTTGAGGCTTCTAAACCTAAATTTACAATAGCTCTTAAATCTGGAAAAAAATGAAATTTATAGTTAATCTCTGCATTCCTAAAAATTAGTAATTTCTTGTGGAGATTCTCTTGTAAAGAATTGCTAACGGATTGCTCTGTCCCTGTATAAGATTTGATTACCTACTAAGCATTATTTTGATAGTATCCATCAAACTATCATTGCCATCCACTCAATCCGGTCTGAGAAAGGTAAATGGGAAGTGTAGGTTCAATTAACAGCACCACCATTGCACTCCATCGTAATGCATTAAGCTTGAGAATAATCTTTTAAGCTGAAATCGACTTTTAAATGATTATCAAAAAGAAGGAGTAATATTTAATCCAGCAGAAAATCTCTCATAATCACTGGTTTTAACAACACCTTCTGTTCTGTTATACCCTAATGAAACCTGGTTGGAACTTTATTAAATAAACTTCCGGAAATACTAAGGTTGTTACAGTAGAAAACCGTAGTTCTATAGATCGCTTTTTGCCAGTCTGTATCATATATTAGCTCCTCCCGATTAAGTTGGAAGCATTACCACAACACCCAGTAAATAATTATAATCTGGTAATTTTGATTTATAAAGCTTTTGAACTGTTCGCATTCATTACGTAACATATTCGTTACAGAACTACCAAACATTTTATTAAACTAACTCTTAACTTCCACACCTCTTTTAGTCTTAATAATAATAACACCATTAGAACCTCTGTTTCCGTAAATTCCGTTGCAGATGCATCTTCAAAAAAGAAAAAATTCAATATCATTCGGATTAATTAAATTTAAAGGATTGGCAACACTGCAGGTTATTAGTGTCTAAGGGAACACCATCGATTACAATTAAAGTTATTATTAGCACTAAAAGAAGCCCCCCCTCTAATTCTTATATTCGAGCAGCATCAGGAGAACGCCAGAATTTGTGATTCTACTCCCGGAGCCTTACCCACTATCAATTGGTCGCAGAAACAATCGCTCCCTTGTTGAAGTCTTTTTCAGAAACTCCGTTATCGATCCTAGATCCGTTTTCTTGCTTACATAACAATGATACTACTTCTCAATTTTTTTTCTTTTGTTCGCAGAATCACTGTTGTGCATGAACCATTCACTGCAATAGAAAGGCAGGTGCAATTTTTAATACCGTTGTAAAATTTCTCACAAATTATTATTTTATATAGTTACTTTTTTTCATCATACTGGCGTGAAGCCTGCTGCAATTTAAAAAAAAACAAATTATCATAAATTTTTAAAAATTTTAATAAAATTATGAAATTAAAACGATCATTTAAACCTATTATACTAATTATCAGTATATTATCATAAAATATGCACTACATAATACAATATTAATTTAACAAAAGTTAAACATTAGTTTAACTAATATATATCCGACCGTCTTATAGACTAAAAATTCTTAAAATTAGTACCACACGGTATTCCGCAGATATTCGCTATCTTGCAGACTAAACTTACTATAAATGTCGAACAGAAAGATGATTACGGCAGCCTTCCTTATGCAAACGGCCGGTTCATATAGGACATTGCAGGGTATATATACCGCGGATGTTTATGCAAGATTCAAGAGAAGATTGGGAAAAGACGTAGCTTATCTGTGGCTCAGATGACACGATTCCTATTACATAAGAGCAAAAAAAAAGGAGTATACTCCTCAGGATATTGTAGACAAATACCATGAAATTATTAAAAAATCTTTGCGGATTAGGAATTTCATTTGATGAATATTCAAGGACTACTCTAAAAACCATTATGAAACAGTCAGATTTCTTTAAGTTCTTTATGAAAAAAAAAAGTTCACAGAGGAATCTCTGAGCAGTATTTTGACGAGCAGCCGGAGAATTCTTGCAGACCGCTATATTTAGGAACATGCCCGAATTGCCGCAATGAAAATGCGTACGGCCGATCAGTGCAACGTTGTGGCTCTACCCTTTCCCCGTCTGAGCTGATAACCCGAAATCAATGCTCAGCGAAATATTCCGATTTTAAAGAAACAAAAAACTGGTATTTACCATAAATGAATACGAAAATTCTGAATGAATGGATTATTGAAGGCATAAAGATGACTGGAAACCAATGTACGACAGGTAAAATCATGTTAAATAACGGTCTGAAGCCTCGTGCCATGACCCGTGACCTCAACTGGGGGTTCGGTTCCGCTTTCGGCGCAGAGCAAAGTATTGTATGTATGGTTTGATGCACAATTGGGTATTTTTCTTTACCAAAGAGTGGGCAGAGAAAAACGGGAAAGACTGGAAAGATTACTGGCAAAGCGAAAATTCTGATCTTGTTCATTTTATCGGAAAATAAATATTGTATTCACTGATTATATTCCAAGCATGATGAAGCGCACGGGTTTCATTATGCCGAAAAATGTTCCTGCGTTTGAATTTCTGAATCTTGAAATGACAAAATTTCAACCTCAAGAAGCGGCGTGGCTCATGAATATGTTGAAATTTCCCGGGACAGCAGGATGTACTGCGATATGCCTTCTTTATCAGCTCCGGAAACGAAAGAATAATAATTTTACGTGAAAAGATTTCAGACGAAAAACAATTCTGAATTGGTAGATTTTCGGAAACTTTATCAACAGAGTTCCGTTCTGATTCATAAATATTATAATGGAGTCGTTCCTCAGGGGAGATGCCAACCTTCCGAATAGAGGAAATCAAAATCAGCAAAGAAATTTCTGGTTTCCTGGAAAATTATGAATTCAGAAATTCTTTGACAGCTTTGATGAATTTAGCACGTTGTCGGTAACCAGTATCTCAGACTGAAGAGCCTTGGAAAAACCATTAAAGAAAATCCTGAAAAAGCAGCGCATTCGCTATTCGTCGAGCACAGATTGCAGTGGCGTTGCGCAATTGTGTGAACCATTTATGCCTTAGTTCTGATAAATACTGAATATGTTTAATGTTGAAAAGCAAAGCTGGAAAGATATTGAAACAAAATCTGTACTCATAGAAACTGGTCACCAAATCAACGAAGCATCTCTCCTTTCTCAAAAATTGAAGATGATGTATTGAAGCCCAATTCAAAAATTAGAACAAACCAAACAGAATAATAAAAAAACAAATCCTACCCAACCTA
Organism: Scytonema sp. UIC 10036; assembly: GCF_009725235.1. Next base: position 3,567 of record NZ_WJFC01000375.1, read on the forward strand.
TGAAAGAGAAATCACTTTGATGATTTACGAAAATCGACCTGAGAACAGCCACAATTCTGGAAGCTGAAAAGTAGAAAAAGCCGACAAATTATTAAAGCTGATGTTGATACAGGTGTTGACGTAAGAACCGTTGTTTCAGGGATTGCAGAAAGCTTTACCCGAAGAAGTAATCGGAAAGCAGGTAATGATTTATAAATCTTGCTCCCAGAAAGATCAGAGGTATTGAGTCGCAGAATGTTGTTATTGACGACAAAACCGGACGGAAAATTATCGTTTGTTACTCCGGATGACAGCAATGTGAAAACGGAATTGAGATTGGATAAATAAAGCCAACCTTCAAGTTTTTATTTTAGATATGTTAGTAAAAATGTTTTGAGAACCTGTCGGATGCGAATTGGGAAAATATTTATCACCGAAACCCTCCCCTTGGAGCTATAGAAAGCTGCATTTGAAATCTCAAGAAAGAGGACGCTTTTCCAGTACTTCCGAAAAAAATATCAACACAGGAAATAATTCTTTCTAAACAAACAGGAAGAAGAAAACCTTACAAATGCTGAAAAGAGGTATGGAAAGATTATATCACACAAGATCCTTCTGCTATACAATTGTATTCTCGCAATACGACTTTGGCATATTCCCGATCTGTTATTATTTTTTAAAGTTTCGGCGGTTTGCAAAGCAAACCCGCCCGAAACTTTACCCCACCTACTTAAATCTTTTTAAAATTAAATTTTAGCAAATTCATTAGTCCAGGCTCAATAATATCGATCCCAAACCGAAATTGCTGTCTGCAACTGTATGATGATCGGCTCTGAATTTCTCAAATTCATTTTTCGGAATTCTAGATTGACGAGCGGACTGTATTCAATATATGCCTTGCCCGTTTTTGCTTACTTTCTTCCGCTTTTAAAATCAAAATACGGATTGACGATGGTGTTTCCTGAACCGTATATTTCTCTTCCGTATCGATTTTCTGGTCGGTGTATAGGTTGATTTCATATTTCTCACTGTCAAAGTTATGCCAGAAAGGAGATCTTTATGCACATAATCCCGTACGTTCGCTTTTACCAGTTTCGGTCAAATACATAAAAAACGATTATTTGTAGGATCCACAAAATAAGGATTTTCTATAATGGACTGATACTGAATTTTAAATTCATTCTGTTTTTTATCGTCGCTTACATCTCTATTGCAGCATCTTTAAATATATTCTGATATCCGTACGTTTCTGTCACCCGAATAATTAAGCTGTAAAAAAGGAAATTATTCCAACTGTCATCAATCTCTCCGGTTGTATTTTTAAAATACCTTCTCATGGCATTACCCGCTTTCCTTTATACGTCGTGGTAAGCGTGAGTTTTCCTATTGTATCCTGAACCTGGAAATCCACTTTTTCATCCACACAAAAATAAGGATATCGGTACGGTTTTCTCTGTTTCAGTTCCTGATCAGGTTTTACTTCCAAGTAATGCATGAAATAAATGAATCCGCGGTTTTCCAGCATTCCGAATTCATCCCGTATAGTAGCATCAACAAAATAATCTTCTCCTTTATGAGTGATCTTAACAATCGCATGATTGAATGTGAGCAGAGAAGGCAGATAATATTTAATATAAAAATCTGTATGAAAATTTACCAGAACAATTGAAGCTTCCACGCCGATATAATCCAATATAACCTTTTGATGAACTGATTTAGCTTTACTGTCGCCCTGGTTGTTTTGATAGGTTAGGGCAGGTTCCTGTGGCTTATGGC
>NZ_WJFC01000376.1 GCF_009725235.1 Scytonema sp. UIC 10036
GGGGATAGCCTTTCGAAATGAAGATTAATACCACATAATATTTTGGATTGCATCATTTAAAATTGAAAACTGAGGTGGATAAAGATGGGCACGCGCAAGATTAGATAGTTGGTGAGGTAACGGCTCACCAAGTCGATGATCTTTAGGGGGCCTGAGAGGGTGATCCCCCACACTGGTACTGAGACACGGACCAGACTCCTACGGGAGGCAGCAGTGAGGAATATTGGACAATGGGTTAGCGCCTGATCCAGCCATCCCGCGTGAAGGACGACGGCCCTATGGGTTGTAAACTTCTTTTGTACAGGGATAAACCTATCTACGTGTAGATAGCTGAAGGTACTGTACGAATAAGCACCGGCTAACTCCGTGCCAGCAGCCGCGGTAATACGGAGGGTGCAAGCGTTATCCGGATTTATTGGGTTTAAAGGGTCCGTAGGCGGATGTGTAAGTCAGTGGTGAAATCTCACAGCTCAACTGTGAAACTGCCATTGATACTGCATGTCTTGAGTAAGGTAGAAGTGGCTGGAATAAGTAGTGTAGCGGTGAAATGCATAGATATTACTTAGAACACCAATTGCGAAGGCAGGTCACTATGTCTTAACTGACGCTGATGGACGAAAGCGTGGGGAGCGAACAGGATTAGATACCCTGGTAGTCCACGCTGTAAACGATGCTTACTCGTTTTTGGGCTTTCGGGTTCAGAGACTAAGCGAAAGTGATAAGTAAGCCACCTGGGGAGTACGAACGCAAGTTTGAAACTCAAAGGAATTGACGGGGGCCCGCACAAGCGGTGGATTATGTGGTTTAATTCGATGATACGCGAGGAACCTTACCAAGGCTTAAATGGGAATTGACCGGTTTAGAAATAGACCTTCCTTCGGGCAATTTTCAAGGTGCTGCATGGTTGTCGTCAGCTCGTGCCGTGAGGTGTTAGGTTAAGTCCTGCAACGAGCGCAACCCCTGTTACTAGTTGCTACCATTAAGTTGAGGACTCTAGTAAGACTGCCTACGCAAGTAGAGAGGAAGGTGGGGATGACGTCAAATCATCACGGCCCTTACGCCTTGGGCCACACACGTAATACAATGGCCGGTACAGAGGGCCGCTACACAGCGATGTGATGCAAATCTCGAAAGCCGGTCTCAGTTCGGATTGGAGTCTGCAACTCGACTCTATGAAGCTGGAATCGCTAGTAATCGCGCATCAGCCATGGCGCGGTGAATACGTTCCCGGGCCTTGTACACACCGCCCGTCAAGCCATGGAAGTCTGGGGTACCTGAAGTCGGTGACCGTAACAGGAGCTGCCTAGGGTAAAACAGGTAACTAGGGCTAAGTCGTAACAAGGTAGCCGTACCGGAAGGTGCGGCTGGAACATCTCATTTTAGAGCGTCTTTTAGACGATAAACAAAATTAGTATCGCAAGATACAAGTACTTATCTCAAAGTAAAGCTTTAGTTTTTTTATTGGTTGGTTTTATAGTTAAAAGATAAAAGTTAAAGGAAAAAAGTTCATGCATTAAGCTTAGCTTCTTACCTCTTTCTTTCAACTTTTTACCTGTAAAATATATAAAAAATACAAAACCCACTAGAAATTAGTATCAGGGAACAGAGAGACGGGGTACGAGTTAATGGATACGGATAACCCGGAACCAAAAACACGGAACTCGGAACACAAAGAGTCTCGTAGCTCAGCTGGTTAGAGCGCTACACTGATAATGTAGAGGTCGGCAGTTCGAGCCTGCCCGAGACTACTAATTAAAGCGGATGGCAAATAGCTTTTAGCTGCTGGCAATTAGCCAAAAGCAAGAAGCCAAAAGCTGGAAGCACCTAGAGGGGGAATTAGCTCAGCTGGCTAGAGCGCCTGCCTTGCACGCAGGAGGTCAAGGGTTCGACTCCCTTATTCTCCACAGTTTTGGAAGATTGATTTAAAAGTTACGGATGGAGCCAAAAACAACATCTGTTCATCAATCGGAAAAGAAGACATTAAGATCATTGACATTAACGGTAAAGACATCACAAAGAGAAAACCGAGCACTTATAAGTGCTTGAGTAACCTAACAATAGGAAAGAAATCGTTAAGGGCGTATGGCGGATGCCTAGGCTTTCAGAGGCGACGAAGGACGTGGTAAGCTGCGAAAAGCTACGGGGATTGGCACACACGAATAGATCCGTAGATATCCGAATGGGGCAACCCGGCATGTTGAAGACATGTCACCTCGCAAGAGGAGCAAACCCGGAGAACTGAAACATCTAAGTACCCGGAGGAAAAGAAATCGAAGAGATTCCGTAAGTAGTGGCGAGCGAAAGCGGATTAGCCCAAAAGTCTTTATATGTTTAAAAGAATGTTCTGGAAAGAACAGCCACAGAGGGTGAAAGCCCCGTATTTGAAAGGCATATTAAGATGATAAATGAGTAGGGCGGGACACGTGAAATCCTGTCTGAATATGGGGGGACCATCCTCCAAGGCTAAATACTCCTGAAAGACCGATAGTGAACAAGTACTGTGAAGGAAAGGTGAAAAGCACTTCGAATAGAAGGGTGAAATAGAACCTGAAACCGTACGCCTACAAGCGGTCGGAGCAGATAAATTCTGTGACGGCGTGCCTTTTGCATAATGAGCCTACGAGTTAATTTTACTAGCGAGGTTAAGGACTTCAGGTCCGGAGCCGGAGCGAAAGCGAGTCTGAATAGGGCGTATAGTTAGTAGGATTAGACGCGAAACCTTGTGATCTACCCATGGGCAGGTTGAAGCTTTGGTAACACAAAGTGGAGGACCGAACCGGTTGACGTTGAAAAGTCTTCGGATGACCTGTGGGTAGGGGTGAAAGGCCAATCAAACTGGGAGATAGCTCGTACTCTCCGAAATGCATTTAGGTGCAGCGTCGATTTATAGTTTATTAGAGGTAGAGCTACTGATTGGATGCGGGGGTTTCATCGCCTACCAATTCCTGACAAACTCCGAATGCTAATAAATGATGGTCGGCAGTGAGGGCATGGGTGCTAAGGTCCATGTCCGAGAGGGAAAGAACCCAGACCAACAGCTAAGGTCCCCAAATATATGTTAAGTTGAAGCAACGCGGTTGGACTGCATTGACAGCTAGGATGTTGGCTTGGAAGCAGCCATTCATTTAAAGAGTGCGTAACAGCTCACTAGTCGAGCGGTCCGGCATGGATAATAATCGGGCATAAACATATTACCGAAGCTATGGATTTGTATTAATACATCTGGTAGGAGAGCATTCTGTTTGCGCCGAAGCAGTATCGTGAGGTATTGTGGAGCGGACAGAAAAGAAAATGTAGGCATAAGTAACGATAAAGGGGGCGAGAAACCCCCTCACCGAAAGACTAAGGTTTCCTCAGCCATGCTAATCAGCTGAGGGTTAGTCGGGACCTAACGCGCACCCGAAAGGGGAAGTGGATGGACAATGGGTTAATATTCCCATACTTGCTCACACTAAAAAGGGGACGGAGTGCCGTACTTACTGAAGACTGACGGAATAGTCAAGACCTAGCCTTCGGGCGAAGTTGCTGTAGGGAAAGTGCTTCCAAGAAAAGCCGAAGTGAAGCAACCCGTACCAAAACCGACACAGGTGGTCGAGGAGAGAATCCTAAGGTGCTCGAGTGAGTCGTGGCTAAGGAACTAGGCAAAATAGTCTCGTAACTTCGGAAGAAGAGACGCCATCAGCAATGGTGGCCGCAGTGAAGAGGCCCAGGCGACTGTTTATCAAAAACACAGGACTCTGCTAAATCGAAAGATGCTGTATAGGGTCTGACACCTGCCCGGTGCTGGAAGGTTAAGGAAGGGCGTTAGGGTAACCGAAGCGTTTGACTGAAGCCCCAGTAAACGGCGGCCGTAACTATAACGGTCCTAAGGTAGCGAAATTCCTTGTCGGGTAAGTTCCGACCTGCACGAATGGTGTAACGATCTGGGCACTGTCTCAGCCACGAGCTCGGTGAAATTGTAGTATCGGTGAAGATGCCGATTACCCGCAATGGGACGAAAAGACCCTGTGAACCTTTACTATAACTTCGTATTGACTTTGAGTAAGTAATGTGTAGGATAGGTGGGAGGCTTTGAAGCAGGCACGCTAGTGCTTGTGGAGCCGCTGTTGAAATACCACCCTTTACTTACTTGGAGCCTAACTTCTTTAAGAAGGACATTGCGTGGTGGGTAGTTTGACTGGGGTGGTCGCCTCCAAAAGAGTAACGGAGGCTTTCAAAGGTACCCTCAGCACGCTTGGTAACCGTGCGTAGAGTGTAATGGCATAAGGGTGCTTGACTGTGAGACCTACAAGTCGATCAGGTGCGAAAGCAGGACATAGTGATCCGGTGGTTCCGTATGGAAGGGCCATCGCTCATAGGATAAAAGGTACTCCGGGGATAACAGGCTAGTCTCCCCCAAGAGCTCACATCGACGGGGAGGTTCGGCACCTCGATGTCGGCTCGTCACATCCTGGGGCTGGAGAAGGTCCCAAGGGTTGGGCTGTTCGCCCATTAAAGTGGCACGCGAGCTGGGTTCAGAACGTCGTGAGACAGTTCGGTCTCTATCTATTGCGGGCGTTAGATGTTTGAGAGGGCTTGATTCTAGTACGAGAGGACCGAATTGAACAAACCTCTGGTGTATCAGTTGTACCGCCAGGTGCACTGCTGAGTAGCTATGTTTGGAAGAGATAAACACTGAAAGCATATAAGTGTGAAACTCGCCTCAAGATGAGACATCTTTTAAGGGTCGTGGGAGATGACCACGTTGATAGGCTACAGGTGTAAAGTTGGTAACAGCATAGCCGAGTAGTACTAATTACCCGTAGATTTATAGCCTATAAGGATGCTTATGGCAGCTGGCCGATAGCTAATAGCTAAAAGCAAGCCGCTAACAACAAGCCTTATAAGTGCGACACTGGTTTTGCCTTTGTGATGAAATTTACCGATAAAAACATTTAATGTTTAAAGTTTAGGGTTCAAGGTTTAAAGTGTAACAGCAATAAACATCAAACCCGGAACACAAAACCTTAAATGATATACAACCTTTAGGGTGGTTTTAGCGGTGGGGCTCACCTGTTCCCATTCCGAACACAGAAGTTAAGCCCACCAGCGCCGATGGTACTGCTAACGCGGGAGAGTAGGTCGCCGCCAGTTTTTATTCAAACCTCATACCGCAATGTGTGGGGTTTTTTGTTTTATACCGGTAAGAGGTGAGGAAGTAAGAAGTGAGAAGTGAGAAGTGAGAGGGGATGTTCAGGGTTCAAGATTTAAGATTCAAGGTTCAAGATTCAAAGTTCAGGGTTCAAAGTTTAAAGTTCAGGATATATTGTAG
>NZ_WJFC01000377.1 GCF_009725235.1 Scytonema sp. UIC 10036
CCCTACTCCCCAACCACTCAATGGACGCTGCTGAGCTATTAGAAACAATTACGTTACTCATTTACCAGGCTGAACAAGGGGAAATCGATCCTTGGGATGTCAAGGTGATTGAAGTTATTGATAGTTACTTAGAGCTCATGGCACCGGAAACTGCAACAAGAGGGTATGAAACCGATTTATCACAATCGGGTCAGGCTTTTTTGTCGGCATCAAAACTGGTATTGTTTAAGGCAAATACTTTGATGCAGTTGCAAGCAGCTGTAGAGGAACAAGAAGTTACTGAAGAAGCTCTACTGGAAAGTGAAGATGGAGTTACTTCTCACCATCAGCGCCTGCCATTAGAACGTCATCTGCGCCGCCGCCCTGCAGCTATGCCTCCATCAAAACGCCGCGTGACTTTGCAAGAACTGATAGAACAGTTGCAAGTCATGGCAGAACAGTTGCAGCTAGTAGAAAAACCGAATAAGCCTGCTCGTACTCGACGCCAACCCACCCTTCAGTCCATGAAGGCTGCTTTAGAATTGGCTCACCAGGAAAATCTGACAGAAGTGGCTTCAGAACTCGAGCAAGTTTTACGCCTTATGACTCCAGAGTTAAATTTGGAGAAAAATTGGTTAAATCTAGAACAACTGGTGGAGTTATGGACTCAAGCAAAGCAACCGCAACAAAAGAGTACAACAGAGCATTCGCACGAAAACCATATGGTTAGTGTTTTTTGGGCATTACTACTGCTTTGTGCTCAGTCTAAAGTAGAACTTGCTCAGGAAGAATTCTACAAAGAGCTAAAAATCCGGTTACTCACCGATTCACCAAGCACTACGGATAGACCTTTAAATTAAGGATATACAACATTGTTATGTGATGGTTCGCTATGATGGCTTCAGCAAACCTTAAAATCTAGTTCAATTGGAAAAATGACCAATACAAATTATAAAGGATGAAGGTAATGGTATGAAAGATGAAAAAACGTATAAAGTATCAAGGTTCTTAGCTAAGGTATAAAATTTTCATACTTGGCACTTTAGATTTTATGCTTTTTTTATACTTCATACTTTACACTTCATATTTGTTTCCCATGCCTAGAAGTGCTCTGTCGTGCAGTCGTTGCACTCAGTGCTTTTAGGGATGACAACAATGCGGAAATACACTAATGATGAAGTATCAAATGATAACAGTAAACTGGCTTGTGGTTGAGGAATAAGAGATATGAAAGCGATGATTCTCGCAGCAGGTAAAGGTACTCGCGTCCGTCCGATTACCTACACAATTCCCAAACCGATGATTCCTATCTTGCAAAAGCCAGTGATGGAATTCTTGCTGGAACTTCTACGCCAGCATGGGTTTGACCAAATTATGGTCAATGTCAGCCATTTAGCAGACGAAATAGAGAGTTATTTTCGCGATGGTCAACGGTTTGGCGTGCAAATTGCCTATTCTTTTGAAGGTCGCATTGTGGATGGTACTCTTGTCGGAGAAGCCATTGGTTCTGCTGGAGGAATGCGGAAAATTCAGGATTTCTACCCATTTTTCGACGATACTTTTGTGGTATTGTGCGGTGATGCTCTGATTGACCTAGACTTAACAGCAGCAGTGAAGTGGCACAGAGAAAAGGGGTCTATTGCCACTATCATTATGAAATCTGTTCCACAAGAAGAAGTTTCTAGCTATGGAGTTGTGGTTACAGATGAAGAAGGTCGGGTCAAGGCTTTCCAAGAAAAACCTAAGGTAGAAGAAGCACTTAGCACGAATATTAACACGGGTATTTACATCTTTGAGCCAGAAATTTTCAATTATATTCCTTCAGGAGTAGAGTATGACATTGGGAGTCAGCTATTCCCGAAATTAGTTGAAGTTGGTGCTCCTTTCTACGCTATTCCAATGGACTTTGAATGGGTAGATATTGGTAAAGTTCCAGATTACTGGCGAGCCGTTCGCGGTGTGCTGTCAGGAGAAATCAAAAATGTCCAAATTCCGGGGCATCAAGTCGCCCCAGGCATTTACACTGGCATGAATGTTGCTGTCAACTGGGACAAAGTGGATATCACGGGTCCGGTTTACATTGGCGGTATGACCCGAATTGAAGATGGTGCAAAAATTGTCGGTCCTACAATGATCGGTCCCAATTGCTGGGTGTGCAGTGGCGCAACAGTGGAAAATAGCGTCATCTTTGATTGGTCTCGATTGGGTCCGGGAGTCAGACTGGTTGATAAATTGGTATATGGTCGTTACTGCGTGGACAAAACAGGAGCCACGATAGACGTGCAAGCCGCAGCTTTAGATTGGCTGATTACCGATGCTCGTCAAGAGCCGCCATCCCATACTCCAGTCGAACGACAAGCGATCGCTGAATTGTTAGGAACAAATGCTCCTGTAACGTAAGTGGTTAATGGTTAGTGGTTAGTAGTTAGTGGTTAGTAGCTCATGGTTTACATACAACTAACAACTAACAACTAACAACTAACAACTAACAACTAACAACTAACTTGCTAAATACGTATATCTTCGCAAGCTTTGTTCGTAAGTTTGTAACAATTTTTGAGACTCTGCGAGAGTAATCCGATTTTCTATCAAAGCTTGTTCGCATCGCTGACGAATACTTTCTACCATATCTTCTGCATCATACTGTACGTAGCTCACGACCTCAGTCATAGTGTCGCCTTTGACAACGTGTTGGATTTGATATCCCTTGGGCGTCAATTGGATGTGAACTGCATTGGTATCACCAAAGAGGTTGTGTAAATTCCCCATAATTTCTTGGTAGGCTCCATTGAGGAACATACCCAAGTAGTAGGGTTCTCCGGACTTGAACTTGTGCAGTTCCAAAACCGATTTGACATCGCGTAAGTCAATAAAACGGTCAATTTTGCCATCGCTATCGCAGGTTAGATCTGCGAGGATAGCTCTCTGCGTTGGTTCTTCACTCAAGCGATGTATGGGCATGATGGGGAACAATTGGTCAATTGCCCAGCAATCTGGTGCGGATTGAAACACGGAAAGATTGATATAGTAGATGGAAGCCATAATTTTTTCTAGGTCTTCCAACTCGTCGGGCACGTATTCCTGCTTGTGAGTGATCCCCAGAATTTTTTGACAGCAAGCCCAGTAGAGCCTTTCTGCTTTGGCACGTTCTCTGAGACTTAAAATCCCTAATTTAAAGCGGCTGATTGCTTCTTCTTTAAATTGAGTCGCATCGTGGTAAAACTCTTGATAGTTCTCTTCGTTTAACGATTGATAAGTTTCCCACATATAAGTGATGATGGGCGACTCTCCTTCTTGGGGAGGTTCTGGTGGGTCACCGGGAACTTCACTGGTACTGAGAACGTCAAAAATCAAAACAGATTGATGGGAGGCGATCGCACGTCCGCTTTCACTAATCAGTGTTGGTACGGGGAGATTCTTCTCCGCACAGGTATCTTTTAATTCAGCAACTATGTCATTGGCATAGTTCTGCATATTGTAGTTTTTTGAAGCGTAAAAGTTGGTTTGAGAACCGTCATAATCTACACCCAAACCACCACCAACATCCAAGTATTTCATGTTTGCCCCTTGAGTCGCCAATTCTACGTAGATACGGCTGGCTTCTTGGATGGCATCTTTAATCACATGAATAGCAGAAATTTGCGAGCCAATATGGAAATGAAGTAACTGCAAGGATTCCAACAAGTTAGCATCGCGTAACTTATCAACAGTTTGCATGATTTCTGGAATGGTCAAACCAAATTTAGCGCGATCGCCAGTGGAAGTTCCCCACCGTCCCATTCCTTGGGTGCTCAATTTAGCTCTCACACCAACAATAGGTTTGATCCCCAACTGCTGGCTGACCTCAATAACGAGATCCACTTCTTCAACTTGCTCTAAAACGATAATCGGCGTTTGTCCGAGCCTTTGAGCCAGCATTGCCGTTTCAATGTATTCCCGGTCTTTGTAGCCATTGCAAATCAGCAATGCTCCTGGGGTATCCAGTAGAGCTAAAGCAATCATTAACTCTGGTTTGGAACCAGCTTCCAAACCAAATTGATGGGGTTTGCCAAAACGCACCAAATCTTCAATTAAGTGCCGTTGCTGGTTGCATTTGACAGGAAAGACACCACGGTAAACGCCAGGATAGTTATAGCGAGCGATAGCTTTGGCGAAACAAGCGTTCAACCGTTCGATCCTGTCTTCCAGAATATCGGAAAACCGTATTAAGATAGGAAGCCCCAAGTTACGCAGCTTGAGAGCATTCACCAGTTCGTACAAGTCTAGAGAACCACCGCGATCGCCCTTAGGAGAAACAGTGATATGACCCGCAGCATTGATAGAAAAGTAGGGTTCACCCCAACCTTCTATCCGATACAGTGCTTCGCTATCCTCGATTTTCCAAGTACGATTTCCATCGGAATTGGTAGCCGTAGGCAGCTGTTTTTGTTGTTTTTGTGCTCTTATTTCGGCTTTGGTTGCATTAGAGGGAGGTTTCACCACCTCGTCTGATGTAGTAGTCGTTAAATCACCACGCATTTCTTTCCTGACCTTTTTGTTTCACCCACGAGAATACAATGTATCGTATTCATTCCGAAGCGCATATGCATTCGGAGATACTTTCTGAGATAATCTCAGATTGTCCTTTGTCATTTGTCAAGTGTCATTTGTCATTTGTCAAGCGTCATTTGTCCTTTGTCAAGTGTCATTTGTCCTTTGTTAAGAACTAATGACCAATGACCAATGACCAATAACCAATGACCAATAACCAATGACCAATGACCAATGACCAATAACCAATTTACTTAATTTGAGGAGATAGCTTTGGAACGCACATTTTTAGCAATTAAGCCCGATGGCGTACAGCGCGGACTCATTGGTGAAATCATCCGCCGCTTTGAGACTAAAGGCTTTACCCTCGTTGGTTTAAAGTTTGTCAAACCTTCCCGAGAATTGGCTGAACAACATTACGATGTTCACAAAGAAAGACCTTTCTTTGGCAGCCTGGTCGAGTTTATCACTTCAGGCCCGGTTGTAGCGATGGTTTGGGAAGGAGAAGGCGTTGTCGCCGCCGCTAGAAAGTTAATTGGCGCAACAAATCCCTTAACAGCAGAACCAGGAACCATCCGAGGTGACTTCGGCATAAATATTGGTCGCAACCTCATCCACGGTTCCGATGCTATTGAAACAGCACAACGAGAAGTTTCCCTGTGGTTTAAGGAAGACGAATTGGTTGCTTGGCAACCTCATTTGACACCTTGGTTGCATGAGTAAAATCTACCCCACCCTAACCCTCCCCTTGTAAAGGGGA
>NZ_WJFC01000378.1 GCF_009725235.1 Scytonema sp. UIC 10036
TAAAACCTGAATCCTGGGAAAAAGAACTGGAAATTGTCAAAAATTATCTTGATGAAAGAGAATTTCCTGCCATCGGAGAGATCGGAATTGATCTGTATTGGGACAAAACAACGCTGGATATTCAGGTAAAAGCTTTTGAGCAGCAGATCGACTGGGCCATCGAAAAAGATTCACCGATTGTGATTCATACCCGTGAAAGCTTTGATGAAACCTTTGAAGTACTGGAAAGAAAAAAACACCCGAAACTGAGAGGGATTTTCATTTTTTTTCCGATATTACCTTGAGCAGGCAACACGCCGTTGAACTTATTTCATCAGAATCGGTGGAGTATTACTTTTAGATGTAAAATAGACCAGTTCCTGAAGAATTCCTTTAGATTAAAATCGTTCTGAAAAGATTCTCCTTATCTTGCTTGTCCGCACGTGAAAAAGAGATGAAGTTTTATTAGGAATCTGGTTGGGAAGCTGTGAATTATTTCGAAAGACTTACGGAAATCGACAGGGAAGCTGAATGCAGGAATTTATTTAATGTAATATCAACAGGGACGGACTTTAGTTCGTTTTCAAATAAGACGTTCGTCTGCAGTAACATAAAAGTAAAAGTCTTCCCTATCGAGACTTTTCATTATGTTTTCTGTAGTTTTATTCTTTGCTTTTTAAACTCCTGGTAGGTACAGACGAATTGTTTATTCCTTTTTTCACGGCCTTCACATCTGTCTTGAGTTTGGGCTTATCTGAGCAGGAGTAAAGGTTGTTATTAGAATTTGCTTTCTGACTACAGGATCGTCGGTATGAAGGATGATCTTTGATCACAGGAATTTTTCCGATCAGTTTTTCTGTATTTTTCAGGTTCAGCAAATACCAGGCCCTGTGTCTACAGAAGAGATGGAAGATCCTTTCACGGCTCTTCCCGTCTTCCGATTATGACTACGTTTCGGCAATGGATATGTTCAAAATGTATTGAATATTTCAGCTCATCCATATCAATTCACTCTCGTAAATATCAGTCGCTACAAATCCCTTGTTTTGCCTGATTTTAATTATTTAAAGCAGCTGATGGCAGTTCTGGGATTTTTTCCGTGAATGGCTTTGTCGTGATTTCTTCTGCAGTTTCTCGATTTTTTTTCCGCACCATTTTTGTTTCTAAAAACAAGAACAATCAGAAATAGTTTTTTTTTAAATTTGTTAAAAGTCAGCTTTTCTTATCACAAATAACCGACTGTTTTATTGTATCTGCATGTTGATGAAACGGGTGTTACTCTTACCTTTTTAGTTGTTTAGGTAGAATCTTTCAATTCTAGATTTCTGCAGGCATGGTGGAGAAAAATACGTCTTCTTTTCTGTGGAACATGATATGACTTCTTTACATTTACAAAGCCATGTAGCCTTGTCGCCTCTCAGTACATAAATTTTAAGGTTGTTTAAGCTGATTATTCCTGGGAAATAGAATGAGTAATCTTTCCGGAGTTCGCAGGATGTAACTTTCTCTTTTTCAAAGCAGCCTTGGCTTTGCTGTTTAGTCTCCACCGAAATATCACAAGTGGCTTAGGTTTATTTTGTAAGCTTTAATGTTTTCTTCGATCTGGATGGCCAGCTCTCTTGTCGCGTTAACTTAAAGCTTTGATATGTGGGTTAGGACTTTATTCTGGTATTGATTCTGAAGGATTGGATATGGAAAGGCAGCCGTTTTTCCTGTTCTGTCGTGCACTATCTAAAATCCTCCTTTTGTTATTTCAGTCGATTTTCTGTATGGTGGGTTGGTATAGTGTTCCTTGTTCCTGATTGCTTTCATGCAATTAGTTCTATAAGTTAGAGTTTGTATTCAATGAATTGTTTTTTTTTATTTAAATTCTTCTTTGAAGTTATATTTGCAAGGTAGTTTAAATATTCTTAAGTTCGTTATTCACTTTTGTCGATGTTGTTTTTTTTCAAATCTTCAAAAAAGTTTGCGAGAGTTTCTGACGTTCCTTTTTTTTCCGTAATCTCGACATGTTTGAAGTCCGTCTGAAACTTAGCTCTTAATGAGAAACGATGAAGAGGTCACATTCTTTCTCCATATTTATATTCAGGTTTTTACTCAGGTCTGTCAGTAAGAATAGTTTATTTAATTCTCTGTTTGAGTGTTTCTTAAAATTCGCCGCCCTTCGCGTGGCTTGAGAATTCGGGTCTTTTGATGGTCTTTCGCTGAAGTTAAACTTTTTCGCTTAAACAGCGTTCTGTCTGCATTAAGTCATGGTTAAAACCGGACAACCGAGACAAGGGTATAATTCATATTATAACCATTTATTTTGGAATTCATCTTCTGAGAATTGTTGCATGAAATAAAAAAATGAATGCGCACAGAATAAAATAAATATTTCGTCTATGTCTGATAAATTGAAAGATTTGGTCAATTAATTTTTTAATGCGGTGAAAAAAGCGATCAAATATTTTTGTTTTTGTGAAGCGTAATTTCTATTCTGATATTGTATAATTTTCCTGAGCATGTTGCTAAAGAAAATGTTCCCAAGAATTCTGATTAAGAATGAAGATCTTATGAAAATTCCTTAACGTTTTATCAGGGAGAAAATCATGGTGAATATCTGTACAACCAACTTAAAAATTTGTACTGTTGGAAACGCAGCTATCTGCTATGTTGGGAGTTTACCAGACGCCTGGCTTAATGCTGATATTTTAGAATGAATGTTCTGAGGGCAGAAAGCTTTTTTCTTACTTTTTCCTTATCAAGATGCTGTATAAAAAATGGAAAAAGAAAAGATATCATTATTATCCGTACATTTTGAAAATGATTTCTTCTGAATTCAATTGATATTACAAGATTAATGTTGAGGAAATATTGTTTATTTATTGTATGTTATCTATCTAACATATTATTAATGATAAAAAGCAATCATGCAGCTTTACAGATTGAAACTGGAGGTTTACTTATACAAACACATTTAGAGAAATCATAAGATTTATTGTGTAAACTTGGAAGAAGCTTATGCATTTCGGCAGAAGATCCGGATAGAATTTATTCTGTAAAAGGGTTGGAAAACGCTGAAAGAAGCAGGATCAATACTGAAATCAGATTTTCGATGAAGATATTTATCTGGGTGTATCGAAGAGAAACGGTGATCATTTTCAAGAAATAAAGGAGAAACATTTCTGTATCTCCTTTATATATAGGTTTTATGGTTTTTATCCGTGAACTGTTTTCAGATGTTCTTTCATGTTCCTAGAAGACCCTCGTCAGTCACGCCGGTAAGAACACGTGCTTGTTTCAGGAAATTCGCACGATTTCCTTTCAGCTCATCTCCAACAGATGATTTTGAAACGGAAAATGAATTTTATCCAGCAATTCTGGATGTATTCTTTCATCATTTTCCAATATCTTAAATTCCTGGAATGATTTCGGTAAATCGGCGGATTAGTTAAATATAGGATGGATTTCTTTCAATATGTCTCAAGAAGCGGTGTCCCAATCCTTTACTTCCGAGCAACTACAATAATCCCGAATATCTGCCATTACAAAAGTTTGTAATTTCTGTATCCACGATCCTAAATTCGGGTTAATGTGTGAAGGCATAATCGGCAATTTTGGCTTGTGCTGAACGGATGCAATAGGGTTGATTTTCTGCATTTGGGAAACTACATAGGCCTACATCGCAAGATTAAGCTCAAAGTAAGTAACTTCTGCCGTCATGTCCCGCTGTGCATATCTTGGCGTCTGGTTGGAGAATTGAAATGTTGTTTCCAAGACCGCCTTTCGCCTTCCATCAGGATAATTTTTTGGGCCATCTCCAATTTCCCCGATGATTTGCCGTGCTTCATTTTTCGCAATGGTGCGCCCCCCCCCCCCCCGTTGTCTAATCGATATTTAATTTACACATTCAGTCCGTCCGCTCCGTACTGTGTTTTTTCCACGCCGTTCTCACGGTTCCGCTTTTACGTGAGGGTGTATCGAGCAGTAAAGTCCATTGCGTTTGGCGTTTCCTTTCATGATAAGTGCCTCCGCGACTCCGTTACCCCCATTCGGTCACTTAGGATATATTTTTCGGAAGATGCACAGAACTGCTCTCCGTGACGCTTTTTACAATGATGTTACGTATTATCAAAGTTTGCATAGATTAGTAATTCAATGTTGAATGGGTGTCAATAGTTTACCTTGAAATTTGAACTTTTAACCTTGAATTAAAATTTTCTTTTGAACCTTTTCTACTTCAGCAAAGTTTCTCAGAAATCTGGTGCTTGTCTGTGACACGTTGATTTTTCACATATTGCCTGCTGCTTGTACAGGTTCTGCTACTTCTGCTGTTTTTCGTAGTATTCTTTTATTCTGTTGTTCGATGAAGTCTGCTACATTGCGCTGTTCTCTGATCTTCCGCTGATTTCCCTCTTTTTAGAATGTTTTTCCATCATGAATTTTATCTTCACACCAATGAAGACAGAGTGATCTCATCATTCAGCTCTTCTTTTACGATTTTCCAGTCTTCCGTCTGACGCAGTTTGGGTTCGTCGAAAATAAATCCTGCCAATCGGTGGTGTTGTTGATCTGTATCAGCATATTGTTACTGATCAACGAGCCCTTTTCGATAAGATTTGCCAGTTTTCCCAAGTTCGGTATCGTTTTTCATATTGAATCTGAAAAGGTCACCTGTTGAGATCTGTTTTAAATTGAATTTCTTAATCAGGATCTGAGCCTGAGTTCCTTTTCCACTTCCCGGAGGGCCGAACAGAACAATGTTTATCATAATGTTGTTTTGCTTCTGGCGATTGGCAACTGGCTTTTGGCTTTTACCTTGAGCTTGTCTGCTTTTAGCCTTTAGCGTTTTTAAGTTATTATTAAATTTATTTTTTATTTTACTTTTTAAGCTAAAAGCTATCAGCTAATAGCCAACAGCGTTTAATGATTGATTTGTCCTTCTTCCAGTTGGTACAGATTCGGCAGGTTTCTCCCTAATTCATCGTAATCCAGTCCGTAGCCGAGAACAAATTTGTTCGGAATCTCTTTTCCGATGTAGTCTAATTTGAAATCTTTTTTATACACTTCCGGCTTTAATAAGAAAGAAGCAATTTTTACAGATTTCGGACGCTGTGTTTCATTAAAATATTTGAAAAGGCTTTCCACTGTATTTCCGGTATCTACAATATCTTCCACCAAAATAATGTGACGGTCTTTTACGTCTTTTGTCAGTTCCATTTTCTGGTAAACGATCCCGGTAGATTCCGTTCCGGCATAAGAGCTCATCTGAATAAAAGCGATCTCACAATCTCCCGGATAA
>NZ_WJFC01000379.1 GCF_009725235.1 Scytonema sp. UIC 10036
ACGCTATAGCTGCCAAACCTGATATCGCCATCTTCTCTGCCGGAGGCGCCACATCACTAAAATTTGCACCGCTTTTTGCCGAAGCCGGAACTACCGTGATCGACAACTCTTCCGCATGGAGAATGGATCCTGATAAGAAACTTGTCGTTCCGGAAATCAATGCAGATGTGCTGACAAAAGAAGATAAAATTATTGCCAATCCCAACTGTTCTACCATTCAGTTAGTAATGGTTTTAGGCCCATTAAATAAAAAATACGACCTGAAAAGAGTAATCGTTTCTACCTACCAGTCTGTAACCGGCACTGGTAAAGCAGCTGTAGACCAGCTGAATTCCGAGATCAGCGGAGATGAAACCATTGCAAAAGTGTATCCTTATCAGATCTTCAAAAATGCTCTTCCTCACTGCGATGTCTTTGCAGATGACGATTATACCAAAGAAGAGATCAAGCTGATGAAGGAGCCTAAGACAATTTTAGGAGACGACACTTTCAACCTGACGGCAACAGCAGTACGTGTCCCCGTTCAGGGAGGCCACTCCGAAAGCGTAAATATCGAATTTGAAAATGAGTTTGATTTGGATGAAGTAAGAAAAATCTTATCCGAAACGCCGGGCGTTGTAGTTGTGGATAATGTCAAAAATAATGAGTATCCGATGCCTCTTTATTCAGAAGGAAAAGATGAGGTTTTCGTGGGAAGAATCAGAAGAGATCTCTCACAGCCCAAGACCCTGAATCTCTGGATTGTGGCAGACAACCTGCGGAAAGGCGCTGCAACCAACGCAGTACAGATCGCAGAATATCTTGCAGCCAACAACTTAGTGTAAACTAACAAAAATAAAAAGAGTCTCAGAATTGAGATTCTTTTTTATCAAACCTATGAACGTTCAGAAAAGTAATACTCAAGATAAATTAGCCTTTCAGAAGCTTATTGCCGCTTTTGGAATCATCCTTTTTATAGGGAAAATAATTGCCTGGAAACTTACGGATTCAGATTCTGTATTTTCCGATGCCATGGAAAGCATTGTAAATGTCATCAGTGCGTTTATGGGATTGTATTCTTTATATTTAGCCGCAAAACCTAAAGACGAAGATCATCCCTACGGACATGGAAAAGTAGAGTTTGTAACATCAGGAATCGAAGGTGCCCCTGATCGCTATCGCCGGTATCATGATTATCTACGAAGGCATCAACAGCCTTATAACAGGAAAAATATTACAGAAACTCGACTGGGGAATTGCCATTATCGCAACAACGGCTATGATCAATTATTTTTTAGGGTATGTCTCCATTAAAAAAGGAAAACATGAAAATTCGCAGGTGCTGGTTGCTTCCGGAAAACATCTTCAGTCGGATACCATTACAACATTGGGCTTTGTAGTCAGTTTGATTGTAGTTTATTTTCACGAAGATTTACTGGCTGGATTCGGTTGTAGCGCTATTTTTCGGTATTTACATCATCATTATAGGCTATAAGATTATCCGTAAATCGCTAAGCGGGATTATGGACGAGCAGGACCCTGACCTTCTTAATCATATCATTAAAGTTTTAGAAGAGAACCGACGTACGGAATGGATTGATGTTCACAATATGAAAATCCAGCAGTTTGGAGCCAACCTCCATATTGATGCCCATATCACCTTACCGTGGTATTACAGCCTTCGCGATGCACACAATGAAATGGAAAAAATGATTATCCTTCTTGCAAAAAATACCAGAAGAAGTATAGAATTCAATTTTCATATGGACGACTGCAAGCCCATTTCATGTCCTATTTGCCAGATCGCCGACTGCCCGGTTCGGGAAAGGGACTTTGTAAAAAAGGTAATTTGGACTCCGGAAAATGTAACGTGTGTAGATAAGCATACAGCTGAATAAAAAATTATTACATTTGTTAAAAATAATAATATGGGAGTAGGAACAAATCTTAAAAGATTAAGAAGCAAAACAAAATTTTCTCAGCAGGATATTGCAGATAAGCTAAATATCGACCGGGTGACCTATGCCAATTGGGAAAGTGAAATGTCTGATATAAAGTCTCAATACATCCCGAAATTAGCAGAAATTTTTGAGGTTGAATTAAAAGAGCTTTTTGAAAATGATCAAAAAATACAGGTAACAAACAATATTGAAAAAAGGATAAAACGGGTGCAGGTGGAGTTGGTGTACAAAAAGAAAAGTTATAATAAACATGATTATCACCGATGAAAACTCTCTTTCAAAAGTTAAGGAGGAATTGGATAAATACCTTGATAAAGATTAATTCATTTTTCATTAGTCACAAATTTAAAAAGCGAGGCTGTCCTAAAAGTTTGGACTGCCTCGTATTTTTTTAAACAAGTTACTTCTTACTTCTCAAAGAGATAAAATTAGCAATTTATTATTCTATACTTATTCAATCGGATTATAATTTTTCGCTCTTTCTTGTGCTTTCTTCATAATCATTCTTAATGTTTCTGGATCATCAATTAACTTATTATAAGTATTAGGATCGGCTATTTCTCTTCTTTGATAATCAAAAATTTTAGTTTATTCACTAAAGTTGCTTTAGGTTCCATATTTGCTGATCTAGCAAAATATTTTCTTTTTCGAAAATTATACATACTAAATACATAATCCTTTTTTTCATCGAAAATTTCGATAATAAGTCCAGGTAATTTATTGAATTTATAAGGACCAAACGGAAATGGTATCTCTTCAGTAACCAAGCTACCCAACTACGACCATATTTTTTAATGACAGCTTTCTGACACTTATATTTTCCAATTATCCTAAATTCATTTATAAGTTTCCATTCAAAATTATTTGACTCTTCATACTTGAAAATTTTATTGGCGACAGGAGATGTTACGTATAATTTTCCGCTGTTGTCCCAATATATTCAGGAAAGTCTGTAGAATATTTCAGACCTACGGCAATACCAGATTTTTCATTAACTTTTTTTTCTAATTTTAAAGAATCCATAATATACTTTTTCATATTTTTAATAAGATTCTTTTTCATTTATAAGGAGTGCAAACGTATCTTCTTGTGAAACCGCATTAGATTTCTGATCTTTGTAAATTAACTTATAATCAGCTTCATATAATACGTCAAATCCTGTTTGCGATTTAACAAAAATCATTAAAAAAAGTAAAATCAGTGAATAAAATAATTTCATATCTTTTTAAACAAATTAAAGAGCAAAACATAGAACGTCTATATTTTGCTCCAAATTGCAATCTTAATGAATTAATGCTGGTAAATTGTAATTGAAACATTGGTTGTCCACAAAACAACACCATTCATTAGCTTTAAGGTTTTAATAACCTGATCATAAGTCATATCCCCATTCCAGAACCATTTACTTGAATCACAGTCCACAAGAAGTCCTAAAAGGAAATGCGCTTACAATTCCGGCAACAAATAATGCTCCGATTAAATATGTTTTTTTCATAATCAAATGATTTTTTAATTGTTTTACATCACAAACCTAAGAAGTAAAAATGAGAACTTTTGTAAAAAAAACACAGCAAATATTGCTGTAATTTTCCAACATTTAATCAAAATAACAGGTTAACATTTAAAACATTACAAACAAGTCACTTTAAATGAAATTTTTAAAAGTATAAACAATTTTCGAAGCAAAAAAAATTATCTTTTATTCCTAAAGCTGCTTTGTAGATTTCAATTTCTTTTTCCATATCTGCTATTCTTTGGGTTTTCTCTGTAAGCTCCTTTACAATCCTAGCATCCTCGTTTAAGGCTAAAGTAGACGGATAATAATTTGTTAGCTCAGTAAGAAAATCGTAGCCAATTGCCAAGCCAATATTCCAAACAATCCCAAATTGCAGCGACGATTGCTTGAAGTAATTAGCTAATGATGTTGGAGAAATTTGCATTCTTCTTGCCACTTCCGCTTGTGTAAGTTTTTTATCATCAATAATTTTTCTTACAAGCTGCCCAAGATGAGGATGTGGAAAATCTCCTTTTTTTTGATATTTTCTGGAACTCATAACCTACTATTTACGTTTAAAATAAATAATTGCATGCATTAAATATATAAATTTACGTTTAAAAAATATTTTTTAAAATTTTAAATATATAATTTCATATAAAAAGCATATATTTAATTATATAAAGTATGTAAAAACATGCATTATACGTATAAAAATACATTTTATACTTTTTATAAGATATCTTTCACTTGTTTATATGCTTTCGGTAATAAAACATCGGAATGATGAGCAGCAGGATCAATGGTTGTATCACAAATCTCCTCATATAAAAAGAAAAGAGCTGCCCCATTTCAAAATGCCCGGAGACACAATATAAGTACATAGGAAAAGTGATCGCAAAAACGATGACGATTAAAACAGCGCCTTGTATCGTCCAATGCCTATTATTAAACCAAAACTGAATAATTAAACACGAGAAAAAAAGATTTAACAAAAACCTGAATAGATGGCTGACAATCAATTTACCCCATTCAAAATCCGGAAACGGCAGGCTATTATTAACTTCATGAAAATAATCCAGGAAAGGATCGTAGAAAAGGCTGCCCTCGAAAACCCGTACAGCAATAAGGCCAAGAATGCCCAAAAGCACTAAAAACCAGCTAAGAATTTTCATTTTTTAAAGCAAAAAATTTAATCCAGACCAGCCAGAGCAGTACAACCGTTCCATAGATCACGGCAGGAAACACAAAATCATGAAATATCTTTCCGTATTCTTTGTGATCAGTCATTACCATGTTCAATCCCACAATTCTGAAAAGATTCATAACATACAGAAGAATGAGCCCTGCCAATATAAAAATGAAAGTTTTCGAACCCTTATAAAAGGCAACAACAAATGCCACAAAAAGAATCATTACCGATACCGCATTACAGCCTTCCACCATTCGGGTAGGATAAAAATTTCTCACATAAAAATAGACCTGTTCTCCTTTTACATCGTCATAAAGCTGTGTAGGATACCCAAGATAATTCTGAATGTCCCTCACCTGCTCTGCAATGAAACGAGAAAAAGAATCAAGACCCTGATACCGGAAACTGTTCAGGTAATATTGATATACCAGCAGCAACACTACATATACGATAATGAAGCGTAATAAAATGTTTAACACCGGTTTAAAATCCTTTAACATGCAACAAAGATA